>NZ_JBHRWL010000019.1:113127-314435 GCF_042647945.1 Streptomyces lusitanus
CGGCACCCCGGCGGTTTTGTGCGAGCACGTCGGCACGCGGTGGGTCCAGCACCCCAGGGGCGCGGGGAACTGCGCGACCGGCCACGACCGGCCCGCAGCCGCCTCTCCGGGCGCACCCCTGCGGCGCGTGGGCGCCGAGGCGCGAAAACTACGCGTCGCGGCGAAGCGAAGGCTTCAGTTCCTTCAGGCGGCCCAGGAGGCCGTTGACGAACGAGGGCGACTCGTCCGTCGAGAACTCCTTCGCCAGCTGCACCATCTCGTCCAGCACGACCGCGTCCGGGGTCTCGTCGACCCAGATCAGCTCGTACGCGCCGAGCCGCAGAATGCTGCGGTCCACGACGGGCATCCGGTCGAGCGTCCAGCCGACCGAGTACTGGGCGATCAGCTCGTCGATCCGCTTCGCGTGCTCCGCGTAGCCCTCGACGAGCTGCATCGTGTACTCGCTCACCGGCGGCTGCCGGGTGTCGGTCCGGGAGTGCCGGATCCAGTCGGCGAGGACCGTCAGGACCTCGGTGCCGCGCTGGTCGCCCTCGAAGATGATCTGGAAGGCGCGCTTGCGGGCCGTGTTGCGGGCAGCCACGGTTAGCTGTTCACCCGGCCGAGGTAGTCGCTGGTGCGGGTGTCGACCTTGATCTTCTCACCGGTGGTGATGAAGAGCGGGACCTGGATCTGGTGGCCGGTCTCCAGCGTGGCGGGCTTGGTGCCGCCGGTGGACCGGTCGCCCTGGACGCCCGGCTCGGTCTCCTGGATCGTCAGCTCGACGGCGGCCGGGAGCTCGACGAAGAGCACCTCGCCCTCGTGCTGCGCGACGGTGGCCGTGAAGCCCTCGACGAGGAAGTTGGCGGCGTCACCGACGGCCTTGCGGTCGACCATGAGCTGATCGTAGGTCTCCATGTCCATGAAGACGAAGTAGTCGCCGTCCATGTAGGAGAACTGCATGTCGCGCTTGTCGACGGTGGCCGTTTCGACCTTGACGCCGGCGTTGAAGGTCTTGTCGACGACCTTGCCGGAGAGCACGTTCTTGAGCTTGGTGCGCACGAAGGCCGGGCCCTTGCCGGGCTTGACGTGCTGGAACTCGACGACGGACCAGAGCTGGCCGCCTTCGAGCTTGAGCACCATGCCGTTCTTGAGGTCGTTCGTGGAAGCCACGGTTGCGGAATCTCCTGGACTGGACTGACGTGGACGACGGCCGGGGCGAAGGCAGGCGCACTGCGCGAGGTCAGAGCGCGAGCAGCTCCTTGGTCGTGATGGTGAGTAGCTCGGGTCCGCCGTCCGCCTCGGGGCGTACGACGAGCGTGTCATCGATCCGGACTCCGCCCCGGCCGGGGAGGTGCACCCCCGGCTCGACGGTGACCGGCACGCAAGCGTCCAGTTTACCCATGGCCGCCGGGGTCAATTGAGGGTCCTCGTCGATTTCCAGTCCGACGCCGTGACCTGTGAGGACGGGAAGCGCCTCCGCGTACCCGGCGGAGTCCAGCACCTGGCGCGCCGCACGGTCCACGTCACGGCATGCGGCGCCGGGCACGAGGGACTCGCGTCCCGCGCGCTGGGCGGAGAACACCAGGTCGTACAGCTCGATCTGCCAGTCGGCCGGGGCGGTGCCGATGACGAAGGTGCGGCCGATCTCGCAGCGGTAGCCGCGGTAGGTGGCGCCGAGACAGACGGAGAGGAAGTCGCCCTCCTCCACCCGCCGGTCGGTGGGGCGGTGGCCGGGGCGGCCGGCGTTGGGTCCGGTCGCGACGGAGGTGGGGAAGGCAGGGCCGTCGGCGCCGTGGTCGACCAGGCGGCGCTCCAGCTCCAGGGCGAGATGGCGTTCGGTGCGGCCGACCAGGATGGACTCCAGGAGTTCGCCCAGGGCCTGGTCGGCGATCTCCGCGCCGATGCGGAGGCAGGAGATCTCCTCCTCGTCCTTGACCACGCGCAGCTGTTCGACGGCGCCGCCGACGCCGGTGAGGCGCACCCGGGGGGCGGCGTCCCGCAGCGCGCGGTGCCGGGTGACGGTGAGGTGGTGCTCCTCGACGGCGAGGGCGTCGACGCCCTGGGCGACGGCGAGGGCGGCGGCCTCCACGGCGGGGTCGCCGCCGATGCCGGTCATGACGTGCAGGCGCAGGGCCTCGTCGGGGCGGTGGTGCGGGACGCGGTCGTCCGGGGGCTCCGCGCACACCAGTACGTCCTCGGTCCTGCCGAGCAGCAGCACGGCGTTCTCGGGGGCGGCGCCGGACAGGTAGCGGACGTTGGCGGGCCGGGACACCAGCGCGGCGGTGCTGCCGCTCGCGTTGCAGCGTTCCCGGAGGCGCGTCCGGCGGACCGCGTAGACCTCAGACATGGTTCGAGCCTAGGAGCGGCGGCGGGATGTCGCCGGTCGAGCGGGGCCGACCGGGGGCCCGGCCGCCCGGCGCCGGGGCCCGCGTCCTCAGCAGGCGGGGCTCACCACTTCGGCGGGCTGGCTATCGCCCGGGTGAGGACGTCGTCGAGGACGCGGGCCGTCTCGGGCACGTCCAGCTGGGAGTTGTCGATGATCGGCAGCCCCGAGCCGTACCAGCCGGCCATGCGGCCGTGGATGCGGGCCACCTCCTCGTCGCTGAGGCGGCGGTTGCCGGAGCGCTCCGCGTTGCGCTCCAGGACGACGTCCAGGCCGGGCAGGAGGACGACGGGCAGCAGGCCGGGGCCGACGTGCCGCTTCCAGCCGCCGAGGCCGACCACCGGACGGTCGGGGAAGACCGCGTCGTCGAGGATGCAGGAGATGCCGTTGGCGAGGAAGTTGCGGGCGGCGAAGCCGCAGGTGCGGCGGGCCAGCCGGTACTGGGCCTCGGAGTTGTCGTTCCAGCCGGTCTGCGGGTCGGCGAAGCCGGAGCGGACCCATTCGCGGACGTCGTCCAGGCTGATGTGCGCGGTGGGCACCCGGCGGTGGTCCGCCCAGTACTTGGCCACGCTCGTCTTGCCGGCGCCCGCGGGGCCGATGAGCAGCACGGCGAGGGTCGTCGCGCCCGGGTCGGGGGTCGCCGGGGCCTGCGGCGGGCTCGGCACGCCGACCGGGCCGCCGGGCGGCAGCGTGACATGGCCGGTGGTGTCCGGCGGCGGGGGCATGGAGGCGTGCTGGGGGCCCGCCTGGGGCGGGGGCGCCGGGTAGCCGGGGGGCTGGGCGGGCATCGGGGCCGCGGGGCCCTGCGGGTGCTGACCTGGGTGGTGCGCGGCCGGTGACCAGCCGGCGGCCGGTCCGTGCCCCGGCTGGTGGGGCGGCGGCAGCGGAGAACCCACTGCGTGCTGCATCCGGTGCCACTCCGTCTCGTACAGGCAATGGGTCACTGACAGCGGGGGCCGTCCCCGCGTTACCGAACAGTACCGCCCCCTGCCGTCGGTCTGTGAACGGCCGGGGGCGGTGATGAGTGCCCGTCAGGCGGCCGCTACTGCCCGACCTCGCCGTAGGCGGCGAGCAGGACGGCCGGGTCGGGGCCCTCCAGCACGGTGGGCTTGGCGAGCCCGTCGAGGACGACGAAGCGCAGCAGGTTGCCGCGGGACTTCTTGTCGACCTTCATGTTCTCCACCAGCTTGGGCCACTGGTCGTGGCGGTAGTGCAGCGGGAGCCCGACGGCCTCGAGGACGGTGCGGTGGCGGTCGGCGGTGGCGTCGTCCAGGCGGCCGGCCAGCCGGCCCAGTTCGGCGGCGAAGTGCATGCCGACGGCGACGGCGGCGCCGTGGCGCCACTTGTACCGCTCGTTCTTCTCGATGGCGTGGCCGAGGGTGTGGCCGTAGTTGAGGATCTCGCGGAGGCCGGACTCCTTGAGGTCGCTGGAGACCACGTCGGCCTTCACCCGGATCGAGCGTTCGATCAGCTCGGCGGTGTGCGGTCCGGCCGGGGTGCGGGCGGCCTCGGGGTCGGACTCGATCAGGTCGAGGATCACCGGGTCGGCGATGAAGCCGGCCTTGATGACCTCGGCGAGCCCCGAGACGTAGTCGTGGACCGGGAGGGAGTCGAGGGCGGCGAGGTCGCACAGGACGCCGGCGGGCGGGTGGAAGGAGCCGACGAGGTTCTTGCCCTCGGCGGTGTTGATGCCCGTCTTGCCGCCCACGGCCGCGTCGACCATGCCCAGCACGGTGGTCGGCACGGCGATCCAGCGCACGCCCCGCAGCCAGGTCGCCGCGACGAACCCGGCGAGGTCGGTGGTGGCGCCGCCGCCGACGCCGACGACGACGTCGGTGCGGGTGAAGCCGGACTGGCCGAGCGCCTTCCAGCAGTAGGCGGCGACCTCGGCGGTCTTGGCCTCCTCCGCGTTCGGCACCTGGATGGCGACGGCCTCGTACCCCTGCCCGGCCAGGTCGGCGCGGAGCGCGTCCCCGGTCTCGGCGAGGGCCTCCGGATGGACGATCGCCACCCGCTGGGCCTTGTCGCCGATCAGCCCGGGGAGTTCGCCGAGCAGCTGCCGGCCGACCAGGACGTCGTAGGGCTCGGTGCCCGCGGTGCCCTCGACGTGGATGCGGGTCACTGCCTCGTTGCTCATGCTTCCTTCAGCTCCAGTGCGTCCAGGACCGCCTCGGTGACCTCGTCGGGCGTGCGGCCGTCGGTCGGCACGACGGCCGTGGCGACCTCCTCGTACAGGTGGCGGCGGGCCTCCATCAGCTCGCGCCACTGCTTGCGCGGGTTGACCGCGAGGAGCGGGCGGGCGGCGCCGAGTCCGGTGCGGCGCACCGCCTCCTCGACGTCCATCGACAGGTGGACGACCCGCTCACCGGCGAGCAGCGCCCGGGTGTCCGGGTCCAGGATCGCGCCGCCGCCCAGGGCGAGGACGCCGTCGTGCTCGGCGAGCGCCCGCCGCACGGCCTCCTTCTCCAGGGCGCGGAAGGCGGGCTCGCCGTCCTCCACGAAGATGTCGGAGATGGCGCGGCCCTCGGCGGCGACGATGTCGTCGTCGGTGTCCCGGAAGCCGACGCCGAGCCGGCCGGCGAGGAGCTGCCCGACGGTGGACTTGCCCACGCCCATCGGGCCGGTCAGGACGATCCGCGGGCTCACCGGATCGCCAGGTGGTCGAGGTACGAGGTGACGTTGCGGCGGGTCTCGGTGACGCTGTCGCCGCCGAACTTCTCCGCCACCGCGTCCGCCAGCACCAGGGCGACCATGGCCTCGGCGACGATGCCGGCCGCCGGGACGGCGGAGACGTCGGAGCGCTGGTGGTGGGCCTGCGCCGGCTCGCCGGTGGTGACGTCCACCGTCCTCAGGGCGCGGGGCACGGTGGCGATCGGCTTCATCGCCGCGCGGACGCGCAGCAGCTCGCCGGTGGACAGGCCGCCCTCGGTGCCGCCGGCCCGGCCGGAGACCCGCTTGATGCCCTCGGGGGTGCCGACGATCTCGTCGTGCGCCTTGGAGCCGGGGACCCGGGCCAGTTCGAAGCCGTCGCCGATCTCGACACCCTTGATGGCCTGGATGCCCATGAGGGCGCCGGCCAGCCGGGCGTCCAGCTTGCGGTCCCAGTGCACGTGCGAGCCGAGGCCCACGGGGACGCCGTAGGCCAGCACCTCGACGACGCCGCCGAGGGTGTCGCCGTCCTTGTGCGCCTGGTCGACCTCGGCGACCATCGCCTTCGACGTGTCCGCGTCCAGGCAGCGCAGCGGGTCGGCGTCCAGCTTCTCCACGTCCGCCGGCGTCGGGTACACGCCCTGCGGCGCCTTCACCGAGCACAGCTCGACGACGTGGGAGACGATCTCGACGCCGGCCGTCTCCTTCAGGTAAGACCGGGCCACCGCGCCGAGCGCCACCCGGGCGGCGGTCTCACGGGCGGAGGCGCGCTCCAGGATCGGACGGGCCTCGTCGAAGCCGTACTTCTGCATGCCGGCCAGGTCGGCGTGGCCGGGACGCGGGCGGGTCAGCGGCGCGTTGCGCGCGAGGCCGGCCAGCACCTCCGGGTCGACCGGGTCGGCCGCCATGACCTGCTCCCACTTCGGCCACTCGGTGTTGCCCACCATGACCGCGACCGGGGAGCCCAGGGTGAGTCCGTGCCGGACGCCGCCCAGGAACGTGACCTCGTCCCGCTCGAACTTCATCCGGGCACCGCGACCGTAGCCGAGCCGCCGCCTCGCCAGGTGGTCCGCCACCATGTCCGTGGTGATCGGCACGCCGGCGGGAAGGCCCTCCAGCGTCGCGACGAGTGCGGGACCGTGGGACTCCCCCGCGGTCAGCCAGCGCAACCTGCTCAACGGTGCTCCTCCGTGTTCGCGCCCTGGTACTCCCCCGCGCACGCTCCTGTTCGCGTACGCGCGCGGCGGGACGGGGTGCGCGGGTCCCGGTCCGCCGTCCTTCGATCCTCCCACGCCGGGCACGGCATCCGGCCGCCGGTCCACCTGACGGACGGCCGGGATCACCGGTCGGGCACGGGATTCAGGCCCGGTCGCCGCCCTCACGGCGCGGGGCGTACGGGCCGAGGAAGTCGGCGCCGCTCGGCTCCCGGGCGCCCGAACGGGCGGCGTCACCGCCCTGGTTTCCCGGCGCGTACGGGCCGAGGAAATCGGCGCCGCTCGGCCCGGACGGGACGGGCGCCCCCGTGCGCCGGGCGCGGCGGGCGGCGATCCTGCGCTTCAGCTTGAGCGTCCAGGCCGTCAGGAAGCCGAGCACCACCAGCGCCAGTACGGTGATCTGCACCCAGTCGGGCAGAAAGCCCAGCAGCGACTCGAACACTTGCGTCTTCCAGGACGCCAGCGGCACGCCTGCGGACATGAAAAGGGTCCCCTCCCTCGACGTTCCGCCCCCTGCGGAACGAGCAGGGATCCTACCGGGCGGCCAGGGCCTGTTCGCCCGCGCGCCGCATGGCCTCCAGCGGGGCCGGGGACCGGCCGGTCATCTGCTCCACCTGGAGCACCGCCTGGTGCACCAGCAGGTCGAGACCGCCGACCACGGCACCGCCGTACGCGGACCAGCGGGCCGCGAGGACGGTCGGCCACGGGTCGTACAGCACGTCGAAGAGGGCGGCCGGGCGCTCGGGCACGGCGTGGGCGAGGGAGTCGGTGACTCCGGCCGGGGTGGTGCTGACGACCAGCGGGGCGCGCAGGGCCTCCGCGGCGTCGTCCCAGGCCGCGATCCGCACGGTGACGTCGAGGCGTTCCGCCCACTGCCGCATCTCGTCGGCCCGGGCCTTGCTGCGCACGTGGACGACGATCTCGCCGGTGCAGACGCGGGACAGCGCGGCCAGCGCGGAGGAGGCGGTGGCGCCGGCGCCGAGGATCGCGGCGGTGTCCACCTTGTCGATGCCGTGCTCGTGCAGGGCCGCGACCATGCCGGGGATGTCGGTGTTGTCGCCGGTGCGGCGGCCGTCCTCGGCGCAGACGACGGTGTTGACCGCGTCGACCGAGGCCGCGGTCTCGCTGACGGCGTCGAGCAGCGGGATGACGGCCCGCTTCAGCGGCATGGTCAGCGACAGCCCCGCCCACTCCGGGCCGAGGGTCCCGAAGAAGCCGGGCAGCGCCTTCTCGTCGATCTCGAAACGGTCGTAGGTCCAGCCCCGAAGGCCCAGCTCGGCGTAGGCGGCCCGATGCAGCACCGGGGAGAGGGAGTGGGCGATCGGGGAGCCGAGCACGGCGGCACGGCGGGCGCCCGGCATCAGTCGCCCCTCGACGCGTTGAACTTGTCGACGAGCTTCTGGTGCTCCGCGATGGTCTTGGCGAACTCGGTCTTGTCCATGCCGTCGGTGGCCACGAAGTACATCCAGCCGTCCCGGGTCGGCTTCAGCGCGGCCTGGAGCGCCTCGTCGCCAGGGTTGCCGATCGGTCCGGGCGGCAGGCCCTTGTTGGTGTAGGTGTTGTACGGGTCGGGGTTGCTGTTGATCTCCGACTCGGAGATGTCGATCTCGCTCTGGCCCAGGAGGTAGTTGAAGGTCGAGTCGAACTGAAGCTTCTGGTTGGTCTCGGTGTTGGTCGGCTTCAGCCGGTTGTAGACGACCTCCGACATCTTGCGGAAGTCGTCGTGGGTCTTGCCCTCCGCCTGCACCAGGCTGGCGACCGTCACCAGTTCCCAGGGGCCTTCCAGGCCGAGGCTCGCCGCCTTGGTCTCGAAGTCCAGGGCCTCGTACTTCTCGGTGGCACGAGCCACCATCTGCTTGAGCACGTCCTCCGGCTTCTGCCCCTTGGCGACGGCGTAGCTGGAGGGGAAGAGGAACCCTTCGAGCGGGTCCTTCACGTCCGGGTGGTTCACGGCCCAGTCGGGCAGTCCGAGGGTCTTCCACCTGGTCTCGGCGACCTTGGCCGTGGTGCCCTTCGCGACCTCCAGACGCGCGTCGATCAGCTCGTAGACGGCGGCGTTGCGCTTGCCCTCGGCGATGATCAGGTTGTCGCGGCTCTTCGGGCTGAGCATCAGTTCGACCGCGCTCGCGGCCGACATCTCCTTCTGCAGCGTGTAGACGCCGTCCTGGATGTTCTTGCCGTCCGGGTTGGCCGCCTGGGCCGCGACGAAGGCGTCGACGCTCTTGACCACGCCCATCTTCTTGAGCACCTGGCCGATGGCGTAGCCGCCGGAGCCCTTGGGGATGGTGACGGTGACCTGCTCGCCGTTGCCGGCCCCCGCGAAGTCCGGGGCACTGCCGAAACGATCCTGATAGAACTGGTAGCCGAAGTAGCCCACACCGGCCAGTCCGCCGCCGAACACGGCGACGACCACGAGACAGGCCAGTCCGCTGCGCCGCTTCTTCTCCTTGCCGCCGCCGCCCCGGCGCTCGCCGCGTCCGCGCCGGTCACCCGGCTCGCCGTCACGGCCGTCCTCGTCGTCGCCGCCCGCGAAGAACGCGTGCTCGCCCTGGTCGGGCCCCGGGTCCCAGTCGGTCTGCGGCTCGGGCTCCGGCTCCGGCTCGGGCCGCCGCCGGCCGGGGGGCTCGGGCGGCGGGTAGGCCTCGGGGGTGCCGTAGTAGTCGGACTGCTCGCCGCCGTAGGGCGCGGGCTGCTGCGCGTACGGGTCCTGCGGGCCGCCGGCGTAGGGGTCCTGGGGATAGGAGCCCGTCGGCCAGCCGTTCTGGTCGTACTGCGGCTGCTGGTGCTGCTGATGCTGGGGCTGCTGCTGGTGCCCGGGCTGCTGAGGGTGGTGGGGCTGCTGAGGGTGGTGAGGCTGCTGAGGCGCGTACTGCTGACCGTACTGGTCGTACTGCGGGTACGCCTGATCGCCGTACCCGTGCTGGTCACCCGTGCCCCAGTCGCCGTACTGCTGCTGCGGCTGCTGCGGGTACTGCTGCTGTTGTTGGCCGCCGTAGGACTGCTGGGCCTGCGGGGCGGCCTGCTGTCCTCCCCATCCGCCGTCCCCGTACAACGGGTCGTCCGGATGCCACGGTTCGGAGCCTTGGCCCCGGCCATACTCAGTCATCGATCCCCTAGAGCCGCGAGGCGGCGGCAGCCCGGCCACCTGAAGACCACGGCTTCCGTTCCGCCTCTCTTTGTGCGGGGGCTGTTCGAACACCGCCCGCATCGCGCGGAACGTTACCGTATCGCGATCAGATGACCACTTCGACGCCCTCGCCGGGTGGTCTGCCTGACACCCGTTCGGATTCCAGTGCCTGCTGGAGGATGATCACAGCGGCGGCCTGGTCGATGACGGAGCGCCCCTTCTTGGACTTCACGCCCGAGGCGCGCAGTCCCTGACTGGCCGTCACCGTGGTCATCCGCTCGTCCACGAGCCGCACCGGAACAGGGGCGATCATACGGGCCAGCTCCTGGGCGAAGCCGCGGACCTTGACGGCGGCGGGGCCCTCGCCCCCCTTGAGGGAGCGAGGGAGACCGACGACGACCTCGATGGGCTCGTACTCCTCGACGAGCTGCCGCAGCCTGCGGTGCGCGGCCGGGACGTCCCGGCCGGGGACGGTCTCGACCGGGGTGGCGAGGATCCCGTCGGGGTCGCAGGAGGCGACCCCGATCCGGGCGTCCCCGACGTCGACCGCGAGGCGGCGGCCGCGGCGCAGGGCCGGGCCGTCCGCCTGCTCGTGCGCGGGACCGGTCACTTGGCGGTGTCCGCCACGAGACGCTCGACGGCGTCGACGGCCTCGCCGACGGCGGCCGGGTTCTGGCCGCCGCCCTGGGCGACGTCCGGCTTGCCGCCACCGCCGCCGCCGAGGGTCTTGGCGGCGGTGCGCACCAGGTCGCCGGCCTTGAGTCCGCGCTCGCGGGCGGCCTCGTTGGTGGCGATGACGGTGAGCGGCTTGCCGTTCACCGTGCTGAACAGGGCGACGACGGCGGCCCGGCCGCCCTGGATGCGGCCGCGCACGTCGAGCACCAGCTTGCGCAGGTCGTCGGCGGTGGTGCCGTCCGGGACCTGGCCGGTGACGACGGCGACGCCCTTGATGTCCTTGGCGGACTCGGCGAGGCCGGCGGCGGCCTGGAGCACCTTCTCGGCGCGGAACTTCTCGATCTCCTTCTCGGCGTCCTTCAGCCGGCCGAGCATGGCGGAGACCTTCTCGGGCAGCTCCTCCGAGCGGCCCTTGAGCAGCTCGGTGAGCTGGTTGACCACCGTGTGCTCGCGGGCGAGGAAGTTGTAGGCGTCCACGCCGACGAGGGCCTCGATGCGGCGCACGCCGGAGCCGATGGACGACTCGCCGAGCAGCTTCACCAGGCCCAGCTGGGCGGTGTTGTGCACGTGGGTGCCGCCGCACAGCTCCTTGGAGAAGTCGCCGATGGTGACCACGCGGACGCGCTCGCCGTACTTCTCGCCGAACTCGGCGATGGCGCCCTGCCGCTTGGCCTCGTCGATGCCCATGACGTCGGCGCGCACGTCGAGGTCGCGGGCGAGCACCTCGTTGATCTTCTGCTCGACGTCCAGCATGACCGTCTGCGGCACCGCGGACGGGGAGCCGAAGTCGAAGCGGAACCGGCCGGGCTGGTTCTCCGAGCCGGCCTGGGCCGCCGTCGGGCCGAGGGCGTCGCGCAGGGCCTGGTGGGTGAGGTGGGTGGCCGAGTGGGCGCGGGCGATGGCCTTGCGCCGGCGGTCGTCGATGGCGGCGTGGGCGCGGGCGCCGACGGTGACCTCGCCGACCTGGACGACGCCCTTGTGGACGTAGACGCCCGGGACCGGCTTCTGGCAGTCGCGGACCTCGATCACGGCGCCGGAGTCGGTGCGGATGCGACCGGTGTCGCCGATCTGGCCGCCGCCCTCGGCGTAGAAGGGGGTGCGGTCGAGGACGATCTCGACCTCGTCGCCCTCGGTGGCGGCGGGCGAGGAAACGCCGTCGACGAGGATGCCGACGACCGAGGACTCGCCCTCGGTGTCGGTGTAGCCGATGAAGTCGGTGGCGCCGGCCCGGTCGGCGATCTCGCGGTAGGCGCCGAGGTCGGCGTGGCCGGTCTTCTTGGCCTGGGCGTCGGCCTTGGCGCGCTCCCGCTGCTCCTTCATCAGGCGGCGGAAGCCGTCCTCGTCGACGGAGAGGCCCTGCTCGGCGGCCATCTCCAGGGTGAGGTCGATGGGGAAGCCCCAGGTGTCGTGGAGCAGGAAGGCCTTGTCGCCGGGCAGCACGTGGGAGCCGGCGGCCTTGGTCTCGGACACGGCGGTGTCGAGGATGTTGGTGCCGGCCTTCAGCGTCTTGAGGAAGGCGTTCTCCTCGGCGAGGGCGACCTTCTCGATCCGCTCGCGGTCGGTGATCAGCTCCGGGTACTGCTGGCCCATCATGCCGATGACGACGTCGATGAGGTCCTTGACGACCGGGCCGGTGGCGCCGAGGAGGCGCATGTTGCGGATGGCGCGGCGCATGATGCGGCGCAGCACGTAGCCGCGGCCCTCGTTGCCGGGGGTGACGCCGTCGCCGATGAGCATGGTGGCGGTGCGCATGTGGTCGGTGACCACACGCAGGGAGACGTCGGAGCCGTGGGCGTCGCCGTAGCGGACACCGGTCAGCTCGGTGGCCTTCTCGATGACGGCCATGGAGGTGTCGATCTCGTACATGTTCTGCACGCCCTGCAGAATCATGGCGAGCCGCTCGAGGCCGAGGCCGGTGTCGATGTTCTTGCTGGGCAGGTCGCCGAGGATCTCGAAGTCGTCCTTGCCGGTGCCCTCGCCCCGCTCGTACTGCATGAAGACGAGGTTCCAGATCTCCACGTACCGCTCGTCGTTGACGGCGGGGCCGCCCTCGGGGCCGAACTCGGGGCCGCGGTCGTAGTTGATCTCGGAGCAGGGTCCGCAGGGGCCGGGGACGCCCATGGACCAGAAGTTGTCCTTCTTGCCCAGGCGCTGGATGCGCTCCTTGGGCACGCCGACGACCTCGTGCCAGATGCGCTCGGCCTCGTCGTCGTCCTGGTAGACGGTGATCCACAGCTTCTCCGGCTCGAGGCCGTAACCGCCCTTGTCCTGGGGGGTGGTGAGCAGCTCCCAGGCGAGCTTGACGGCGCCCTCCTTGAAGTAGTCGCCGAAGGAGAAGTTGCCGCACATCTGGAAGAACGTGCCGTGGCGGGTGGTCTTGCCGACCTCTTCGATGTCGGGGGTGCGCACGCACTTCTGCACGCTGGTGGCGCGGTCGAAGGGCGGCTTGACCTCACCGAGGAAGTAGGGCTTGAAGGGCACCATGCCGGCCGGGACGAGGAGCAGAGTCGGGTCGTCCGCGATGAGCGACGCCGACGGGACGACGGTGTGCCCGCGCTCCTCGAAGAAGCTCAGCCAGCGGCGGCGGATCTCGGCCGACTCCATCAGTGGTCCTCATTCCGGTTGTACGGGTACGTCGGGTACGTCGACTTCTTCGGGCCCTCGACGTACGGGGGGCTGTTGCGGTTCTCGATCACGGCGTAGCCGCGGGGCGCGGGCAGTTCGCGGTCGACGGGGGCGTTGATGCCGAGCGCGTCGCCGAGTTCGGCCTCGCGCCGGTCCATGTGGTCGCGGACCTCGAGGGCGAAGTCCACCGCGCGGTCCTTGAGCCGGCCGCCGGCCTCGATCGCCTTGTGGGCCGCGGCGACCGCGAGATGCTCGGGGGTGAGCTGCTTGAGCTTGCGGTTGACCTTGGTGGTGGCCCAGACGCCGGCGGCGACGCCGGTGGTGAACCAGAACGTTCGGCGGAACATCGTCGGGTCAGTCCTTCTTTCCCCGGGTCCGCTTGTCGCGCCGTGCGCCCGGGACGGTGCGGCCGACGATCACGTCGCGCCGTGTCCTGGCCGGCGCGTCCTCCTTGCGGCCGCCGAGGGCCCGGCGCACGCCGTAGCCGAAGGCGGCGACCTTGACCAGCGGGCCGCCGAAGGTGGAGGCCACGGTGGTGGACAGCGCGGAGGCGTTGGAGGTGACCTCCTGGACGTCGGAGGCGATCGCGTCGACCCGTTCGATCTGGGTCTGCGCGGAGCGCACCGCCGTGGAGGCGTCCGCCAGCAGGGGGACGGCCTGGTCGGTCACGTCCGCCACCAGCTTGGTGGTCGCCCGGAGCGTCTGGGCCAGCCTCGCCAGTGCGACGGCGAGGAAGGAGACCAGGATCGCCCAGAAGACCGCCACCAGGATTCCGGCCACCTCGCCACCGGACACTGTGTGCACCCGCTCCCTTGAAACGCGCCTGAACATCGAGAAAGTCGTGTGACCGAGCCTATCGCGCCGGTGACGGGTCTCCGTACCGGATTACCCTGCGCCACGGCGTCGGTCCGGGGCGGAAGGCTCCGGGGCGCGGACGAGCCCGCCGCCTTCCCGCCCCGGAGGGCGGGAGGACGACGGGCTCGGGATACCGCGTGCCTGCCGGATCAGCGGGCGTAGTACTCGACGACGAGCTGCTCGTCGCAGATCACCGGGATCTCCTTGCGGTTCGGGTCACGGTCCAGGCGGAACGCCAGGCCCTTGAGGTTCACCTGGAGGTAGCGCGGGATCTCACCGTCGGGGGCGAAGCCACCCTCACGGGCGATCGTGAAGAGGGTCTTCTCCTTGCTGCGCTCGCGGACCTCCACGACGTCGTCCGGGCGGACACGGAAGGAGGGCTTGTCGACCTTCTTGCCGTTCACCTGGATGTGGCCGTGGGTGACCATCTGGCGGGCCTGGTAGATCGTGCGGGCGATGCCCGAACGCAGGACCAGCGCGTCGAGGCGGCGCTCGAGCTCGATGACGAGGGCCTCACCCGTCTTCATCGAGGTCTTGGCGGCGCGCTCGTAGGCACGGACCAGCTGGCGCTCGGAGATGTCGTACTGCGCGCGCAGACGCTGCTTCTCCAGCAGACGGACCTTGTAGTCCGAGTTCTGCTTGCGGCCACGGCCGTGCTCGCCCGGCGGGTAGGGGCGGGCCTCGAAGTACTTGACGGCCTTCGGGGTCAGCGCGATACCGAGGGCACGCGACTTCTTGACCTTGGGGCGGGACTGGTTCGCCACTTCTTTTCCTTTTCCTGTTTCGGCTGCCTCAGGGTTACGGGAGGTCGCATCCGCAGTTCGGGAATCCCGGCAGGTCCGCGAGGGACGAGCCAGGCAGCCGCTCCCTGGACTGGGCACATACGTGCAGCACACGAACGGCCCACCGACCGGTCCCGGGACTTACGGGTGGTGGTGGGCTGCCCGCGACACCTACGACGGTGCGCGACGCTCCTGGATCGAAGGATCCGGCTGGTCGTCCCGCCTGAGGCGCCGACCGGAGCCGGACACGGGACACAGCACTTCGCGTGATTCTACAGGGTGCTCAGGACCGCTTGCGACCGAGGTGCTTCCTGGTCCACTCCACGGCGTCCGCGTACCGCGCCTCGGCGCCGTGCCGGGTGGGCTCGTAGTACTCGCGGTCCTTGAGGGCGTCCGGGGCGTACTGCTGCTCGGCGATGCCCTCGGGCAGGTCGTGCGGGTAGGTGTAGCCCTTGCCGTGCCCGAGCTTGCCCGCGCCCTTGTAGTGGCTGTCACGCAGATGCGGCGGCACGGGACCGGCCAGTCCCTTGCGTACGTCCTCCAGGGCGGCGCCGATCGCGGTGGTGGCGGCGTTGGACTTGGGGGCCAGCGCGAGGGCGATGGTGGCGTGGCTGAGGGTGAGGGCGGCCTCGGGGAAGCCGATCATGGCGACGGCCTGGGCGGCGGCGACGGCGATGGGCAGCGCGTTCGGGTCGGCGAGGCCGATGTCCTCGCTGGCGGAGATCATCAGCCGGCGGGCGATGAAGCGGGGGTCCTCGCCGGCCTCGATCATGCGCGCCAGGTAGTGCAGCGCGGCGTCCACGTCGGAGCCGCGGATGGACTTGATCAGGGCGCTGGCGACGTCGTAGTGCTGGTCGCCGTCGCGGTCGTACTTCACGGCGGCGCGGTCGACGGTCTCCTCCAGCGTCGCCAGGCTCACCTCGGACTCGCCCTTGTCCAGGGCGGCGCCGGCGGCGGCCTCCAGGGCGGTGAGCGCGCGGCGGGCGTCACCGCCGGCGATGCGCAGCAGGTGGGCGGCGGTGTCGTCGGGGAGGGTGACGGCGCCCCCCAGGCCCCGCTCGTCGGTGAGCGCGCGCTTCAGCAGGTCACGGACGTCGTCGTCGGTGAGCGGCTCGAGGGTGAGGAGGAGGGAGCGGGAGAGCAGCGGGGAGATGACCGAGAAGTAGGGGTTCTCGGTGGTCGCGGCGATGAGCGTGACCCAGCGGTTCTCCACGGCGGGGAGCAGGGAGTCCTGCTGGGCCTTGCTGAAGCGGTGGATCTCGTCGAGGAAGAGGACCGTCTCCTGGCCGTACCCGCCGGAGGCGCGGCGGGCGCCGTCGATGACCGCGCGGACCTCCTTGACGCCCGCGGTGATCGCGGACAGCTCCACGAAGCGCTTGTTGGTGGCCTTGGAGACCACGTAGGCGAGGGTCGTCTTGCCCGTGCCGGGCGGGCCCCAGAGGATCACCGAGGAGGGTCCCGCGGGGCCCGAGGAGCCCTCGCCGACCAGTCTGCGCAGGGGCGAGCCCGGCTTCAGCAGGTGCTGCTGGCCCACCACCTCGTCGAGGGTGCGCGGGCGCATCCGGACCGCCAGGGGGCTGCCGGTCGGGTCCTTCTCCTGGCGTTCTTCTGCTGCGGCGGTGAACAGGTCGGGCTCCACGCTGAAACCCTAAAGCACCGCGCCGACAGCCCGGGGCGGGCGGTCAGCTGGTCCAGAAGTCCCACCAGCGGGTCAGGATCAGCATGCCGATGATGCCGATGTGCAGCACGGGCAGGACCCAGGTGAACTCGCCGAAGAAGCTCTTGAGCCAGGAGGGCGCGGGCAGGAAGCCCTTGCGGACGTTGAAGGACGTCACGTACCAGAACATGATGATCGTGGCGGCCCAGGCGAGGCAGCACCACAGGCACAGGGCGTTGATCCGGTACAGGGACTGGAACATCAGCCAGGCGCAGAAGCAGACGCCGAAGAGGGTGCCCGCGTTGAAGATGAGCCAGTACCAGCGGGGGAAGCGGGCCCGGGTGAGCAGGCTCATGCCGACGCAGACGACGATGCCGTAGGTGACCAGGCCGAGCATCGGGTTGGGGAAGCCGAAGACGGACGCCTGGTCGCTCTCCATGACGCTGCCGCAGGAGACGACGGGGTTGAGGCTGCACCCGGGGACGAACGTCTCGCCCTTGACCTTGGCCTCGAGCAGCTTGAACTTGTCGAGCGTGATCACCCAGGCGGCGAGCACGCCGGCCGCGCCGGTGATCACCAGGAGCAGGGCGAACGCACGGCTCGCGCCCTCGGTGCGGGGCGCTGCCGCGGCTCGCTGCTGCGAGGCGGAGGGTTCTGGCTCCATGTCGACGTCCCTGACTGTCGTCTTGCTCATCACGCCGATTCCGTCACTGGTGAGTGTGGACCTGCTTCGGGCAGGGGTCATTGTGCCGTACGGCCCCCTTCCCGCGCCGTTGGGCCGCGATAAAAACGTACGGGTGTTCGCCCGAAGGTGCGGGGTTTCGGCCGGTCCTCGCGGGGTGTCCGTACAGGCGTCCGGTGCGGGTCCGCCCGACAGGGTGGCGGCCCGGGACGCACGGTTGACGACGCGGGCGCCGGGCCCCCGCGGACGGGGACCCGGCGCCCGGGAACGCGCGTGTCAGCCGAGGCGGGACTCGAGCTCCGCCACGACCTCGTTCACGCCGACCGCCGTCTGCTCGCCGGACTCCAGGTCCTTGAGCTGGACCACGCCCTCCTCGATGTCGCGCTCGCCGAGGATCAGCGCGTACCGGGCGCCCGAGCGGTTGGCCGCCTTCATCGCGGCCTTGAGGCCCTTGCCGCCGTAGGCGAAGTCCGCGGCCACGCCGTTCTTGCGCAGCTCGGTGACCTTCGCGAACAGCACCCGGCGGGCCTCCTCGCCGAGCGGAACGGCGAACACGCTGGTGGCGGCGGGGAGTTCGAGCTCGACGCCCTCCGCCTCAAGAGCCAGCACCGTGCGGTCGACGCCGAGCGCCCAGCCGACGGACGGCAGCGCGGGACCTCCGATCATCTCCGACAGGCCGTCGTAGCGCCCGCCGCCGCCCACCGCGGACTGGGAGCCGAGGCCGTCGTGGACGAACTCGAAGGTGGTGCGGGTGTAGTAGTCCAGGCCGCGCACCAGCTTCGGGTCGTCCTCGAAGGTCACGCCCGCCGCCGTGACCAGCTCGCGCACCTCCTCGTGGTACGCCTTGCAGGCGTCGCAGAGGTAGTCGCGCAGCAGCGGGGCGTCGCCGAGCTGCTTCTGCACCCACTCGCGCTTGTCGTCCAGCACGCGCAGCGGGTTGATCTCCGCCCGGCGCAGGGTGTCCTCGTCCAGGTCCAGGCCGCGCAGGAAGTCCTGGAGGGCGGCCCGGTAGACGGGGCGGCACTCCTTGTCGCCCAGGCTGTTGAGCAGGATGCGGAAGTTCTGCAGGCCCAGCGAGCGGTACGCCTGGTCGGCCAGGATGATCAGCTCGGCGTCGAGCGCCGGGTCCTCCGCGCCGATCGCCTCGGCGCCGACCTGCGAGAAGTGCCGGTAACGGCCCTTCTGCGGACGCTCGTAGCGGTAGTACGAGCCGGAGTACCAGAGCTTCACCGGGAGGTTGCCCGCCCTGTGCAGGTTCGCCTCCAGCGCGGCGCGCAGCACGGAGGCGGTGCCCTCGGGACGCAGGGCGAGCTTGGTGCCGCCCTTGGTCTCGAAGGCGTACATCTCCTTGGTGACGATGTCGGTGGACTCGCCGACGCCGCGCGCGAACAGCTCGACGGTCTCGAAGCCGGGCGTCTCGATGTAGCCGTAGCCGGAGCCGCGCAGCGGGGCGGCGATCGCCTCACGCACGGCGAGGTACTTGGCGGAATCGGGCGGCAGCAGGTCGTACGTGCCCTTGGGTGCCTTGAAGGTGCTCACGGAAGTAGTCGTCACATTCCTCGTCGGGGAGCCTCCTGGGCTCCCGGGCCGGCGGCCACCTGCCGCAGATACGGGTTGGTGGCGCGCTCCTGGCCGATGGTGGTCTGGGGGCCGTGGCCGGACAGCACCACGGTCGAGTCGTCGAGCGGCAGGCACACGCGGGCCAGCGAGTCGAGCATCTCGGCCATGTCACCGCCGGGCAGGTCGGTGCGTCCGATGGAGCCGGCGAACAACAGGTCGCCCGAGAACATGACCGGCGGGATGTCGGCCGACTCGGGCAGGTTGAAGGTCACCGACCCCTTGGTATGGCCCGGGGCGTGCGCGACGGAGAACTCCAGGCCCGCCAGCTTCAGCGCGGCGCCGTCGGTGAGCTCCTTGACGTCGTCCGGCTCCCCCATCGTGAGCTCCCCCATGAGCGGCATGCCGATGGCCCGGCCTATGCCCTTCTCCGGGTCGCTCATCATGTACCGGTCGTCGGGGTGGATCCAGGCGGGCACGTCGTGCGCCCCGCAGACCGGGACCACCGAGGCGACGTGGTCGATGTGGCCGTGGGTGAGGACGACGGCGACGGGCTTGAGCCGGTGCTTGCGGACCGCCTCCGCCACACCGTCGGCGGCCTGGTGGCCCGGGTCGATGATCACGCACTCCTCACCGGCGGCGGGGGCGACGAGATAACAGTTCGTCCCCCATGCCCCGGCGGGGAACCCGGCAATGAGCACGATCGTCCTTCGTTTGTGTCGGTACGGGAGGCTTGCGACGGGGCTGCGCCCGTGGTCAGAGCCTACCGGCGCTGCCGATTCCTCAGCGAACCCATATACGGTACGGGGCACACGCAGGCGGTCGGCTCACCGCACGCACGCGTACCGGCCGGCACACGAGACGCATGAGGAGTAAATCCGGTGGTCAGCCAGGAGCAGCGGCGGCGTCAGCTCGCCCGGGAGAAGTTCTTGCGGCAGCAGCAGCGGCGTACCGAGGCGCGGCGCAGGTCGAGGGTCCGCAACGCGGTCGTCGCGTCGGTGCTCGGTGTGACCCTGATCGGCAGCCTCGCGCTGTACACGACGGGGGTGTTCAAGCAGGACGACGACAAGACCAACGCTGCTGCGGAGGTCACGCCGGAGGCCGAGCAGACCGGCAAGGCCCCGGACCCGTGCGAGAAGCCGGCCGAGGGCGCGGTCGAGAAGCAGACGTGGAAGAAGGAGCCGGCGATGTCGATCGACAAGTCGGCGAAGTACACGATGACGCTCGAGACCACCTGCGGGACGATAGACCTGGCGCTGAAGGCGTCGGCGGCCCCGCACACGGTCAACTCGTTCAACTTCCTCGCGAAGAAGGGCTACTTCGACCACACCAAGTGCCACCGGCTCACCACCAACGGCATCTTCGTGCTTCAGTGCGGCGACCCCACGGGCACGGGGACCGGCGGTCCCGGCTACACGATCCCGGACGAGAACCTGAAGGACGCGAGCCTGAAGAACAACACCTACCCGGCGGGCACGGTCGCGATGGCCAACACCGGGCAGAAGGACAGTGGCGGCAGCCAGTTCTTCCTGGTCTACGAGGACAGTCAGCTTCCGCCCAGCTACACACCGTTCGGCACCGTCTCGGACGCGGGCCTGAAGGTGCTGAAGAAGATCGCCGACGCCGGGGAGAGCACCGGAGCCGGCGACGGGGCGCCCAACGCGACGGTCGTGATCGACAAGGCGACCGTCACCGCATCCTGAGCCCCAACTGCGTAATTTCGGTCGCGCGGGATGCGGACAGGCATCCCGTCGGTCGCCTATGTTGGCCGTGACGAAACTGTGGACGATGCCCGGGGGAGCGCACAGGCCCCTCGACGGCATCATGTGGAGGAGGCGCTGTGAGCAGCGACCCGTGGGGCCGCGTCGACGAGACGGGGACCGTGTACGTGCGTACGGCCGACGGCGAGAAGGTCGTCGGTTCCTGGCAGGCCGGCTCTCCTGACGAGGCGCTGGCCTACTTCGAGCGCAAGTACGAGGGCCTGGTTGTCGAGATCGGCCTCCTCGAGAAGCGGGTGAGGACCACCGACCTGTCGTCCAAGGACGCCATGGCCGCGATCGGCCACCTGCGCGAGCAGGTCGACGCCCATCACGCGGTCGGTGATCTGGACGCCCTCAGGGGCCGTCTGGACAAGCTGGTGGAGCTGGTCGAGGCGCGCCGCGAGGAGCGCAAGGCCCAGCGGGCCCGGCAGTCCGAGGAGGCGCGGCAGGCCAAGGAGGCGCTGGTCGTCGAGGCCGAGGAGCTGGCGCAGTCCGACCAGTGGCGGGCGGCCGGGGAGCGGCTGCGGGCCCTGGTGGACACCTGGAAGGGTCTGCCGCGGCTGGACCGCAAGTCCGACGACGAGCTGTGGCACCGGTTCTCGCACGCGCGGTCGGCGTTCTCCAAGCGGCGCAAGCAGCACTTCGCGCAGCTGGACGCGCAGCGCGAGGACGCCCGCCGGATCAAGGAGCAGCTGGTCGCCGAGGCCGAGGCGCTGTCGGGCTCCACGGACTGGGGCCCGACCGCGGCCCGGTACCGGGACCTGATGGCGCAGTGGAAGGCCGCCGGCCGCGCCCAGCGCGAGCACGAGGAAGAACTGTGGAACCGCTTCCGCGGCGCCCAGGACGTCTTCTTCGCGGCCCGTTCCTCGGTGTTCGCCGAGCGTGACGCGGAGCAGGCGGAGAACCTCAAGCTCAAGGAGGAGCTGGCCGGCGAGGCGGAGAAGCTGCTGCCGATCACGGATCTGAAGGCCGCCCGGGCCGCGTTCCGTGCGATCAACGAGCGCTGGGAGGCCATCGGCCATGTGCCGAGGGACGCCCGCCCGAAGGTCGAGGGCCGGATGCACGCCGTGGAGCGCGCGATCCAGGAGGCCGAGGAGGCCGAGTGGCGCCGGACCAACCCGGAGGCCCGTGCCCGGGCCGAGGGTCTGACCGGTCAGCTCCAGGCCGCCGTGGACAAGCTGAAGGGCCAGATCGAGCAGGCCCGCGCGCAGGGCAACACCGCCAAGGCGGAGAAGCTGGAGCGTGAGCTGGAGGGCCGCCAGGCGCTGCTGGACCAGGCCCTGAAGGGTCTCCAGGAGTTCGGCGGCTGACCGGGGCTCGCACCCGGAGGACCGGAAGGGGCCGCCGTACTCGGTACGGCGGCCCCTTCCGTGTGTTCTACCCCCGGTTGCGGGCCGAGGTGACGCGGTAGACGTCGTAGACGCCCTCCACGCCGCGCACGGCCTTCAGGACGTGGCCCAGGTGCTTGGGGTCGCCCATCTCGAAGGTGAAGCGGGAGGTGGCCACCCGGTCGCGGGAGGTCTGGACGGCCGCGGACAGGATGTTGACGTGCTGGTCGGACAGCACGCGCGTGACGTCCGACAGCAGCCGGGAGCGGTCCAGCGCCTCGACCTGGATGGCGACCAGGAACACCGAGGACTGGGTGGGCGCCCACTCGACCTCGAGGATCCGCTCGGGCTCACGGGACAGCGAGTCGACGTTCACGCAGTCGCTGCGGTGCACCGAGACGCCGCTGCCGCGGGTGACGAAGCCGATGATCGGGTCCCCGGGCACCGGGGTGCAGCAGCGGGCCAGCTTGACCCACACGTCCTCGACGCCCTTGACGATGACGCCCGGGTCGGCGCTGGAGCGGCGCTTGCGGCGGCTGCGGGTGGGCGGGACCGACTCGTCGATCTCCTCGGTGGCCGCCTCCTCGCCGCCGAGGGCCTGCACCAGCTTCTGCACGATGTTCTGCGCGGAGACATGGCCCTCGCCGATCGCCGCGTACAGCGCGGAGATGTCCGAGTAACGCATCTCGTGCGCCAGCGTGACCAGCGAGTCGCCGGTGAGGATGCGCTGGATCGGCAGGTTCTGCTTGCGCATGGCGCGGACGATGGAGTCCTTGCCCTGCTCGATGGCCTCGTCGCGGCGCTCCTTGGAGAACCAGGCGCGGATCTTGTTGCGGGCGCGGGGCGACTTCACGAAGCCGAGCCAGTCGCGGGAGGGGCCCGCGCCGGCCGCCTTGGAGGTGAAGACCTCCACCAGGTCGCCGTTGTCCAGGGTCGACTCCAGCGGCACCAGGCGGCCGTTGACCCGGGCGCCTATGGTGCGGTGGCCGACCTCGGTGTGCACCGCGTACGCGAAGTCGACGGGGGTGGCGCCGGCGGGCAGCGCTATGACGTCGCCCTTCGGTGTGAAGACGAAGACCTCGTTGCGCGAGAGGTCGAAGCGCAGCGACTCCAGGAACTCGCCCGGGTCCTCGGTCTCCTTCTGCCAGTCCAGCAGCTGCCGCAGCCACGCCATGTCGTTGAGGTGGTCGTCCTTGCCCTTGCCGGACGACCTGGGCGCGTCGGAACGGACCTTGGAGGCGCCGGCCACGGCCTCCTGCTTGTACTTCCAGTGCGCGGCGATGCCGTACTCGGCGCGGCGGTGCATGTCGAACGTGCGGATCTGGAGCTCGACGGGCTTGCCGCCGGGGCCGATGACCGTCGTGTGCAGCGACTGGTACATGTTGAACTTGGGCATCGCGATGTAGTCCTTGAACCGGCCGGGGACCGGGTTCCATCGCGCGTGCACCGTGCCGAGAGCCGCGTAGCAGTCGCGGACGGTGTCCACGAGGACGCGGATGCCCACCAGGTCGTAGATCTCCGCGAAGTCACGGCCGCGGACGATCATCTTCTGGTAGACGCTGTAGTAGTGCTTGGGGCGGCCGGTGACGGTCGCCTTGATGCGGGCCGCCCGCAGGTCCTGCTGGACCTCGTCGGTGACGACGGCGAGGTACTCGTCGCGCTTGGGGGCGCGCTCGGCGACCAGGCGGACGATCTCGTCGTACATCTTGGGGTAGAGGATCGCGAAGGCGAGGTCCTCCAGCTCCCACTTGATGGTGTTCATGCCCAGGCGGTGGGCGAGCGGCGCGTAGATCTCCAGGGTCTCGCGCGCCTTCTTCTCCTGCTTCTCGCGCTTGAGGTAGCGCATGGTGCGCATGTTGTGCAGACGGTCGGCGAGCTTGATGACCAGGACGCGGGGGTCCTTGGCCATGGCGACGACCATCTTGCGCACGGTCTCGGCCTGCGCGGCCTCGCCGAACTTGACCTTGTCCAGCTTGGTGACGCCGTCGACGAGGAGCGCGACCACGTCGCCGAAGTCGCGGCGCAGGTCCTCCAGGCCGTACTCGGTGTCCTCGACGGTGTCGTGCAGCAGCCCTGCCATCAGCGTGGCCGGGTCCATGCCCAGTTCGGCGAGGATGGTGGTCACCGCGAGCGGGTGCGTGATGTACGGGTCGCCGCTCTTGCGCTTCTGGCCGCGGTGCCAGCGCTCGGCGACCTGGTAGGCGCGCTCGATCTGGCGCAGCGTGGCGTTCTCGATCTTCGGGTCGTTGCTCCGCACGATCCGGAGCAGCGGCTCCAGCACCGGGTTGTACGGGTTGGCCCGCTGGACGCCGAGGCGGGCCAGGCGGGCGCGGACGCGGTTGGAGGAGCCGGAGCGGGGCTGGCCGGTGTTGGGGCGGGCCAGGGACGCGGAGCGCTCGGGAGGGGAGGGCTTGGGCCGCGGCTGCTCGGGCTTGTCCACGGGAGCCCCCTGGGCGCGCTGCACCGGCCCGCGGGTGTCGTTCTTCGCCTGGGGCGTGTCCGGTGCGGGCTTGGCCGCCGGGGCCGAGGCGGGCTCGGGCTTGGCGGCGGTCAGGTGCTGGGCCTCGTCTGGCAAGAGGGCTCCTCGTGCGCGATCCGGGTCCCCCGGTCAGGCTCCGGAGAACCCATGGTAGCGAGCCCCGGCCCGCCGATCGCCTCCGGAGCGGTGTGAGGACCGTCAACAGGAGAAACGCACGAGGCGGACGCCGGATTCCTCCGGGTCCGCCTGCGTGGTGGGTACGGGGCCGTCTCCGGTGTCCCCGAGGGTCCTCAGACCGTGAGCAGCGCCTCCAGCGGGGCTCCCGCCAGGGCGGGCTCCAGCCGGGCCCGGCCGCCGAGGAAGCCGAGCTCCATCAGCACGGCGAGGCCCGCGACCTGGGCGCCCGCCCTGCGGATGAGCTGGAGGGACGCCTCGGCGGTGCCGCCGGTGGCCAGGACGTCGTCGACGACCAGGACGCGGTCCTCGGCGCCGAGGTCCTCGGCGTGGACCTCGATCTCGGCCGAGCCGTACTCCAGGTCGTACGCCTGGCTGAGGGTGGCCCCGGGGAGCTTGCCCGCCTTGCGGACGGGGATGAAGCCCAGGCCGGCGCGGACGGCGACCGGGGCGCCGAGGATGAACCCGCGGGCCTCCAGGCCGACGACCTTGGTGGCGCCGGCCCGGCGGGCGACGTCCGCGAGGGCCTCGGTGAGGGCGTCGAACGCCTTGGGGTCGGCCAGGAGCGGGGTGATGTCCTTGAACATCACGCCCGGCTCCGGGTAGTCCGCCACGTCCCGGATGCGGCTCAGCAGCAGGGCGGACAGATCGGCGTGGTCGGTCATCGGCGCTTCCCCGAGGGTCGGCCGCGGCCCCGGGCGCGGGACGCGGGCTGGTTGCGGGGTCCGACGACCGCCGCCGCGACGTCGGCGGGCTCGTCGTCGAGACCGTCGTCGGTCACGGGGGCGTCCTGGCCGTCGTCCGGGTCGCCGCCCTGGGCGCGCTTGGCCAGCACGCGCTTCTTCAGGCTCTTCATGGCCGGCTCGCGCTCCTTGAGGTCGGCGACGAGCGGGGTGGCGATGAAGATCGAGGAGTACGCGCCGGCGGCGAGGCCGACGAACAGCGACAGGGAGATGTCGTTCAGCATGCCGGCGCCGAGGACGCCGCCGCCGATGAACAGCAGGCCGGCCACCGGCAGCAGCGCCACCACCGTGGTGTTGATCGACCGCACCAGGGTGCTGTTGATCGACCGGTTGGCGATCTCGCTGTAGGTCCAGCGGGTCTGCTTGGTGATGTCCCTGGTCTGTTCCTTGAGGCTGTCGAAGACGACGACCGTGTCGTACAGCGAGTAGCCGAGGATGGTGAGCAGACCGATCACCGTGCCGGGGGTGACCTCGAAGCCGACGAGGGCGTAGATCCCGACCGTGATGGTGATGTCGTGGATCAGCGCGACGAACGCGGCGAGGGCCATGCGCCACTCGAACGCGATCGCCAGGTAGATCACGACCAGGAGCAGGAAGATCCCGAGGCCCTGCCATGCCTTGTTGGCGATCTGCTCGCCCCAGCTGGGACCGACCAGTTCGGCGTTGATCTTCTCGCCGTCGACCTTGAGGTCGTCGGCGAGCCGGTCCTTGATGGTGTCCGAGGTCTTGGTGTCGATGCCCGCGACCTGGATGCGCAGGCTGCCGTCACCGAGCTTCTGGACGATGGCGTCGTGGCCGGAGGCGTCCTCCGCGTAGCCCTCGGCGGTGGACACCGAGACGCTCATGTTCTTCGGGGTGGTGAAGACCGCGCCGCCCTGGAACTCGATGCCCATGTGCAGGCCGCGCACCGTCAGGCCGACGATGGCCGTGATGGTGATCAGGATCGAGATGCCGTACCAGATCTTGCGGTTCTTGACGAAGTCGTAGCCGATCTCGCCGTGGTGCAGTCGGGCGCCGAGGGTGCCGAGCTTCGACATCTCTCACGCCTCCTTCGTCTGGGCAGGGGCGGAGGGACGACGGGTGCGGCGCAGCGGCGGTTTCGCGCCCAGCGCCTTCGGGTCGAGACCGGACCACTTGTGGCCGCTCGCGAAGAACTTGCGGCGGGCCATCAGCGTCAGCAGCGGCTTGGTGAACAGGAAGACCACCACGACGTCGAGGACCGTGGTCAGACCCAGGGTGAACGCGAAGCCCTGCACCTTGCCGACGGTGACCACGAAGAGCACCGCGGCGGCGAGGAAGGACACGAAGTCGGAGACCAGGATGGTGCGCCGGGCGCGCGGCCAGGCCCGCTCCACGGCGGGGCGCAGCGAGCGGCCCTCGCGGATCTCGTCCCGGACCCGTTCGAAGTAGACGATGAACGAGTCCGCCGTGATGCCGATGGCGACGATGGCGCCGCAGACGGCCGGCAGGTTCAGCGCGAAGCCGATGGTCGGGCCGAGCAGCGCCATGATCACGTAGGTGAGGGCGGCGGAGACCAGCAGCGACGCGACGGCGATGAAGGACAGGCCGCGGTAGTAGAACAGCAGGTAGAGGATCACCAGCGCGAGGCCGATGGCGCCGGCGATCAGACCGGCCTGGAGCTGCTCGCCGCCGAGGGCGGCGGTGACGGTGGTGACGCTGTCCTCGCGGAAGGTCAGCGGCAGGGCGCCGTAGGACAGCATGTTGGCCAGTTCCTGCGACGACTGCTGCGTGAAGTTGCCGGAGATCTCGGCGTTGCCGCCGGTCAGGGCCTGCCGGACGTACGGGTCCGAGACGACCTCGCCGTCCAGGACGATCGCGAACTGGTTCTGCGGGGACTGCTTCTGCGCGAGCTGGCCGGTGATGTCGGCGAACTTCTTGGAGCCCTCGCCCGTGAACTTCATGGTCACGGTCCAGCCGGCGCCGGACGTGGTGTTCAGGACGGCGTCGGCCTCGTCGACGTCGGTGCCGTCGACGGCGGCCGGGCCGAGGATGTACTTCTGCCACTGGCCCTCGGAGTTCTGGCCGCAGGCGACGGTGGACTCGGAGGCCTTGGCACCGTCACCGGCGGTGGCGCGGACGCTCTCCTTGGTGCAGTCGAGCTTGGCGTACGCGGCCTGGAGCTTCGCGTCGGGGTCGGAGGCGCCGCCCGTCGCGGAGGCGGAGGGGCTGGCCTTGTCCGTGGGGGACGGGCTCTCGTCGGCCTTCAGAGCGTCGGTGACCGCGCGGCCCTGGGTGGTGGCGCTCGACGAGGGGGTCGCGGACGCAGAGGAGCCGTCGGTGGCCTCCTCGCTCGCGCCGTCCGTCGCCTTGTCCCCGGCCTTGTCGCCGGAGGGGTCGGCGGAGGGCTCGCCGGTCGCGCTCGGCTGCGGGGCGGCGCCGCCCCCGGCCAGCTCGGTGGCGATCACGGGACGGAAGTAGAGCTTGGCGGTGGTGCCGACCTGTTCCCGGGCCTGCTTGGAATTCGTGCCCTTGGGAATGTTGACGATGATGTTGCGGTCGCCCTGGGTCTGAACCTCGGCCTCGGAGACGCCCAGACCGTTGACACGCCGCTCCATGATGGAGACCGCGGTGTCCATGTTGGTCTTGTTGATCGCGGACTCCTGGCCCGCCTCAGGGACCGCCGCCAGCGTGATGCTCGTACCGCCGGCCAGGTCGATGCCGAGACGCGGAGTGGTGTGCCCGGAGGCGAACATCCCTCCGGTGAGCGCCACGATGGCGATCAGGATCAGAGCCAGCGAGCGCCACGGCTTGCTTGTGGCGCTCGCGTTCCGTCCCTTTTTGAGTGCTGCCACCTTCTCGTACTCCCTCTCGGGCCGCCTCGTCCCCGGTCGGGAGGCCGGCGGCCATGACATGGTGTCGGGATGATCCCGTGCGAGCCGGGCATGATCCGGGGCGCGCGGGCGGAGCCCGCGCGCCCCGGAACGCGGCTACTTCGCGTCGGAGTCGCCGTCGGACTTCTTCGCGCGCGCGTCCGCCGTGGCGTCGGCCGGCTCGTCCTCCGCGTCCTTCTTGCCGAGGTCGACAGGCGTGTCGTCGGAGTCGGCGGCAGCGTCGGAGGAGTCGTCGGTCTCGGTGAGGGAGGAGGCGTCGTCGGGGACGACGTCGGCGTCGGACTGCAGGTCGTGCTCGATGCCGTGCACGATGCGGTTGTACTCCTCGTCGGTCAGGACGGCACCGATCGAGTTCTTGGCGAACAGCAGCTCCACACCCGGCCCGGCGTCGAGGAGGACGGTGTCCTCGCTGACCTCCTTGACCGTGGCGTACATGCCCCCGATCGTGCGGACGCCGGAACCGGGCTGCATCTGGTTCCGCATCTCGATGGCCTGCTGCTGCTTCTTCTTGGCCGACCGGGTCATCAGGAACATGGCCCCGATGAGCACAATGAACGGGAGGAGGGTCAGGAGACTCACGGGTCGGAACTTCCTTCACACGACCGCGTTGGTGAACGGCCTGATGGTTGGGGGTATGTGGTGCCGCCGACAAGGGCGGCATCGGCGGAGTCTAAGCGAGTCCGCACCACCGGAACAACGCTCAGCATGGCACCGGGGTTCCTGCCCGGGCCAGCGTGCTCGCCGTCACGCCCCGAACAGGTCCCCTTGTCCGTTTCCGGGGGCCTGCGGCCGGGGCGGCGTGAGGCCGAGGTGCGACCAGGCCGCGGGCGTGGCCACCCGTCCCCGCGGGGTACGGGCGAGCAGCCCCTCCCGGACCAGGAAGGGCTCGGCCACCTCCTCCACGGTCTCACGCTCCTCCCCCACCGCGACGGCGAGCGTGGACAGGCCGACCGGGCCGCCGCCGAACAGCTTGAGCAGCGCCTCGAGGACCGCCCGGTCCAGCCGGTCCAGGCCCCGGGCGTCCACCTCGTACACCGCGAGGGCCGCGGCGGCGACGTCCTGGGTGATCCGGCCGTCCGCCTTGACCTGCGCGTAGTCCCGGACGCGGCGCAGCAGGCGGTTGGCGATGCGGGGCGTGCCGCGGGAGCGTCCGGCGATCTCGGCGGCGCCCTCGGCGTCGATCTCCACGTCGAGCAGGCTCGCCGAGCGGTGGACGACGCGCTCCAGCTCGCCCGGCTCGTAGAACTCCATGTGGGCGGTGAAGCCGAAGCGGTCGCGCAGCGGGGGCGGCAGCAGGCCGGCCCGGGTGGTGGCGCCGACCAGGGTGAAGGGCGGCAGCTCCAGCGGGATGGCGGTGGCGCCGGGGCCCTTGCCGACGATCACGTCGACGCGGAAGTCCTCCATCGCCATGTACAGCATCTCCTCGGCGGGCCGGGACATGCGGTGGATCTCGTCGAGGAAGAGGACCTCGCCCTCCTGGAGGGAGGAGAGGATCGCGGCCAGGTCGCCGGCGTGCTGGATGGCGGGGCCCGAGGTGATGCGGATGGGGGCGCCCATCTCCGCGGCGATGATCATGGAGAGGGTGGTCTTGCCGAGGCCGGGGGCGCCGGAGAGCAGCACGTGGTCGGCGGTGGCGCCGCGGGCGCGGGCGGCGCGCAGCACCAGGTCGAGCTGCTCGCGGACCTTCTCCTGGCCGATGAACTCGCCCAGGTCCTTGGGGCGCAGCGCGGCCTCGACGGCCTGGTCCTCGCGGTCGGCGACCGATTCCACCAGCCGCTCGGAGGCGGCGGTGTCGTTCGTGTCGTCCCAGTTCATGTGCGTGTGCCTCAGCTCTCCGTACGGACTCGGGCGCGGTGGTGGGCCGGCGGGCGGCGGTCTATCGGGCGCGGTTCAGCGTCTGGAGGGCCGCCTTGAGCAGCTGCCCCACCGGTACGGCGCCCTCGGCGGCCTCCGCCTGGGGGGTCACCGCGGCCACGGCCTCGTCGGCCTCCCGGGTCGCGTACCCCAGGCCGATGAGGGCGGCGTGCAGCTGGTCGCGCCAGCCGGCGGTGACGGGCGCGCCGACGGCGGGGGCGCCGGTGGGATCCCCGAGCCGGTCCTTCAGTTCCAGGAGCAGCTTCTGGGCGCCCTTCTTGCCGATGCCGGGGACGGCGGTGAGCGCCTTCTCGTCCCCCGTGGCCACGGCGCGGCGCAGGGCGTCGGGGCTGTGCACGGCGAGCATGGCCTGGGCGAGCCGGGGGCCGACGCCGCTGGCGGTCTGGAGCAGCTCGAAGACCTGGCGGCCGTCCTCGTCGGCGAAGCCGTACAGCGTCAGGGAGTCCTCGCGGACGACGAGGGAGGTGGCGAGCTTAGCGGGCCGGCCGACGCGGAGCGTGGACAGCGTGTCCGGCGTGCACCGGACGGCCATGCCGACGCCGCCGACCTCGACCACCGCGGTGTCGGGGGTGAGGGCGGCGACCGTGCCGCTGACGAAGGCGATCATGCCGTACGGCCTTTCGATGCGTGGGGGGCCGCGGGGGCCCGGGGGGTGGTCGGCGGGGTCCGCGGGGCGCGCGCCGCGTGGGCGGCGACGGCCTGCTGGAGGCGGTTCTGGGCGGGGGCGCGCCAGATGTGGCAGATGGCGAGCGCGAGGGCGTCGGCGGCGTCGGCCGGCTTGGGCGGGGCGTCGAGCCGCAGCAGGCGGGTCACCATGGCGCCGACCTGGGCCTTGTCGGCGCGGCCCGAGCCGGTGACGGCGGCCTTGACCTCGCTGGGCGTGTGCAGGGCGACGGGGATGCCGCGCCGGGAGGCGCAGAGGATGGCGACGGCGCTGGCCTGGGCGGTGCCCATCACCGTGCGCACGTTGTGCTGGCTGAAGACGCGCTCCACGGCGACGAACTCCGGGCGGTGCTCGTCGAGCCACTGCTCCAGGCCCTGCTCCACGGCGACCAGCCGGTGGCCGAGGTCGGCGTCGGCGGGCGTGCGCACCACTCCCACGCCGAGCATGGTCAGCGGGCGTCCCGCCACCCCCTCGACGACGCCGACACCGCACCGGGTCAGTCCCGGGTCCACCCCCAGTACGCGCACGCCGTCGCCCCCTTGCTCGATCACCTGTTTGTGCAGGCTATCGGGTGCCACCGACAAAGCGGCGGGCCGACGGGGTGTGTCCCGCCGGCCCGCCGCCCCGGTACGCGTCAGGCGTCGACCTTCTCCATGATCTCGTCGCTGACGTCGAAGTTGGCGAAGACGTTCTGCACGTCGTCGCTGTCCTCGAGCGCGTCGATCAGCTTGAAGATCTTCTTGGCGCCCTCCTCGTCCAGCTCGACCTGCATGGTCGGGACGAAGTTGGCGTCCGCCGACTCGTAGTCGATGCCGGCGTCCTGGAGCGCGGTGCGGACCGCGACCAGGTCGGTGGCCTCGCTGATCACCTCGAAGGACTCGCCGAGGTCGTTGACCTCCTCGGCGCCCGCGTCGAGCACGGCGGCCAGGACGTCGTCCTCGGTCAGCTCGCCCTTGGGGACGATCACCACGCCCTTGCGGTTGAACAGGTACGACACCGAGCCCGGGTCGGCCATGGAGCCGCCGTTGCGGGTCATCGCGACCCGGACGTCGGAGGCGGCGCGGTTGCGGTTGTCGGTGAGGCACTCGATGAGCACCGCGACGCCGTTGGGGCCGTAGCCCTCGTACATGATCGTCTCGTAGTCGGCGCCGCCGGCCTCCAGGCCCGCGCCGCGCTTGACCGCGGAGTCGATGTTCTTGTTGGGGACCGACTGCTTCTTCGCCTTCTGGATGGCGTCGTACAGCGTCGGGTTGCCCTCGGGGTCGGCTCCGCCCATCCGGGCCGCGACCTCGATGTTCTTGATGAGCTTCGCGAAGAGCTTGCCGCGCTTGGCGTCGATCACGGCCTTCTTGTGCTTCGTCGTGGCCCATTTAGAGTGGCCGGACATCTGCCTGTCTCCTTCGCGTAACCCATCTCTGCAACGAACGCAGGAATCCTACAAGGCATCGCCCCGGCGCTCCGCCCGCACCATGTCGGTGAAGAGGCGGTGCACCCGGTGGTCCCCGGTCAGCTCCGGGTGGAAGGACGTCGCCAGCGCGTTGCCCTGGCGGACCGCGACGATGTGTCCGTCGTGCTCGGCGAGCACCTCGGCGGACGCGCCGACGGACTCCACCCACGGGGCGCGGATGAAGACCCCCTCCACGGGTTCCCCGGACACGCCCTTGACCTCGACGGCGGCCTCGAAGGACTCGTTCTGCCGTCCGAAGGCGTTGCGGCGCACGATCATGTCGATGCCGCCGACGGTCTCCTGCCCGGAGCGCGGGTCGAGGATCTTGTCGGCGAGCAGGATCATGCCGGCGCAGGTGCCGTAGACGGGCATGCCCGCGCGCACGCGTGCGCGCAGGGGCTCCATCAGGCCGAAGAGCACGGCCAGTTTGGAGATCGTGGTGGACTCCCCGCCCGGGATCACCAGGCCGTCGACCTCGGCGAGCTCCTCGGGGCGCCGGACCGGCCCGGCCACGGCGTCCGCCGCGGCCAGGGCCGCCAGATGCTCCCGTACGTCGCCCTGGAGCGCGAGCACTCCGATCACGGGAGCGGTCATCACCAGCCCCGGTTGGCGTAGCGCTCGGTCTCGGGCAGGGTGTCGCAGTTGATGCCGACCATGGCCTCGCCCAGGTTGCGGGAGGCGTCCGCGACGATCTTCGGGTCGTCGTAGAAGGTGGTCGCCTTCACGATGGCCGCGGCGCGCTTGGCGGGGTCGCCGGACTTGAAGATGCCGGAGCCGACGAAGACGCCCTCGGCGCCGAGCTGGCGCATCAGCGCGGCGTCGGCGGGGGTGGCCACGCCGCCGGCGGAGAACAGCACGACGGGCAGCTTGCCCAGCTCGGCGACCTCCTTGACCAGCTCGTACGGGGCGCGCAGCTCCTTGGCGGCGGCGTACAGCTCGTTGTTGTCGTAGCCGCGCAGGCGGGCGATCTCGTTCTTGATCTGGCGCAGGTGGCGGACGGCCTCGACGACGTTGCCGGTGCCGGCCTCGCCCTTGGAGCGGATCATCGCGGCGCCCTCGGCGATGCGGCGCAGGGCCTCGCCCAGGTTGGTGGCGCCGCAGACGAAGGGGGTGGTGAAGGCCCACTTGTCGGAGTGGTTGACCTCGTCGGCCGGGGTGAGGACCTCGGACTCGTCGATGTAGTCGACGCCGAGCGACTGGAGCACCTGGGCCTCGACGAAGTGGCCGATGCGGGACTTCGCCATCACCGGGATGGACACGGCGTCGATGATGCCCTCGATCATGTCCGGGTCGGACATGCGGGCCACACCGCCGTCCTTGCGGATGTCGGCCGGGACGCGCTCCAGGGCCATGACGGCGACGGCGCCCGCGTCCTCGGCGATCTTCGCCTGCTCCGGCGTGACGACGTCCATGATCACGCCGCCCTTGAGCTGCTCGGCCATGCCGCGCTTGACGCGCGCGGTGCCGGTCGCGGGACCCTGGTTTTCGGAGAGCGTGCTGGACACGAATGACCTCGCTGGGGAAGAGGGGGATTGTGCAGCACTGAGGAAACGTGACCGGAGCAGGCCACATCAAGGGCCAATGGGGAGCCGGTGGCTCGTTTTCGGCCGAGGGCGGGGTGATCCGCGTCCGGATGCCGATGTCAGGCGGCCCGCTCGATCAGCGCCGCCGGCGGCTCGTCGTCCATCTCGAAGGCCATCGGGAACGGGGCGTGTCCGGCCAGCCGGAACCAGCGCACCTTGCGGTGCAGGCGCAGGGCGCGGGCGGCGCGCACGGCGTCGTTGTGGAAGCGGCGGGCCATCGGGACGCGGCGGACGGCCTCGGCGAGCTCGAGGGCGGCCTCCTCTCCCCCGGGCGCCTCCCGGACCCCGTCCACCTGCTGCGGGTCGGCGAACACGGCCCGCAGCGCCTGGCTCAGCTCGCTCTCGGCGACCTCCCGCTGCTCCTCGACCGCCTGCCGGGCGGCATGCGCGGCCTCGTACAGCACGATCGACGCGGCGGGGTCGAGCACTCCGGAGGTGGCCAGTTCCTGCGCCACGGAGGCGCGGCGCAGCAGTTGCGCGTCGAGCGCGGCGCGAGCGGCGTCGATCCGGGCGTGCAGGCGGTCCAGGCGACCGGCCGTCCAGCTCAGGTACAGGCCGACGGCGAGGAGGACGACGAGGATCCAGATCAGGGTTGCGGTCACGGGCGGCAAGGCTAGTACCGGCTCCGCCGGTCACGGTCCACGGGGCCGCAGCCCGGTGCGGGTCGGTCGCGCAGTTCCCCGCGCCCCTGAGGGCGTCCACTCGACGCCGCCTGCGCAAGGAGCCGCCGAGACAGCGCCGTACGCCGGGTGCACGCCGCATGTGGCTGGTCGCGCAGTTCCCCGCGCCCCTCAGGGGGCGCTGTCACCGCCGCCGCCTGCGGGCAGTCGTGCCGCTGGGGCGATGGGGGTACCTCCCGCTCGAGCGAAGCCGAGAGTGGGGGAGGGTGGGCGCAGGCGGCACCCTCACGGCGGGCCCGGGCTGCAGCGCCGTACGCCAGGTGCAGGCCGCATGTGGCTGGTCGCGCAGTTCCCCGCGCCCCTGAGGGGGCGCTGTCACCGCCGCCGCCTGCGGGCAGACGTGCCGCTGGGCGATGGGGGTACCTCCCGCTCGAGCGAAGCCGAGAGTGGGGGAGGGTGGGCGCAGGCGGCACCCTCACGGCGGGCCCGGGCTGCAGCGCCGTACGCCGCGTGCAGGCCGCATGTGGCTGGTCGCGCAGTTCCCCGCGCCCCTGAGGGGCGTCCACTCGCCGCGCCCCTGAGGGGCACCCCTTGGTTCAGTCCCGTGCCAGGCCCAGGCGGGCCCTCAGGCCCGTCGCTCGGTCGTCCGTGGCGACCGCCGCCGCGCCCGCGGTGACCGTCTCGTAGACGGAGAGAATGTCCGCACCGACCGTCGACCAGTCGAACCGACGCACATGCGCACTGCCCCGCGCCCGCAGCTCCTCACGGCGCACGGGATCCCCCAGAAGCCGCACCGCCGCCTCCGCGAGCGCGTCCGCGTCCTCGCTGGCGAACAGTTCGCCGGCCGCTCCCCGGTCCAGGACCTGGGCGAACGCGTCCAGGTCGGAGGCCAGCACCGGCGCGCCCGCCGACATCGCCTCGACGAGGATGATGCCGAAGCTCTCCCCGCCGGTGTTGGGCGCCACGTACAGGTCCACGCTCCGCAGCAGCCGCGCCTTGTCCTCGTCGCTGATCATGCCGAGGAACTCCACGCGCGAACGCAGCTGTGCGGGCAGCGACTCGACCGCCTCCTCCTCGTCGCCGCGCCCGGCCACCAGCAGCCGGGTCCCCGGGCGGGCGGCGAGGATCTTCGGCAGCGCCCGCATCAGCACCGGCAGGCCCTTGCGGGGCTCGTCGATGCGGCCGATGAAGCCGATGGTGTCGCCCTGCCACTCCGGGTTGGGCTCGGCCTTGGCGAAGAAGTCGACGTCGACGCCGTTGGGGATGACCACCGCGTCACCGCCCAGGTGTTCGACGAGCGTGCGGCGGGCGTACTCGCTCACCGCGATCCGCGCGCTGATCTTCTCCAGGGCGGCCTGGAGGATGGCGTACGCGGCGATCATCGCGCGGGAGCGCGGGTTGGACGTGTGGAACGTGGCGACGATCGGCCCCTCGGCGGCCCAGCAGGTCAGCAGGCCCAGCGAGGGCGAGGTCGGCTCGTGGATGTGCACCACGTCGAAGGAACCGTCGTGCAGCCAGCGCCGTACCCGCGCGGCGGACAGGAACCCGAAGTTCAGCCGGGCCACCGAGCCGTTGTACGGCACCGGCACCGCGCGGCCCGCGGAGACGACGTACGGGGGCAGCGGGGTGTCGTCGTCGGCGGGGGCGAGGACGGACACCTCGTGCCCGAGGCGGATGAAGTACTCGGCCAGGTCACGGATGTGGAACTGGACGCCGCCCGGCACGTCCCACGAGTACGGGCAGACGATGCCGATCCTCACGCCGCGCCCTCCCGGTCCTGCCCGGGGGCGTGCGCGGTCGTGTGCGTGGGGTCGAGGTCCTCGGTCCACAAACGCTGAAGCATGTGCCAGTCCTCCGGATGCTCGGCGATTCCCGTGGCGAAGGCGTCGGCCAGCGCCTGTGTCATCACGGACGTCTTCTCGGCGCGCGTGCCTGACTCGGGAACCTCGACCGGGGGATGCACCCGGCCCTGCATCACGGGCGACTCGTCGTACCAGAGGGTCACGGGCAGCAGCCGCGCGCCCGTGTGCTGGGCCAGCAGCGCGGGTCCCGCGGGCATGCGGGCGGCGTGCCCGAAGAAGCTCACCTCGACGCCCGAGGCGGACAGGTCGCGGTCGGCGACCAGGCAGACCAGGCCGCCGTCGCGCAGCCGCCGGGCCAGCGTGCCGAAGGCGGAGCCGCCGCTGTGCGGCAGTACCTCCATGCCGAGGCCCTCGCGGTAGGCGACGAACCGGTCGTACAGCGTCTCCGGCTTCAGGCGCTCGGCGACGGTGGTGAACGGTATGCCGAGCTTCGTGGTGACCCAGGCGCCGGCGAGGTCCCAGTTGGCCAGGTGCGGCAGCGCCAGGACGACGCCCTTGCCGGCCGCCATGCCCTCGGTGAGATGGTGCAGGTCCTTCGGGGTGAAGGAGTCGGCGATGCGCTCGGGGCTCCAGGCGGGCAGCCGGAACGACTCCATCCAGTACCGCAGGTACGAGCGCATGCCCGCGCGGGACAGCTCGGCGAGCCGCTCCGGACCCGCGCCCGGCACCACGCGCGCGTAGTTGCTCTCCAGCCGCAGCACACCCTTGCCGCGCCGCTTCCACGCGGCGTCGGCGATGGTCCGCCCGAGGCGCACCGCGACCGGCTCGGGCAGCTTCTTCACGGTGCCCCAGCCCGCGCCGTACAGGGCGTCGGTGAACCGCTCCCGGGCGCTCACCGGTCCGCCTCGCTCCCCAGCGCCTGCTGCTCCGCGGCCTCCGCCTCCGCGGACTCCCGGCGCACGGTGACCACACGCTGGATCAGCGTGACCAGGCTGCCGACCGCCACGGCCCACAGGGCGATCGGCAGCAGGTACTGGATGCCGGGCACGCCGAACGCGTGCAGGCCCGCGAGCCCGGCGGCGACCAGCGAGATCACCAGCCGCTCGGCCCGCTCCACCAGCCCGTTGACGGCGACCGGCAGCCCGATCGACTCGCCGCGCGCCTTGGTGTACGACACCACCTGGCCGCTGGCGAGGCAGAAGATCGACACCGCGCACAGCACGTTGTCGTCGCCCGAGCCCGCGTACCAGAGGGCGAAGCCGCCGAACACCGCGCCGTCGGCGACCCGGTCCAGGGTGGAGTCCAGGAAGGCCCCCCAGCGGCTGGAGCGGCCCAGCTGACGGGCCATGTTGCCGTCGACCAGGTCGGAGAACACGAACAGCGTGATGACGACCGTGCCCCAGAAGAACTCGCCGCGCGGATAGAACACCAGCGCGCCGGCCACCACACCCGCGGTGCCGATGAGCGTGACCGTGTCGGGGCTGACCCCCCGCCGGATGAGAAACGCGGCGAACGGTGTGAGGACACGCGTGAAAAATGCACGCGCGTACTTGTTCAGCATGGCCTTCCCGACGGTCGGTGGGGCCGCGTGGCCCCTGCTGGCCACCGGCGGGCCCATCGTAGTCACCGCGCACGAACACGGCTGCGGGGCACCCGGACCGCCGGGCACGGGCGCCGCCGTGATCGCCGCCGCACCCCGGGGACCTGCGCCGCGGCGGCGATCATGTCCTTCGTATGGACGCGCCGTGACGGGAGTGGAAAGCTCGAAGAACCGCGGGCGCCGCCGGAGCCGCACCGCAGGCGATGCCCCCGGACGGGGTCCGGGGAAGGCTTCCACGGGTCCGCGCCCACAGTGACCTCACCGTGCACGGGAGGCAGGATCATGGGCGACAAGGCGCACACACACCCCGGGGCCGCCGGCAGGGCACAAGCGGCCGACCGCCCCACGTCCGTACGGAACGTGGTGCTGGTCGGCCACTCCGGATCGGGCAAGACGACTCTGGTGGAGGCCCTCGCGCTGACCGCGGGGGCGGTGAACCGGGCGGGCCGCGTGGAGGACGGCGGCACCCTCTCCGACTACGACGAGATCGAGCACCGGCAGCAGCGCTCGGTGCAGCTCTCCCTGGTGCCGGTCGAGTGGAACGGCATCAAGGTCAACCTTCTGGACACCCCCGGCTACGCCGACTTCGTCGGGGAGCTCAGGGCCGGTCTGCGCGCGGCGGACGCGGCCCTCTTCGTCGTCTCGGCCGCGGACGGCGTGGACGGCTCGACCCGCATGGTGTGGGACGAGTGCGCGGCGGTCGGCATGCCCCGGGCCATCGTCGTCACGCACCTGGAGGCCGCCCGCGCCGACTTCGAGGAGATGACCCGGGTCTGCGCCGAGACCTTCGGCCGGGACGACCCGGACGCGGTGCTGCCGCTGTACCTGCCGCTGCGCGGCCCCGAGGGGCCCGACGGGCACGCGCCGGTCACCGGTCTGATCGGGCTGCTCACGCGCAAGCTGTTCGACTACTCCAGCGGCGAGCGCGTGGCGAACGAGCCGGTCGGGGACCAGGTGCCCATGATCGAGGAGGCGCGCGGCCGGCTGATCGAGGGGATCATCTCCGAGAGCGAGGACGAGACCCTCATGGACCGCTACCTCGGCGGTGAGGACGTCGACGTCAGGACACTGATCGACGACGCGGAGCGGGCGGTGGCGCGGGGCGTCTTCTTCCCTGTCCTCGCCGCCGCGCCCGCCGCCCCCGGCGCCCGCCAGGGACTCGGCACGGTGGAGCTCCTCGACCTGATCACCGGCGGCTTCCCGACCCCGCTCGAGCACGGCACCCCGGCGGTGACCACGCCGGACGGCCGTCCGCGCGAGCTGAAACCGTGCGACCCGGACGCCCCGCTGGCCGCGGAGGTCGTCAAGACGTCCTCCGACCCCTACGTGGGACGGCTCTCGCTGGTCCGGGTCTTCTCCGGGACGCTGCGCGCCGACCAGACCGTGCACGTCTCCGGGCACGGGCTGACCGACCGCGGCCACGAGGACCACGACGTCGACGAACGGGTCGGCGCGCTGTCCACACCGTTCGGCAAGGTGCAGCGGCCCGTGTCGCACGTCATCGCCGGCGATCTGGCGTGCGTGGCGAAGCTCTCCCGCGCGGAGACCGGCGACACCCTGTCCTCGAAGGACGACCCGCTGGTCATGGAACCGTGGGAGATGCCGGACCCGCTGCTGCCGCTCGCCATCGAGGCGCACAGCAAGGCGGACGAGGACAAACTGTCCCAGGGGCTCGCACGGCTGGTGGCCGAGGACCCGACGATGCGGCTGGAGCAGAACCAGGACACCCACCAGGTGGTGCTGTGGTGTCTCGGCGAGGCGCACGCGGACGTGGCGCTGGAGCGGCTGCGCAGCCGGTACGGCGTGCAGGTCGACGTCGTACCGCACCGGGTGTCGCTGCGGGAGACGTTCGGCGGCAAGGCGTCCGGGCGCGGCCGGCACGTCAAACAGTCCGGCGGGCACGGCCAGTTCGCGATCTGCGAGATCGAGGTGGAGCCGCTGCCGAACGGCTCGGGCATCGAGTTCGTGGACAAGGTGGTCGGCGGCGCCGTGCCCCGGCAGTTCATCCCGTCGGTGGAGAAGGGCGTGCGGGCCCAGGCGCTGAAGGGAGTCGCGGCGGGGCACCCGCTCGTCGACGTGCGGGTGACGCTCCTGGACGGCAAGGCGCACTCGGTGGACTCCTCGGACGCCGCCTTTCAGACGGCGGGCGCGCTGGCGCTGCGGGAGGCCGCCGCCGACGCGAAGATCCACCTGCTGGAGCCGGTGGCCGAGGTGTCCGTGCTGGTCGGCGACGACTACGTGGGCGCCGTGATGAGCGACCTGTCCGGCCGCCGCGGCCGGGTGCTGGGCACCGAGCAGTCGCCCGGCGGGCGCACGCTGATCAGGGCGGAGGTGCCGGAGATCGAGATCGGCCGGTACGCCGTCGACCTGCGGTCGCTGTCGCACGGCACCGGCCGCTTCAGCCGCCGCCACGTGCGGCACGAACCGATGCCGCCGCAGGTCGCGGAACGGATCAAGGAGGAGGCGCACGCGGCCTCTTGACGCGCCGGGCGCCCGCCGGTCACTCCGGCGGGCGCCCGTGTGCGCGGTCGCGCTTCCGCTTCACCCCGGGCAACTCCCCCGTACCGGAGAACGGCTTGGAACGACCCCCGGCGGACAGCGGTGGCTGCCTATACGCTGAACACCTGATCAACAGGTGTGCGCAGCACGGAAGTCGGGAAGGCCGCAAGACGACAGTCGCGGCGATCGGGGGCGGGAATGACCGTTGAGAGCGGTTACGCGGATTTCTTCGGTCCGCAGGTACCGCGCACGGGCGACGAGGGCCAGACACCCACCTTCGCTCTGGCCTCGGCGGCCTACCGGGACAACGAGGCCGACGAGATACTCAAGGCCAACAGCGAGTGGCACAAGTCCGAGGTCGGCAAGCCGCGGATCAACCTGTTCCGGCCCAACCTGGGCGAGGCGTTCTCCCGGGCGATCATCGACCGGATGCTCGGCTCCGGCCGCGCCCCGCTCATCCAGTCCTTCGGCACCCAGCCGCAGGTGGTGGTGGAACACGCGCTGGCGGCGCACCGCATCCGCCGCGAACGCGACAACTGGCTGACCGCCGTGATGGTGCTGTGCGGGCTGCTGTTCCTGCCCGGCCTGCTCGTGTGGCTGCTGGTGTTCCAGATCCGCACCACGATGGCCAAGCGCGACGACAAGCGGGCCGGCGCGCTCGCCACCGCCCTGCTGGTCGGCGTCGGCGCCCTCGCCGTGCTGTTCCTGCTCCGCATGCCGTTCACCGGCTTCTGGGCCTGGTACGCGCGCGCGGCGGTCGTGGCCCCGGTCGTGGGCTGGTTCTGGGCCAAGCAGATCTGCGAGCGCACCGCCCGGGACCTGCGGGCGCGGTGGGACAGCCTGCTCTCGGGCAGCAGTATCGGCGCCAAGGTGCCCGAGGCCGTGCCGAGCAGCCCCGGCGAGACGGCGGCCGAGCAGCTGCGCCAGTCGCTGGCCCGGCTCAGCGCCGAGCAGCAGTCCAACTCCGTGTTCTACGCCGGCCCCAAGGGGATCCTCGGGATGGGCACCCGCTGGGGCAGCTGGCAGCTCGCCGAGGACCTGGTGCCGGCCGACCCCGACCGGGAGATCCACCCGTTCCGCAGCTGGGACGTCATCAAGGCCGTCCACGACCGGCTGCGCATGCTGGAGCGCGGCCCGCTGAACACGGGCGGCTTCCCCAAGCCGACGATCCGCCACTGGATCGTCACACCCATCGGCGAGAACGCCACCTCGGTCTCCCGGCCCGAGGGCACGGACGTCGAGGCGTACCAGGTCAAGCAGCACGCCGTGCAGGAGATTTGCAACAAGCAGCAGTTCGGCGCCGGCGACCGGCACTACCTGGGCGTGCAGTGGACCCTGTGGGACGGCCAGCTGGTGATCACCATGCTGATCACGGTGACCGTGCTGCACGAGACCCTGCGCATCGAGGTCACCGGCCACGCCCTGGGTCCCGTGCACTCGCTGTTCACCACCAAGCCGGCGGCGAAGGAGAAGGAGGTCCAGAAGTCGATCAAGTTCTGGGAGACCCGCAAGGTCAAGCTCCCGCTGGTCGACTCGGACGAGGTGGTACGGCTCGCCGCCCGCGCGCCGCTCACCAACTACCCGCCGCTGCTGTACTGGCTGGGCGGCAAGCTGTCGCTCCCCGAGCCGTTCGGGCTGCGCCACGCCTGGGCGGACAAGCCCTGGCGGCACCGGTTCATGGCGGACGACGCGCTGCGGGCGGCGACGCCGGTGCTGCGCGTGGTGCACGCGGCGGCGATCAAGGTGCTGGAGGAGAACGGCGTGGACACCACGAAGTTCGGCTCCCGCTCGTCGTCCCTGTCCACGGCGGTCCAGGACGCGACGCCGAGCAAGGCCGACCTGTACGACGCGTAGCCGACGGGCGGGCGGGGTGCGGGTCAGGCCGTCGGCCAGGCCTCCGCCAGCATCTTGCGGGTGTCGGCCAGCAGCTGCGGCAGCACCTTGGTGTGGCCGATGACCGGCATGAAGTTGGTGTCGCCGCCCCAGCGCGGGACGACGTGCTGGTGCAGATGCGCGGCGATGCCTGCGCCCGCGACGGTGCCCTGGTTCATGCCGATGTTGAAGCCGTGCGCGCCGGACGCGGTGCGCAGCGCCGTCATCGCCTGCTTGGTGAACACGGCGAGCTCCGCCGTCTCCTCGACGGTCAGCTCGGTGTAGTCGGCCACGTGCCGGTAGGGCACGGTCATCAGATGGCCGCCGGTGTACGGGTACAAGTTGAGCACCGCGTACACCAGCTCGCCGCGGCGCAGGATCAGCCCGTCCTCGTCGGACTCGGCCGGGAGGGAACAGAAGGGACAGCCGTCGCCGGCACCGGGGCCGCTCGGCTTGTTCTCGCCCTGGATGTAGGCCATCCGGTGCGGGGTCCACAGACGCTGGAACGCGTCCTGCGTCCCCACTCCCAACTGCTGCTCCGGCTCACTCGTCATGCGTGCAGCATATGGCGTGACCGCGGGAGGGCGGCAAAAAGGCCCCCGGGACCGCTCCCGGGGGCCTTCGCGCGTACGGGTCAGACCTGCGCCCGCTCCTCGACGACCTTCGCGATCTTGGCGATGGCCTCGTCGACGGGGATGCCGTTCTCCTGCGAGCCGTCGCGGTAGCGGAAGGACACCGCGCCGTTCGCCATGTCCTCGTCGCCCGCGATGACCATGAAGGGCACCTTCTGCTTCTGGGCGTTGCGGATCTTCTTCTGCATCCGGTCGGAGGAGGAGTCCACTTCGGCGCGCAGGCCCTGCTTGCGGGCGGCGTCCGCGAACTTCTCCAGGTGGTCGACGTGGGCGTCGCCGATGGGGATGCCCACCGCCTGCACCGGCGCCAGCCACGCCGGGAACGCGCCCGCGTAGTGCTCCAGGAGCACCGCGAAGAACCGCTCGATGGAGCCGAACAGCGCGCGGTGGATCATGACCGGGCGGGTCTTGGAGCCGTCCGCGGCGGTGTACTCGAGGTCGAAGCGCTCCGGCAGGTTGAAGTCGAGCTGGATGGTCGACATCTGCCAGGTGCGGCCGATGGCGTCCTTGGCCTGGACGGAGATCTTCGGTCCGTAGAAGGCGGCGCCGCCCGGGTCCGGGACCAGCGGCAGGCCCTGCTTCTCGGCGACCTGGCGCAGCGTCTCGGTCGCCTCCTCCCAGGCCTCGTCGCTGCCGACGAACTTCTCCGGGTCCTTGGTGGACAGCTCCAGGTAGAAGTCGGTGAGACCGTAGTCGCGCAGCAGGTTCAGGACGAAGGTGAGCGTCTTGTCGAGCTCCTCCGACATCTGCTCACGGGTGCAGTAGATGTGCGCGTCGTCCTGGGTGAAGCCGCGGGCCCGGGTCAGGCCGTGCACGACGCCCGACTTCTCGTACCGGTACACGGTGCCGAACTCGAAGAGACGCAGCGGCAGTTCCCGGTAGGACCGCCCGCGCGCGTCGAAGATCAGGTTGTGCATCGGGCAGTTCATGGGCTTGAGGTAGTAGTCCACGCCCTCGTCGAGCTGCATGGGCGGGTACATGCCGTCGGCGTACCAGTCCAGGTGGCCCGAGGTCTCGAAGAGCTTCCCCTTCGTCGCGTGCGGGGTGTAGACGAACTCGTAGCCCTCCTCCTCGTGCCGCCTACGGCTGTAGTCCTCCATGACCCGGCGGACGATGCCGCCCTTGGGGTGGAAGACGGCGAGGCCGGAGCCGATCTGCTCCGGGATGGAGAACAGGTCGAGCTCCGAGCCGAGCTTGCGGTGGTCGCGCTTCTCGGCCTCGGCGAGGAACTCCAGGTGCGCCTTCAGCTCGTCCTTGGAGGGCCAGGCGGTGCCGTAGATGCGCTGGAGCATCGGGTTCTTCTCGCTGCCGCGCCAGTAGGCGGCGGCGTTGCGCATCAGCTTGAAGGCCGGGATGTTCCGGGTGGTGGGCAGGTGGGGACCGCGGCAGAGGTCCTTCCAGCACAGCTCGCCGGTCTTGGCGTCGAGGTTGTCGTAGATCGTCAGCTCACCGGCGCCGACCTCGACGTCCGCGCCGTCGTCGTGCGAGGCGGAGCCCTTGAGGCCGATCAGCTCCAGCTTGTACGGCTCGTCGGCGAGCTCCTCGCGGGCGGCCTCGTCGGTCACCACGCGGCGGGAGAAGCGCTGGCCGCGCTTCTGGATCTCCTGCATCTTCTTCTCGATGGCCTTGAGATCCTCGGGCGTAAAGGGCTTCTCCACGTCGAAGTCGTAGTAGAAGCCGTCCCGGACCGGCGGGCCGATGCCCAGCTTGGCCTCGGGGAACAGCTCCTGCACGGCCTGGGCCATCACGTGCGCCGTGGAGTGGCGCAGGATGTTGAGGCCGTCCTCGGAGGAGATCTCGACGCCTTCGACGGTCTCGCCGTCCTGGACCTGGTACGAGAGGTCCTTGAGCTCTCCGGCCACCCGCGCGGCGATGATCGAGCGCTCGCCGGCGAAGAGCTCGGCGGCCGTGGTGCCCGTCGTCACCACGCGTTCTTCCCGCTCGGAATCGCGTTGGATGATCACACGGACGTCTGACACCGGTCTCTCCTGACTGAAGGCTGTGGTCGCGGCGCCATACCGGAGCGCACGCATGGGTGCGATCGTACCGACCCGTGACCGGTGGGGGCGAAATCAGTCGTCGCAGGCCGGGCCGAAGGCCGTGCCGAAGTCGTCCGTGCTCTCCTGGAGCGCCTTGAGCAGCCGGTCGCGTTCGGCCTCGTCGACCTGGACCGGCGCGACCTCCCGCACCTCGGTGAGACGGCGGAACCCGCTGTGTCCGGTCAGGAGCCCGCGCATCCGCACCGGCAGTCCCATGAGGTGGGCGTGTCCGGCGGTCCGGTAGTCCTCCTCGCCGAGCGTGACGCGGAGGTGTCCGACGTCGGCGCCCGCGAGCACCCGCAGCCGCACCATGCCGTCGCCCTGGGGCTGCGACCGGTACATCCGGACGACCGCCCCGGTGACCGTGACGGTGACGGAGGGCTCCGCGCCGCGGTAGCGGCGGCCGGCCTCGAGCAGCACGGGCAGGTCGCCGGGCGAGAACTCCACGGGTGCGGCGCCTGACACGCACCCTTCGGGCACGCCTGCCGCCGGCGCCCAGTCCACGCGGATACGGGCGCCCTCGGTGCCCCGCACCAGGGTGACGAGGGCCTCGGTGAGCTCGTGGCTGACGCCGGCGCCGACGGCCGTGGCGAAGGCGTCCATGGAGCCGGTGACCCGCTGGAGGTCGACGGCCTCGCGCGCCGCGTGCAGGGCGTGGAACAGGCACACGGCGAGCGGGCGGCCGGTGGCGACGGGCACGAAGGCGGTGAGTCCGCGGCCGTCCGGTGCGGGGCCCACCAGCACGCCGTCGAGCGCGGCGGCGGCCGGGCCCCGGTGGCGGGCGCCGTGGTGGCCGGCGTGGGCGCGGGTGGCGAGCGCGGCGGCGAGCAGGGTGCGGCGGGCGGCGGTCCTGAGCTGTTCGTCGGCGGTCCAGGCGACGGCGTCGCCGGGGCCGGGCGGCAGGTCGCGGGACCAGCGGATCTCGTCGCTGGGCACGGCGAGGGCGAGCAGGATCTCGCGGGCGGAGGGCGTGCCGCTGCGGGACAGCGCGTGGAGGGCCTCGGCGAGCAGGTCCTCGCTGTCGGAGAAGGTGCGGCCGACGGGGACGAGGAGGCTGGTGCCGGTGCCGGGTCCTGGCGGGGCCCAGCGGCCGTAGCGTCCGGGGGCGCCGCCGCGCCGCTGCCAGCCGTGCCGGCGCAGGAGGGCGGTGAGCACGGCGGGGTCGGTGCCGGCGGCCTCGGGCGGGGGCGCGTCGGGGAAGGCGTCGGCGGGGTGCGGGCGTACGGGCCGGGCGGGTTCTCCGGTGGGGCGGTGGGTCACGGTCTGCCTCCCCTGCCGACCCGCGTCATGATCTCGCACAGGGCCCGGTCGTCGAAGATGCGTGAGGTGGGGATCCGTACGGTGGTGCGGCGGCGGCCGGTGACGGGGTGTCCGGCGAGGTTGACCCAGTAGCAGCAGTGGCGCAGGTCGAGCCGGTCGTGTCCGGCGCGCAGCCAGTCGTCCTGGGAGCGCGGCAGGATCATCACGACGAGGATCTTGTGCACGGAGACCGGAGTGCGGGCGAGCTTCTCCAGGTGGGCGTTGTCCAGGGTGAAGGAGAAGGAGCGTCCGCGGGGGTGCGGGGCGATCTGTGAGGTGGCCTTGAGCTGCACCTTGATGGTGACCTCGTCGTCGACGAGGTGGCCGGGGGCGCTGTGGCTGACGTGCCAGTCGATGCCGTTGTCCGGGAAGGGCTGGGACAGTGAGCAGCCCGCCGCCGCGGCGACGGCGTGGAGGTAGCCGACCTGCAGGGTCTCCATGCAGGCGGTGGTGGCGAGGGTGCCGCGAGCGGCCGGTGTGCGCTCCGGCAGCAGCCCGCCCCGTTCGGGCTGCGCGATGGCCATGACCAACAGCCTTCCAGAACAGTCGAATCCCATGCGCGGGTCGCTGAACTGCAAAGACCCGTACTCCTGTTGTCTCCTTCCGGCGTAGTGCGCAAACAGGGCGGGTATCACCGCTGCGAGCAGTGGGCGGCGCGTCAACTGCTGGTGGTGAGCGAGGGGTTGGTGGGTATGACGTGCTGGTACGAGGGGCCGCTGGCCGCCTTCGACACGGAGACCACGGGTGTGGACGTCGAGACCGACCGGATCGTGTCGGCCGCTCTCGTCGTCCAGGACGCGCCGGGCACGCGGGCGCGGGTGACCCGCTGGCTGGTGAATCCTGGCGTGCCGGTGCCGGCCGCGGCGACCGAGGTGCACGGTCTGACGGAGGATCATCTTCAGCGCAACGGGCGCTGGCCGGCGCCGGTGATGTACGAGGTGGCGCAGGCGCTGGCGGAGCAGGCGGCGGTGGGCCGGCCGGTGGTGGTGATGAACGCGCCGTTCGATCTGACGCTGCTGGACCGGGAGTTGCGCCGGCACCGGGCGTCGTCGCTGGCGCGCTGGTTCGAGCGGACGCCGCTGCTGGTGCTGGATCCGCGGGTGCTGGACAAGCATCTGGACCGCTACCGCAAGGGCCGCCGTACGCTGGCGGATCTGTGTGCGCACTACGAGGTGGAGCTGGAGGAGGCGCACGACGCGGCGGCGGACGCGGTGGCCGCGCTGGAGGTCACGCGAGCGGTGGGCCGCCGGTTCGCGTCGCGGCTGGAGCGGCTGTCCCCGAGTGAGCTGCACACCTTGCAGGCGGTGTGGCACGCGGCACAGGCGCGGGGCCTTCAGGCGTGGTTCCAGCGCACCGGCACGGAGGAGACCGTCGACCCGGCCTGGCCCCTGCGCCCGGCCCTGCCCGCGGCGGCGTGACCTCACGTCACCGGCATGCGACGACAGCGCGAACGGGGGCGTGGGTGGCGGAGCCCCCACACCGCGCGGCGAAGCCGCGCAGAACACAAAGAGAGCGACGTGGTCCGCCTTCCGGCGGACACACGTCGCTCTCGCGAGCGTGGGCGATACTGGGTTCGAACCAGTGACCTCTTCGGTGTGAACGAAGCGCTCTCCCACTGAGCTAATCGCCCGGGAACGCACTGAACAATACAGGGGTGAGGACGCTTCGTTCAAACCGCTTCCAGGTGCGCCGCCAGTCCGCGTCGCCCGGCCCGCAGCATCAGCGCGTGGTTGGCCCGGAAGAGCGGCCGTCCTGGCACGGCGAGCAGCCGCAGCAGCCGTGCCCGGACGTCGACCTCCTGCTCGTAGTGGGCGAGGCAGCCGTGGGCGCCCAGGTCGGTGACGGTCCACCGCGCCCAGCCGTCGATGTCGCCGGACAGCCCGGCCTCCAGCACCCCGTTCTCCCGGTCCCGCCGCCCTTCCCGCAGGGTGAAGGTGAGGTCGTACGGGAGGACGGAGCGGATCGTGACGATGCCGGTGGTGTCGTCGAGGCGGGCGACCTCGCGCACCTGCGGCCACCACCGGGGGTAGTCCTCGATCCGCTCCAGCACGCCGTACACGGTCGCGGCGGGCGCGGTCAGCGTCCACACGCTGCGGAAGCGGTAATGGTTCCGGTCCATGTACGGAGTGTGCCCGCCCGCGCGCCGCTCGTGCGTCACGGCATGCGGTCCCCGAGGAGGGCGAGGTTCTCGATGGCCGCGAGTCCGTAGAGGGCGGTGTCGTTGGTGGTGACCCAGGGGGCCTCGCTGCCGGCGACGAGGGCGGTGGGGCCGCTCACCTTCTCGGTCGTCCAGGGCGCGGACTCCTGGTAGCCGTCGGAGTCGTAGAACTTCGCCCATGCCCGCTCGGCCAGTGCCTTGTCGCCGGTGCGTACGGCGGCGTAGGCGTCGAGGCGGGAGTGGCCCTGGAAGAGGATCAGGCTGCCGAAGTCGGTGCCGTAGCGCGCGGCCTGTTCCGCCTTGGTGGCGTTGAAGTAGCGGCAGTAGTCGTAGTAGGCCTGTTCGAACTCCGGCATGTCGACGAGGTCGATCAGTTCGGCGCACAGTTCGTTCAGGCCGAAGACCGCGGACAGGTGGGAGACCTCGACCTTCGGGGTGCCGGCGACGGCGAACCGTCCGGTGTCCAGGTCGTACAGGGCGCTGCCCTGGACGAAGCCGTTGGGCTGGGCGGCGATGGTCTCCATGGTGGAGAGCACGCGGGCCCGGGCCTTCTGCCACTTGGGGCCTCTGCGTTCCCATTCGGTGAGCCAGGCGGAGACCAGGCCGCTCCAGTCGGTGCCGAAGCCGATGGACAGGGCGTTGCGGTCGGGGGTGTACGGCTCGGTGCGGATCTTGCGCAGCGGGTCGAGGGCGAGGAAGGTCTCGTCGGAGTCGACGTTGGCGTGCATGAGGTCGCCGGTGCGTTCGTCGGCGGTGAGGAAGTAGAGGAAGCGCCGGTACGTGGTGTTGGCGATGCGCTGCTGCTTGGCGCTGTCGGCGTGGTGCTGGACGCCGTGCCGGGTGCCGAGTCCTGCCCACTCGCCGAGGTGGTAGACGTCGACCTCGCCGGTGTGGCGGGTCATGGCCTCGGCGAAGCGGAAGATGTCGGCGCGTCCCGAGCGCAGGTAGGCGTACCAGAGCCACAGGTCGGGCGAGAGTTCGCTGTTGTCCCAGGCGTAGCCGCCGACGTCGTAGCGCCACTGGTGCCGGACGGTGTCGTAGGTGTGCATGATGTCGCCGTAGTCCCAGAAGCCGTACCAGCGGCGCTGTTCCACCTGGTCCTGGTAGTAGGTGAGGAGGAAGTCGAGGTGGTCCTCGATCCTCGCCTTGGCGGGGGTGGAGCGGTCGGGCTCGGCGAACAGGCCCTTGCCGAAGACGCCCGCCGTGATGAGCTGCCGGGGCGGTGCGGCGAGCTGCGGCGGCACGCGTACGGCCCTGGCGCGGGCGGCGAGCTGTTCGGCGGCGGGGGTGGCGGCCTCAGCCCAGAACAGCAGTTCGGAGGTGCGGGCGATGCCGTAGGGGGTGCCGAAGCCGGGCTCGTAGTCCTCGTAGGTGATGTTGAGGCCCTCGAGCTGTTCGGGGAAGGTGTCCTGGCCCATGCCGTCGTGGTAGAAGCGCAGGTCCATGGGCTGGGCCTCGGGTGACCAGAGCCAGAGGGTGACCTCGGCGGTGTCGGTGTGGGCGTCGCGGACGTCGAGCTGGGCGGGGTGCTTCTGCCAGAAGTCGCGCAGTCCGAAGGAGAGGCCGCCGCTGACGCCGCCGACGTAGCCGAAGCCGGAGGCGCGCCGCCCGCCGCCGGCGCCGATCCAGCCGTGGCCCTGCTTGGTGCGCTTGCGGACGGTGAAGCCGTCGGCGCAGAGCTGGGTGAGGGTGTGGTCGCCCCATTCGGGGATGTACTGCATGCGGCTGGTGACGCGCTGGTCCCAGGTGGTCGGGTCGGGCAGCTTGCGGCCCTCGAACTGGGCCTGCTGCACGGCGGCGCCGGGGTCGCGGCGCAGTCCGGTGATGCCCTTGACCGCCTCCCTGAGCATCCCGTCGCCCTCGCCGCCGAGCCGGATGTGCCGGTCGTACGTCGCGTCGCGCAGCGGGACGGAGAAGCGGACGCCGATGCCGCTGACGAAGTCGCCCCTGGCGCTGCCGGGTTCCTGCTTCCCGTCGTAGGTGATGGTGTGCACCATGCGGAAGGAGTCGGCGCCCGCGTAGAAGTAGAGGCGTACGGAGAAGGGCAGCAGGGTGTCGCGGCCCTTGCGGTGGGTGCCGTCGACGCGGACGACCGCGCGGACGGGACCGTCCTGCTCCACGGTGACGCCACAGACGGTGCCGTCGAACCGCTCGGTCCTGACCGTGACCTGGTCGCCGTCCTCGATCTCGGGCCGGCGCAGCACGACGAGGCGTCCGTCGCGGGCGATCTCGGTGGTGCCGCGGGTGACGGACCTGACCAGGGTGTCGCCGGTGGTGCCGATCCGGGCGGTGACGACGCCGGTGGAGACGGTGACGGTGGCGCCGCGCCGGGTGACGGTGACCTTCTTCGCGGGCGCGGCGGGGGTGCCGGGCTTCAGGGTGAGCGCGCCGGTTCCGGAACTGACGGCGTGGGCGGTCCATTTGAGGGAGCCGTCGGGCCAGTACGCGAGCGGCCAGGTCTGGACGGGGACGTCGGCGCCGTCGGCGTCCGTCACGGCGAAGGTTCGGCCCTCCGGGTGGGCGCCGCGGGGCCAGGGGACGCCGACGGTGGAGCCGGGGGCGGCGCCCAGGCCGCCCTCCTCCAGCCAGTCCAGGGTCACCGGGTCGGCGTCGGCGGGCCGGGCGGCGGGCGCGGCGGAGGCGTCCCGTGCGCCGAGGGTCCAGCCGATCCGGCCGGCGGCTCCGGCGACGGCGGCTGCCTTGACGACGGTTCTGCGGGGGATGGGGGACATGGCTTGTCCTTTTCTCGGCTGCGGGGGTGCGCGGCATGTGCATGGCTGTCAGGGGCATGACATAACTGAGGTGTGGCGCCGCAGCGCCCACCCCGTGGGCCGGGCGCCGCTCGTCAGCGGCGCCGGTGACGCTCCTCCACGGCGACGGCGGCCGCCGCGACGGCCCCCAGCACGGGGACCGCGAGAGGGGTGCTGAACCAGGCGGAGCAGACCACGACGGCCAGTCCCCCGATGAGCAGGAAGGATCCGGCGGGGTCACGGACGGTGTGCCGCCCGGCCCGCGCCAGGAGCGGCCGCCAGGACACACCGGGCCGCCACAGCGCCGCCGCGCGCAGCAGCGCGGCCGCCGCCCCGAGCAGCGCGAGCACCCCGACGGCCCCGACCGCCGGGCCGCCCGGCAGCCCCGCCCGTACCGCGCGCAGGTCGAACCACACGACGGCCACGGCCGCCCATCCGGCGAGCCCGACGAGCCAGCCGCCGCGCACCGCGGCCCGGAAGTCGGCGGTGAACTCGCGCCGGCCGCCCTGCTCGTGGGCCAGATGCCGGCGCAGGTGCCGGGTCCCCGCCGCCAGCGCGGCGGGGTAGGTGACCAGCGGCAGCGCGGCCAGCGCGATCCAGACGCCGGTCAGCAGGCACTCGGCGAAGAGCGCGAATCTCCCCCGGGCCGTCGGCCCGGTGCGTGCCAGGGACATCGTCAGCTCACTCAGCCCTTCAGTCCGGAGGTCGCCATGCCGTCGACGAGGTAGCGCTGGAAGGCGAGGAAGAACGCCAGCACCGGCAGCAGCGCGACCAGCGACATGGCGATCATGCCGCCGTAGTTGGCGAGGCCCTCCTGGTCGACGAACATCTTGAGTCCGAGGGAGACGGTGTACTTGCCGGGCTCGTTGAGGTAGATCAGCGGGCCCATGAAGTCGTTCCAGGCGTTGATGAAGGTGAAGATGGCGCTGGTGATCAGCGCGGGCCGGCACAGCGGCAGCACGATCGACCAGTAGATGCGCAGGTGCCCGCAGCCGTCGAGCCGGGCGGCCTCGTCCAGCTCCCGGGGCAAGTTCCGCATGAACTGCACCATCAGGAAGACGAAGAACGCCTCCGTGGCCAGGTACTTCCCCAGCAGCAGCGGAGTGTACGTGTTGATCATGTCGAGGTTGCGGAACAGCACGTACTGCGGGATCAGCAGCACGTGGTACGGCAGCAGCAGCGTGCCGATCATCAGGGTGAAGAGCAGATTGCGGCCCGCGAACCGGATCTTCGCGAAGGCGTAGGCGGTGAGCGAGCAGGAGATGAGGATGCCGATCACCGAACCCACCGCGAGGAACAGCGAGTTGAAGAAGAAGGTGGAGATGGGGATGTCCGCGATGCCGTCGGCGAGGCTCGTGTAGTTGGACACGGTCGGGTCGGCCGGGAAGAGATCGAGGCTGCCGACGACGTCCTCGCTCCGCTTGAACGACCCTCCGACGACCCACACCACCGGGTAGAGGATCACCGCGAGGACCGCCAGCGACCCGAGGTGCCAGGCGAACGAGCCGGGCAGCCGCCGCGCCCTCTTCGGCGACGGGGCGCGGGTGATGTCGGTGGCCTGTGCGGTCATCGGCCGCCCTCCTCGTAGTGCACCCAGCGCTTCTGGGACCAGAACAGCACCGCCGTGACCAGGGCGACCGCGACCAGCAGCATCCACGCCATGGCGGAGGCCAGGCCCATCCGGCTGTTCTCGAAGCCCTGGACGTACAGGTAGCAGGTGTAGACCATGGAGCCGTCCGCCGGACCGCAGGCGTTGCCGCCCGCGCCGCCGCCGACGATGTAGGCGGAGCTGAAGATCTGGAACGAGTGGATCGTCTCCAGCAGGACGTTGAAGAACAGCACCGGCGAGATCATCGGCAGGGTGATGTTCCAGAACTGGCGCAGCCTGCCCGCCCCGTCGACGTCGGCCGCCTCGTACAGCTCCCTCGGCACCTGCTTCAGCCCGGCCAGGAAGATGACCATGGGCGCGCCGAACTGCCAGACGGTCAGGGCGACCAGGCTGTAGATGATGAGGTCCGGGTCGCCGGTCCAGCCGCCGGCGTCGATGCCGAACGCCTTCTGCGTCCGGTCGACGATCGCGTCGTCCGAGAAGATCGCCTTCCAGACGATGGCGACGGAGACGCTCGCCCCGATCAGCGACGGCGCGTAGAAGGCGGCCCGGTAGAAGGCCTGCCCGCGCCGCTTCTGCGCCAGCAGCAGAGCCACGCCGAGCGCGACGAGCAGCTTCACCGGCGTGCCGACGACGACGTACCAGAGGGTGACCCGCACCGAGTGGCGCCAGCGCGGGTCGCCGAACATCTCGGAGAAGTTGTCCAGGCCGATCCAGCGCGGGGCGTCGAACAGGTTGTAGTCGGTGAAGGCGAAGTAGAGCGAGGCGGCCATCGGGCCCGCCGTCAGCAGCAGGAACCCGGCGATCCACGGGGACATGAAGAGATAGCCGGCCAGGTTCTCCCGGCGGCCGCGCCGCTTCAGTTCGGCGGGGCGCGGGGGTGCGTCCGGGCCGTGCCGCGGCTCGGCGTCCTTCGCCCGGGCCTCCGTCGCGGGGGCGTGTGTCACGGCGGTTCCCATCAGCTGCCGAGGGCGGTCTTCGACTCGTCGAAGAACTGCTCGACGGCGTCGGCCACCGACCGCTTGCCCAGCCCCAGCTCCTCGCCGATGCGCAGGAACGCGGCCTCGCAGATGTCGGCGCCGTTCGGGTGCGGGGTGATGGGCTCCAGCACGTCCGCCGCGACGAGGGACTCCTCGTAGGCGGCGATCGCCTTGTTCACCGGGTCGGTGGGCCGGTACGCCTCGTACTGCGCGGTGGTGGCGGGGACGCCGCGGTCGTAGCCCATGATCCTGGCGACCTCGGGGTCGTGCACCATAAAGTCGATGAACCGCGCGACCTCCACCGGGTGTTCGGTGCGCCGGGAGGCGCTCAGCATCAGCGAGCCGAGGTACTGGCCGGTCCGCTTGCCGTCGGTGGTGGGAATGGGGGCGAGACCGTACTCGCTCCTGCCCTCGGAGGTGTAGCGGACGGTGAAGTTGTCCCAGGTGAACTCGCTGCCCGCGAGTTCGGCGGAGAGCGCCGACTTGGGCTTGATCTGGGCGACCTTCTTCGGGTCGGCGAAGAGTCCGGACGTCACGCCCTTCTCCGCCTTCGTCCACCACCGGGTCAGGTCAGACTCGGTGAAACCGAGACCGTCCTCGGTGAAGAAGGCCTTGCCGTTCTGACGCAGGTACAGGTCGTAGAGGTACATGACGCCGTACATGCCGCTGTCGCCGGCCCGGCCCGTACGGTCGCGTACCCGCGCCATCGCCTCGTCGAAGTCGTCCCAGGTCCAGCCCATTTCGGGTGTGATGCCGGCGCGGGCGTAGACGGGCTTGTCGATGACGAGGGCCATCGAGTTGGACCCCACGGGCACGCCGAGGAGCTTGCCGTCGATCTCGCCGAACGTGTCGAGGCCCGCCCGGAAGCCCTCCATGCGCAGGTTGCCGGCCTTCACCTGCTCGTTGAGGTCCAGGAGCACATTCTTCGCGTCGTATTTGCGGAGGAATCCGATGGCATTCTGAAAGACGTCCGGCGGATTCCCGCCGGAGGCCTGCGTGTTGAACTTCTTCCAGAAATCCGAGTACGGCTGGAAGTCGGTCTTGACCTTGATCTTCGGGTGCTTCTCCTCGAAGAGGTCGATGGTCTTGTTGATGCGCTGCGCCCGGTCCTCCGCGCCCCACCACGCATAACGGATCGTCACCGTTCCGTCCCCGGAACCGCTTCCGCCACCGCAGGCGGTCGCCGTCGCACCGAGCCCCGTGACGGCGAGCGAGGCCCCCGCCGCTTTGAGGACCGTCCGCCTCTCCACACCCTTGCGCTGCTGCATACGAGCCTCCCCGCGACGGTTACGGACCGCTTCATGAATCGTTTCAAGTAAGCGCTTGCTGGCACAAGGTACGGAGGGCCCAGGGGTGCGTCAATGATTCGGACAGGAATTGCCGGCGGGCCCTCGCGGGCGCCTGCCGGCAGGCGCGGCGGGGACGGTCCCGGGCCGGGCGGGAAAGCGGCAGGTACCCGGCCCTGTGACCGACCGGCCGAACAGCGCGGCGGCGGCCGTGGCGGGCCGCGCGCAAGGTCACGGTTGGGTGAACGCGGGCGAAGCGGAACGGGCGCGAGGCTGCGCCGCGGGTCCGCCCCGCGCATACGACGAAGCGGCCCGGCTCACTGGTGGTGAGCCGGGCCGCTTGATCCCGGTGGGCGATACTGGGTTCGAACCAGTGACCTCTTCGGTGTGAACGAAGCGCTCTCCCACTGAGCTAATCGCCCGGGCGCAGGAAGAACATTACCCCATGTCAGCGGGTGCCCGTGACCACGGTGACCGCTGTGGCCGCCATGGCCGCCTTGACCCCTACGGCCGACATGACCGCCATGAGTGCCGGGGGCCGGGTGGGCCGGCCCCCGGTCCGTGTCACTGGTCCTTGATCTTCCAGGGCATCTGGAAACCGAACTTCCACAGGTAGAAGCCGGCCAGCGCGCCGACGATCACCAGACCGACCGACGTCAGGATGATGTTGCGACGGCGCACCCGCGGGTCCAGGGCCCGCTGGGCGGCCTCGGTGACCTTGCGCTTGGTCCAGCGCAGCACCAGCTGGGCCCAGACGAACTCGGTCGCCCAGATCGCCATGCCGCCGAATATCACGACCCATCCCGGGCCGGGCAGCGGCAGCATGATCACGCCGGCCGCCACCACGGCCAGACCGACGACGAAGACCCCCACCTGCCAGCTCAGATGCAGCGCACGGCGCGCCTTGACGAACTCGGGCGCCCTCGACCCGAGCCCCTGCTCGTCCCGACGCTCGCTCTCGTCCACCGTCACCCCGTGGGCCGCTGTCACGGCCTCGCCGGACTCGTTACTCCCCGTGTTCATACAGCCCAACACTACCGGAGCGCATGACATCACCGGAATGGACGCAGGACGCGAACGATCTCTCGGCCGGAAGAGTTACGTAATCCCACGCAAAACACTCAGAGGGGTTTACAACGGCACCGTAGGTGGCATGTCGATTTCGCCGACGTGCGAATCCCCGAGCGCACACTGAGCGAAAGGCCCTGGCGCTTATGAACACCACGGTCAGCTGCGAGCTGCACCTGCGCCTCGTTGTGTCGAGCGAGTCCTCCCTGCCTGTCCCCGCAGGCCTGCGGTACGACACGGCCGACCCCTACGCCGTGCACGCCACCTTCCACACCGGAGCCGAGGAAACCGTCGAGTGGGTGTTCGCCCGCGACCTCCTCGCCGAGGGACTTCACCGCCCCACGGGCACCGGCGACGTCCGCGTCTGGCCGTCGCGCAGTCATGGTCAGGGCGTCGTGTGCATCGCCCTGAGCTCTCCGGAGGGGGAGGCCCTGCTGGAGGCCCCGGCACGGGCTCTGGAGTCCTTCCTGAAGCGCACAGACGCCGCCGTGCCGCCCGGCACGGAGCACCGGCACTTCGATCTCGATCAGGAGCTCTCGCACATCCTGGCGGAGAGCTGATGAGGCCCTCCTGAAGCCGCCCGGCGCCGTCGACTCGGGGTGACGGCGCGGGCTTGGACAGCCGCGTGCGGGTTGTATGTGCATACGGCTTTCACACCGGTGCCGGTGCCGTGGGTTGTTGCGGCTCGGTGCCGGTGTCTTTTCGGGTGCCGGGGCGTCGGGGCGGGTGGCTGGGGATTCGGCGCCGGGTGCGGGGTGGTGGGGGCTGGGCGCGCAGTTCCCCGCGCCCCTGGGCCCCTGGGCCCCCGGGCGGGGGGGGTGGCTGGGGCTTCGTCCCCGTGCGGGTTTCCTGGGGTTCTCGCGCAGTTCCCCGCGCCCCTTCGGGGCGTTTCCTCGGGGCTTGGGAACCGTTCGTGGTTGTTTCGCGTTGGAATCGAAGCCATGTGCGGGGCGGGAAGCCACTACCATCGGCCACCACCGGCGGGCGCCCGCCCGACCCCCAGGCCAGGGAGCGAATCGTGCTGATCACCCATGACACCCGGTGTGCGCTGGACACCGTGGTGGACCTGGTGAACACCGCACCGGAGGACGACGCGTCACCGGACGGGCTGCCTGACGTCCCGGCGCTCGAGGCGTTCGTGCGGGACCACGAGGTCAGCGAGGTCGGGGTGCTCACCGAGTTCGACCTGGCCGCGGTGCGCAAGATCCGCGGCCGGTTCGCCTCGGTGTTCGCCGCTCCCGACGCCCGCGGCGCGGCCACCTTGATCAACGAGCTCATCGCGGCCGCCGGCACCACTCCCCGGCTCACCGACCACGACGGCTACGACTGGCACGTGCACTACTTCGCCCCCGGCGCCTCCGTGGCCGACCATCTGGCCGCCGACTGCGGGATGGCGCTGGCGTTCTTCGTGGTCGCCGGCGAGCAGGAGCGTCTGCGCCGCTGCGAGGCGCCGGACTGCCGGCACGCCTTCGTGGACCTGTCCCGCAACCGCTCGCGCCGCTACTGCGACAGCCGCACCTGCGGCAACCGGCTGCACGTCGCCGCCTACCGGGCGCGCCGCAAGGAGGCGGCGGGCTGATTCCTCCCGCGCGACGGGACGTCACCGGAGATGTCCGTGCCGACGCGGTCCCGACGGGTGACGCCGGGAACCGCGGGTACGGCTCAGAGCCACAGCAGGTCGTGCAACGCGGCCGAGAGCAGCAGACACCCGATCACCGCAAGGAAGATCATCAGCGGTGGCTGGGATAGGGCGAAGAGGCATCCGCGCGGCTCGTCCTGCGGCGGCGCGGCATCGCTCTGTGTCGTGTCCAGCATCTCGCCGCGATGATGACGCATCGGACGGGCAGGACGCGATCAACACCCACGGAAATCGTGTCGGTACACGGAAAGCGCGGTCTACCGGTCAGGGCGTGATCGTTTCCGCGCGGTCCGGGACCTGCTGTGACGCATGTGGTCCCGGGCGGTCATATGCCGTGCTTCTTGAGGATGGCCTCGATGTCGCTGAAGTCGTCGTCGCCCTGCGCGGCCTGCTTCCGCCGGGGTGCGGGGCTCTGCCCGCGGGAGGCGGCCTGTCCCAGGGCGGGCGCGGACGCGCCCGGCGCCGTGGCGGCGGGGGCGCTCGTCTCCCGTGCCGCCTCCCGGGCCGCCTTGCGCTCCTTGCGGGTGCCGCCGCGCCGGCGCTCGACCGTGCGGGTCGTGGCGAACAGCAGCCAGGACAGGCCCAGCACGCCGAAGCCCGCCCATGCCGTCGGGCTGAAAGCGGTGTCCGCGAGCCACTCGACGACGCCGGTCATCACCAGCCCGAGCGGCACCAGCGCGTACGCGGCGATGCGGGTCGCCGTGAGGTAGCGCTTGCGGTAGGCCGCGACCACCGCGATGCCCAGGCCTGCCGCGGCGACGGCGGAGCAGACGGTCTCGGCAATCATCCGGTCCTCCAGGGCAGCGTGCGTGCGGTCGCGAGGGTCTTCGTCTTCCGTCCCTTCCATCCTGCACCCGGTGGGCCCGGAGCAGCCATGGCCGGGGCGGACATCAGGGACATCTCCGGGTCACTGCTCCTCCGCAGGTGCCGGTCGGCCCGCACCTGAGGGATCTCAGGGTTGTGGGCGCGGGCCGCGGAGCCCGGGGGCCGGATTGGGTGGTGCCGGGGACCGGCTGGAAGACTGTCGGCATGAGCGACTCCTCCCCCGCCCGCCCGGCCGCCCCCGTCCTCGACGTGTGGTGCGAGCTCCAGTGTTCCGACTGCCGAACCGCCCTGGACGACCTCCGTGCCCTGCGGGCCCGGTACGGCGACCGGCTGGAGATCCGGCTGCGGCACTTCCCGCTGGAGAAGCACAAGCACGCCTTCGCCGCGGCCCAGGCCGCCGAGGAGGCGTGGGAGCAGGGCCGGGGCTGGGACTACGCGGAGGCCGCGCTCGGCCGGGTCGAGGAGCTGGAGCGCCGGGGCGAGGAGGTCCTGGTCGAGGTCGCGCGCGAGCTGGGGCTGGACGCCGACGAGGTCGACACCGCCCTGATCGACGGCCGGCACATCCTGGTGGTCGACGCGGACCAGGCCGAGGGCAAGGCGATCGGGGTGACCGGGACGCCGACGTACGTCATCGGGGGTGAGCGGCTCGACGGCGGCAGGAGCCAGGAGGGGCTGCGCGAGCGGATCGAGGAGATCGCGGACCGGCTGCTGGCCGGGCAGGGCGCCTGACCCCGCCCGTTCTGTCCGCCCGTCCCGGCCGCCCTGCGGCTACACCAGCGGCTTGTACAGCGAGTACCGGGTCGCGGTGTAGCCGAGCGAGTCGTAGAGCCGTTCGGCCGGGGTGTTGCCGGCGAACACGTTGAGGCCGATGGTGCGGTTGCCCGCGGCGGCCGCCTGGGCCTCGGCGAGGAGCATCAGGCTGCGCCCGTGGCCCCGGCCGCGGTGGGCGGGCCGGGTCTCCACGTCGAACACGTACGCGCGCTCCCCGCGTACGGCGAGCCACAGCGTGCCGACCACGGCGCCCTCGTGCTCGAGGACGCTGAGGAGCATGTCCTCCGTGGCGAGGCCGTCGGGCAGCAGTGCCGCGTGGTCGGCGGCGGCCTTGGCCCGTGCCTCCTCCTCGGGCACCCCGCGCCGTGCCCACTCGCGCGCGTAGTCCGCGGAGCTCTCGGCCTGCCAGGCGTCGTACTCGTCCGCGGTCATGGGTCGTGCGCGGGTGCCGTCCGGCAGGGCGGGCGGGGTGTCGCCGAGGGCCTTCTCCATGTTCCGGTTGCGCACGACGTAGCCGAGCGCCGTGGCGAGGGCGAGGGCGGTGCCCGGTTCGGCGGGGACGGTGGCCTCGATGCGGCGGCAGCCCCAGCCGCGGGCCACCTCCTCCGCCGCGAGGGCGGCCACCGTGCCCCGGCCGCGCCCGCGGTCGGGTTCGTCGATGCGCAGGGAGATGATCCGGGCCACGGCGTCCCCGAAGACGGGGTCCGTGCCGAGGCGCACCTCCCCTACGGGACGGCTGTTGACGCAGACGTGGAAGTGACGCGAACGCGTCCCGTCGGGATTCTGCCGGAGCGGCTCGGTCGGCCGCAGGGTGGTGGTCATCAGAGGTGTTCTACCCCGACGCGCGCCGCGCTTCAGCCGGTTTTCCGGCCCCTCACGGGTCGATGTCCGCGGCGGACCGCTCGTCGAAGATCCGCATGGCCTTGGCCGTCACCGGGCCGGGGGTGGCGGACAGTTCGCGGTCGTCGACGCGGTGCACCGCCTGCACGTCGCGCAGGGTGGAGGTGAGGAAGATCTCGTCGGCCTCGCGCAGGACGTCCAGCGGCAGGTCGGTCTCCTTGGCGCCGGTCCACTCGGCGACCAGGGCGCGGGTGATGCCCGCGAGGCAGCCGGAGGCGAGCGGCGGGGTGTGGATCTCGCCGTCGAGGACGACGAAGACGTTCGACCCGGTGCCCTCGCAGAGCTGTCCGACGGTGTTGGCGAACAGCGCCTCGGTGGCGCCGTGTTCGTGGGCGCGGGCGAGGGCGACGACGTTCTCGGCGTACGAGGTGGTCTTCAGGCCGGTGAGCGCGCCGCGCTCGTTGCGGGTCCAGGGCACGGTGACGACGGCCGTGGTGTCCGGGCGGCGGGCGGTCCCGCCGAGGGCGACCACGAGGGTCGGGCCCTGGTCGCCGCGGTCGGAGCCGAGCGGGCCGTGTCCGCCGGTGTAGGTCAGGCGCAGCCGGCCGAGCGGCACGGGGTTGGCCTCGAGGACGGCGGCGCAGGCGCGGCGGACCTCGTCGAGGTCGGGGTCGGGCAGCCCGAGGCCGCGGGCCGAGCGGGTCAGCCGGTCGAGGTGCCGGGTGAGGGCGAACGGCCGCCCGTCCACGGCCTTCACCGTCTCGAAGATGCCGTCGCCCACGGTCAGTCCGTGGTCGAAGACGGAGACGCGGGCGGTCTCGGAGTCCCGCAGCGCGCCGTCGAGCCAGATCTTCACGTCCGGATCCTTTCGCTCACCTGGTACGTCCCCGACGCTACCGCGAGCAGCCGGGAAGCCTTCAGTTCGGTCTCGCGCCACTCCCCCTCGGGGTCGGAGCCCCAGGTGATGCCGGCGCCGGTGCCGAACCGCAGCACGGCCGCGCCGTCCGTGCCCCGGTCGATCCAGAAGGTGCGGATGCCGACGGCCAGCACGCCGGTGCCGCGGTCGGCGTCGACCCAGCCGATCCCCCCGCAGTACGGGCCGCGCGGGGCGGTCTCCAGCGCGTCGATGATCCGCAGCGCGCTGGACTTGGGCGCTCCGGTGACGGAGCCGGGCGGGAAGGCGGCGCGCAGCAGCGCGGGCCAGCCCTCGCCGTCGCGCAGTTCGCCGCGGACCGTGGAGACGAGGTGGACCAGGCCCGGGTGCTTCTCGACGGCGCAGAGGTCGGGGACGGTGACCGTACCGGTGGCGCAGACCTGTCCGATGTCGTTGCGGACCAGGTCGACGATCATGACGTTCTCGGCGTAGTCCTTCTCCAGCAGGTCCGCCTCGGTGCGGCCGGTGCCCTTGATCGGCCCGGACTCGACGACGCGGCCGTCCCGGCGGAGGAACAGCTCGGGCGAGGCGGTGGCGATCTCCACGCCGTGCCGCGGCAGCCGAATCGTTCCTGCGTACGGCGCGGGGTTGCCGCGCGCCAGCAGGGCGGTGAGGGCGTCCACGTCGGCGTCCGGGGGCACCGGCGCGGACAGGACGCGGCAGAGGTTCGCCTGGTAGACCTCGCCCGCCGCGATGTGGTCGCGGATCCGGCGCACCGCCGTCGTGTACGCGTCGCGGTCGAGGGAGGACGTCCAGTCGCCGGCGGCCGGTCCCCGCCAGGCGCCCGGGGCGGGCGGCGGCACGGGCTCGGTACGGACGTCCCGGAACCGGGCGCAGGTCAGGCGCCCCTCGAAGTCGGCGGCGACGGCCCAGAAGCCGGTGGAGTCCAGGGCGGCGGGGTCGTCGGTGACGTCGGCGAGGCCGGTGGCGACGCGGTCACCGAAGCGCGCGAGAGGTGGCAGGTCGTGCACGCCACGAGTCTATGGCGGGGGCGCGCGGGTGACGTGACCACGCCCCTGAGCAGGCGCAGCGCAGCACGCTGCGCAAACGGGTTTTTGTGCTGGCCCCGGAATCCGCTAGAGTTCAGTTCGTCGCCGGGACGCGCAAGCGGACCGAAACGACAGGCGGACGTAGCTCAGTTGGTAGAGCGCAACCTTGCCAAGGTTGAGGTCGCGAGTTCGAGCCTCGTCGTCCGCTCGAAGGAAGAGGGGGCTTCCCGGTCCCCTACACTCCTGGTGGAGTGGCCGAGAGGCGAGGCAACGGCCTGCAAAGCCGTCTACACGGGTTCAAATCCCGTCTCCACCTCCAAGGACGATTAGCTCAGCGGGAGAGCGCTTCCCTGACACGGAAGAGGTCACTGGTTCAATCCCAGTATCGTCCACTGGATCTCCGGATCCTGGATCTGCGAAGATCCGAACCCCGCGCGATTAGCTCAGCGGGAGAGCGCTTCCCTGACACGGAAGAGGTCACTGGTTCAATCCCAGTATCGCGCACGCAGTGCCCATGACCGGCTCCGCGGAGTGGTCATGGTCCCGAGGACGATTAGCTCAGCGGGAGAGCGCTTCCCTGACACGGAAGAGGTCACTGGTTCAATCCCAGTATCGTCCACACGGCTCGAAGCCCCCGGTCCTGCGACCGGGGGCTTCGTCGTGCGTCCGTCAGCTGGAGAAGAGCATGTGGCCGAAGCTCTTGTGACGGCGGTGGCCGTACTGGCCCCCGTGCGGCGCTCCCCACGCCGGGGCCTGCGGCGCCGCGGGCGGGTAGGCCTGGGGCGCGGCGGGCGGGGGCGGGGCGGGCTGCGACCACTGGGACTCGAGCCGGGTCAGCGCCTCGAGCTCGCCGTAGTCGAGGAAGATCCCCCGGCACCCGCTGCACTGCTCGATCTGGACACCGTTGCGGTTGTACGTGTGCATGGGGGCACGGCACTTCGGACACTGCATGGTCGGGTCAACTCCTCGCCGGTCGTACTGCTTCGCGTATCAGCTGGACAGACTCTGTCCGACTGTGGGCCGGTTGCACCCTACGTCGGGGAAATCTGTCTCAGTCCGCCGGGGCGACGGCCGGTGCGGACCGCATACGGGCACAGGCGTCGACCAGCCACTCCTCCACCTCGTCCAGCTCCCGGCCGGCCGCGGCCGCCTTGGTGACGGCGCGGGCGGCGGTCTGCGCGGTGAGCGCGCGGGCCGGGACGTCCAGCTGCGGCCAGGGGTCGCCGTCGGGCGGCACGGCCGGGCCGCCGGCGGCGCGGTAGGCGGTGAGGAAGCGGTGCCAGGCACCGGGGTCGAGCATCCCCACGGCGTACCAGGCGGCGGGGCGGGCCAGGTCCCAGACCGGCGGGCCCGCGCCGAGGTCGTCCACGTCGATCAGCAGCCAGGGGCTGCCCGGGGCGGGGTCGCGTATCAGCTGGCCGAGGTGGAAGTCACCGTGGCAGAGGCGTGCGGGTCCCGGCGCGGGCGCCTCGCCCCGGGCCCACGGCGGGAGATCCGCCCAGGCGTCCAGCACCGGGCCGGCGGCGGGGTGGCGCGGGGCGGTGTCGCTCAGGAGCGCGACGGCGCGGGCGGCCTTCTCGGGTCCGCGCACGGGCGGCACGGTCTCGGGGAGCGGGGCGCGGTGCAGGCGGGCGAGGAGGACGCCCGCCTCCTCCAGGGGGCGGCGTCCGGGTCGTCCGGGTCCACGGGCGTGCCGTACGGCCAGTACGTGACCGGGCGGCCGTGCAGTTCGGCGGGGGCCGGTGCGAGCGGGGGGAGCAAAATGCCGGGGAGCCGGGCGGCGACGGCGAGCCGGAGGCCCAGCTCCGCGGGGTCGGTGCCGGGGGCGTGCGCCTTGGCCACGGCGGCGGCGTGCCGGACGACGGTGGCGTCCTCGCGGTGGGCGAGGGTGGCCGCGGCGCAGGGGCAGGCGGGGTCGCGGGCGTGGGCCGCCTCCGTGGCGCGGGCGGTCAGGGCGGGGAGGAGGTCCTCGGTCACGGGGTGAGGCTACGCGGGCCCGCCGGGGGCGTGCCGGGCGCGAGCCGGGGGCACGCCGGGCGCCGGGGGAAAAGCAATGCCGGCGCAGCTCCCCAGCTGCGCCGGCATCTTGCCGTCCGCCGCACCCCCGTCCCCACGGGGTTTCATGGGTGGATGTCCCCGCCCGGACCGCTCTTCCGGGCCTGGGGTCGCTGGATCAGCGCCCCAGCATCTCGCCCACGGACGACGCCTGTGTGGTCACCGTCTCCCACCCGTCGAAGACGAGGAGGAGCAGGACCGCCAGGGGCAGGGCCATGAGCGTCGCCACCAGCGGGTGCCGGCGGCCCTGGCCGCGATCCCGCGTGCGGAGCAGTGTCCGCGGTGCCGTGTACGCCATGGTCCCTTCTCCTGACCGTTTCTGTTGTCCTTGGCAGCGGCGGGCGTCCGACCTCGGGGGACGAGTGCTGCACCCGCCGCTTGACCTCAAATCTAGGGTGCCTGCGCTTCCGCCACGTCATGCCCTCGTACCGATCGGTGGGCCTCCCCGAGGATGAGCGGGGCTACGCGCCGTACTCCCCTGGGTGGAGACGGCGTCCTACGCCTCGGGGACATCCCCGAGGGGACGGCCGGCGCGGCCCGCTCCCTCCGAGGTGTCCTGGCGCGGGACGGGCTGCTCCACCAGGGCGAGCACCCGGTTCGCCATGAAACGCGCCGTGCGCACCACAGCCCCGGTTCGGGTGACTTCGCTCACTTCGACCACCCCTCGTCGCACCGCCGTCTCGACCCTGCGCCCCGCCCGCGAGGCCACCACCTCGTACGTACGCGTCGTGTCCCCCGCGTCCACGACGATCTCGACCCTGTCACCCTTCACGCGATCAATCCCCCTTCGCTGTCGGGTGGTTGGGACCGGACGGGCCCGCCCTCGCGCGAACCCGGCCTGCTCACGCGCTCCCTGACCACTCTTCAAGTGTCCCACCGCCCACTGACAATCCGCCGAACGCGGAGGGCGCGGCCTCTGCGCACGGACGGCTGTGGAAACGTAAGCTGTGGCACGTCACAGGACCGGGCAGCGGGGATGAACATGGCGATGATGCGCCTGAGGCGCGAGGACCCGCGCGTCGTCGGCTCTTTCAGGCTTCACCGACGGCTCGGCGCGGGCGGGATGGGCGTGGTCTATCTGGGCTCCGACAAGAAGGGGCAGCGGGTCGCGCTGAAGGTCATCCGCCCCGATCTGGCGGAGGACCAGGAGTTCCGCTCACGGTTCGCCCGCGAGGTCTCGGCGGCCCGGCGCATCCGCGGTGGCTGCACGGCCCGGCTGGTCGCCGCCGACCTGGAGGCCGACCGTCCCTGGTTCGCCACCCAGTACGTCCCCGGCCCGTCGCTGCACGACAAGGTCGCCGACGAGGGTCCGCTCGCCGCCGCCGAGGTGGCCGCCGTGGGCGCGGCGCTCTCGGAGGGGCTGGTCGCGGTGCACGAGGCCGGTGTGGTGCACCGGGACCTCAAGCCGTCCAACATCCTGCTGTCCCCGAAGGGGCCGCGGATCATCGACTTCGGCATCGCCTGGGCCACCGGCGCCTCGACGCTCACGCACGTGGGCACGGCCGTCGGGTCGCCCGGCTTCCTCGCGCCCGAGCAGGTGCGGGGTGCGGCCGTCACGCCGGCCACGGACGTGTTCTCGCTGGGCGCCACGCTCGCGTACGCGTCGATGGGCGACTCGCCCTTCGGGCACGGCAGTTCCGAGGTGATGCTGTACCGCGTGGTGCACGAGGAGGCCCAGCTGCAGGGCGTCCCCGACGCGCTGGCCCCGCTGGTGCGGGCCTGTCTGGCGAAGGACCCCGAGGAGCGGCCGAGCACGCTGCAACTGTCGCTGCGGCTCAAGGAGATCGCCGCGCGGGAGGCACAGGGCCTCGCCGACGTCCGGCCGCCCGCGCCGCGCACCCCCGAGTCCGAGCGGGCGAGCGCACGCCTCGCCGACACCTACCCCGATCGGGACGCGCGCCGGCAGGGGGGCAGGGCCACGTCCCCGCGCGACGGTTCCGCCTCCCGTGGCGGCGGCCCGTCGTCCTCACGGGGCGGCAGGAGCGTGCCCCCGTCCCGGGGCGGCGGGTCCGAGCGGAACGGAGCGCCCCGCCAGGGCACGCCGGCCCGCCCCAGGCCGCGCACCGGCACGACGTCCCGCAACGGAACCCGCCCCGGCACCGGCACGGGCGGCCGCCGCCCGTCCCCCCGCACCGGCTCGGGCCTGCGCCCGGCCAATCCGCGGCTGCTGCGGCAGCGGCTGTTCGTGTTCGTGGTGGTGACGCTGGTGGTGGCGTTCGGGATCGCGCTGGTGCAGGGGTGCCAGGGGCCGTCCTGAGGGACGCCTCGCCGTGCGGTGGGGGGCGTCTGCCCCGGGCGGGCTGCGGCGGTGTGATTGCCGTAGCGGCTCAGCGGGCCGGGGCTGATGGACGCCTTGCGGGGACACGCTCGCCTGGTCGGCGGGGGTCCGGCGCCCGGCGGTTGTGGAGGGGAGCCGCTCGTTGGCCATCCGGCCGGAGGGGCGCCCGCACGTTTCGGTACGGGGAGCCGATTGCCCGGTCGGCGGGCGTCCGGCGCCCCGAACTTGGAGCGGGACTGCACGCCCCTCACCCGGCCGGAGGAGCGCCCACCCGTCCTGGTGCGTGAAGCCGCTCGCCCGGTCGGAAGGCGTCAAGCGCCCGGCCCTGGAGCGGGGATCCTCGCTGCTCACCCAGCCAGAGGGGCGCCAACCCGTCTCGGTGCGAGGAGCTGATCGGCCGGTCGGTAGCCCTGGACCGCCTTGCCGGCCCAGGCAAGCGACCTGCTGAGCGGCCGGCAGGCGAAGGCGCTCACCCGTCCGAGAGGCCGGAACAGGCAGCCGTCCGGCGGGTTCGGGTCGCCGTCCGTTCAGTGGGGCGGAGCCATCGGCCCCGTCCGGCAGGGACCGGCCGCTGTCCCCTCCGAGGGGCGGGACAGCGCACGCCGGTCAGAAGGGCGGAGCCCCCTACTCCTGCGGCCGGCCCGCCGTCACCGCGTAGAAGGCGACCGCCGCTGCCGCGCCCACGTTGAGGGAGTCCACGCCGTGGGACATCGGGATGCGTACCCAGGTGTCGGCGGCGGACAGGGCGCGGCGGGACAGGCCGGTGCCCTCCGCGCCGAGCATCAGGGCGACCCGGTCCATGCGGTGCGGGGCCGTCTCGTCGAGGGTGCGGGCGCGGTCGTCCGGGGTGAGGGCGAGCACGGTGAAGCCCGCGTCCTGCACCGTCGTCAGGTCCTTGGGCCACGTCTCCAGGCGGGCGTACGGCACGGAGAAGACGGCGCCCATGGAGACCTTGACGCTGCGGCGGTACAGCGGGTCGGCGCAGTCCGGGGAGAGCAGGACAGCGTCCATGCCGAGGGCGGCGGCCGAGCGGAAGATCGCGCCGATGTTGGTGTGGTCGTTGACCGACTCCATGACGACGACGCGGCGGGCCGTGCGGAGCACGTCGGCGGGCTCGGGCAGCGGACGGCGCTGCATGGAGGCAAGCGCGCCGCGGTGCACGTGGTAGCCGGTGACCTGTTCGGCGAGCGAGGGCTCCACGACGTACACCGGGGCGTCGGAGCGGTCGATGACGTCCCGCATGACGTCGACCCACTTCTGCGTCAGCAGCATGGAGCGCATCGTGTACCCGGCGTCCCCGGCGCGTCGGACGACCTTCTCGCCCTCGGCGATGAACAGGCCCTCGGCGGGTTCGCGGCGACGGCGCAGCTCGACGTCCGTGAGGTTCGTGTAGTCGTGCAGGCACGGGTCGTCGGGGTCGTCGACGGTGATGATCTCGCCCATGTCAGGCGGCCGTCCCGTCCGGGCCGACGGCCACGACGTCGCCGATGACGATGACCGCCGGCGGCTTCACCTCCTGGGCGACGACGGTCTCGGCGACCGTGGCGAGGGTCGCGTCGACGCGGCGCTGGGCGGCGGTGGTGCCCTCCTGGACGAGGGCGACCGGGGTGTCCGGGGACTTGCCGTGCGCGACGAGGGTCTCGGCGATCCGGCCGATCTTGTCGACGCCCATGAGGATCACCAGGGTGCCGGTCAGCTTGGCCAGCGAGGGCCAGTCGACCAGGGAGCGTTCGTCGTCGGGGGCGACATGGCCGCTGACCACGGTGAACTCGTGCGCCACACCGCGGTGGGTGACGGGGATGCCGGCCGCGCCGGGCACGGAGATGGAGCTGGAGATGCCGGGGACGACGGTGCAGGGGATGCCGGCCTCGGTGAGGGCGTGCAGTTCCTCCATGCCGCGGCCGAAGACGTACGGGTCGCCGCCCTTGAGGCGGACCACGGACTTGCCCTGCTTGGCGTGCTCGATCAGCGCGTTGTTGATGGCCTCCTGGGCCATGAACCGGCCGTACGGGATCTTCGCCGCGTCGATCACCTCGACGTGCGGCGGGAGTTCGGCGAGCAGGTCGCGCGGCCCGAGCCGGTCGGCGATGACGACGTCGGCCTCGGCGAGCAGGCGTCGGCCGCGCACGGTGATGAGGTCCGGGTCGCCGGGGCCGCCGCCGACGAGGGCGACGCCCGCGGTGCGGGTGCGGTGGTGCGGGGCGACGAGGGTGCCGTCGCGCAGTCCCTCGACCACGGCGTCGCGGATGGCGGCGGTGTGCCGGGGGTCGCGTCCGCGCGCGTCGGTGGTGAGCACCGCGACGGTGACGCCCTCGCTGTGGCCGGTCGCCGGAGTCCAGGCCGTGGCCTGGTCGGCGTCGTCGGAGCGGACGCACCAGACGCGGTGGTGCTCCGCCTCGGCGGAGGCCGCCGCGTTCGCGTCGGGGTCGCTGGTGGCGATCAGCGCGTACCAGGCGTCGGCGAGGTCGCCGTCGGCGTACGGACGGCGGTGCCAGGTGATCTCGCCGGCGTCCGCCATGGCCTCCACGGAGGGGGTGGCCTCGGGGGACACCAGGTGGATGTCGGCGCCGGCGGCGATCAGGGCGGGGAGGCGGCGTTGGGCTACCTGGCCGCCGCCGAGGACGACGATCCGGCGGCCGGTGAGGCGGAGGCCTACGGGGTAGGCGGGGTGTTCGGCCATGCGGGACGGCTCCTCTTGCGGCGTGCGGTAGCCCTGACGTGCGAATTTTAAAGGGGCCGGGGTTCTGGCGGGTCCGGTGTCCGGTGGGTGGGCAGGGGGACGCCGGGTGCCGGCTGTGGGGTGGTCGTGCCCACCCGTTCCGCCTGGGGGTACCTCCCAGGCCCTTAAGGCGCTGGGGGAGGAACGACTGCCCACGACCACCCGGCGTGTGCCCACGACCACCCCAGGCCTCGATGAGGCGCCTTCTACTTCTCCGTCACGCCCGCCGAGTCGAAGGTCGCGACCTCGTGCATGGCGCGGGCCGTGCTCTGGACCAGGGGGAGCGCGAGCAGGGCGCCCGTGCCCTCGCCGAGGCGCAGGTCGAGGTCGACCAGCGGGCGCAGGCCCAGCTTGTTGAGCGCGGCCACGTGGCCGGGCTCCGCGCTGCGGTGGCCGGCGATGCAGGCCGCGAGGACCTCGGGCGCGATGGCCCGGGCGACCAGCGCGGCGGCGCCGGCGCTGACGCCGTCCAGGATCACCGGCGTGCGCAGCGACGCACCGCCGAGCAGCAGGCCGACGATGGCCGCGTGTTCGAAACCGCCGACCGCGGCCAGCACGCCGAGCGGGTCGGACGGGTCCGGCTGGTGCAGCTCCAGCGCGCGGCGCACCACGTCGGTCTTGCGGGCGAGGGTCTCGTCGTTGATGCCGGTGCCGCGGCCGGTGACCTCCGCCGGGTCGGCGCCGGTGAACACGGAGATGAGGGCCGCGGACGCGGTGGTGTTCGCGATGCCCATCTCGCCGGTGAGCAGGGCCTTGTTGCCGGCCGCGACCAGGTCGCGGGCCGTCTCGATGCCCACCTCGACGGCCTGCTTGGCCTCCTCGCGGGTCATCGCGGGCCCGGCGGTCATGTCGGACGTGCCGGCGCGGATCTTGCGCGGCAGCAGGCCGGGCGTGGCCGGCAGGTCGGCGGAGACGCCCACGTCAACCACGCAGACCTCGGCGCCGACCTGGGCGGCGAAGGCGTTGCACACCGCTCCCCCGCCGAGGAAGTTCGCCACCATCTGCGCGGTGACCTCCTGCGGCCAGGGGGTGACGCCCTGGGCGTGCACCCCGTGGTCGCCGGCGAAGATCGCGACGGCCGCGGGCTCCGGGATCGGCGGCGGGCACTGCCGGGACAGCCCCGACAGCTGGGCGGAGATGATCTCCAGCATGCCGAGCGCTCCGGCCGGCTTGGTCATGCGCTTCTGGCGCTCCCAGGCCTCGCCGAGCGCCTTGGCGTCCAGCGGGCGGATCTGCGCGACGGTCTCTGCAAGCAGGTCGTGGGGGTCCTCTCCGGGCAGGGCGCGGCGGCCGTACGTCTCCTCGTGCACCACCCACGACAGGGGGCGGCGCTTGGACCAGCCGGCCTGCATCAGCTCGGGCTCGTCCGGGAATTCGTCGACGTAGCCGACGCACAGGTAGGCGACGACCTCCAGGTGCTCGGGCAGGTCCAGGGCGCGGACCATCTCGCGCTCGTCGAAGAAGCTGACCCAGCCGACGCCGAGCCCTTCGGCGCGGGCGGCGAGCCAGAGGTTCTCCACGGCGAGCGCGGAGGAGTACGGCGCCATCTGCGGCTGCGTGTGGCGGCCGAGGGTGTGGCGGCCGCCGCGGGTGGGGTCGGCGGTGACGACGATGTTCACCGGGGTGTCGAGGATGGCCTCGATCTTCAGTTCCTTGAACTGCTTGGCCCGGCCCTTGGGCAGCGTCTTGGCGTAGGCGTCGCGCTGACGCATCGCCAGTTCGTGCATCCGGCGCCGGGTCTCCTCGGAGCGGATGACGACGAAGTCCCAGGGCTGCGAGTGCCCGACGGAGGGCGCGGTGTGGGCGGCCTCCAGGACGCGCAGCAGCACCTCGTGCGGGATGGGGTCGCCACGGAAGCCGTTTCGGATGTCCCGGCGCTCGCGCATGACCTTCAGCACGGCCTCGCGCTCGGCGTCCGCGTAGCCGGGGGCGGCCGGTCCGGCGGGCTCCGCCCGCGGGGCGGGCTCGGGTTCGACGCCGACGCCCTGGGTGTCCATGTCGTCGGCGTTCTGCGCGACCTCGGCCTCGGCGTCGGCGGCGGGCGCCGGCGGTACGACGGCGACGGGCGCCTGGTCGTCCACGGGCACGGCCGGGGCCTCCGCGGGGGCGGCCGGGGCCTCCGCGGGGGCGGTCTCGGCGGGCGCTTCCTCGGGGACGGTCACGCCCTGCGGCGGGGTGGGGGCGAGATGGGGCGCGGTGGGCACGGTGCCGTCCACGGGGACGAACCGGCCCAGCGACTCGTCCGCCTGCGGCTCGAGCGGCAGGGTGCCGGGCAGCGGGGTCGCGTGCGCGGGCGTCTGCTGGGGGCCCTGCACGGCGTCGGGGGCGGTCGGAGGCTCCGGGGTCGCCCGGGGCTCGACCGGGGTCGCGGTTCCCGGGGCGGGCTCGGGAGCCGGAGGGGTCTCCGCGGCCGGGTCCGCCGCGGGGGCCGCGGCTTCCGGCGCGGGCGCCTGGTCCGTGGCCTGCTCCTGCTCAGGGGCCTGTTCCTGATCCGGGACCGGGGCGGCCACGGTCGCCGGGTCCTCGGCGGCCGGTACGGCGGTGTCGACCGCCGGTACGGCGGCGTCGGCGGCCGGGGCCTCCGGCGCCTGGGCGCCCTGCGCCGCTACGGCATCCGGCACCGGCGCGGGTTCCGGCGCTTCCGGCGCCTCCGGTGCGGGAACGGCCTCGGGCGCGAGGGTTTGGGCGACAGGGGCGTCCTGCGGCACGTCGGCAACGGCGTCGACGTGGGCCGGGGCCTCCGGCGTACCGGCGGTCTCGTCAGCGGGCGCCTGCGGCGCGGCGACGTCGGCCGCCTCGGCGACAGCGGCCTGGGCGGCGGCGTCCTGCCCGTCCGCCACGACGGCCTCCGGCGCCTGGGTCTGCTCGGGCACGACCACGGCCGCCCCGGTGTCCTGCGGCTCCTGAGCGACGGGCTCCTGAGTGACAGGCTCCGGGCCGACAGGCTGCTCCTGGACGGCCGACACCTCCGGAACCACAGCCTCCTGCGGCCCCTCCGCGCCCTCGCCCTCAGCCACGGGCACGTCACCGTGCCCCACCTCACCGGCGTCCGGCGCGTCCGGCACCACAGCGCCCACCGGCGCCGCGTCAGCAGCAACGTCCACCGGCACCGACGCCCCAGCGTCACCGCCCGAGTCGCCACCGCCCGCGTCGCCAACGCCCGCGTCACCACCAACCACCGCGTCCCCGGGCGCACCCGGGCCCGGCACCACCGGCGCGACCGGCGCGGCCTGCTCCTCGTGAGCCGCCGCAGGCGTCTGCTCGCCCTCGGGGGCGACCGCCGTGCCGACCGCCTGGGTGGCGACCCGGGCGACGGCCGCCTGGGCCGCGTCCGCGAGCGCCGCGGCCGGAGCCGCCGCGCCCTGGGCCACCCACGGCGTGGCGTGCGAAGACGCCGCCTCAGGCGTGCGCGGGACGTCGAGGTACTCCGGGCCGAGGGTCGGCGGGCCCGGCTGGCGGGCGGGCAGGTCGGCGGGGCCGCGGTCGGCGAGGGAGCGGACCGGGCTCGCGGACAGGTCGGGCAGCGGCGGGCCGAGGTGCAGCGGACGGCGCGGCGTGGCCGGAGCCGCGGACGGCGCAGGCGCGGGCGCCGGCTGCTGCGGCTCGGGCGGGCGGACGCCGCCGAGGTCGACGGAGCCGCTGTCGCGGCCGTCCGTCTCGTGCGGGCCCGGCTGGTGGACGGTCTCGACGACCGGCGCGGGCGCGGGCGGCGCGATCTCGTTGCCCCAGGCGCCCTGGGCGCCCGGCAGCAGCAGGTCTACGTCCTCGGCGGGACTGTCGGAGAGGTAGGTGTACGCGTCCGGCGCGGTGACGCCCGGCTGCTCCACCCTGCCTGCGTTCTCCGGCAGTCCCTCGCCCGGGACCTGGCCGGTGTCGGTCATGCGTACCCCTCGCCCATCGGTTAGTGCTCCTACGACCAGCTCACCCGGAACGGCGCACCGACCGCCCCACACTGAAGAACGAGCGTGCGTCCCCAGCGGCACGAACGGCCCGCCCGGAAAAGGCGACAAAGCCATTCACTGGCATTGTCGCGGGCGCACCGCCGTCGCGTCAGCTTGATCGGCGACGGTTCCGCTGTGGACTGCGCCACGTTGCGCGTCCTCCGGTTCCTGCCGTACCACGACCCACCCCAAAACGGGCGCGCTTTTTGGACATTGGCCGACGAAGCGTCGGGTGACCAGTGCGGTACAACGATCGGCCAGCCTACCGCGCGCGGTAAGACAAACCGATCACGGGGACGGCAATGCGGCTCAGCGGCCTCGGGCGGGCAGCACCCCGCTGAGCAGGAACGCGACGCTCCGTTCCTTCTCCGTCCAGGCCCGCGTGTCGAGTTCGACGGACTGGAGCAGGGCGCACTCGACGCGGTAGCCGTGTTCCGTCAGGTTCCGGCCGATCAGTTCCGCGGCGTCGCGGGTGGCGGCGTGCGTGACGATGCGCTGCGGGCGGCGGTCGGCCACGGCGGAGACCACGGCCGCTCCCCCGCCGCCGACCCGGACCACGTCGGGTTCGGGGAGGTTCTCCAGGACCTGCGGCGCGGTGCCGTGGACGATCTGCATCTGGACGCCGTGGCGGCGCGCGGCGGCGTCGGTGCGGGCGCAGGCGTCCCGGTCGCGGTCGACGGCGATGACGGCCGCCCCGGCCCGTGCGGCGTCGGTGGCGAACGCGCCGGAGCCGCAGCCGATGTCCCAGACGAGGTCGCCCAGGCCCGGCCCGAGGCGGGCGAGTTGGCCGATGCGGACGGGCTCCCGCTCGCCCTCGCCGAGGTCGCCGCCGTACTCCCCCGCGGGCAGCGTCCAGCCGCGCGGTCCGGCGGAGGGGTCGCGTCCGGCGATCCAGCCGGCGGTGTCGCCGGCGGCCACCGGGCCGCCGATGACGATGACCACGTTGGGGTCGCGCCAGGTGTGGTCGGCGGCCTTGTCGGAGGTGACGACAGTGACCTGTTCGCGCTCGGTGCCGAGTTCCTCGCAGATGACGAAGGAGCGGTGCACGCCCTCCATCAGCAGGCCGAGTTCGGCGGGTCCGGCGCCGGGCGAGGTGAGCACCGCCACCTTGGTGTGGGCCCGGCACACGTTCACCGCGCGGCGCAGGGTGCGCGGGTGGGCGACGACCACCTCCGCGTCGTCCCAGGGCATGCCGGCCCGGGCGAAGGCGGCGGCGACCGAGGAGACGGCGGGCACGACCTCGACCTCCAGGCCGAACTCCGGCGCGCGCAGGGTGCGTACGACGCCGAAGAAGCCGGGGTCGCCGTCGGCGAGCACGACGGCCGTGCCGCGGTGCGCGGCGATACGGCGGGCGGCGAGGGAGACGGAGCCGAGGCGGATGCGCTCGGCCGCGGCGGGCACCTCGGGGAGCGCCAGGTGGTGTGCGGCGCCGGCGACCAGCGTGGCGGCGCCGAGTGCGGCGCGTGCCGCGTCGGTGAGCGGCGAGCCGTCCCAGCCGATCACCGTGACCCGGTCGGCCATCGTCGTCAGTCTCCTGGGGTTCGCGCAGGTCGTCGTCGGCTGTTCCGCCCGGAGGCGGTCTGCTGAGATTACCTGGTGCGGTCACGGGCCGCTTCGCCGGTGTGGTCCGCCGGACGCCCCTCGGACTCAGTTCCAGTCGGTGTAGCCGGGGAAGCCTCCGCTGTCGGCCAGTTGTCCGTCCGCGCCCTCGATGTCCTCGGGCAGCAGGCTCCACACGATGTAGTCGGTGCGCACCTCGCTCCAGCCGCCGTCCTCGCCGCGGACGCGGGCTATGCAGGCGTTGCGCAGCACGCCCTCGCTGATGCAGCCGATCTTCTGGGCGACCTGCTGGGCGGCGGTGTTGTCGGCGGCGGTGCGCAGCTCGACGCGCTGGAGTTTCTGGTCGCCGAACAGCCACTGCGCCGTGGCGAGGGCGGCCTCGGAGGCGTAGCCCTCGCCGCGCGCCCAGGGGGCGACGATGTACGACAGCTCGGTGGAGCGCACGTGCCAGTTGGTGCGGGTGAGCCGGATGAGGCCGACCAGGCGCTGGGTGAGGAACTCGGCGACGGCGAGGTCGAGGCCGTGCCCCGCGGCGCGCTCGGCGGGCGCGTACTCGGTGATCCAGGTGCGGGCGGTGTCCTCGGTGAACGGCTGCGGGACGGCGGTCCAGGCGCCCACCTGCTCGTCGCTCATCATCGCGGCGAGGGCGGGGACGTCGTCCGCGTCGAGGGGACGCAGCACCAACCGCTCCGTGCTGAGGGAGATGTCGGGGAAGGTGCTCGTCATGCGTGGCTCCGTAACCTGAGAGACCGTCGGGTGCTGCTGAACTGCCCAGCATGCAGCATGAAAGCACCGGAACGCACGACGGGGTCCTCCCCCGTCGCCGAGCGGCGCGGAGTCGGACCCCGTGGCGGGTGTCGCGGTGCGGTGAGGGCGGACCGGAACGGACCGGAGCGGATCAGAAGGAGGGGAGCACCGAGCCGGCGTAGGTGTCCTCGATGAACTTCTTCACCTCGGGCGAGGTGAGGAGCTTCGCGAGCTTCTTGACGCGCGGGTCGTCCTCCTGGCCCTCCTTGACGGCGAGGAGGTTGCTGTTCGGGTTGTCCTTGGCCTTCTCGAGGACCAGGGCGTCCTCGGCGGGCTTCAGGTCGGCCTCGATGGCGTAGTTGCCGTTGACCACGGCGGCGTCGACGTCGTCCAGGGAGCGCGGGGTCTGGGCGGCCTCGAGCTCCTTGAAGGTGAGCTTCTTGGGGTTCTCGGTGATGTCCGCGGGGGTCGCCGAGGTGCCGACGCCGTCCTTGAGGGTGAGCAGGCCGTTCGCGGCGAGCAGCTGGAGGGCGCGGCCCTCGTTGACGGTGTCGTTGGGGATCGCGATCGTCGCGCCGCTCTTCAGCTCGTCGGCCTTCTTCACCTTGTGCGAGTAGAGGCCGAGCGGCTCCAGGTGCACGTCGACGACCGACACGATGTGGGTGCCGTTCTTCTTGTTGAAGTCGTCGAGGTAGGGCTGGGTCTGGAAGTAGTTGGCGCCGACCGAGCCGTCCTCCGTCGCGGTGTTCGGGGTGACGTAGTCGGTGAACTCCTTGACCTCGAGGTCGAGGCCGGCCTTCTCGGCGAGGTTGTCCTTCACGAAGTTCAGGATCTCGGCGTGGGGCACGGGGCTCGCGGCGACGACCAGCGGGCCGGAGGTGTCGGAGGCGGCGTCCTGGTCCGCGCCGCAGGCGGTGAGCCCGAGGGTGAGGGCTCCGGCGGCGAGGACGGCGGTGGTGATCTTGGCGGTGTTACGCACGAAAAGCGCCTTTCCTTGGGTGGTGCGACCCCGTCTTGGTGCACGGGGAGTCCGGGGAGGGGGGCCGGGCGGCCCGGCCGGCGGCTACGCGACCTTGCCGACGTCGGCGGTGGCGGGCTCGCCGCTCTTCAGCAGCCGCAGCCTCGGACCGGGTCCGGAGCGGGCGCCGCGGCGGTGCAGGGCGCGGGCGGCGAAGTCGCCGGCGAACTGGATCAGCGAGATGGCCACGGCGAGGACCGCGACGGTGATCCACATCAGGCCGGTCTCGAAGCGCTGGTAGCCGTAGCGGACGGCGAGGTCGCCGAGTCCGCCGCCGCCGACGGTGCCGGCCATGGCGGAGTAGCCGATGAGCGCGATGACCGTGGTGGTGGTGGAGGCGATCAGCGAGGGCAGCGCCTCGGGGACGAGGACCTTGCGGACGATGGTCCAGGTGTTGCCGCCCATCGCCTGCACGGCCTCCACGAGCCCGTGGTCCACCTCGCGCACGGCCGTCTCGACGAGCCGCGCGAAGAAGGGGATGCCGCCGATGGCGAGCGGCACGATCGCGGCCTCGCTGCCGATGGTGGTGCCGGTGACCCAGCGGGTGAAGTTCATCAGGGCGACCATGAGGATGATGAACGGCAGCGAGCGGCCGATGTTCACGATCTGCCCGATGACCTTGTTCACCACGGTGTTCTGGAGCAGTCCGCCCTTGTCGGTGAGGACCAGCAGGATGCCGAGCGGGAGGCCGCCGACGACGGCGATCAGGGTGGACCAGCCGACCATGACCAGCGTCTCGGTACAGGCCTGTTCCAGCAGCGGCTGCATCTCGGACCAGGTCACTTGGCACCCTCCTTCACCAGCGCGGGCTCGTCGTGGCCGACGACGTCGATCTGCAGGCCCTGCTCGCGCAGGAAGCCGATGGGCACGACGTTGTCCTCGTAGCGGCCGGGCAGTTCGATGCGCATGCGGCCGACCTGGAGTCCGCCGACGGTGTCGATGGCGGCGCCGAGGATCGATATGTCGATGTTGTAGGTGCGCGAGAGCTGGGAGATGACCGGCTGGGTGGCGCTCTCGCCGTGGAAGGTCACGTCGAGGACGGTGCGGTCGTCGCCGCTCGCCTCGCCGCCGACGGGGAACAGCGCGGCGGCGAGTTCCGAACCGGGGGTGGCCAGCAGGTCGGCGACCGTGCCGGACTCGACGATGCGGCCCTTCTCCATGAGGGCGGCCGAGTCGCAGACCGACTTCACGACGTCCATCTCGTGCGTGATGAGCAGGACGGTGAGGCCGAGCTGGCGGTTGAGGTCGCGCAGCAGCGTCAGGATCGAGCGGGTGGTCTCCGGGTCCAGGGCGCTGGTGGCCTCGTCGGAGAGCAGCACCTTGGGGTCGCCGGCGAGGGCGCGGGCGATGCCGACGCGCTGCTTCTGGCCGCCGGAGAGCTGGGCGGGGTAGGCCTTGGCCTTGTCGGCGAGGCCGACGAGGTCGAGCAGTTCCAGCGCCTTGCGGGAACGTTCCTTCCCCGACGTGCCGAGGATCTCCAGCGGAAGTTCGACGTTGTCCTGCACGGTGCGCGAGGACAGCAGGTTGAAGTGCTGGAAGACCATGCCGATGCGGCTGCGCGCCTGGCGGAGCTCCCGGCCGGCGCGGGGGCCGCGGCCGGCGAGCGCGGTGAGGTCCTGGCCGGCCACGGTCACGGTGCCGGAGGTGGGACGCTCCAGCAGATTGACGCAGCGGATGAGGGAGGACTTGCCGGCGCCGGACTGGCCGATGACGCCGTAGACCTCGCCTTCGCGGACGTGCAGGTCGACGCCATCGAGGGCGGTGACCTCGCGGCCGCGTGAGCGGTGAGTCCGATAGACCTTCGTGAGGCCCGAGGTGGTGATCACGTGGGTTTCCGTCACTGTCGAGTGCGCGGCGCGTCGTGGGCGCCGGGCACGGGCATGCAGGGAAGGGCGGCAGGGCGGCACGGATCCCGCGGACATGCGGGGGTCCGGAAGGAAACGTGCGCGGGGCGTGGCTCGGTCGCGCGTGCGGGGCACGCGGGCGGACGTGAGCCGGCTCTCGCTTCGGGGCGCGAGGCTCAGGCGGTGCGGGGGCCCTCTAGCAGGCGCGCATTCGGCGCGGACACATACAACGAGCACCGGGCGTCATGGTCGCCTCGGTCGCAGGGGTGCGGTCGCTCGTCGTGGTCATGCGGTCAGTAAAGCAGACGTTCACTGCTGAACGGACCCGGCCGTCCGCATAGTGGACGGCCGTGGACACGCGCAGCCGCACGTCAGGGCCGTACGGAGATCTCGATCCCGGTGCCGGTGACCAGTGCGGACAGGGCCGACAGGTCCGTCACCACCAGGTCGGCGGTCAGCTCCTCGGCACGGTGGGTTGTGGCCAAGGCCACGGTCGTCATGCCGGCGGCGCGGCCGGCCTGGAGCCCGGCGGGGGCGTCCTCGAAGACGACGCAGTCGGCGGGGTCGACGCCGAGCGTGCGGGCGGCGAGCAGGTAGGGCTCGGGGTCGGGCTTGCCGCGGGTGATGTCGTCGGCGGCGATCAGGGTCTTGGGCAGGATGCCGACGGCCGCGAGCCGGGCCTCGGCAAGGCGCCGGGTGGCGGAGGTGACCACGGCCCAGCGCTCGGCGGGCAGTCCGGCGAGGAACTCCTCGGTCCCGGGCAGGAGACGGACCCCGCCGTCGGCGACGTCCTCCACCTCCAGGTCCTCGATGCGCGCGACGGCCTGCGGCACGACATGGGCGGGCAGCAGGTCGGCGGCTATCTCGGCGGCCGGCCGCCCGTGCAGCTCCACCCGCGCGAAGTCCTCGGCCGTGAGCCCGTACTCCACGGCCCACCGCGTCCAGCAGCGGTTGACGGACTCCAGGGAGGAGACCAGGGTCCCGTCGTTGTCGAAGAGCAGGGCACGCGCATGAATGGTCATGCCATCGACCATACGGTCCCGCCGGACGGGGCCGGATCCGGCCGTGGCGCATCATGACGGCATGAGACCCGAGGTGAGCGCCTTCGTGGCGGACGGACCGCTGCCCGGCGAGGAGACCGGGGAGGAAGCCGAGATCGACCGCAGGGCGCGGCAACTGGACGCGATCCCGCGCCCGTTGAGCCTCGCCGAGGCGGAGGCCCTGGCCGGCTGTTTCGGGCCGGACGACTGCTACGGGCTCGCCTGGACGATGGCCCGTCTGATCGAGACCGCCCCGGGTCCGGTGCGCACGCCGGCGCCGGCGCCCGGCGGGGGCGCGCACGCGCGGATCCACAGATGGGCGGTCGCCGCCGGACTCGTCACCGAGGGCCCCGGGCCCGTTGCTCGCGGGGGCGGGGACGGCGGGGCTTTTCCGGCGTAATAGGCTCCCTGCCATGCTGGATGTCCTGACCGTGGTGACCGCTGTCGCCGCGCTGCTGCTCGCCGCCTGGTGCGGCTGGGCCGCCTACCGTGACCAGCCGACGAAGGACTGGCACTTCATCGGCATGGCCGTGGTGACGCTGCTGGCGCTGGTGCAGCTGGTGGTCGGGATCGTGCAGCTGGCCCGGGGCGAGAAGCCGGAGCAGGGCACGACGATCTTCGTGGCGTATCTGCTGGGCTCGTTCGCCTGTGTCCCGGCGGCAGGCTTCCTGTCGCTGGGCGAGCGCTCCCGCTGGGGATCGTTGACCGTCGCCGCGAGCGGCGTGGTGCTGGCCGTGCTCGAGGTGCGGCTGTTCGACATCTGGGGAGGCTGAGATGACCGCGACCCACAAGAGGCCGGGGCGGACCCGGCTGGCGAGCGGGCCCGGACTGCTGCTGGTCTGGCTGTACGGGGTGATGGTGGTGGGCGCCGTGTCGCGCTCGGCCTACCAGATCGCCACCGAGTTCGACCGCGCGCCGCTCGCCTACACGCTGTCCGCGCTGGCCGGCGTGGTCTACGGCTTCATCACGTACACGCTGGTGCGCGGCGGGGAGAGGGCCCGCAGGGCGGCGCTGGTGTGCTGCGCCGCCGAGCTGGTGGGCGTGCTGACCGTCGGCACCTGGACGCTGGTGGAGCCGTCCGCCTTCCCCGACGCCACCGTGTGGTCCGACTACGGGATGGGCTATCTCTTCATCCCGGTGCTGCTGCCGCTGACCGCCGTGTACTGGCTGCGCCGGGCGCGCGTCGAGGAGCCGGCCGCCTGACGGGCGGCGGCCGGCCGGTCCGTCGCGGACGCTCGGTCAGGCGGTCGTCGCGTACGTCTCCGCCGTCTTCTCCAGCACGATCATCGGTACGCCGTCGGCGCCGCGGGACGTGCCCACGCGCTGGTAGCCGACCTTGCTGTAGAGGCGGAGGTTGCTCTCGCTGCGGTGACCGGCGTGCAGCCGGAAGGTGCGGGCGCCGCGCTCGCCGGCGAGGGCCGCCTCGGCCGCCTTGAGCAGCCGGGCGCCGATGCCGTGGCCCTGGAGACGGGGGTGGACGCAGAGCTTGCCGATCGCGGCGGCGCCGTCCTCGGTGATCCTGCCGTGCACCGACCCGACGATCTCGTCGCCGAGACGCGCGACGAACACGCAGTCCCCGGCGACCTCCTCGCGGACCGAGTCGAGGGTCTGGACCAGGGGATCGATGCGGTAGTTGCCGTAGAGGGCCGCCTCGCTCTGGAAGCACAGGTACTGCAACCTGAAGATCTGCTCCGCGTCCTGCTCGGCCGCCGCAGAGATGGTCACGCTCATGCCCATGTGCGCACGCCTCCCGCTCACCTGATCACCTGTTGTCCCTCACTCCTATCCCCGTCCTCAGCCCGCCGCAACCTCCGCCGCGAGTAAACGACGCAGACATCCCAGGCATCTGGAGCGTTCCGGGCCGAGACTGCCCTGTGAGATACCCAACTCCCCTGCGATTTCCCGGTATGTCGGATCGTGCGGGGACAGCAGCGCGGCGAGCAGGCCGGGGCAGCGGCCGGGGAGCCTGCGCACCGCGTCACGCAGGGCGCGGCGGCGGGCGGCGGCGAGCGCGAGCCGTTCCGGGTCGTGCCGGCCGGCGTCGGCGGGTTCGCGGGTCAGCGCCGTCTCACGGCGGGCGGTACGGCGGACGCGGCGGGCCTCCGCGCGGACCGCGCGACGCAGCCACAGCGGCGGGTCGTCCGGCGGTCCGTCACGGTGGAGCCGCTCGAGGAGCCGGAGCCAGACCGCCTGTTCCAGGTCGCCCGGTTCGGCGCCGCCTCCGGACGCCTCGGCGGCGGCCTCCGCGACGAGCAGCGGACCGAGCAGCGCCATCAGGCGCGGCACGGCGACCAGGTCGTGGGCGAGCGGCGGGTCGTACGCGAGCGGCGGGTCGGTTGTCCTCACACGCGCAACGACCCGTCCGCCCCGGGCGGGGTTGCCCGGGACGGACGTACCTCACCCCTTCCGGGGCGGGGCGGGTCAGCGGTTGACGAAGTCCTCGCGGGCCAGCAGCCCGGTGTCCGGGTTGTCGGTGAAGACGCCGTCGATGCCGGTGGCGAAGTAGACGCGGTAGGCGCCGAAGACGTCGCCGTAGGCATCGGGGTCGGAGCCCTTGCGGAACTCCGCGGACAGGAACGGGTTCTCGTTGCGCATCGTGTACGGGTGCAGGATCAGGCCCGCGCGGTGGGCGTCACGGACCAGGGTGGTGGGCTCGGTGAGCCGGCCCGAGGCGTCGCGCGGGATGACCAGGTCGAGCGTGGGGCCGATGCCCTGCGCGTAGGAGGCGATCTCCTTCAGACCCTTGGGGGTGACGAGGTCGGCCGTGGTGCGCGGGTCGCCGGTCTCGACGAAGTCCCAGGGGCGGCTCGCGGCGTCGGACAGCAGCACCACCAGCGGGTTGTCCACGAGCTTGCTCAGGCGCCGGACGCTGGTCGGCTCGAACGACTGGAGGATCACCGGCGAGTTCCCGCGGTCCTTGCGGTGCTTGCGCAGCAGTCCCACCACCCGCTCCTCCAGGCCGAGGCCCAGCTTGCGGAAGTAGGTGGGGTGCTTGAGCTCGGGGTAGATCCACACCTGCTTGCCGCGCGCACGGGTCTGCTCGTCCTGCCAGCGCAGCGCCTCCTCGAAGGTGGGGATCTCCCAGCGGCCGTTGTACAGGGTGTTGTGCGGGCGGTTGGCGGGGATGCGCTCCACCGCCCGCAGCCGCTTGAGCTCGGCGAGCGTGAAGTCCTCGGTGAACCAGCCGGTGACCTGGACGCCGTCCAGCGTCTTCGTGGTGCGGCGGCCGGCGAACTCGGGGTGGTCGGCGACGTCGGTGGTGCCGCCGATCTCCGGCTCGTGCCGGCAGACGAGGTGGCCGTCCTTGGTGGCCACCAGGTCGCCGGCCTCGACGATGTCGGCGCCCATGTCGAGGGCGAGCTGGTACGAGCCGAAGGTGTGCTCGGGCCGGTAGCCGCTGGCGCCCCGGTGGCCCACGATCGTCGGCACGGGCAGGCCGCTCAGGCCCCGGCCGCGTCCCCGCGCGGGCCCGTGTCCGGTGTTCGGGACCGCGCCGGCCGTGCCGCCGAGTCCGAGGACGGTGCCGCCCGCGCCGAGGACCGCCGCCCCGAGCAGGGCCCGCCGTCCGGTCCCGCTCGCCTGTTCGTTCGACTCCCGTGTCGCCATGAACGCCTCCTGTGTCGGCTGGTGCGGTGCGGGCCGATCGTAGGTGCGCACGGTTGACGCGGGGGAGGCATCGAGCCGAACAGACGGGTGGTGTCGCGTGACGTACGCCCTCCTGTGTTTGACGTACGTCTGTCGTATTCCGGGGGTGATGTGATGGGGCGTCCGGTTCGCTCCGGGGGGTGCGGGTACCCGGCGGGGCGCGGGCCTGGGCGAGCTGCGTCACAGCGTGACGGTCGCTTTCCCGTCGCACGCGGGCGCGGGCGCGCAGGTGGACCCGGGTCAAGAGACCGCAAGACCTCGGTCAACTGCCACGAGCCCGATGTGCGCGACTCCCCGGACCGCGAGTAATGTCCTCACCTGCACAGACTCATACGGCATTCGTCGACGTCCGCTTCCCACCGGAGGGCCCGTTGTCCCGCTTCGCGCTCATCAAGGCAGTGCTCGGTCCGATCATGCGCCTGATGTTCCGCCCACGGGTGGAGGGCGCGGAGCACATCCCGGGCGACGGTCCGGTGATCCTGGCCGGCAATCACCTCACGTTCATCGACTCGATGATCCTTCCGCTGGTCTGCGACCGGCAGGTCTGCTTCATCGGCAAGGACGAGTACGTCACCGGCAAGGGCCTCAAGGGCCGTCTGATGGCGTGGTTCTTCACCGGCGTCGGCATGATCCCCGTCGACCGTGACGGCGGCCGGGGCGGGGTGGCCGCACTCATGACCGGGCGCCGGGTGCTGGAGGAGGGCAGGGTCTTCGGCATCTACCCCGAGGGCACCCGCTCCCCCGACGGCCGCCTGTACCGCGGCCGCACCGGCATCGCCCGGCTGACGCTGATGACCGGCGCGCCGGTGGTGCCGTTCGCGATGATCGGCACGGACAAGCTGCAGCCGGGCGGGGCGGGGCTGCCCCGGCCGGGGCGGGTCACCGTGCGGTTCGGTGAGGCGATGGAGTTCTCGCGGTACGAGGGGATGGACCGCGACCGGTACGTGTTGCGGGCGGTCACCGATTCGGTGATGGCGGAGGTCATGCGGTTGTCGGGGCAGGAGTACGTGGACATGTACGCGAGCAAGGCCAAGGAGGCCGCGTAGGTGTTCGGCCGGGCCGCGGTTGCCGGTTCCCTGCGGGTAAGTGGGGGCTTGTCGCGCAGTTCCCCGCGCCCCTTGCGGGTGTGACTGCGGGGCTTGTTGGTCAGGTGTTGGGGAGCTTCTCGTCGCGGAGCATGAACCACGCCGCCGCTGACGCCGTCAGGAGGACCGCCGCTCCTGCTCCCGCTGCCAGGGTGAGGCCGTTGACGAACGCGTCGCGGGCCGCTTCCAGCATGGGTTCCGCGGCGGAGGCGGGCATGCGGGTCGCCGCTTCCACCGCGCTGCCCAGGGACTCGTGCGCGGTGGCCGGGGTGCCCGGTGGGGCGGGGAAGTCGCGGTAGACGCCCGTGACGATGGAGCCCAGGACGGCGATGCCCAGGGCCGCGCCGAGTTCGTACGCCGTCTCGGAGACGGCGGAGGCGGCGCCCGCCTGTTCCTTGGGGACGCTCGAGAGGATCACGTCCGCCGTCACCGTGAACGAGAAGCCCGCGCCCGCGCCGACCACCAGCAGCGCCGCGCCGAGCAGCGGATAGCCGGTCGACCGGCCGATGACCGTGAGAGCGGCCAGGGCCAGGCCGATCGCCGCCAGGCCGCCGGCGACGACCGAGCGCACCGAGAAGCGGCGGGCGGTCCGGCCGGCGATCAGACCGGCCGCCACCGCGCCGATCGCGGCGGGCAGTTCCGCGAGACCCGCCTCGAACGGGCGTCGCCCCTGGACCAGTTGCAGGTACTGGGAGAGGAAGAACACCAGGCCGGACAGGCCGAGGACGGTCAGCAGGTCGGCGAGCACCGCCCCGCTGAAGCCCCGGCTGCGGAACAGCCGCATGTCCAGGAGGGGCTTCGGGAGGGTGAGCTGGCGGCGGACGAACAGGTACAGCGCCGTCGCGCCCAGCAGGCCCGCGGCCAGGGCGGACGCGGCGGGGCCGTGGCTGGCGGTCTCCTTCACCGCGTAGACCACGCCGATCATGCCGGCCAGGGACAGGGCCACGCTGGTCAGGTCCCACGGGCCCGGTTCGGGGGTGCGGGACTCCGGCAGCAGCTTGATGCCGACGACCACCAGGACCGCCATGACCGGCAGGTTGATCAGGAAGACCGAGCCCCACCAGAAGTGCTCCAGCAGCAGCCCTCCGAGGATCGGTCCGACCGCCGTGCCGGCGGACGCGGTCGCGCCCCAGATGCCGATGGCGAGGCTGCGCTCACGCGGGTCGTGGAAGAGGTTGCGGATCAGGGCGAGGGTGGCCGGCATCAGCGTGGCCCCGGCGACGCCGAGCAGGGCGCGCGCCGCGATCATCACCTCGGGCGTGTGCGCGTAGGCGTTGAGGATGGAGATCAGGCCGAAGGCGGCGGCGCCGTACAGCAGGATCCGCTTGCGGCCCATGCGGTCGCCGAGGCTGCCCATCGACACGAGCAGTCCGGCGAGCACGAAGGAGTAGACGTCGCCGATCCACAGCAACTGGGAGCCGGTGGGTGAGAGGTCCTCGCTGATGTACGGGGTGGCGAGGCCGAGGACGGTCGCGTCGACGGCCACCAGCAGGACGGCGAGCACGAGGACCGACAGGGCGAGCCAGCGGCCGGGGCGGCGCGCTTCCTCGGTCGTGGTCCGCGGCCGTATGGCGCTGGTCATGATTCCTTCCTCGACGCCGGTTCCTCCGGGCGTCGTACGCCGCCGAGCAGCAGCTCGACGATCATGTGGGTGAAGTCCTTGGGGGCGACCCTGCCTTCCGCCACCGCCCAGGCGGCGGAGGCGAGCAGGCCGTAGAGGGCCTCGGTGAGCCAGGCCGGGGTGAGGTCGATGCGGAACTCGCCGCTCGACTGGCCGCGCCGGAACAGCGCGGCGACGCCCTCGTCGATCCTGGTCCAGCCCTCGTTCTGCTCCTCGCCCTCGAACAGCTGGTTCTCGGAGTAGAGGAAGGCGAGCAGGCCCGCGTGCGGCTCGATCTCGGCGACCAGGCGCCGTACGGCGTCGGTCGCGGGCCCCTCGTCGGTGCGGGCGGCGGCGAGGGCGGCCTCGCACTCGGCGATGCCCAGTGCTTCCAGGGCGCGGACCAGCGCGTCCCGGCCGGCGAACTGCCGGTGCAGGGTGGCGCGGCTGATCCCGGCGGCCCTGGCGACCTCGTCCATGGTCGCGGTGGACTTACGGGTCAGCAGGGCCGCGGCGCTGCGCAGCACATGGTCTCGGTCGACAGCCATGAGACGACGGTACCGCATGTGAGACATCTTTGTCTCATTCGGGGTGTGGGCGTCTCAGAGGATGCGCGCTCCGACGCGGTGGCTGTCAGTGCCAGGGCAGCGTGCCTCGGTGCTGCCAGTACGCCTCCGGGGTCTCCGCCAGCGGGGCCAGGCGGGCGAGCTGGTCGTCGGTGAGGTCGACGGCCGCCGCGTGGAGGTTGGAGGCCAGCTGGACCGTGGTCGCCGCGCCGGACAGGACGACGCCCGTCCAGGGCAGGCGGAGCACGAAGGCGAGCGCGACCGCGTCGCAGCCCAGGCCGGTCTCCTCGGCGACGGCGCGCAACGGCTCGGGGGCGTGCGGTCCGGCCAGGCGGCCGTTGGCCATGCCCTCCTTGACGATCACGGTGAGTCCGGCGTCGTGGGCCTCGGCCAGCGCGGGGCCGGCGGAGGTCTCCAGGACGTTGTAGGTGGACTGCACCGTGCGGAAGAGGGGTTCGCCGTCGACGGTGACGGCGAGGGCCGCGCGGACGGCGTCCGCCTGACGGGGGCCGCTGGTGGAGAAGCCGACGGTCAGGCCCTGCGCCGCCGCCTCGGCGAGGCGGGCGTGCAGGTCCTTGTCGGTGAGGGCCGGGCTGTCCGGGGTGAGCGAGTGGATCTGGTAGAGGTCGAGGCGGTCGCCGAGGATCGCGTCGGTCTCGGCGCGCTGGCGTTCGTACGCGGCGAGGGAGTGGTCCTTGACCTCGTGCCGCTCGGCGTCGGTGGTCCAGCCGGCGGTGTAGGTGTAGCCCCATTTGCTGCCGACGACCACGTCGGTGACGTCGGGGCGGCTCGTCAGCCAGTCCGCGAGGAACTCCTCGCTGCGGCCGTAGGAGCGGGCCGCGTCGATGTAGCGGACGCCCTGGGCGTAGGCGGCGTCGAGGAGTTCGTGGGTGCGGGTGCGGAGGTTCTCGACCGTGCGGTCGTGGCTGTCGCCGAGGTCGGCGGCTCGGTCGAGGGTGATGTAGCCGGGGCGGCCCACCGCGGCGAGGCCCAGGCCCAGGTGGGCGGTGGGGGTGGTGGCGGTGGCCAGGCGGGCGAAGGGCATGTCGACTCCGTCGGTTGGCTACGGTTCGGCGGTGCCCAAGGTAACCCGGGGGGTGGTTTGCCCTGTGCAGGGCGGGGCTGTTTTGCGCAGTTCCCCGCGCCCCTGGAGGGGGGGTGGTCCCCTCCGGGGCGCGGTACGTGCGGCGGCGTGGGGGTTTCTCGCGCAGTTCCCCGCGCCCCTGGAGGGGGTGGTCCCCTCCAGGGGCGCGGTACGTGCGGCGGCGTGGGGGCTTGGCGCGCAGTTCCCCGCGCCCCTGGGGAGGGTGGTCCCCTCCGGGGCGCGGTGCGTGCGGCGGCGTGGGGGCTTGGCGCGCAGTTCCCCGCGCCCCTGGAGGGGCGCGCCCCTCAGGGGTGCTGTGCCTTGGCCCAGTTGTGTTGGAGGGAGACGTTTTCCTTCAGCTCTGCCAGTTGGACCGCCACCGCGCTGGGGGCCGTGCCGCCGCGGCCGTTGCGGGAGGCCAGGGCGCCGGGGACGTCGAGGACCGTGCGGACCTCGGGCGTCAGGTGGGCGGAGATCTTCGCGAACTCCTCGTCCGTGAGGTCGTTGAGCTCCTTGCCCTCCGCCTCGGCGACCTTGACGCACTCGCCGGCGACCTCGTGGGCCACCCGGAAGGGCACGCCCTGCCGGACCAGCCACTCGGCGATGTCGGTGGCGAGGGAGAAGCCGGCCGGGGCCAGTTCCTCCATCCGCTCGCGGTGCACGGTGAGGGTGGCCATCATCCCGGTGAACGCGGGGAGCAGGATCTCCAGCTGGTCGATCGAGTCGAAGACCGGCTCCTTGTCCTCCTGGAGGTCGCGGTTGTACGCGAGCGGGAGGGCCTTGAGCGTGGCCATCAGGCCGGTCAGGTTGCCGATCAGGCGGCCGGACTTGCCGCGCGCCAGCTCGGCGATGTCCGGGTTCTTCTTCTGCGGCATGATCGACGAGCCGGTGGAGAAAGCGTCGTGCAGGGTCACGAAGGAGAACTCCTTCGTGTTCCAGATGATGATCTCCTCGGCGATCCTGGAGACGTTCACGCCGATCATCGCGGTGATGAAGGCGAACTCGGCGACGAAGTCCCGGGAGGCCGTGCCGTCGATGGAGTTGGCGGCGCTGCCGTGCTCGAAGCCGAGGTCCTTGGCGACCGCCTCCGGGTCCAGGCCGAGGGAGGAGCCCGCCAGGGCGCCGGAGCCGTACGGCGACACCGCCGTGCGCTCGTCCCACTGGCGCAGCCGCTCGGCGTCCCGGGAGAGGGACTGGACATGGGCGAGCACATGGTGGGCGAAGAGCACCGGCTGGGCGTGCTGGAGGTGCGTGCGGCCGGGCATCGCCACGTCCGGGTGGGCCTCCGCGAGCCCCACCAGCGCGTCCTGGAGGTCGGCGATCAGACCGCCGATGATGCGGGCGTGGTCGCGCAGGTACATCCGGAAGAGGGTGGCGACCTGGTCGTTCCGGGAGCGTCCGGCGCGCAGCTTGCCGCCGAGGTCGGGGCCGAGCCGCTCCAGCAGTCCGCGCTCCAGGGCGGTGTGGACATCCTCGTCGGCGATGGTGCCGGTGAAGGCGCCGGAGGCGACGTCGGCCTCGAGCTGGTCGAGCCCTTCGAGCATGCGGGTCAGCTCGTCCTCGGTGAGCAGCCCCGCCGTGTGCAGCACGCGCGCGTGGGCGCGGGAGCCGGCGATGTCGTAGGGGGCCAGCCGCCAGTCGAAGTGGACGGACGCGGACAGCTTCGCCAGGGCCTCGGCGGGACCGTCGGCGAACCGCCCGCCCCAGAGCCGTACGTCACCGCTGCTGCTGCTCACTACCTGTGCTCCTCAAGGAAGGTGATGTACAAACGCGCCCCGAAAGGGGCGCGGGGAACTGCGCGATCAACCACGACGGACCCGCAGTTCCCCTCCCACAGCGACCGAACCGGTCAGGCCAGATCCCGCTTCGCCGCGATCTTCGCCGACAGGCTGTAGATGTCGATGAACCCCTTGGCCGCCGCCTGGTCGAACGTGTCGCCCGTGTCGTACGTCGCCAGGTTGAAGTCGTACAGCGACGACTCCGAGCGCCGCCCGGTGACGACGGCGCGACCACCGTGCAGCGTCATCCGGATGTCGCCGTTGACGTGCTGGTTGGCCTCGGCGATGAAGCCGTCGAGGGCGCGCTTCAGCGGGGAGAACCACTGGCCGTCGTAGACGAGCTCGCCCCAGCGCTGCTCGACCTGCCGCTTGTAGCGGGCCAGCTCGCGCTCGACCGTGACGTTCTCCAGCTCCTGGTGGGCCGTGATCAGCGCGATCGCGCCGGGGGCCTCGTAGACCTCGCGGGACTTGATGCCGACGAGACGGTCCTCGACCATGTCGATCCGGCCGATGCCCTGGGCGCCGGCGCGCTCGTTGAGCTGCTGGATGGCCTGGAGCACGGTGACCGGCTTGCCGTCGATGGCGACGGGGACGCCCTCCTTGAAGGTGATGATCACCTCGTCGGGCTCCCGCGGCACGGCGGGGTTCTGCGTGTACTCGTAGACGTCCTCGATCGGGGCGTTCCAGATGTCCTCCAGGAAGCCGGTCTCGACGGCGCGACCGAAGACGTTCTGGTCGATGGAGTACGGGGACTTCTTGGTGGTGGCGATCGGCAGGCCCTTGGCCTCGCAGAAGGCGATGGCCTTGTCACGGGTCATCGCGTAGTCGCGGACCGGGGCGATGCACTTGAGGTCGGGGGCGAGGGCGACGATGCCGGCCTCGAAGCGGACCTGGTCGTTGCCCTTGCCGGTGCAGCCGTGGGCGACGGTGGTGGCGCCGTGCTTCTGCGCGGCGGCGACGAGGTGCTTGACGATCGTCGGCCGGGACAGCGCGGAGACCAGCGGGTAGCGGTCCATGTAGAGGGCGTTGGCCTTGATCGCCGGGAGGCAGTACTCCTCGGCGAACTCGTCCTTGGCGTCCGCGACCTCGGCCTCGACGGCACCGCAGGCGAGCGCGCGCTTGCGGATGACGTCCAGGTCCTCGCCGCCCTGGCCGACGTCGACCGCAACGGCGATGACCTCGGCGCCCGTCTCCTCGGCGATCCAGCCGATGGCGACGGAGGTGTCCAGACCGCCTGAGTAGGCGAGTACGACGCGCTCGGTCACGGGTTTCTCCTCACAGTGCATTCGCTGACATGCATGAGTATGCAGGAGTCCGCATGATTCGTCAATCCGCCTGGTCACGGAACGGCGGCCGGGAACGGCCGGAACCCGGCCGGGACCCGGCCGGGCCGCTTCCGCAGGGAAGGTGAACGCGGCAGACGGCCGGCGCGTATGGCTCGTCGGACGCGGAACGCCCCGCCGGCCCCGACCCCCTTGCCGCCTGCACACTCACCACGTGAGGTGACAGGCGCCGCGGCCGCCCCGTACAAGCGCCGGCCGGGGCGGCCGCGGTCCCCTTCCCGTGCCGCAAGGCCGTCAATTATTTAGACAGGCGAAGGATCTGCCCGGATAATGCGTGGACATGGGAAAAACGTATGAGCGCATCGAAGGCCGGCTCCGCACCTTCATCGAGGAGCAGCCGGTCTTCTTCACCGCCACCGCGCCGCTGTCCGCCGACGGCACGGTCAACCTCTCCCCCAAGGGGCTCAAGGGCTCCTTCGCGGTGCTCGACGAACTCACCGTCGCCTACCTCGACTTCGCCGGATCCAACGCCGAGACCGTCGCCCACCTCCGGGAGAACGGCCGGATCACCCTGATGTGGTGCGCCTTCCAGGGGCCGCCGAACATCGTGCGCGTGCACGGCCGCGGGGAACCCGTGTTCCGGGACGACCCGCGCTTCAAGGAGCTGCTCGACCGCTTCCCCGCCATCGACCCGTGGACCCACGGACTGCGCGCGGTCGTCGTCGTGCACGCCGAGCTGATCCGGGACACCTGCGGCTACGCCGTGCCCTACATGGCGTACGAGGGTGAGCGGGATCTGCACGAGAAGCGGTTCGCCAGGGAGGACGACGTCTCCCTCGACGCCTACTTCACCAAGAAGGAGCACGTCGCGACCAGTCTGGACGGACTTCCCGGGCTGCCGTTGCCGCTGCCCCCGTCCAGCATGTGAGCCATGCGCCCACGTCGTGTCTCCGTCGCCGTCCTCGTGTTGTCCCTGTCCCTGCTCTCGCTCGGCACCGCGCAGCGGCCCGCGTCGACGCTGCCGGAGCGGATGGCGGACACCGGGGGCGACACCCAGCTCGTCACCGCGGTGGCGGCGCGGACCGGGTCCACCACCGGCACGGTCACCTGGTGGGACCGCAGGGGCGGACGCTGGGTGGCGGCCGGGTCCGCCAAGGCCCGCTTCGGCGCGAACGGGCTCACCGAGGGCACGACCCGCAAGCAGGGCACCAGCACCACCCCCACCGGGCTGTACGGGCTGCCGTACGCCTTCGGCGTCGAGGCGGCCCCCTCCGGCACCCGGTACACCTACCGGCCCGTGCGTCGGAACTCCTGGTGGTGCCAGGACAACTCCTCGCGCGTCTACAACCGCTGGACCGAGCCCCGGGCGGCCGACTGCCGGGCGAGCCAGGCCGAGCACCTGATCACCTACCGCACGCAGTACGCCCACGCCCTGGTCGTGGACTTCAACTACCGCCGCCCGGTGCGCGGGCGGGGCGCCGGCATCTTCCTGCACGTCAACGGGCGTGGCGCCACGGCGGGTTGCGTGTCGGTGCCGAGGAGCGCGATGCGGAGGATCCTGCGCTGGGCCGACCCCTCGCGGGCCCCGCACCTCGCCGTCGGCACGACCGGCGGGCGCACCGCGATCACCCGCTACTGAAACGGGCGACGAATCCACGGTTTCCGCTGAACACTCCAGCGTGGCGGCACGTATGTGAGGACCAAGGGCCGAGTCCCACGGAGGAACCGTGACCACCACGCTCGCCGGCGGCCGTGCCGCCCGCCGCCAGACGATGCGCCGCATCCGTCCACGCCGCTCCCCCGCCGTCCCGCTGCTGCTCGCCGTGGGTGCGGGCGCGGTGGCCGTGCTGTGGCTCTGGTGGACGAGCACACCGTCCATCGCGGACACCACCGGGAAGATCATCGCCGCCGGGCGGATCACCGGCCTGCTCGCCGGATATCTGATGGCCCTGGTCGTGCTCCAGATGGCGCGGGTGCCCGCGCTGGAACGGCGGGTCGGCTCGGACCGGGTGGCCCGCTGGCACGCGATGAGCGGCCGCTACACCGTGAGCCTGGTCGTCGCCCACGTCTTCCTGATCATGTGGGGCTACGCCCGCCAGGCGGGCAAGACCCTCGCCGACATCGTGTCCCAGACGGTCACCTCCATCAACACGCTGCCGGACATGGGCAAGGCCGCCGTCGGCACCGGCCTGCTGTTCGTCATCGCCCTCCTCTCCGTCGGCCCGGTCCGGCGCCGGCTGCCCTACGACGGCTGGTACCACGTGCACCTGCTGACGTACGCGGCGGTGTTCCTGACGTTCTGGCACCAGATCACCACCGGCAACGAGTTCGCCGTCACCCCGTCCGCCAAGACCTTCTGGTACGGGCTCTACGGCGCCGTGACCGTGCTGGTCCTGTGGTACCGGATCATCACCCCGGTCCGGCTGAACCTCCGGCACCGGATGCGGGTCCAGGCGGTCATCGAGGAGACGCCCGGCGTGGTGTCGGTGCTGATCGGCGGGCACCGGCTGCACCGGATGGGCGCCGAGGCGGGGCAGTTCTTCCGCTGGCGGTTCCTGGCCCCCGGGATGCGGTTCAGCTCCCACCCGTACTCGCTGTCCGCGGCGCCCCGCCCGGACATGCTGCGGATCACCGTGAAGGCGATCGGCGACCACAGCTCCCGGCTGCGCGAGCTGGAGCCCGGCACCCGGGTGTGGGCGGAGGGCCCCTACGGGGCGCTGACCGCGCAGCGCCGCAGCCGCGGCAAGGTGCTGCTGGTCGCGGGAGGGGTGGGCATCACCCCGATGCGCGCCCTGTTCGAGACGCTGCCCGGCGCGTCCGGCGACATCACCCTGCTGTACCGGGCCAACAGCACGCAGGACCTGGCCCTGTGGGGTGAGCTGGCGAAGATCGCCGACGAGCGCGGCGCCCGGCTGATGTACGCGGTGAACAGCCCCGACGGGGAGCGCCCGGACATCTCGGCGGAGAGCCTGCGCCGCAAGATCCCGGACGTCGACCGCCACGACGTCTTCATGTGCGGGCCGCCCGGATTCGCCCAGCAGGTGTACGCGGCCCTGCGGGACGCCGGGGTCCCCGCGCGCCGGATCCACCACGAGTCGTTCGAGATGTGAGCGGCGGCCCGTCGGCCCCGGTCGCCCGTCACCCATCAGGAGCTTGAGAAGCGATGAGGAAGAGTCACCCCGTCCGGCGTGCCGTTCTGGCGACCGCCGCCACCGTCTCCGGGATCGTGCTGCTGCTGTCGCTGAAACCCGCGTCCGACCCGGGGTCGGCCGAGGCGGCGGGCGGCGCCCCGCCCGCGGCGGAGTCCGTGCAGGGCGGCGCCCGGCCCATCGGGGACGGCACGGTCACCGGCGACGCGGCGCAGACCCAGTACGGGGCGGTGCAGGTACGGCTGACCGTCAGCGGCGGCAAGATCACCAAGGCCGAGGCCGTGCAGGCCCCCAAGGGCGGCCAGAGCGACCAGGTCACCTCCAACGCCGTACCCAAGCTCAACCAGGCGGTCGTACAGGCGCAGAGCGCGGACATCGACGCGGTGTCCGGCGCCACCTACACCAGCGCCGGCTACCAGGAGTCCCTCCAGTCCGCCCTGGACAAGGCGCGTGCCGCCGCGCCCGCCGCCCCCGCCGATCCGGGAGGCGGCGGCGCCGCCCAGGCGCGGACGGTCACCGGCGACGTCGCGCAGACCCAGTACGGGCCGGTCCAGGTGCGGATCACCGTCAGCGGCGGCAAGATCACCAAGGCCGAGGCCGTCCAGGCACCCAAGGGCGGCCAGAGCGACCAGGTCACCTCCAACGCCGTACCCAAGCTCAACCAGGCCGCCGTGCAGGCCGGCACCGCGGACATCGACGCCGTGTCCGGCGCCACCTACACCAGCGCCGGCTACCAGGAGTCCCTCCAGTCCGCCCTGGACAAGGCCGGTGGCTGACACGGTGACGGAACCCGTTGAGGCGCCCGCCGCGGAGCGTCGTGTGGTGGAGACGATGGGGACCGTCTTCTCCCTCGACGTCCGCGGCGGGGAACCGGACGCGGTGCGCGCGGCGCTGGAGGAGGCCGCCGCCGGGCTGCGCCGGGTCGACGAGGTGTTCAGCACCTACCGCGAGGACACCCAGATCTCCCGGCTGGCGCGCGGCGAGCTGGAGGTCGGGCAGTGCGATCCCGAGGTCGCCGAGGTGCTGGAGCTGGCCGCGGAGGCGGAGCGGATCAGCGAGGGGTGGTTCAGCACCCGGTACCGGGGGGAGCTCGACCCGACCGGGATCGTCAAGGGCTGGGCGACCGAACGCGCCGCCCGGCAGCTCCTGGCGGCCGGCGCTTCCGGGGTGAGCGTCAACGGCGGCGGTGACGTCCAGCTGCTCGGGTCGCCGGGCACGGGGCGGCCCTGGCGGGTCGGCGTGTCGGACCCGCTGCGTCCGGGCGGGCTCGCCGCGGTGGTCTCCGCCGCGGGGGCGCGGGAGCTGGCGGTGGCCACGTCCGGGACCGCGGAGCGCGGCGACCACATCGTGGACCCGCGCACGGGCCGCTCCGCGGTGACCGACCTGGTCGCGGTGACGGTGGTCGCTCCCCGCCTGACCTGGGCGGACTGCTGGGCCACGGCGGCCTTCGCGATGGGCTCCCGCGAGGGCCTGCGGTGGCTGGACTCCCTGCCCGGCGCGGAGGCACTCCTGATCACCGCGGGCGACGAGGTCCGCTGCACCGGCAACTTGGCGGAGTGGCTCGGCTGACCGAGCGCCCCGCCAGGGGCGCGGGGAACTGCGCGACCAGCCACGATGCGGCTGCACCCGACGTGCAACAGTCCCCGGCACCCCAGTGGCCGTGGGGGTGGGTCACACAACCCGGCGCTTGCGGGGGGCCGTCTGCGCCCCGTCAGGGGCGCGGGGAACTGCGCGACCAGCCACGATGCGGCTGCACCCGGCATGCGACAGTCCCCGGCACCCCGGTGGCCGTACGGGGGTGCAGCGCAGGCCCGCTGGAGGGTGCCGCCTGCGCCCACCCGTGCCGCCCCAGCGGCACGACTGCCCGCAGGCGGCAGGCGCCTCAAGGGGCGCGGGGAACTGCGCGACCGGCCCGCACCCACCCGCACCCGGCGACGACCCGCAACCAGCCCCTTCAGCTGCCGTTCTGGGCCAACCGCAGCAGATGATCAGCCAGCGCCTGCCCGCCCGTGGGGTCCCGGCTGATCAACAACAGCGTGTCGTCCCCGGCGATGGTGCCGAGAATGTCCTGCAACTCGGCCTGATCGATCGCGGACGCGAGAAACTGCGCCGCCCCCGGAGGCGTCCGCAGCACCACCAGATTCGCGGAGGCCTCCGCGGAAATGAGCAGCTCCTGCGACAGCCGCCGCATCCGCTCCTCCTTCGCGGACTCCCCCAGCGGCGCACGCGGCGTGCGGAACCCGCCCTCGCTGGGCACCGCGTAGATCAGATCCCCGTCGTTGTTGCGGATCTTCACCGCGTTCAGCTCGTCCAGGTCCCGCGACAGCGTCGCCTGGGTGACGCTCAGCCCGTCGTCGGCGAGCAGCTTCGCGAGCTGGCTCTGCGACCGCACCGGCTCCCGGTTGAGGATGTCCACGATCCGGCGGTGCCGCGCGGTGCGGGTCTGCGGCACGGCAGGCCCGGCCTGGCCGGACTGCCCCGCCGTACGCCCCTGATCCTGCTCCTGGCTCATCGTCGTCTCATTCTCCGGTCATTCTCCGGATCGTCCTGCCCCACCCGCGCGTCCGGCGGCGTCCAGGATGCCGGGCAGCGCCCCGAGGAGCGCGGCCACCGCGTCGTCCCCGAGGTTCAGCGGCGGCATGAGCCGTACGACGTCGGGGGCGGCGGCGTTCACGAGGAACCCGGCGTCCTGAGCCGCCTGTTGCGCCTGGGGCGCGAGCGGCTCGGTGAGCACGATACCCAGGAGCAGGCCCGCTCCCCGGACGTGGTCGATCAAGGCGTGCCCGAGACCCTCGACGCCCTCGCGCAGCTTCTCGCCCTGCCGCTTGGCGTTCTCCAGCAGTCCGTCGCCGGCGATGGTGTCGAGTACGGCGAGTCCGGCGGCGCAGGCGACCGGGTTGCCGCCGAAGGTCGTGCCGTGGTGGCCGGGCTGGAGGAGCTGGGCGGCGCGGCCGAAGGCGACGGTGGCGCCGAGCGGCAGGCCGCCGCCGAGCTGCTTGGCGAGGGTGACCACGTCCGGCAGGACGCCCTCGTGGGCCTGGTACGCGAACCAGTCGCCGGTCCGGCCGACGCCGGTCTGCACCTCGTCCAGCACGAGCAGCGCGCCCTTGGCGGCCGTAATGGCGCGGGCCGCCTTGAGGTAGCCCGTGGGCGGCACGACGACGCCGAGTTCGCCCTGGATGGGTTCGAGGACGACGAGGGCCGTGTCCTCGGTGACGGCCGCGTCCAGCGCCTGGGCGTCGCCGAACGGCACATGGGTGACGTCCCCGGGCAGCGGCAGGAACGGCTCCCGCTTGCCGGCCTGCCCGGTGAGGGCGAGGGCGCCCATGGTGCGGCCGTGGAAGGCTCCCTCGGCGGCGACGACGTGCGTGCGTCCGGTGAGCCGGCCGATCTTGAAGGCGGCCTCGTTGGCCTCGGCGCCGGAGTTGCAGAAGAAGACCCTGCCGTCCCGGCCGAAGAGCTGGAGCAGCCGCTCGGCGAGGGCGACGGTCGGCTCGGCGAGGAAGAGGTTGGAGATGTGGCCGAGGGAGGAGATCTGCCGGGTCACGGCCTCGACGATCGCCGGGTGGCCGTGACCGAGGGCGTTGGTCGCGATGCCGCCGACGAAGTCGAGGTACTCCTTGCCGTCGGCGTCCCAGAGCCGCTGGCCCTCGCCGCGTACGAGCGGGAGGCGGGGCGTGCCGTAGTTGTTCATCAGCGCGCCCTGCCACCGGGCGGTCAGTTCCGCGTTGCTCACGACTCCCCCTGTTCGTCGGGCACGACCATCGTGCCGATGCCCTCGTCCGTGAAGATCTCCAGCAGGATCGAGTGCTGGACCCGGCCGTCGATGACGCGGGCGGTGTTCACGCCGTTGCGCACGGCGTGAAGGCAGCCCTCCATCTTGGGCACCATGCCGGAGGACAGGTCCGGCAGGAGCTTCTCGAGCTGGGACGCGGTGAGACGGCTGATCACCTCGTCGCTGTTCGGCCAGTCCTCGTAGAGTCCCTCGACGTCCGTGAGGACCATGAGGGTTTCGGCGCCCAGTGCAGCAGCGAGTGCCGCAGCCGCCGTATCAGCATTGACGTTGTAGACATGATGATCGTCCTGGCTACGGGCGATGGACGAGACGACCGGGATGCGGCCGTCGGCGAGCAGGGCCTCGATCGCGCCCGTGTCGATCTCGGTGATCTCGCCCACCCGCCCGATGTCGACCAACTCCCCGTCGATCTCGGGCTGGTGCTTGGTGGCGGTGAGGGTGTGCGCGTCCTCGCCGGTGAGGCCGACGGCGAGCGGTCCGTGCCGGTTGAGCAGTCCGACCAGCTCCCGCTGGACCTGCCCGGCGAGCACCATGCGTACGACGTCCATGGCGTCCTCGGTGGTGACGCGCAGGCCGGCCTTGAACTCGCTGACGATGCCGTGGGTCTCCAGCGCGCGGCTGATCTGCGGGCCGCCGCCGTGCACGACGACCGGCTTCAGTCCGGCGTGCCGCAGGAAGACGACGTCCTGGGCGAAGGCGGCCTTGAGGTCCTCGTCGACCATGGCGTTGCCGCCGAACTTGACGACGACGGTTTTGCCGTGGTGCCGGGTCAGCCAGGGCAGCGCCTCGATGAGGATCTGCGCCTTGGGCAGCGCGGTGTGCTTACGGGTGACGGTCATGAGGAATAGGCGCTGTTCTCGTGGACGTAGTCGGCGGTGAGGTCGTTGGTCCAGATGGTGGCGGTGGCGTCGCCGGCGGCCAGGTCGGCGACGATGTGCACCTCGCGGTAGCGCATGTCGACCTGGTCGCGGTCCTCGCCGACGCCGCCGTTCCTGCACACCCAGACGCCGTTGATGGCGACGTTCAGCCGGTCGGGCTCGAACGCGGCCTTCGTCGTGCCGATCGCGGAGAGGACGCGGCCCCAGTTGGGGTCCTCGCCGTGGATCGCGCACTTGAGGAGGTTGTTGCGGGCGATGGAGCGGCCCACCTCGACGGCGTCGTCCTCGGTCGCGGCGCCCACCACCTCGACCTTGATGTCCTTGCCGGCGCCCTCGGCGTCGCGGATGAGCTGCTGTCCGAGGTCGTCGCAGACGGTCCGCACGGCCTCGGCGAAGTCGTCGTACTCCGGGGTGACGCCGGAGGCGCCGGAGGCGAGCAGCAGCACGGTGTCGTTGGTGGACATGCAGCCGTCGGAGTCGACGCGGTCGAAGGTGACCTTGGTGGCGGCGCGGAGCGCCTTGTCCAGGGTGGCGCTGTCGACGTCGGCGTCGGTGGTGAGGACGACGAGCATGGTGGCGAGGCCGGGGGCGAGCATGCCGGCGCCCTTGGCCATGCCGCCGACGGTCCAGCCGTCCCCGCCGGCGACCGCCGTCTTGTGGACGGTGTCCGTGGTCTTGATGGCGATGGCGGCCTTCTCGCCGCCGTGCTCGGACAGCTGGGCGGCGGCGGTCTCGACGCCGGGGAGCAGCTTGTCCATGGGGAGCAGGACGCCGATGAGTCCCGTCGAGCAGACCGCGATCTCACCCGCTCCGGTCCCCAGCACCTCGGCGGCCTTCTCGGCGGTGGCGTGGGTGTCCTGGAACCCCTTGGGTCCGGTGCAGGCGTTGGCGCCACCGGAGTTGAGGACGACGGCGGTGAGCTGCCCGCTCTTGAGGACCTGCTCGGACCAGAGCACGGGCGCGGCCTTCACGCGGTTGGAGGTGAAGACGCCGGCGGCGGCGCGTCGGGGGCCGTTGTTGACCACGAGGGCCAGGTCGGGGTTGCCGTTCTCCTTGATCCCGGCGGCGATGCCCGCCGCCGTGAACCCTTTCGCTGCCGTCACACTCACGGCGCAACTCCGATCGTCGTCAGCCCCGTGGCCTCGTCAAGGCCCAGGGCGAGGTTCATGCTCTGGACGGCACCGCCCGCGGTGCCCTTGGTCAGGTTGTCGATGGCGCTGATCGCGATGATCCGGCCGGCGGCGGCGTCGTACGCGACCTGGACCTGGACGGCGTTGGAGCCGTACACGGACGCGGTGGCGGGCCACTGTCCCTCGGGGAGGAGCCGCACGAACGGTTCGTCGGCGTAGGCCTTCTCGTAGGCGGCGCGGACGGACTCGGCGGTGACGCCGGGCTGCTTCGCCTTCACGGTGCAGGTGGCGAGGATGCCGCGGGGCATCGGCGCGAGGGTCGGCGTGAAGGAGACGGTGACGCGCTCGCCGGCCGCCGCGCTGAGGTTCTGGATCATCTCGGGGGTGTGCCGGTGCCCGCCGCCGACGCCGTACGGCGTCATGGAGCCCATGACCTCGCTGCCCAGCAGGTGCGGCTTGGGCGACTTGCCCGCGCCCGAGGTCCCGGAGGCGGCGACGACCACGGCCTCGGGCTCGGCGAGGCCGGCGGCGTACGCCGGGAAGAGGGCGAGGGAGACGGCGGTCGGGTAGCAACCGGGCACCGCGACGCGCTTGGACCCCTCCAGCGCGGCGCGGGCACCCGGAAGTTCGGGCAGGCCGTAGGGCCAGGTGCCGGCGTGCGGGGAGCCGTAGAACGCCTCCCAGTCGGCGGCGTCCTTCAGCCGGAAGTCGGCGCCCATGTCGATCACGAGCACCTCGTCGCCGAGCTGCTCGGCGACGGCGGCGGACTCGCCGTGCGGCAGCGCGAGGAAGACGACGTCGTGCCCGGCGAGCACCTCGGGCGTGGTGGGCTCGAGGACGCGGTCGGCCAGGGGCAGCAGGTGCGGCTGGAGCGCGCCCAGCCGCTGGCCGGCGTTGGAGGCGCCGGTCAGGGCGCCGATCTCGACCTCGGGGTGCGCGAGCAGCAGACGCAGCAGCTCACCGCCCGCGTACCCGCTCGCTCCGGCCACCGCCGCACGTACCGCCATGGAAAACCCTCCTCCTGGATGGCATGACTATACGTTTCGCTGCACGTTTATGCAATGGGGGTCATGCGCGGGCCGCCGTCACCGACGACGGCGGCCCGTGTCCGGCTGCTACCTGTGGCCCGCTACTCGCTCCGCTACCGCTGCCTGATCCGCAGGAACGTCACCGAGTGCGCCGGGAAGGTGTACGTGAACCTGCTGTCGACGCCCCGGAAGGTGGAGGTCACCGGGGTGACCGGAGCGTCCGTCTCGGTGTTCACCGCGTCCGCGTCGGCGGCCAGGGTGGTCACACGGGCCCGTGAGGAGACCCGGGCGCCGCCAAGATCGATCGCGGTGCGCGCCTCGGACGGCTGGGCGTTGACGACCTTGACGATCAGGTCGCCGGTGCGGGCGTCCTCGGTGACCACCTGGCGGAACGGCTCGGCCGGCTTGTCGTCGGTGAAGCTGCCCCACTCCTGGCCGTCGAGGTAGAGGGTGACCTGGCGGCCGCGCACCTTGAGGTCGATGTCGTAGGCACGGCCCGTCTCGATGGAGCCGGGCTCGGAGATCAGCGTGGACTTGCCGCCGTCGACGGCCTGCTCGACCGCGGACTGCGTGTTGTTCCAGCCGCCCAGGTTCCACCAGTAGTAGGTGCCGGTGTCCTTCACGCCGAAGGCGATCAGGAAACCCTCCTTGCCGGACTTCTTCGTGGCCTTCACATGCAGGTCGTAGTCGTGCCAGGCCGGGTCACCGGCCGTGACCAGGGTGTTCTCGGCGGCCTCGTCGGTCTGCACGTACTGCCCGTCCTGGACGCCCCAGCTGCCGCCGCCGCTGTGGGTCCACTGCGAGGCGCCGCCGGAGAAGTCGTCGGTCAGCAGCGTCGTGCCGTCGGCGGCGGTCACCCTCACGTCGTCGTACGCCGCGCTCGTCGCCCAGGTGGAGAGGCCGACCGCTCCCGCGATGGGGCCGGCGGCGTCCGGAGTGGTGCTCGCCTCCGAGGGGACGACCCGGTCACCGACGTTGGTCATGAACAGCTTCTGGACCTCGTAGTCGGCCGAGCCCCAGGAGGCGTGGTTGTTGAACCAGATCATGTCCGGGGACCACTGGACGTAGTCCTCGTTGGCGAGCAGCGGCGCGTACGAGGCGAGCTTCACGATGTCGGCGTTGCGCTCCAGGCCGGTCATGTACGCCGCCTCGGCCAGGCCGTTCTTCCAGGCGTTGCCCTGGGAGGCGTACTCGCCGAGGAAGACCTGGGGGCCCTGCCGGTCGTAGGAGTCGTAGCGGTCGTTGTTCTGGAGGAACCACTGCGGGCTGTTGTAGTAGTGCTCGTCGACCATGTCGACGCCGCCCTCGCGGTTGAGCTGCCAGGCGGTGTCGAAGGTGGTGCCGGAGTCGTCGGGGCCGGAGTTGGAGATCACCGTGATGTCCGGGTGCTCCGCCTCGATGGCGGCGCGGAAGCGCTGGAAGCGGGCGAAGAACTCGCGCGGCAGGTTCTCCTCGTTGCCGACGGCGATGTGGGTGAGGCCGAAGGGCCTGGGGTGGCCCATCTCGGCGCGCAGGCCGCCCCACGTCGACGTCCTCGGGCCGTTGGCGAACTCGATCAGGTCCAGGGTGTCCTGGATGTGCCGCTTCAACAGTGCCTCGTCGTCGGTGGCCTTGTTCTGGCCGCAGCCGGTGACCAGCGCGGGGACGACGGGCAGCGGCATCGCGCCGACGTCCTCGGCGAAGCGGAAGTACTCGTAGTAGCCGAGTCCGTAGCTCTGGTTGTAGCCCCAGAAGTTGGCGTTGGCGGCGCGTTCCTCGACCGGGCCGACGGTGTCCTTCCACTGGTAGGCGCGCTTGCGCTGCCAGCCGGAGGCCTCGCTGTAGTCCTCCATGGAACCGGTGTTGACCAGGCAGCCGCCGGGGAAGCGGACGAAGCCGGGCTTGAGCGCGGCGATCTTCTCGGCGAGGTCCTCGCGCAGCCCGTTGGGCTGGTTCTTGTACGTCTCGCGCGGGAACAGCGACACCATGTCGAGGGCCGCGTCGGCGGTCGACGCCACGGTGAGGCGGCCGCGGTTGCTGGTGCGGGTGGCGGTGAACGTGGCCTTGTACTGCGTCCAGCCGCCCCGCACGGCCACCTTGCGGCTGCCGGCGAGGGTGCCCGCCGCGTCCTTCAGCGTGACGGTGAGGGTGGTCCCGGCCTCGGCGCGGGCCCACACCGAGACGTCGTACCGCTCGCCTTTCTCGACCCGGACGCCGGTGTTGTAACCGGAGTTCGTGACCGACGAACCGGCGCCCAGGGAAAGGTAGTTGCGGCTGCGTTCGTTGAGGCGGCCGGAGTCGTTCACCACCTCGGCCGTGCCGCTCACCGACCAGGAGGTCAGCGGGGTGTAGGAGCCGTTGTCGGCGGTGGAGTACTCGAAGGAGCGGTTCTGGACGAGTTCGGCGTACAGGCCGCCGTCGGCGGCGCGGTTGATGTCCTCGAAGAACACGCCGTACATGGTGTCGTCGATCGCCGGGCCGCGGGCGCCGGTGTCGACGGTGATCGTGTAGTCGGCGACGTCCTCCGCGTGGGCGGGGACCGGGAGCAGGACGGCGGCGGTCAGCAGGGCGGTGCCGGCGAGGAGGGCTCTGCGGCGGGTGCGGTGCCGGGCGGTGCGTGACATGGGTACTCCGCGGCTCTGGGGAGATGGGCGGGTGTTCGAAATGTCGGACGCTGTGCAGCACTTCGAACGGCAAGATAGGGAGGAGGCAGAAGCACGTCAATGGGGCGTGCGGCGCCGCGGAGCACGAGAGAGCACGGGAGAACGGGGCGCCATGGGTGAGTTCTGGCCGGTACCGGACGTACTGGCGTATCTGGGCGGCACCTGGCGGGCCGAGCGCGTCGTACGGGACCTGGCGAGCGGTGACGACGGGCGGTTCACCGGGACCGTGGTGTTCGAGCCGCTCGAGGACGGGGAGGGCGACGGCCTGCTGCAACGGGAGTCCGGCGACTTCACCTGGCGCGGCGTCACCCGGCCCGCCGAGCGCACGCTCCGCTTCCTGTCCGGCCCCGAGGGCACGGCGGACGTGCGGTTCGCGGACGGCCGCTTCTTCCACGGCCTGGACCTCAGGTCCGGCCGGCACATCGCCGACCACCCCTGCTCGGCGGACCTCTACCGGGGTGAGTTCACCGTGCGGGACGCGAACCACTGGCGCGCGGTGTGGCGGGTGCGCGGTCCGGCGAAGGACCTCGAACTCGTCACGGACTACGCGCGCGTGAAGTGAACTCCGCTTCTGTACGTGGGATTTACGCGCGCAGGGGCTGCGTCGAGACGCTCTCCAGCCGCAGGCTCCAGCGGCCCGGCCGCCCGGCGACGCTGATCGTCGACAGCGAGCGGACGTCGATGTTCCAGTAGGTGCCGGGCGGCGCCTTCAGCGCGTAGACGAGCGCCGCGCGGATCACCGACGGCTCGGCCACCGCGACCACCCGGCAGCCGTCCTCGGCGGGCCGGGTGTCGAGCCAGTTGCCGACGCGTCCGATGAAGTCCAGCAGGGACTCCCCGCCGTGCGGTGTGGACCGCGGGTCGGCGAGCCAGGCGTCCACCGCCTCCGGCTCGCGGGCCATCGCCTCGCCGAGGGTCAGTCCGCGCCAGCGCCCCATGTCGCAGTCGCGCAGGGCGAGCTGGACGAGCGGCGCGTAGCCGAGGCCCTCCCCGGTGGCGCGGCTTCGGGGCGCCGGGGAGCAGTAGCGCAGGTCGGCCGCCGCCAGGGGCAGCAGTTCGTGCGCGACGCGTTGCACCTCGCCCCATCCGGTCTGGTCGAGCGGCCGGGGGTCCTCGAAGCGCTCGGACAGCACCGTGGAGCTCCCCGCTGCGGCGACGAACGTGACCCGAAGTGCCATGCGGCGATGGTCAGCCGCCGGGGTCGGCTGGTCAAGGGGTGCCGGCCGGCCATGACGCTTGGTGGCGCGGCCCTCACCCTCCGCCGGGGGCATACGGCACAACCCCGCCCTATGCCCCCGCCGGACCGTGCGTCACGCCTGCTCGAAGATCAGCGCCATCCACTGGTCCGGCCGCTCCAGTGGCCGGAAGCCGATGGGCGCGTACACCTCGTGCGCGTCGTGCGTGGCCAGCAGCACACGCCGTACCCCGTAGCCCCGTACCTCCTCCCGTACGGCGATGACCAGCGCGGTGCCGAGGCCCTTGCCGCGGACGGCGGGGTCCACGTACACGTCGCACAGCCAGGCGAAGGTGGCCCGGTCGGTGATGACGCGCGCGTACGCCACCTGCGCTCCCGTGACCGTGTCGTACACGCCGAAGTTGAGCGAGCCGCCGATCGCCCTGTCCTGTGTCTCGCGGGGGCGGCCGAGGGCCCAGTAGGCGTCGGTGGACAGCCACCGGTGCACCGTGTCGGCGTCGATCCGGGCGGGGTCGGTGGAGAGTTCGTAGCCCTCGGGCAGGCGGGGTGCGGCAGTCATGCGCCGATGCTGGCAGCCGGTGACCTGGGGCGTCGAGCCGTTATCCCACCACCTGGGACCAGGCGGTGCGCAGCCGGTGCACGCCCTCCGTGATCTCGCCGGTGCCGGCGACGGCGGCGAAGCTGAGGCGCAGGTGTCCGGCGGGCGGTTCGGCGCTGAAGTAGGGGCGTCCGGGGGTGACGGCGACGCCCGCGCGCAGGGCGGCGGCGGTCAGGGCGGGCTCGGACGCGCCGTCGGGCAGGCGCAGCCACAGGTGGTAGCCGCCGGAGGGGATGTGCGGCAGGGTCAGGCCGGGCAGCTGGAGGCGCAGTGCGGTGGTCATGGCGTCGCGGCGGGTGCGCAGGGCGGCGGCGATCGCGCGCAGGTGGCGGGGCCAGGCGGGCGAGCCGACCAGCTCCAGGGTGGCCTCCTGGAGCGGGCGCGGCACGAAGAAGGTGTCGACGATCTGGATGGCCCGCAGCCGCTCCAGCACCGGGCCGTGCGCGGCGAGGGCGCTCACCCGGAAGCTGGGCGAGGTCGCCTTGGTCAGCGAGCTGACGTGCACCACCACGCCGTCGGGGTCGTCGGCGGCGAGCGGGCGCGGCAGCGGGCCCGCGTCCTCGTGCACGAGCCGTCGCACGAAGTCGTCCTCGACGACGAACGCGCCGGCCTGCCGGGCGATGCGCAGCACCTCGGCGCGCCGCTCGGGGGCGAGGACGGCGCCGGTGGGGTTCTGGAAGAGGGGCTGGCAGACGAAGACGCGGGCGCCGGTCGCGCGGAAGGCGTCGGCGAGCAGGGACGGCCGTACGCCGTCGGCGTCGACCGGGACGGGCACCGGGCGGAGTCCGGCGGCGCGGGCGATGGCCAGCATGCCGGGGTAGGTGGGCGACTCGACGAGGACGGGCGCGCCGGGCGGGGCGAGGGCGCGCAGGGCGGTGGTGAGGGCGGACTGTCCGCCCGCGGTGACCAGCACGCCGGCCGCCGTCACCGGCCCGCCGATGGCGCGCGCGAACCACTCGCGCAGTTCGGGCAGCCCCTCCATGGGCGGCCGTCCCCAGGCCCCCGGCCTGCGTCCGGCGCGAGCCAGCGCGGCGGCCATCGCGCGCTCCGGCTGGAGGGAGGGGTGCAGATAACCGCCGTTGAACTCGATCACCCCGGGCGCGGGTGCGGCCAGCGAGACGAGGACGCCGGACGCGTCGACCGAGCGGGGTACGAGGTCGGCGGCGCCGTCGGCGCTGAGGGCGACCTCCTGCCAGGAGGTGTCGCCGGTGGGGGCGGCCGGGGTGCGGGGCACGGCGCGGAAGGCGCCGGCGCCGGGCCGGGTGACCACCAGCCCCTCGGCGGCGAGGCGCGCCAGGGCGCGGGAGACGGTCACGGGGCTGACCCGGAACCGCTCGACGAGGGCCCTGCTGGACGGGAGCTTCTCTCCTGAGGAGTAGCGGTCCAGCTCCTGCCTGAGCTGTTCCGCCAGTTCACCGACGCTGCTACTCTCATGCATGAGAGTACAGAGTAGCGCTACCGCGCCCGCCCCGATAGCAGTCGCCGCTCCCCCGCGCGGCCGTGGCTTCGGCGCCCTCCAGGCCGCCCTCGGAGTGGTGGCCTTCTCCCTGACCTTCCCCGCCACCGCCTGGGGCCTGGAGGGCTTCGGCCCCTGGTCGCTGGTGGCCGTGCGCAGCGTGCTCGCGGCGGTGATCGCCGGGGGCTGTCTGCTGGCCCTGCGCGTCCCGCTGCCCGCCCGCCGCCACTGGCCGGGGCTCGCGGTGGTCGCCGCGGGGGTGGTGCTCGGCTTCCCGCTGCTGACCACGCTTGCGCTCCAGACGTCCACGACGGCGCACGCGGCCGTCGTCGTGGGCCTGCTCCCGCTCACCACGGCCCTCTTCTCGGCCCTGCGGACGGGCACACGCCCCTCGCGCACCTTCTGGGCGGCGGCCCTCGTCGGCGCGGCGGCGGTGGTGGCGTTCACCGTGCAGCAGAGCGGGGGCGCGCTGACGACGGCGGACCTGTACCTGTTCGGCGCGCTGCTGATCTGCGCGGCCGGCTACACCGAGGGCGGCAGACTGGCCGGGGCCATGCCGGGGTGGCAGGTCGTCGGCTGGGCCCTGGTGCTGTGCCTGCCGCTCACGGTGCCGGTCGCCGCGGTCGCCCTGGCGGCGGAGCCGGTCCGTTTCACCGCGCACAGCGTGACCGGCCTGCTGTGGGTGGCGGCGGGCTCGCAGTTCCTCGGCCTGATCGTCTGGTACCGGGGCATGGCCGCCATCGGCATCCCGAAGGCCAGCCAACTCCAGCTGGCCCAGCCCCTGCTGACCTTGTTCTGGTCGGTGTTCCTCCTGGGCGAACACCTCCCGGCGGCGGCCCCGATCACGGCGGTGGCGGTGTTGGTGTGCATCGTGGTGACGCAGCGGGCGCGGGGGTAGGCCGCGGGGGCGGCCGGTTGAACGGGACGCGGCACGGCCGGGGCAGGGGCCGTACGCCGTGCCGGCGGGGCGCGCGGGGGCGTGGACGTGCGCCGTGCGCCGTGCGCCGTGCGGGCGACGGGGGGACGCTGTCCCTCGCCGGCGAGGGACAGGACGCGGCGCGGCCGGGGCAGGGCGTGTGGACGTACGCCGTGCCGGCGGGGGCGTGTGGACGTACGCCGTGCCGGCGGGGGCGTGTGGAACGTACGCCGTCAGGGCGAGCGGGACGCTGTCCGCGCCGACGAAGCGCAGGACACTTGTCCGGCCCCAGGCGGCGCAGTGTGCGGCCAGGCCGGATGCGCCCGGCGGCGGGAGCTGGACGCTGTCCGCGCCGGCGAGGTGCGGGACGCTTGTCCGGCCCGGGGCGGCAGAGCGTGCGGCCGGGCCGCATCCGTCCGGCGGCGGGGCGGGCCGGACGAGCCCACCCGGCCGGCGATGTGGCGAAGCCTGCCCCGCCGGAGGTGTGGCGCTGCCTGACCCGCCGGGGTGATGCGGGCCGGCCGGCCGACGGCGTCGGGTCCCGGCGACGCCGCGCGCGCTGCCCTCGGCCACCAGCGATCACGGGCCACCACATCGGCCACCGCCGATGACGGCAACCGCCCGTCGCCGGCTCCGAGAGGACGCCGTCCGGGCAACGCGCGCGTGCCACCACACAGGGCGCGACACGGCCTGTCCGACCCGATGCGCAGAGCCGCGGCGCGCGCGGCGTCGCCAAGGTGCCTCCCGGCGCCGGGGTGTGCCCGGAGCGCCTTACGAGCCGGGCGCGCTCCCGCCGAGGGGGGGTCAACCCGGCCGCGTGCCCCCGGCAACGCGGCCGGACCGCTGGCGCGTCCCGCACCCCGCCGTAGACTCGAAGAAGCATGGACCGCTGCTCCCGTCAGGTGAGGAGGCGACGATGCGCGCAACCGTGGGTGACCACCTCGTCCAGCACGGCAGGGTGGTCGGCCAGCACGACAAGGTCGGCGAGATCGTCGAAGTGCTCGGCCGGGACGGCGACCCGCCGTACCGGGTCCGGTTCGAGGACGGGCACGAGGGCATCTGCTCCCCCGGCCCCGACACCGAGATCCGGCACCGGGAGGTCGTCACCCGGCACTGATCAGGACGGGGGCCCGGCGGGCCGGCCGTAGTGGTCGGCCACCACCCGCGCCATCGCCCCGGCCGGATCGGCCGTCACCTCGCGCGCCGCGAAGAACACGTGCCCGCGTGCCTCGGGGTACCGCTTCGCCAGCGTGAGGTGACGGGACAGTTCGGCGGGGTCCTGCCAGGCGGCGGGCTGTGCCGGGTCCCCCGCCTTGTACAGCGCCTCCCCCGCGTACAACCGCGTGCCCGAGCCGCGCACGACGTCCGCCCACCAGGGCAGCAGCTTCGCGTAGTCGGCGGCGGCGAAGCCGATGTTCCAGTACAGCTGCGGGCAGATGTAGTCGATCCAGTTCTCCCGCGCCCACTTCCGGGTGTCCGCGTGCTGGTCGTCGTACGACTGCACGCCCGCGCGGGTGTCGGAGCCGCGCGGGTCGACGTCGGCGTTGCGCCACACCCCGAAGGGGCTGATGCCGAAGCGGGTGCCGGGGCGGACCGTCCGGATCGCCTCGGCCGTCTCGTGGACCAGCCGGTCGACGTTGTCCCGCCGCCAGGCCGCGCGGTCGGGGAAGGCGGCGCCGTACCGGTCGTAGGTGGCGTCGTCGCCGAAGGTCTGCCCGGCCACCGGGTACGGGTAGAAGTAGTCGTCGAAGTGGACCCCGTCGACGGGGTAGCGGCGCACCGCGTCCAGCATCGCCTCCCGCACGAACGCCCGGACCTCGGGCAGCCCCGGGTCGTAGTACAGCTTCCCGCCGTACGGGATCACCCAGCCGGGGTTGCGGCGCGCCGGGTGGGAGGGGGCGAGCCGGGCGGGGTCGGCGTGCAGGGCGACCCGGTACGGATTGAACCAGGCGTGCAGGTGCAGGCCGCGGGCGTGCGCCTCGGCGACCGCCGTGTCGAGGGGGTCCCAGCCGGGGTCGGCGCCCTGGGTGCCGGTGAGGTACTGCGACCACGGCTCGTGCGGCGACGGCCACAGCGCGTCGGCCGTGGGCCGCACCTGGAGCATGACGGTGTTGAGGCGGGCGCGGACGGCGGCGTCGAGGTGGGCGAGCAGCTCGGCGCGTTGCCGGCCGGCGCTCAGGCCGGGGCGGGACGGCCAGTCCCGGTTGGTGACGGTGGCCACCCACATGCCCCGCATCTCGCCGGTCGCCGCGCCGCCGCGGCCGGGTCCGCCCGTCGTGCCCGTGCCCGGCGCGGGCCGCGGTGCGGCGGACCCCGTGGTCGTCGTGGCCAGGGCGGCCAGCGCCGCCGCCGCGAAACCCCTGCGTGACACCCGCACCCTCGCCCCCTGCCTCCGCTGCGACGGCATCCGCCACGGTCGTCCCGGAACCGCCTGGTCAGGGCGGTCTCCCGGCCAGGATGCCCCACCCCCGCGATCGATCATCGATACTTCGGAGTAACGTGCACGAACGGAGCAGGCGCCGGGACCCGGCACCCTGCCACAGCCGTAAGCAGTAGCGAAAGGGACGATGTGACCGACATCGAACGCGTCGGAGTGGTGGGCTGCGGTCAGATGGGCGCGGGTATCGCCGAGGTGTGCGCCCGTGCCGGGCTGGACGTCAAGGTCGCCGAGACCACCGGCGAAGCCCTGGAGATCGGCCGTACCCGGCTGTTCAACTCCCTGTCGAAGGCGGCGGAGCGCGGCAAGATCAGCGCGGAGGAGCTGGAGTCCACGCAGGCCCGGCTGACCTTCACCACGGACCTCGGCGAGTTCGCCGACCGTGACCTGGTGATCGAGGCCGTCGTCGAGAACGAGCAGGTGAAGACGGAGATCTTCCAGGTGCTCGACCAGGTGGTGACGCGCCCCGACGCGATCCTGGCGTCGAACACCTCCTCCATCCCGCTGGTGAAGCTGGCGGTCGCCACGTCCCGCCCGGACCACGTCATCGGCATCCACTTCTTCAACCCGGCCCCGGTGCAGAAGCTGGTCGAGCTGATCCCGGCGCTCACCACCTCCGAGGGCACCCTGAGCCGCGCGCAGGTCTTCACCGAGAAGGTGCTGGGCAAGCACGCCATCCGCGCCCAGGACCGCTCCGGCTTCGTGGTCAACGCGCTGCTGATCCCGTACCTGCTGTCCGCGATCCGGATGTTCGAGTCGGGCATCGCCAGCCGCGAGGACATCGACAACGGCATGGAGATGGGCTGCGCCCACCCGATGGGCCCGCTCAAGCTCTCCGACCTGATCGGCCTGGACACGGTCGCCTCGGTCGCGTACTCGATGTACGAGGAGTACAAGGAGCCCCTGTACGCGGCTCCGCCGCTGCTCCAGCGCATGGTCGACGCGGGTCGCCTGGGCCGGAAGACGGGGTCGGGTTTCTACACGTACGAGTGACAGCCGCCTCGCGGGCCTGACGCGGGGTATCCCGTCAGGCCCACAGCAGTGGGGCCGGGCCCTCCTCGCGGGGCGGGGTCGGAGCCCCACCGCGCGCTTCAGCGGCGTCCGTCGGTGTGGTCAAGGCGAGGGCGCGTGGCGGCCGGCGCCCTCGGCACGGGCACACGCCCACGCGGACACCAGGGACAGGGCCTGAGCCTGGGTCAGCCGGGGGTCGCACAGCGTGGTGGACCGGTGGCCGGCGAGGCCGAGTTCCGAGGCGTCCGCCACGCATTCGAGGATGTCGTCCGGGGTGGTCTCCAGATGCAGCCCTCCGTCGGTGCCGCCGGCGCACGTCACCGCCTCGCAGAACTCCCGGACCTCCCGGGCCATGACGTCGAGAAGGCGGGTCTTCACGCCGCGCGGTCCGACGACGGTGTTCCCGTGCATGGGATCGCACAGCCAGATCACCGGGTGCCCCTCGGAGCGCACCTTGCCGACCAGTGCGGGCAGCCGGTCGGCCACCAGGCCGGCTCCCATCCGAGCGATCAGGGTGAGCCGTCCCGGTTCCCTGCCGGGGTCGAGCCGCGCGCAGAGTTCCAGCACCTCGTCAGTGGTCGTCAAGGGGCCGACCTTGCAGGCGACCGGGTTGACGACGCCCGCGAGCAGCGAGACATGCGCGCCGTCCACCTGGCGGGTGCGCTCCCCGATCCACGGCCAGTGGGTGGAGCCCAACCAGGACCGGCCGTCGTCGGCCCGGCGGACGAGCGGCTCCTCGTAGTCGAGGAGCAGCGCCTCGTGGCTGGTCCACACCGTGCGGTGTGCGGCGTCGGCCCGGCGTCGTGCGACGTGCCTCATCGCCTCCCGGGCCGCGAGGTAGCCCATCACCACCCGGAGAGGGTCGGGCCGGCGGCTCTCCGGGTCCGGGGCGGGGCCGTTGACCATGTGCCCCCGGTAAACGGGGAGGGTCAGCCCGCCCACCTGCTCGGCGGGGTTCGAGCGCGGCTTGGCGAACTGACCGGCCATCCGGCCGACGGTCAGCGCCGGCACGCCGGTGGCGGTTTCCGCCGCCTCCGCCAGCCGGTCGAGCAACGCGGTCTTGCGGTCGATGTGCTCCCGGGTGCACTCGGCCGGGTCCTCGGCGCAGTCACCCGCCTGGACGACGCAGGACCGGCCTGCGGCGACCCTGGCCAGCAGTCCGCGCAGTGCGAGGACCTCCTCCACGTCCACCAGGTGCGGCTGACGTGCGAGGAGTGCGCGCACCGTGCGGGCCTGACCGGGGTCTTCCCACCGCGGCTGCTGCCGGGCGGCGGGGCCCGCGGTGTCCGCCGCGGGCCCCGCCTTCAGGGGCGAAGTGGTCATGTCGGTATGCCCTCGCGCCTGATCTGCGGGACGGGGATGCCCAGGGCCTCGAACTGCCGGCACGGGTTCATGAACTCCCGCTGCCGCTTGATCTTCCCGTTCTCGAAGAGGAACGAGTGGATGAAGTGGTTCCGGTAGTGGCCCTCCGGATACCCCGGGAAGAGGATCTTTCCTTCCCCGTTGCACTCGACCCAGAACTGGTCGGGGTCCTGGGTGTCGAAGATTTCGACGTCCGTCCACACCCAGTCGGGGAAGCAGCGCAGGGACCACACCGCGTGCTCTCCGAGCCGGTCGCGGCCCCGGATGACGATCGGGGCGCCGCTGTCGGAGGTCCACAGACCCCCGATCCCGTCCTCGGTGAAGAGCAGATGCCGCTTGAGCCGGTCCTGGCCGCGGGTGTTCATGTACTGGGCGACGACGGCCCGGTTGCGGGCGCGCCGCTGTGCCTCGTCGGTGGGGACCTCGGTGTGCGTGGTGTCTGCGGTCATGGCGCCGTTTCCCTTTCGTGCGTCGTGGACGGATGAACCGCGGAGCGGGTGGCCGCGGGAGCGGGCAGGGGCAGCGCGGCCACGTCGGTGGTGCCGTCGGGGCGCGTCGGCATCCTGTCGAGGACGACCACGGCGGCGGGCCGGGCGTGGCCGGGGAGCCGCTCGTCGAGCCAGGCGCGCAGGTTCGCGGCGAACCGGCCGGCCCGGTGGGCGACCGCCGGGATCTCGGTGAGCGCGGGCGCCGGGTCGTCGACGGCGTACCGGTGCACACCGTCGAGAGCGGTGTCCCCGGGAGGTACGAAGACCGCCTCGAAGGCGCCCGGGTCGTCAGGGGCGGGGGTCAGCGCGAGGCGCAGCCCCGCGTCGCCCGCGAGGCGGGTCAGCGTCTCGGGGTCCACCGCTGCCGGGTCCTGTCGGGTCAGCGCCGAGCGAGCGGCTGGGGCGTCGCCCTCGGTGAGGGCCCTGCGGGCGGCGATCTCGCCCGTGAGGCGGGCGTTGGGGATGCCGGTGACCCGGAGCGGCAGGGGGGAGGTCGCCAGCCGTTCGGCCAGTGTCTCCGGTCCGGTGACGTCCTTGCCCCAGGCCAGCGATGGGCAGCCGGACACCTCGGTCACCTCGGCGGGGGCCTTGCGGAGCACCACGTCGTACCGATGCCGCGACATCTCGTTGTGGAAGGGGGTTCGCTGGAGTTGGACGTCGACCGCCGCGACGCCGAGGCCGGCCTCGGCCAGTCGTGCGAAGAAGCCGGGGTGTACGAGGAGTTCCTCGTCACGGACGCGGCTCTTGTCCGCCGAGGCGGCCAGGGCGGCGGCATCGGTCCCCTTGCGGCGGTGCAGGGTGACAGCCGTGTGGAAGTACTCGACGGTCCGCAGGTCGCGCACGTCGCCGACGAAGAGGGCGCCGCCCGGCGCGAGCAGTCCCAGAGCCCCGCGCACAACCTTCTCGAGGTACTCGCCGCTGGGGAAGCACTGGCTGACGGAGTTGAGGACGACGGTGTCGAAGTAGGCCTCGGGCAGCCCGTCGACGACATCGGCGGCCTGGGTGCGCAGGGTGACGCGGTCGGCGAGTTCGCGGCGCTCCTCCACGTGCCGGGCGAGTTCGTCGACGGCCGGGCCGGAGAAGTCCGTGCCCCAGTAGCTTTCGCAGTCGGCGGCGAGCCGGGCGAGGAGCAGTCCGCTGCCCACACCGATCTCCAGGACACGCCGTGGCCTCAGTTCGCGGATGCGGTCGACGGTCGCCGCGCGCCACCGCGTCATCTGCTCCACGCCGATCGGGCGGCCGTCGTAACTGCTGTTCCAGCCCGAGAAGTTCTCACCGAAGGGCTGGGCGGGACCTGAGGTGTAGACCCGGTCGAAGATCTGTTGCCACTCCTCGACCTGGGCGGCCTCCCGCTCCTTGTCGCCGGCCGATGCCGGCACCGCGTAGGCGACGAGCTCGGTCTCCTCCGGACGGCCGGGGCGGGGGCGTGCCACTACGGCCGCCCGAGCCACCGCCTCGTGCCGGGCGAGGACGTCCTCGACCTGGCTCGGTGGGAAGTACGGTGTCGCGGTCATGCCTCTCGCTTTCCTGTGTGCGGGCCCCTGCCGGCGCCCCGTGGTCAGTCGCGGACGACGGACTTGCTGCGCATGAGGAACTCCCCGAGGTACCCGTCGTGGGGAAGGCCGGGGTCCATGAAGTAGGTACGGTGGCTGCCCACGTGAACGTTGGCGATACCGGGCTCCGCCAGCAGCCGGTCGACCAGCGTGTCGTCCCGCGTGATCGCCGTGACGACGAGACTGTCCCGCAGAGGGGCGATGCCGTCCTCGGGGGTCCACGGCGCGACCCAGACGCACGGGAAGGGCAGCTCCACGGCGGCCTGCGGGGCGTCGGGCCGGACCAGCTGATGCACGGCGGGGAGCAGGGCAGCACTGCCGTCGCCCAGATCGTGGACGATGCCGTTCCCCCCGAGCCACGACCGGGTGCCGACCGCCGTGCGGAGCAGGTGCGCCTCGATCGCCCGTGCGGTGCGGAGGGGCTGGACCGGCAGTACCGCCCCGTCGTCCTCGGGCGGCAGGCCGGTCAGCGAGCCGAGCCGCTCGGCGAGGGCGGCGCAGAGCGCGGAGGGGTCCCCCTCGACCAGCACGGCGGTGGCATTGACGCACCCGGCGCCGCCGTGCGCGCTCACCGAGTCGACGATGGTGTCGAGGTGTTCGCGCCAGTCCGTGTCGGCGGTCACCACGATCTTCGTGCGGCCGGGTCCCTGGAGGAGCACGGTCGGACGGCCCGCGTACCGGCGGACCACGTCCGCCCCGCCGTACACCAGGCCGCGGTCCGCGTTCCGCAGCAGGCTGTCCGCCGTGTCGTGCCCGGTGGGGAGGAGGGTGACCTGGTCGAGCCCGAAGCCGGCCAGGTGCAGGGCGGTGACCAGCCGCTGCGGGGTGAAGGGGTCACGGCGGGAGGGACGCACCGCGACCCGGTAGCCGAGGGCCAGGGCCTGGGGCCAGAGGCTGTGCGTGCCGGGGTGGTTGCCGGGCGCGTGGACGGCGAGAACCTCCCCGCGTCGGGCCCACACGGCGGCCCCGGTCAGGGCACGGGGATCGTGCCAGTCGTCGACGGTGCCGGCAGGCCGGGACGCGCGGACGGATTCGTCGACCCGGGCCAGCCGTTCGGCCGTGGAGCGCAGCGCCGCGCGGACCACGGCGACCGGCGTGCCGGCCACCCGGCTGACCGCGTGAGCGTAGGCCTCGGGCGGGAGCCCGGCGACGGTGTCCTCCGCGAAGATGCGGGCCGCCCGCACGATCGCGGCGATCCGCTCGTCGGCGGGCAAGGGCTCCGCCCGGCGCATCGCCCGCAGCGTGCGGTCGGCGAACAGGGCCGGGATCAGGCTCAGTTCGGCCACCTCCCGGCCGCTGACATCGGTGACCGGGCTGCGGTGCAAGGAGCGGTAGGGCCCTCGCGTGCCGAGTGCGTCGATGCCGATCGGCGCGGAGAGCGGAGCGCCCATCAGTAGACCCCCTCGATGACGGTCTCCTGCTCGAACACCTTGACGGGGGCCAGGTCCGCGACCGAGTCGCCGGCGGTGCCCTCCGGAGCGGCGACGCGGGTGGCCAGGTCGCGCTCGAGGTTGTTGGGGAGCAGGAAAGACTTGCTGACGTGGTGGACGACGATCTGCCCGCGCCGGCCGTACTCGACCGGGGACAGTGTGTCCGGGTCGACCACCGAGAAGGTCACCTCGGGTCCGGCGGCATCGAAGACGCAGGGCTCGTCGGGGGCGAGACCAGGGCGTTCGCCTGCCGTTCCCAGCATCATGGTGCTGCCGTAGTTGCCGACGAGGACGGTCCCGGGGAAGACCTCGGTGCGGTAGAGGAACCGCGAGTCCGGGTCGAGCTGGGTACCGCCCCAGCGGATGGCGCGCACCTTCTCGTTGACGAGGGCCACCAGGTCGTCCCGCCGGGCGAGGCGTTCGAGCAGGGGCGGGGTGACGGTGAGCACGCCGATGTCCTGCGTGCGCAGCACGTGAGCGGCCTGGTCGAGAAGGTGTTCGACGTAGGCGTCCGCCTCCTCGTGCGCGCCTCGCGCGATGAGCCGCTTCACCCAGCGCGGGTCCAGGTCGACGGCGAAGCCGTGACGGCCGTGGGAGGTGGCCTGCCGCCGGAAGAACTCGCCGACCAGGTGCGGCCCGCCGGGCACGATGCCCAGCCAGTTGGCGCCGCGGGGGAACCCGTGGGCGTCCAGTTCGGCGTCGCTCGTGGCGAGCGCGCGCTCGAGCCGGTCGCGCAACAGCACCACCCGCTTCGGCGCCCCCGTGGTGCCCCCGCTCTCGAAGACGCCGGCCACGTCCGGGCGCGTGCCGTAGCCCCGCGGGATCAGGTCCTCGACCCGGACGTGCCGCAGTTCGGCGGCCACGTTGGGGAACAGGGCGAGGTCCTCGAGGGTGCGCACGTCCTCGCGTGGATCGAAGTCGAGCCTCTTGGCCCGGTCCAGCCAGAAGGGGCTCCCGGTCTCCTCCCCGAAGTGCCACTCCATCGCCGCCCTGACGAAGGTGCCGGTGTCGGGGCGCTCGTCGCCCGTGGCGTCCAGGATGTGTGCGGCGTCCGTCGCCGTGGTCATGCCCGTCCCTCTCAGATCTGGAAGATGGTGGCGCCCCAGCGCCCGGCGGAGATGCCGCAGAGGACGACCACGTCGCCGGACCGGACCTCGCCGCGTTCGAGCTGGAGGCCCAGGGACAGCAACTGGTCCGCGGCTCCCATGTGCCCGTGGTCGGGGGCGAGCTCCGCGTTGGTGCGCTCCAGGGGTATGCCGAGCGGTTCCGCGATGGCGGCGATGCTCGCCGCGCTGTCGTTGAGGTAGATCAGGTGTGCAAGGTCCTCGCGTCCTATCCCGGCCCTGGCGCAGGCCGCGTCAATCACCTCGGCGAGCAGGGCGTACCGGTCCTCGATGAAACGGTGCAGCTTCTCCGGCCGGTCGGCGAACTGTTCGCGGATGCGGTCGTGTCCTCCGGGGGCTTTCCGGCTGGACCAGCCGGAAGGCGGGAGCGGGGAGGCGGCGCCGCCGAAGTCGACGCGCAGGATGTCGCAGTGCTCCGGATCGGTGAACTGCTCGGTCCCCAGCCACCGGTTGGCCGGGTGGCCGCGCCTGATCACGACGGCCACGGCGGCGTCGCTGAGCACGGTGTTGACCAGGTTCATGCGGTTGCGGTGGAACTCGCTGGTCCGGTTGACCGCGACGAACAGCGCGGTGCGCGTCTCGGGTTGCAGCGCCAGCGTGGACGCCACGTAGTGCAGGCCGTGCACTCCGGCCCCGCATCCCTCGTGAAGCACCAGCGTCTGGGTGCGGGTGATCTTCAGCTCGCGCGCGAGCGCCGCGGCACCGTCCCAGGCCAGATACTCGGGGATGTCCGGCCCGGCCAGCACGAGGAGGTCGATGTCGTCGGGGGTCAGGTCCGCCTGCTCCAGGGCCTGCCGGGCAGCGCCGGCGGCCAGGTCGGTGGCCTGGACATCATGCGGCGCCCGGTGGAAGCTCCGGTAGCCCCAGTGGAGGACGCGGGAGGGGTTGTCGACGTACTCATGGGCGACGGCCGCCACCTCGGTTTCTTCGCCGAACGCGTAGCCGAAGGCGGCGATGCCCATGTCGACGGCGGGCCCGGTCATCGTGCGCCCTCCTCGTTGCCGGCGGCGGACACACGGGAGGCCAGCTCGGCCGCGGCGGTGGCGAGGTCCTCCTCGAAAAGGATCATCAGGTCGTAGTCGGCGCCCAGGAGGTCCATGGCCTTCCGGGTCAGCCTGACCGCGAGGATGGAGTGCCCCCCGAGGTCGATGAAGTTGTCCTCCGGAGTGACGTCCGGCTCGTCGAGGATCTCGGAGACCCATTGCAGGGTCAGCTTCTGGACGACGTCGGTCATCCGGTCGGCGGTCGGTCGTCCGCTCATCGGTCTCGTCCTCTTCTCTCTTCCCACAGCCGGGCGGTCTCCGCCCGGTCAACCTTTCCGTTGGTGGTCCGCGGCAGCCGCTCTACGGCCTCGAATCCGGTGGGCTGCATGTAGCTGGGCAGCAGCTGTCTGACGTGCCGCCGCAGGTCCCGCGGGTCGCACGAGGACTCCCCCGCGGCCGGGACGTAGGCGCACACCAGCCGGTCGTCACCGGGTCCGAAGCTGCGGACCCACACCACCGCGTTCGCGACCTGGGGGTGCGACTGGACGGTCGCCTCGATGTCGCTGAGCTCGATCCGGTAGCCGCGCACCTTGACCTGGAGGTCCGCCCGCCCGTGGGAGACCAGGTCGCCCGCCGCGTCGAGGCTCACAAGGTCGCCGGAGCGGTAGTAGCGCAGGGCCGCGCGGCCGTCGGGGGCTGGACCGTCGACGAACCGTTCCGCGGTCAACTCGGGCCGGTTCAGGTAACCGCGGCTGAGCTGGGGGCCGGACAGCCACAACTCGCCCTGCCGGCCGCGCGGTACGTCGCTCCCGTCGTCGGCGACGACGCGGAAGGTGAAGCCGGGCAGCGGGCGGCCGATGACGGACCGTCCCCGGTCGACGTCGTCCTGGGTCACCTCGTGGTACGTGGAGTGCACGGTCGTCTCGGTGATCCCGTACATGTTGACCAGCGTCGGCCGGGCGAGCCCGTGGAGTTCGACCCACGGCCGCAGAGAGGCGGGCTGGAGCTTCTCGCCGCCGAACACCACGTAGCGCAGGTCCCGCAGGCGCACCCCCTTCTCGCAGGCCACGGCGGACAGCTCGCTGAAGGCGGTGGGGGTCTGGCTCAGCACGGTGATGCCGTGACCGGCGATCCACCGCAGGCACTCCTCGGGCGAGCGCGCCGTCCAGTGCGGCATGACCACCAGACGGGCGCCCGTGGACAGCGCGCCCCAGATCTCCCAGACGGAGACGTCGAAGGCGAGGGAGTGGAACAGCAGCCAACGGTCGTCGGGAAGGAACGCGAACCGCTGCCCGGCGCCCGCGAGCAGTGCCAGCACCGCCCCGTGGTGGACGGGCACCCCCTTCGGCCGGCCGGTGGTGCCGGAGGTGTAGATGACGTACGCCTCGTCGTCCCGCCCCGGCCGCGGCAGGCCGTCACCCGGCACGCCCGGCGCCGGTGTGCCGGACAGCGCGGTGATCTCCCGCGCGCCGACGACCGGCACGTCCCCGTCGGCGCAGCCCTCGGGGTCGCCCACGAACGCGACCACGCCGGCGTCACGCACCAGGAACTCGTTGCGGGCACGCGGGTTGCGGATGTCGAGGGGCACGTAGGCGGCGCCGGTCCGCAGGATCCCGAGCACCGCCGCCACGGCCGCGGCGGTCGGCGGCATCCGCAGGGCGACACGGTCGCCGGGGCGCACCCCGCGGGACCGCAGCAGGGCGGCGATCGAACGGGTCCACTCCTCGAGCCGCCGGTAGGTGAGGCTTCCGTCCTCGGCCACCAGGGCCGTCTCGCGGGCACGGGTGGCGGCGCTGTGCTCGAAGGCCTCGGTGAGGCTCGCCCACCCGTCGTACGCGGTGGCGTCCCGGCCCATCACCGCACCTCCTCGAGCGCGGCGGCCCGCACGGCCGCGGCGAGCCGGACCACTCGCCGCGCCTGGACCCGGGCCGCGTCCCTGGTGACCGCGTCCACCGGGCGGGTGCGTCCCTCGGTGCTGTGCGCCGTTCCGTACGGGTTGCCGTCGACGAACTTCTCCGGACTGGTGTAGCCGGGAGCCACGACGATCCCGCCGAAATGGTGGAAGGAAGTGATCAGGGCGAGCAGAGTGGCCTCCTGGCCACCGTGACGGCTGCTCGTCGCGGTGAAGGCGCTGTACACCTTGTCGGCGAGCAGTCCCTTGCGCCAGGGCTCTCCGAGGCTGTCGAGGAAGTGCTTGAGCTGCGCGGAGACGTTCCCGAACCGCGTCGGGGAGCCCAGGATGACCGCGTCGGCCCACAGCACATCGTCCACCGCCGCCTGAGGTACGCCGAGCGCTGTCCCTGAGGGGGCGGCGGCCGGCGCGGGGCGGGCGACACCGGGCACCGGTAGCTCCCCGATGCCCGCGACCTTCCGCAGCCGGACCTCGGCGCCGGCCTTCTCCGCCGACTCCGCCAGTTCGCGGGCCATTTCTTCCACGGTCCCGGTGGCCGAGTGGTACACGACCGCCAGGCGCACGGGCCTGATCATGTGGTGACTCCGATCGAAGGGAAGGGCGGCCGCCGGGACGTACGGGCGGACGGTCGCCGAAGGCAGGGCCTCCGGGGCCGCGGCGGCCGGAGGAGGGTCAGGGCTGGAGCCGTGTGACCTGCCAGACGCCTGCCTGCTTCCGGTAGCTCAGCCGCCGGTGCAGCCGGTCGGGGGCGGGCGCCCAGAACTCGGTCTCGGCCGGGCGCAGCAGGTAACCGGCGAAGCCCTGCGGGCGGGGCAGCGCTCGTCCGGTACGGGCGAGCCGTAGTGCCTCCAGCCGGAGTCGGGACACGTCCGCGAGCGGTTCGCTCTGGCGCGACGCGGTCGACATGGCGTGCAGCGGCGTGGGCCGGGCGTCCCACAGGGCGTCGGACTCCTCGGCGGACAGTTCGGTGACCGGGCCGGCAAGGGACATCTGGCGGCCGGTCTCCCTCCAGTAGAAGAGCGCGGACGCCCAGTTGTTCACCGCCAGCTCCCGGCCCTTGCGGCTTCCCCGGTGAGTGGTGAACAGCAGCCCGTCGGCGCTCAGTTCGGAGAAGGTGATGACGCGGCTGGACGGCCGTCCCTCGGCGTCGGCCGTGGCCAGGGTCAGGGAGCGGGGCTCACGGGCGCCGCTGCGGACGGCCTCGTCCATCCAGCTCAGCACCAGACCCATGGGGGTCGGCGGAGGGGAGAGGTACTCAGGGAAGTCGAGGTCGGTGTCGGCGGTCAACGACTCAAAACGAGCACTGTCGGCATGGCTTCGCTGCATCGCGTCCTGCTCCCTAGACCCGGAGGACGCCTTGGGCGGCAACGACACCGTGGCCTCTGACATGCACGGTCTCCACATGGTCGTCCGCTCCTTCGGCGGTGGCGGTCATCAGTGAGGGCCGGCCCATCTCGACGCCCTGCAGGATTTCGATGTCCTGGCCGTACTCGGCGAAGCCGTGCCGTGCGAGATGGATCGCCAGTGGCCCCGCGGCCGACCCTGTGGCCGCGTCCTCCACCACCCCGTACGCCGGGGAGAACATCCGCGCACGCCAGGAAGTGCCGTGCCCCGCGAAGCAGTTGGCGGCCATGTCGGGGAACCGGGAGAGGGCCTTGTGATCCGGGTGCAGTGCGGACAGCTCGTCCACACCGGGCAGGCCGACGAACACGTGACGCGGTCCGTTGCGGTAGATCTCCACAGGAGCCGTAGAGGACTGCACGCCCAGCGCCCGCAGGAGTGCGCCGGCGTGTTCGTACGGTTCCCAGACGGGCGCGGGCTGGCGCATCCGCACCGCCACCGGGCCGTCGTCCCGAGTGCCGTCCAGATCGCACGGGATGGTCCCCATGGCCGTCTCGACGGCGAGCCTGTCCCGCTTGAGCGTCACCCCCAGAGCGACCGCGGTGCCGAGCATGGGGTGGCCGGCGAAGGGCAGTTCGTTGACCGGGGTGAAGATGCGGATCCGCACGTCACCGGACTTCTCGGGGGGCAGCACGAAGGTGCTTTCGGAGAGGTTCATCTCGCGGGCGATGGCCTGCATCGTCCTCGCGTCGAGGTCGGCGCAGTCGAGGAAGACGGCCACGGGATTGCCTTCGAGCGGTGAGCGCGCGAAGGCGTCCACGATCAGGTAGTCGTGCATGAGAACTCCCGGCGGGTGAGGAGGGGTCAAGACGCGCGGGGAACGGCGGGCCCGGACCGTCCGTCAGACGAAGACCGGTCCGAGCCCGTGCAGGGCGGGCAGGGAGTGCACCCCCTGCACCGTCGCCTCGACCTCGAACCTCTCGCGCACGGTCGGCGGCCTGCCCACCAGCTCGGCGGCACGGTTGGGCGGCAGCCCCTCGGCCGGGCGGTCCGTCTCCCAGAGCATCACGGCGCCCCAGCGGTTGCCCGGCCGGTCGGCCACCCACGCCTTCAGCAGCAGTCCTGGTACCTCCGCCCAGACCCCGGCCGCCTCCTCCCGCAGGTGTGCGCGCAGCGAGTCGATGGTCTGGCCGGAGCCGTCCAGCTGCCACCAGGCGATGTCGATCATCATGTGTTCAGCACCCCGCGGAGAGCTTCGGCGACGATGCGGGGGCCGTCGACGGTGAAGACGGACTCCGCGTGGAACTGCATGGAGGCGAAGCGCTCTGCGCGCAGCGCGTGCACCTCCTGGGTGATCCGGTCCCGGCTCACCTCGACCGGTCCCACTCCGGGGGGATCGATCTTGTCCTCGGCGCTTCGCGCGGCGTAGGAGTTGTAGAAGCCGATCCGTTCCGTTCTGCCGAACAGGTCGATCTCCCGCTGGACTCCCTGATGGGGGACGGGCCTGGCGGCCACCTCGAGTCCGAGCCGCAGGCTGAGCACCTGGTGGCTCAGACACACGGCGAGGAAGGGGCGCCGGCGGGCCAGCAGGACGTCGACGGCGCGTCCCAGGGCGGCGATCCGCGGATCGTGCCGGGCGCGCGGATCGCCGGGGCCCGGTCCCAGCACGACCAGGTCGGCGTCGTCGACGTCGTACGCCTCGTCGCACCGTCGGACGGTCACGTCGAGGCCGAGTGCGGTGAGCTGCTGGGCCATCATGGCGGTGAAGGAGTCCTCCGCGTCCAGCATCAGTGCCTTCCGGCCGGCCACGCCCTCGGTCCGCCACCGCCGGCCTGGTGCGTCACGCAGCCAGAAGTCCGCGATCCGCGCGTTTCTCCGGGCCAGTGCCGCACGGACGAGGGGGTGACCGGCGAAGCGGGCGCCGCCGTCCGGGGTCCAGGCCGAAAGCAGGCCGGCCGCTTTGGCGCGGGTCTCCGCGACCTCGGAGGCGGGGTCGGAGTGCCGCACGAGCGTGGCCCCCACGTCGATGCGCATCCTGCCGCCGGGGGAGATGTCGGCGGTGCGGATGAGGATGGCGGAGTCGAGTGCGCGCTCCCCGGCGGCGTCGCGGCCGATGAGGGCCGCGACACCCGCGTAGTAGCCGCGTCCGGTCGGTTCGTGGCGCCGGATCACGCGCGCCGCGTTCTCCAGCGGACTGCCGGTCACGGTCGGGGCGAACATGGTCTCGCGGAGGATCTCGCGGACGTCGCGGCTGGTCCGGCCCTCGATGAGGTACTCGGTGTGCGCGAGCCGGGCCATCTCCTTCAGGTAGGGCCCCACCACGCGGCCTCCGCCGTCGCAGATGCGTGCCATCATCTTGAGTTCCTCGTCGAGCACCATGTAGAGCTCCTCGGTCTCCTTCCGGTCGGCGAGGAACTCGGTGATGCCGTCCAGCGTGGGCCCCGTGGCGGGGTAGCGGTAGGTGCCGCTGATCGGGTTCATCACGGCGGTCCCCCCGGTGAGCGAGAGGTGCCGCTCGGGTGATGCGCCCACCAGGGTTCTGTCCGCGGTGCGGATGACGAAGGTCCAGTAGGCGCCCTGTTCGTGGCTGAGCAGCCGGTGGAACAGGGTGAGGGCGGTGCGCGGCGACGGGTCGTGGAGTTCGGCCACGAAGGAACGGCGGATCACGAAGTTGGATCCGGCACCGGTGCCGATCTCGTCGCTCAGGACCCGCCGGACGATGTCGGCGTACTCGTCGTCGGTCGGCTCGAAGCGTCGCCCGGTGAGGCTCACGGGCTCCGCCGGAAGACGCCTCAGCACCTCCCCGAGCGGCAGGGTGTCCTGCCGGTCGACGGTGACGGCCACCAGGGGCACGCCGTCGTCGTGCGCGGCGTATCCCCTCTCGCCGATCTGCCGGTACGGGACGAGGACAAGCGCCTCGTGCCGGGGGCGACCGTGTGAGGAAGGCGCCGGCAGGGGGACGTCCGCCAGGCTGCCTGGCGTGGTCACTTCCCCGGTCAGGACGTCGACGGCCCCCGGTGTCCCCGACTCCGGCCGGTGCAGCAGGGCGAAGACGGGCTCCTCCTGACCGAGAACACGGTCCAGGAGGTCACCGCCTGCCCGGATGGACCCGCTCACCGGAAGACCTCCTCGGTGAGCCGCAGCGTTCCGCACCTCTGGGCCACGTAGTCCATCGCGAGGCGGTGCCGTTCGGCGGAGAAGTCCCCCACCGCGTCGGCCGCCAGGAAGACCTGGATGTCGTGGGTGAACGCCTCGATCGCGGTGGCCAGGATTCCCACGTGGGCGTAGACGCCACACAGCACCAGCTGGTCACGGCCCTCCCCCGCCAGCCATTCCAGGAGTCCCGAACGGTGGAAGGCGCTGTACCGCCACTTGACGAACCTCCGGTCCCCGGGCTCGGGTGCCAGTTCGGGCACCACGTCCCGGTCGGCGGCCTCGGAGCGCATGCCGGGGCCCCAGAAGTCCTTGAGGAGACCGCGCTCCTCCTCCGTCATCCGCCCCGGCTGCGCGGTGAACGCGACAGGTACGCCGAGGGAGGCGCAGCGCTTGCGCAGCAGACCGGCGTTGGCGACGAGGCAGGAGCGCAGCGGCTCGGGGAAGGCGTCCACGAAGTAGCCCTGCATGTCGTGGACGAGCAGCACCGCCCGGTGCGGGTCGAGGGTCCAGTCCACGACGTTCGCCGGGATGTCCTCCCGGGTGGGCAGGGTGTAGGACTCGATGGGCAGGATGTCAGGCACAGTGCCCTCCTTCGTCGGTTGTCCGGCCGGTCGCTCAGACGAGGAGACTGATGTCACGGGGGTCCTGGCCGACCAGTGCGCGGCCGTAGACCTGCTGCGGGATCCCCATGCCGAAGCCCGCGTGCCGGCTGCCGACGTGGACGTCGCGCCAGATGCGCTGCAGGGGGCTGGACTCAGCGAAGGCGGAGGATCCGTAAGCGGTCATCAGGATGTCGACGGCCTCACGGCTGAGTGTCATGACGTGGGTGGACTCCATCCGGGCGCGCGCCCGGGTCACCAGATCGGGATTGGTCCCCGCGGCGGCGTGGGCGTCGATCCGGTCGGTGAGGGACAGGGCCAGCAGCCGGGCGGATTCGATCTTCGCGGCGGCCTCCGCGAGAAGGCTGCGGAAGGCGGGTGAGGCTGCCTGGTTCTCGTAGGAGGAGCCGGCCACGGGGCGGTGCGGCGCCTGCTCGCGCACGTGGCGGAATGCCGCGTCGGCACCGCCCACGACCGACCCGATCAGACCGATGGAGAAGATGCCGGTCAGGCTGTTGCGGTAAGCGTGGCCGGGGTCCACCAGCCCGTCCGTCTCGCCGTGCAGAACCGGCAGGTAAGGCAGCAGGCGGTGCCGGGGCACGAAGACGTGGTCGGCCACCACGGTGTGGCTGCCGGTTCCGCGCATGCCGGTGAACCGCCAGGTGTCCTCGACGGTCAGCTCTCCCATGGGCATCAGGGCGAAGTGGGGCGTCGGACGGCCGGAACCGTCGTCGACGAGGACCAGGCCGCCCATCCAGTCGGCGTGGAGGCAGCCGGAGGCGTACCCCCACCGGCCGTCCACGACGATGCCACCGGGGGCGTTCTCTACGGTGCTCACCGGCCGGCCGAGCACCAGGGCCGTGCGGGCGTCGGGGTTCTTCCCCCACACCTCTTCCTGGGCCCGCTCGGGGAACAGCGACACGACGAAGTTGCCGGCGTTGATCACTCCGGTGACCCAGGCGGCGGAGCAGCAGCCCCGGCCCAGCTCGATGGCGACCTCGATCAGTGTGCGGGCATCGGCCTGGTGCCCTCCCAGTCGCCGCGGTGTCATGAGCCGCATCAGTCCCGCCTCGGTCAGGCCGTGGACGGTCTCCTCAGGCAGCCTGCGCTCCCGGTCCGCCTGCTCGGCGCCCTCCCGGAGCACGTCCCTCAGTACGGCGGCCCGGGCAGTCGGTCCGGCGCCGTCCACGGACGGGGCGTCGAGGGTGTCCTCGGTGTTTCTCATCGCGTTCTTCCTCTCAGTCGCCCTGGGCGGCGCGCGCCAGGGAACTCCAGCGTTCCCAGGTGCCGAGGCGGTCCTCGTACACCGCTTTGACGGTCGGCAGCACTGTGTCGCCGAGCAGCACCCGCAGCGGTGGGTTCGGCGCGTCGACGATGTCGAGCAGGGGGCCCGCGGTCGCCTCGGGATCCCCGGGGGGCGAGCCGGCCGATGGCGGCTTCGCCACGTCCGCGTAGACGGGACCCGGGTCGGCCCACACCGCCGAGTCCCCCCGCCAGTCGGTGCGGTAGGGGCCGGGTTCCAGCAGGGTCACGCGGATGTCGAAGCGGGCGACTTCCTGGGCGAGGGCGTCGGACATCCCTTCGATCGCCCATTTCGACGCGTGGTAGAGGCCCAGCATCGGCCAGGACGCGAGCCCCGCGATGCTCGAAACCTGAATGATGTGCCCGGAACGCTGCTTCCTCATAACGGGCAGCGCTGCCTGGGTGGCCCAGAGGGTGCCGAAGAAGTTCGCGTCCAGCTGGGCGCGCGCCTGTTCCTCGCCGACGGTCTCGACGGGGCCGAAGAGGCCGTATCCGGCGTTGTTGACCAGGACGTCCAGCCGCCCGAAGTGTTCGGCAGCGGCGGCGACCGCGTCCCGGGTGGCCTCACGGTCGCGGACGTCGAGCCGGAGGGGCAGCACAAGGTCCCCGAACACGTCGGAGAGGTCGGCGATGTCGTCGACGTCCCGGGCGGTCGCCGCGACCCGGTCACCGCGTTCCAGCGCCGCTCTAGCCCATACCCTGCCGAACCCACGGGACGTCCCGGTAATGAGCCACACCTTACCGGACAAGGAATTCCTCCCGAATGGAAGTAGGAAAGCAGAAATTCTTCGGAGTCCGGATCGACCGGAGGGACCGACAGCTATTCAGCATGATGACCGCCGTCGTGTCCACACCCCCATGAGGTCCGCACGGCCTCCCATGCCGGGCACCGTGTCCGAGTGGGGAATTTCCCCGGTCGGACACCGACCCCGCCCCCTTTGCACGGAGGGCGCGAGGAGATACCCATGAACGGGTGCGAGGAAATGCCCGGCACCCGGTCCGGCGTCCTGCGCACCGTTTACCAGGAGGTTTCTCGCTCGTGACTGGTTTCGACTACGCAAAGGCCGACTTCAACGCCGTCTACGCGGGCGGCGAGCTGCTGCCGGGCGCCGCCATCAGAAGTGTTCCGTGGGACATCGGCGAGGTGCAGCCCGCCGTGGTGCGACTGGAGGAGGCCGGCCGCTTTCGCGGCGAGGTCCTCGACGTGGGCTGCGGCCCCGGGGACAACGCCGCCTTCCTGGCCGGCCGGGGCCACCGGGTGACCGCCGTGGACGCCGCCTCGATCGTCGTCGAGCAGGCCCGGACCCGCACCAAGGGGTACGACATCACGTTCGCGGTGGCGGACGCGACGGTGCTGGCAGGGTTCGAGGACCGCTTCGACAGCGTGCTGGACAGCGCGCTGTACCACACGCTGAGCGCGCCGGACCGGCGCGCGTACCTGGCGGCGCTGCACCGGGCGACCAGGCCGGGCGCGCTGCTCAGCATGCTCTGCTTCGCGGACGTCCCCGGCGGCATGCCGGCCCCGCTCGCGGTGTCCGAGAACGACCTGCGCGCGGGACTGGCCGAATCGGGCTGGGAGGTGACCGAGGTGTCCGCGGACGAGTACGCGGGCGCCGCGGCCCCGATGGCGACGTTCTTCGAACGGACAGGCATGCGTCCGGAACTGGACGGCAAGGGACGTACGCGGCTGCCGGTCTGGAGGGCCCTCGCTCAGCGGTCGTCCGTGACGGGCCCCCGGTCATGACGCTGCGCGCGTTCCCCCTTCTGACCTCGGCCGATGTGGAGGCTGCCGCGGAGTTCTACGCACTCCTGGGTTTCGTGCGACACCACAGGCACCCGGCCGAGGGGACTGTGTCCTTCGTGACGCTACGGCGCGGAGCGACCGAACTGGCCATCTCCGCGGAGGCGGCGGACGCTTCACCGGACGCCTCGGGGGCCTCCCGGTGGCGGATGTTCGTCTTCGTGGAGGACGTGGACGCGACGGTCGAGCGCCTGGCCGCCCGCGGCGTCGCCGTACTGAGCCCGCCCGCCGACATGCCGTGGGGCGAGCGCGTGGCCCTGGTCGCCGATCCGGAGCACAATCCCGTCGCCCTCGCGTCGACTCCCCACACCTGACAGCGGTCGTTCCCGCGAGGCACCGAAAGGATTCAGCCTCTCAAAGGCCCATCGGCAAATGCTTGAAAATGCGCTCTTGAGGAACAAGTTCGCATCTGCTGAAATAACCCTGCGGGAAGCAAGGAAACCTCAGCGTAACCAAGCGCCGAATTCTGCATGGCCGTACAAGCAGGGGTAAGGAGTTCCGCACGTGGTCCCCCAGGGAAGTCAGCTCGTCCCCCCAGTGACAACCGAGAAGACATTCCGCCAGAGAGCTGCCCCCACGCACCGCATCATCACATCAGGCCGGGTTTATCGGGTTCCCACGGAGTCGGTCGCACAAGGCGAATCTCCCCGCTCGGCGGGCATCGACCGGGAGCATGTCCGGATGTTGGCCAACTCTGGGGAAGGAACCCTTCCCCCGATCCTGGTCCACAGCTCGACCATGGCGGTGATCGACGGCTTTCACCGGCTCGAGGCCGCGCGGCTGAACAGGTCACCGGTCATCGACGTCGAGTATTTCGACGGGTCTTTGCAGGAGGCTTTCCTCCTGGCCGTCGAAACGAACGTGCGACACGGCCTCCCCCTGTCCCTGCAGGACCGCAAGGCCGCCGCCAGGAAGATCCTCAGCGCCTTCCCGGAGTGGTCGGACCGTGCCATTGCCCGCCGCGTCGGGCTGGACCACAAGACGGTCGGCGCCCTGCGCAACCGGCAGCCGAAGGAGGCGGCCGCGACGGGGAGCCGGATCGGTCTCGACGGACGGTCCCGCCCCCTCGACGCATCCGAGGGACGCCTGCGAGCCCAGGAGATCATCGCGCAGAACCCTCAGGCCTCGCTCCGGGAGGTCGCCCGGTCGGCGGGCATTTCGGTGGAGACGGCCCGGGACGTCCGCACGCGCATGCAGCAGGGCGACATACCCCGCGGAGGCAAACAGGGCGGGCCGAACACCGCCCTGCGCCCGCCCTCGCAGGTGGAAGTCGTCAGCGCCCTGAAGTCGCTGAAGAAGGACCCGGCCGTCCGCTACAGCGCCGGCGGACGTGCACTGGTCCGCTGGCTCGAGTCCCGCCTCCTCAACACCGAGGACGCCGAACGCTTCCTGCAGATTCCGGCGCACCAGGTGGCGACGGTCGCGGCCATGGCGCGCGAGGTCGCGGCCCAGTGGACCGAGATCGCCCACCAGTTGGAGAACCGTCGCGACACGCCCCGGTGATGCCGTAGGAGCGGACGCGCCGGAGAGCCCGAGCCGTTCAGTGGCCCAGCCCTCCGGCGTCCCGTCGCCGCCGTCCGCGGCCGGCGCTCCCGTCATCGGGCCGGTTCGACGTTCTGGTTGTTGCGGAACAGGTTGTTCGGGTCGTGCACCGCCTTCACCGCCGACAGCCTCGCCAGAACGGCATCCTCGTAGAGTTCGGACCGGAAGTCGTCGGCGGCCCTCGTGCCGTACACGAAGTTCAGCGCCCGGCCCATCGTCCACGGCGCCACCGCCTTGTCGATCCGCTCATGCGCGGCGCGGACGTCGGACAGCCCGTCCTCGTCCGGCGAGGACAGCACGCGCAGGATGTACTGCGCGTCCCGGAAGGACACCGCGTTGGGCACCTGGGGCTCCCGGGCCAGCGCGCCGCCGAGGTGCCGGAGGTCCACGATGCAGGGCACCGGTGCGTCGGCGCCCGCAAGCTCGCGGACCGCGTCGAGCACCTCCGGGGCGAGTTCCCTCAGCAGCACGCTGTTGCCGTCGTAGTGGTGGGAGAAGTCGGGCTCCCGGTAGATCGATCCCGCCGCGCTGTACGGGAGTTCGCCCAGGTGGTCCAGCAGAACGGGGGCGACCTCCCGCCAGGGCCGGACGAGCTCCGGTCCGGCCGCGAGGTCGGTGGTGGCGAACCGGACGTGCACGACGTGCCTGCCTCGCAGCGCCTCGGGGAAGACCGGGATCGGCGGGTACCCGATCATCCCGACCGAGGAGGTCATCGTCTCCGGCAGCGTCGACGTCCACTCGCGGAAGAACCCGAAGACCTCCTCGGCGTGCTCCGATCCGAAGAACAGGCCACCGCCGTAGATGCGGCCGACGGGCTGCAGGGCGATCTCCAGCGAGGTCACCACGCCGAAGTTGTCCCGGCCGCCGCGCACCGCCCAGAACAGGTCGGGATCGCTGTCGGCGGTGACGTGCCGCAGCTCGCCGTCGGCGGTGACGATGTCGACGGCCTGGACATGGTCGGCGGCGTATCCGAACTCGCGTGCCAGCAGACCCAGTCCGCCCGCCAGCGTGTAGCCCGTCACCCCGACATGGCCCGCGGAGCCGCTGGGCGGGACGAGGCCGTGGGGCTCGGCGGCCTCGACCACCTGCGCCCAGCGCGCGCCCGCCTGGATCGTGGCACTGCGGCTCCCCGGATCGATGGTCACGTCGTGCATCCGCCTCGTGGAGATCACCACGCCGCCCTCGTTGACCACGGTGATGCCGTGGCCGGTGCCGCGGACGGCGAGCGGCAGACCGTGGCCGGCGGCGAAGCGCACGGCCTCCTGCACGTCCCCGGCCGTCTCCGCGCCGACGACGACCGCCGGCCGGTGCGTGAACCCGGCCTGGAAACCCTTGAGTTCCTCGTCGTACCCCTCTTGGCCGGGGACGAACACCGGTCCCTTCGTCCGTCGTGTCAGCCCCGAGACCTCGTCCCGCATCTCTTCCGTCGCCATCCCAGTGTCCTCAGATCGTGCTCGTGCCGGTGCGCTGCGGCATCGGCCTGTCCATTTGGTCGTCATCGGCGCCCGCCGGCCGCCCTTTCGAGGCCTCACGTTCTCCCGGCGCGCGAGAACTGCAGTCAGGAGCCGGACGTGTCCGCACCGCGGTCGCCACCCGCCGTCACCGGGTCCCTCGTGTTGCGGCCGGACCCGGCGGGGGCACCGGTCACGGTCCGCCCGGCCGGTGCCATCGCGAGGCAGGCCACCGCTCCCGCCAGCAGGACCGCGGCCAGCACCAGCAGGGTCGTCGTGGACGCCTCCGCCAGGTCGTCCCGAAAGGCGTGCGCTCCGGGCCCGGTGGGCAGTGCTGCCGTCGTGCCCTCGGCGGAGGCGTGGCCGGAGGCCGACAACCGCGCCTGGAGCAGCACACTGGCCGCCGCGCTGCCGACCACGCAGCCCACCTGGCGTATCGAGTTGTAGGCGCCGGAGGCCGCCCCGAGCAGTGCGGGCGGCGCCTCCCGCATGGCGACGTTGGCCAGCGGGGCGAAGGCCGACCCGCTTCCCGTTCCGCAGACGAACAGCGCGACGGCCAGGAGCCACGGCTCGACATCCGGTTCGGACACGGCCGCGAGCATCCCGAGACCGGCGGCGAAGACGAGGAAGCCGGCCAGGATCACCCACTTGCCGCTGATCCGGTCGGAGAGCGTCCCGGCGAGCGGCCCGGCGACGCCGCCGGCCACCGCCATCGGTACCAGCATGAGTCCGGCTTCCCGTGGTGACAGCCCTGCCACCGGCTGCAGGAGCAGCGTCAGCGGCAGGTAGAAGCCGGTCAGCGAGAACCCGATGGAGGCGGCGGCCACGGAAGCCGCGGAGAAGTTCCGCACCCCGAACAACGACAGCGGCAGCAACGGCTCTCGGGTGTTGTTCCGCTGCCACCAGAGGAAGGCGGCCAACAGGACCGCTCCGGCCACCAGCACGCCGGTGACGGTGACCGGGCCCCGGACGACTCCCCAGTCGTAGTCCTGGCCGTTCTGGAGGCCGAAGACGAGCGCCAGGAGGGCCAGACCGGAGAGAAGGGTACCCAGGACGTCGAAGTGCCGGCGGTTCCTCGGCTGGCCTCCCGGCACCAGCCACACCGTCATCAGCAGTCCGGCGATACCGACCGGAACGTTGAGCAGGAAGATCCACTCCCAGCCGGCGGCATCGACGAGCACGCCGCCCAGCAGCGGACCGACCACCGTTGCCACACCGGCGACGGCGCCCCACACGCCGAGCGCCGCACCCCGACGGCTCTCCGGGAACAAGGTGGTGATGAACGCCATGGACTGCGGCGCCATCAGCGCGGCGCCGACGCCCTGCACGGCGCGTGCCGCGATCAGCATGTCGGCGCTTCCCGACAGGCCGCACCAGAGCGAGGCGGCGGTGAACACGGCCATGCCGCCGAGGAACATCGGCTTGCGCCCGAGATGGTCCCCCAGCCTGCCGGTGACCAGGAGCGGGGCGGCGTACGTCAGCAGGTACACGCTGTTGACCCAGGTGATCCGGTTCAGATCGGCGTCCAGGTCGGCCAGCATGTCGGGAATCGCGACACTCACGATCGTGGTGTCCATCATGATCAGGAAGAACCCGATGCACAGGGCGGACAGCGCCGCCCACGGATTCGCCGTTTTCCCGGAGGACATCGCCCTACGTTCCGAGATCACGTCTGCAGCCCTTCTCGACACCGGTCCCAGCTCACAGGTCCGCGTTCGGGATCAACTCTTGCGGAGCACCGAGTGAAAGTCCAAGAGCAGGCTGTTCTGACGTGCAGAAGCGATGGTTATACAGCCGTCGGCGAGCGGCTCGGAGGCGATGGCCGGAGGCGAGTCCGCGGAGGACCGGCCGGGCGGGCACGTCGGGGTCACCGGCCTCGGAGACCGCCTCCCAGCGATCACGTGGAGGTCCACACCGGGCGGCGTCCCGGGTCGAGTTCACCCGCGTGGAGCAACTCGACGAGCCGGTCGGAGTTCCCGCCACGACGTGCATGCCGGACGCCCCGTCCAGCGCGCCGCGGGCGTGGGCGAGGACGGCCGCGCCCACGTCGGTGAGCCGCACGGCCCGCTCCGTGCAGACTCACTCACGCCGCGCCCCTCAGGCGAACGCCCGCCGGCAGTGGCTGAGCAGGGCGCGTAGCGCCGGGTTGTGGGCGGGGCGCCAGACCAGGGCGAGCAGGGCCGGGATGTCCGCGTCCGCGATGACGTGAGCGGTGAGGCGGTCGCGGTAGGTGTCCGCCATCGACTCGCTGAGGACGGCGACGCCCAGGCCGCGGGCGGCGAGGCCGGCGATCGCGTCGGCCGCGCTCGCCTCGAGCGCGATGGACGGCTGCACGCCCTGTGCGGCGCACGCCTGGTCCAGTACCGCGCGCAGGCCGGAGCCCCGCGGCATGCACACGACCGGGTGCGCGGTCAGGTCGCGCAGGGTGACCCGGCGCCGCTGCTCCAGGGGGTGGCCGGGCGGGACCGCCGCGACCAGGCGCTCGCTGATGACGGTCAGCGCCTCCAGCCCGTCCGGCGTCCTGGCCGCCGCCCCGATCAGCGCCAGGTCGAGGGCGCCCGTGCGGACCCCGTCGGCGAGGCGGTCGGAGGCGTCCTCCAGCAGCGTGATCTCCACGCCCGGGTGGGCGGCGTGGAAGGCGGCCAGCGCCTCGAACAGCGGGGTGATCGTGCAGCCGGTCACCATGCCGACCGAGATTCGGCCGCGGATCAGGTCGGTCACCTCGTCCACGGCCTGACCGACCGCGCCCGCCGCCGCGAGCGCGTCACGCGCGTGCTCCAGCGCGGCCTTCCCGGCCGGGGTGAGGGCGACGGTACGGGCGGAGCGGTCGAACAGCTCGGCGCCCAGCTCCCGTTCGAGCTGGCGGATCTGTGCGCTGACCCCGGACTGGCTGATGTGCACGCGCTCGGCGGCCCGCGTGAAGTTCTGCTCCTCGGCGACGGCGACGAAGTACTCCAGCTGTCTCAGCTCCATGACTGATGATTCTAGTCCGCAGAAGAACCATCCGTTGGACTTCTGATCGGTTACCGGTGACGCTGGAGGTGTCCGAGCGCGACATCAGGAGGAACCGTGTCGGAGTACGAGAAGGCCATGCGGCCCGAGGACCTCACCCGGCTGTTCGTCGAGCGGTCCAACGCCGGTGACGCCGCCGGGGTAGCCGCGCTGTACGAAGAGGACGCGGTGATGGCCTATCCGCCCGGCGAGACGACGGTCGGGCGGGAGGCGATCCGCGCGCTGTGGGAGAAGGTGCTGGCGAACGCCCCCCGGTTCGAGCCGGAGCCGCCGTTGCCGACGCTGGTCAGCGGGGACCTCGCGCTCACGTCGACGCCGCCCAGGGACGGGGCCGGCGCCCGCGCCCAGGTCGCGCGGCGGCAGCCGGACGGAAGCTGGCTGCGGGTGCTGGACCAGCCGGAGTTCGTGCGGCCCGCCTAAGACCCGCTCAAGGCCTGTCCTGGAGGCGCGCATGGTGCAGGAGGAGGAGGGCCGCGGCCATGTTGGCCGCGGGGACCTCGCCTCGTGTGATCAGGTCCGGGACCACCTTCAGGGGCACCCACTCGCGGCGGTCCGACTCGAAGGCGTCGACGGGCTCGCCGACGTACTCGCCCTCGTCGGACCAGAAGATGTGGTGGCGGGCGTCGGTGAGGCCGTTGGACGGCTCCACGGTCATCAGGTGGTGCAGGGGGCCGGGGCGCCAGCCGGTCTCCTCCTCCAGTTCGCGGGCCGCCGCGACGGCGACGTCCTCGCCGTCCTCCACGACGCCGGCCGCGAGTTCCCAGCCCCAGCTGTCGGTGATGAAGCGGTGCCGCCACAGCAGCAGGACCTCGTTGGCGTCGTTGACGACGGTGGCGACGGCGACGGGCCTCAGGCGTATGAGGAAGTGGTCGAGGTGGCGGCCGTCCGGGAGTTCGACATCCGCGAGATTGACGCTGAACCAGCGGTTTGAGTACACAGGCTGTTCGTTTTGTTTCGTCCACTGCATGCTTCTGCCGCCTTCCGAGAGGTAAGGGGCAATATCGCAGCAGCGGCGGCCGTACAGCAGGCGCACGGAGGGCCGCCCGGGACGCATGAGGCGGCGCGGTGGAGGCACGCGCCGGGCGCGGCACGGTGCGAAGGCGGTCACGGCCGCCCCTCGTACGCCGGAGGCGGCGCGCGGCCGCCTACAGCGGTACCCGCAGCGCTCCGTCGATGAGTTCGGCGGCCTCGGCGGTGCCCGCGCACCCGCTGCGGACCAGATGCTCACGCACCTCGCGCAGCCGGTCGCGCAGCCGCTGCGACTCCATGCCGCGGGCCTGTTCGGCCATCTGCACGGCGACGGCCACCGCACGGTCGGCGTTGCCCTGGCGCAGTTCGACGGTGCACAGCATGGCCAGCCGGTGCACCCGGCCCCGGTCGTGCGCCGGGGTGTCCACGGCCGCCGCCGCGTGCTCCCCCGCCGCGGCCAGCTCGCCGAGGCTCAACAGGGCCTCCGCCACCTGTACGTTGACCAGGCCCGGCTGGACATAGCCGGTCTCGTCGGGCTCGTGGCCGCGCCGGATGCGCTCGGCGGACTGCTCGGCCCGCCGGATGCAGGACAACGCGCCTGCCCCGTCGCCGAGATGGGCGTACGCCTTGGCCTGCATCGCGTACAGGTCCGAGGCGAGCGCCGGGGTGATGCGCCCGCCCGCGGCACGCAGCGCGGCCTCGGCGAAGGCGACGGCCTGCCGGAACTCCCGCATGTGCAGGGACTGGTTGACGAGCAGGGCGATCACATAGGCGCCGAGGCCCCGGTCGCCGCTGGCCTTGGCGAGCCGCAGCGCCTGGTGGAAGTAGCGCTGGGCGAGGCCGTGGGCGTCGGAGTCGTAGGCGCAGATGCCCGCGATGGCGACCAACCCGCCGGTGGCGCGGTGCAGTTGCCGGCCGGTGGCGTCGGTGTAGCTGCCGCGCAGCAGCGGGGCGGCCTCGGTGTTGAGGAAGCCGACGATGCGGGCGCGGGTCGCCATGCCGCCGGCCTTGCGGTACATCAGCTCGTAGTGGGCGCGGGCGGCGCGCAGCATGTCCAGGTCGCCGGGGGTGACCCGGTGCGGGCCGCCGCGGGAGACGTCCACGTCCTCGGGCGGGTTCTCCCACTCCCACACGGGCATCACGGCCGGGGTGCCGGTGACGGCGGGGGCGCCGAGGAGGTGCGGGCGGCCCTGCTGGTCGGAACGCCACAGCGCGGTGGCCCGCTCGACGAAACCGGACAGCGAACCGGTGTGCGGGACGGCCGGTTCGCCGTGGACGCCGAGGCCGATGTCGTCGAGGGTGACGGGGCGGCGCAGCCGGGCGGCGAGCACCTCGCAGATCAGGTCGGGCACCTGGCCCCGGGGGCGCTGCCCCTTCAGCCACCGGGCCACGGCGGTGTGTTCGTAGCGCAGGGTCAGACCGCGTGCCCGCCCGGCCTGGTTGACGTGCGCGGCCAAGCCGGCGTGGGAGATGCCGGCCTCGTCGAGGATCGCGTCGAGCAGAGTGTTGGGCTGCATGTCGGGCCCCCCGGTGGCTCGGTGCGGACAGGGTAGTGGCTGGGCGTTCACACGGGGTGTGAACGGAGTGCGCGCATCCGCAGTGTGCACGCGCTGTCGCTGAGCGTGCCCGGCCGGTTGACTGAATTGCCTCGAAAGAGGCCGGCCGGGCCGCCGGCTCCCCCTCGTACAGCGGCGGCCCGTATGTCCGCCGTCCGCCCGGCCGCCTGCCCGACACTCCGTGGCGGGGCGGACGGCCCGCCGGCCTCGCGCGCCATCGGCCGTGGCGGGGCAGGGCGCTATCGGTCGGCGGTGGCCGAGCGGGGGGCGCCGCGGGTGTGCGGCGTGGGCGGGGAGCAGCGTTCGTTCCGGAGGATCAGCAGGGCCACGTCGTCCTTCGGCGGGCCGACGCTGTGGTCGAGCAGGGCGGTGAGGACCGTGCGCAGGACGGCCTGGGGCGTCTGCGGGCGCTCGCGGGCCGCGTCGGTGAGGACGTCCCGGAGCGGGAAGAAGCGGCCGTCGGCGTCGCGGGCCTCCTCGGCGCCGTCGGTGTGCAGGACGAGGATGTCGCCGGGGAGCAGCCGGCCGCAGGCGGTGGTGGGCAGGTCGCCAGGGAGCGGGAACAGGCCGAGCGGCGGGAGGGGATCGGCGCGGGCCAGCAGCTCGGCGCCCGTGCCGGTCAGGCGGTACGGCCAGGGGTGGCCGCAGTTCAGGGCGTGCACCTCGCCGTCCGGGTGGATCTCCAGCAGCAGGACGGTGACGAACTCCTCGGCGGCGGGCGCGCCGTCCGGCGCGGGGTGGTCGCTGTCCGCCCGCTCGCGCAGATGCCGGTCCATGGCGCGCTCCAGGCGGCTCAGCACCCCGGCGAGGGTCTTCTCGTCGTGGGCGGCCTCGCGGAAGCTGCCGAGGACGGCGGCGCCGGCGCGGACGGCGCCGAGGCCGTGGCCGCGGACGTCGCCGATGACGGCCCGTACGCCGTGCTCGGTGGCCGTCACCTCGTACAGGTCGCCGCCGATGCGGGCGCCCGGATCCGCGGAGAGGTGGACGGCGGCCACGGCCAGCCCTTCGACCCGGGGCGGCGGGGGCCGCAGCAGCACGCTCTGGGCGGCCTCGGCGATCCGGCGGGCGTGCCGGACCTCGCGCAGCATGCGGCGCCGGATGTGCAGGACGATGCCGGTGCCGACCGCGCACAGGACGGCGCTGCTGACCAGGCGGGCGCCGAGGGCGTCGCCCCGGGCCAGCGGGCAGGTCAGCCGGTAGGCCACGGCGACGGCGCCCCACGCCGTGGGCACCGCGAGGGAGCTCAGCCGTGACAGGAACCGGGGTGGCCCCCCGCGGGGAGCCCCAGGCTTGAAGCGGATCATGCCGATGGCCCCCCAAATAGGCCCGGACAGCGCAGACCGGCCTCGAGAGGCCGGTCCGATTCTGGCGACCGCGACCCGCGATCCGGCCGCATCACCGGACTCAGTCACTCGAAGGAGTGAGTAACCGAGGGGACTCCGGGGTTCCGCTCACTGACCAGCCCTGACATGCCCGCGCCCACCCCTGCATATGCCCGAACCGGAACCCACCTTCCGCCCCTGCGGGGCACCTCTGTCCCACGCGGTTCCGTGGGCTGGGGTACCGCGTCCGCGGGCTGGGCGACGCGCCTCGGTCGCAGCCCTCGGTGCCGCGCCCACCACATCGTGAACGCGTCCGACGCACCCGGGTCCCTGCCGCGAGAACCAACCCCCGACGCACCACGGGCCGGTTCCCAGGCGTCCTGCCTCGGAACCGGCCCGTGCGTGGCATCCCGTGTGCGGGACAGCGCGCGGCGTCAGCCGCGGAGCACCGCTCCGGTGCGGTCCGCCGCCAGGGCGACCGCGGTCTCCCGGGCCGCCGACGCCTCGTCGACGGTCAGCGTGCGGTCGTCCGCGCGGAAGCGCAGCGCGTACGCCAGGGACTTGCGGCCCTCGCCCAGCTGCTCGGCGTTCTCGTAGACGTCGAACAGGCGGATGGACTCCAGCAGCTCGCCGGCGCCCTCGCGCAGGGCCGCCTCCACGTCCGCGGCGGGCACGAAGGCGTCGACGACCAGGGCGACGTCCTGCGTGGCGACCGGGAAGGTGGAGATGGACGGCGCCTGCGGGACGGTGTCGCCCACCCGCTCCAGGACGTCCAGGTCCAGCTCCATCGCGCAGGCGCGCGCGGGCAGGCCCAGCGTCTTCAGGACGCGCGGGTGCAGCTCACCGGCGTGACCGACGACGCGCTCGGCACCGTCGACGGTGACGGTCAGCTCGGCGCAGCGGCCCGGGTGCCACGGCCCGTACTGACCCTTGCGCATGCGCAGGTCGGCGCCGGCCTCGCGGGCGACGGTCCGGGCGGCCTCGACCGCGTCGGCCCAGTCGGCCGGGCGGCCCTTGCCCCACCAGCCGGCCTGCTCGCGGGCGCCGGCCAGCACCACGGCGACGTGCCGCGGCTGGTCGGGCAGCGCGGCGTTCAGCGCGGCGATGTCGTCGGGGCCCGGGCGCCGGTCGACGGGGAGGTTCGCGGCGACCTCGGCGGCGTCGCGCGGCTGGAAGACCAGGCCGGTCTCGAACAGCGCGAGGTCGTGCGAGCCCCGGCCGTCGTTGCGGCGCAGCGCGGCGAGCAGCCCCGGCAGCAGCGAGGTCCGCAGCGCGGGCTCCTCGTCGCTGAGCGGGTTGGCCAGCTTGACGACGCGGCGGGCCGGGTCGTCGGCCTCCAGGCCGAGCTGGTCGAAGACCTGCTCGCTGACGAACGGGTAGTTCAGCGCCTCGACATAGCCGGCGCCGGCGAGCGCCCGGCCGATGCGGCGGTGCAGGCGCTGGCGGGCGGTCAGACCGCGGCCGGCCGGCGGCCTGGGCAGCGTGGAGGGCAGGTTCTCGTAGCCCTCCAGCCGGATGACCTCCTCGGCCAGGTCGTTGGCGTCGGTGAGGTCGGGCCGCCAGGACGGGACCGTGACGATCAGCTCGTCCTGGCCGTAGACGTCGCAGCCGACCTCCTGGAGGCGCCGTACGACGGTCTCCCGTCCGTAGGTCACGCCTGCGACCTTGTCCGGGTGGTCGGCGGCCACGGTGATGGTGTGCGGCGCGCTCGGGGCGATGACCTCGGTGACGCCGGCCTCGGCGGTGCCGCCGGCGAGCAGCACCAGCAGGTCGACGGTGCGCTGCGCGGCAGCGGCGGCGGCCTGCGGGTCGACCCCGCGCTCGAAGCGCCGGGAGGCCTCGGAGGACAGCTTGTGGCGGCGGGCCGTGCGGGCCACCGACACCTGGTCGAAGTGGGCCGCCTCGATGATCACGTCGGTCGTCGCCCCGGCGCCCTCCTCGGAGGGGTCGTGGTCGGCGATCTCGGTGTCGGCGCCGCCCATGACGCCGGCCAGGCCGATGGGGCCGCGGTCGTCGGTGATGACGAGGTCCTCGGCGTGCAGCTGCCGCTCGACGCCGTCGAGGGTGACGATCTTCTCGCCCTCCTGCGCGCGGCGGACGCCGATGGTGCCCTGGACCTGGTGGCGGTCGTAGGCGTGCAGCGGCTGGCCGAGCTCCATCATCACGTAGTTGGTGACGTCGACGGCGAGCGAGATCGGGCGCATGCCGACCTTCTGGAGGCGGCGCTGGAGCCAGATCGGGGAGCGCGCCTCGGGGCTGAGGCCGGTCACCGTGCGGGCGGTGAAGCGGTCGCAGCCGGCCGGGTCGGAGACCTTCACCGGGTAGCCGAAGGCGTTGGGCCCGGGCACGTCGAGCAGCGCCGGGTCGCGCAGCGGCAGGCCGTAGGCGATGGCGGTCTCGCGGGCGACGCCGCGGATGGACAGGCAGTCGCCGCGGTTGGCGGTGACGGCGATGTCCAGCACCTCGTCGACCAGTTCGAGCAGCTCGACGGCGTCCTTGCCGACCTCGGTCTCCGGCGGCAGCACGATGATGCCGTGGGTGCCGTCGTCGCCCATGCCCAGCTCGTCGCTGGAGCAGATCATGCCGTGGGACGTCTTGCCGTAGGTCTTGCGGGCGCTGATCGAGAAGCCGCCGGGCAGGGTGGCGCCGGGCAGGACCACGACGACCTTGTCGCCGACGGCGAAGTTGCGGGCGCCGCAGACGATCTCCTGCGGCTCGCCCGTGCCGTTGGCCTGGCCGACGTCGACCGTGCAGAAGCGGATCGGCTTCTTGAAGCCCTCCAGCTCCTCGATGGTCAGCACCTGGCCGACCACGAGGGGGCCCTTGAGGTCGGCGCCGAGGTGCTCGACGGTCTCGACCTCGAGGCCGGCCGAAATCAGCTTGGCCTGCACGTCGCGGCCGGTCTCGGTGGCCGGCAGGTCGACGTACTCCCGCAGCCAGGAAAGCGGGACCCGCATCAGATCTCCATCCCGAACGGCCGGGTGAACCGGACGTCACCCTCGACCATGTCTCGCATGTCTTCGACGTTGTGGCGGAACATCAGCATCCGCTCGATGCCGAACCCGAAGGCGAAGCCGCTGTACTTCTCGGGGTCGACGCCGCAGGCGGTGAGCACCCGCGGGTTGACCATGCCGCAGCCGCCGAGCTCGATCCAGCCTTCGCTGGAGCAGGTGCGGCAGGGCCGGTCGGGGTTGCCGACGGACGCGCCCTTGCAGACGTAGCAGAGCATGTCCATCTCGGCGGACGGCTCGGTGAAGGGGAAGAAGTTCGGCCGCAGCCGGGTCTTCATCTCCGCGCCGAACAGCGACTGGACCATGTGGTCCAGGGTGCCCTTGAGGTCCGCCATGGTCAGGCCCTCGTCGACGGCGAGCAGCTCGACCTGGTGGAAGACGGGGGTGTGCGTGGCGTCCAGCTCGTCGGTGCGGTACACGCGGCCGGGGCAGATCACGTACACCGGCAGCTCGCGGTCGAGCAGGGAGCGGATCTGCACGGGCGAGGTGTGGGTGCGCAGCACGACGCCGGACTCGGAGCCGCCCTGGGGGCCCTCGACGAAGAACGTGTCGGCCTCGCCGCGCGCCGGGTGGTCCGGGCCGATGTTGAGGGCGTCGAAGTTGAACCACTCGGCCTCGACCTCGGGTCCCTCGGCGACCTCGTAGCCCATGGCCACGAAGATGTCCTCGATGCGCTCGGAGAGCGTGGTGAGGGGGTGGCGGGCGCCGGCCGGGACGCGGTCGTGGGGCAGCGTGACGTCCACGGACTCCTCGACGAGGACGCGCGCGTCCCGCTCGGCCTCCAGCTCCGCCTGGCGGGCGGCGAGCGCCTTGTTCACGGCGCCGCGGGCCTGCCCGACGCGCTTGCCGGCGTCGGCCTTGGCGTGCGGGGGCAGTGCGCCGATCTCGCGGTTGGCCAGGGCCAGCGGGGAGGTGCCGCCGGTGTGGGCGACCTTCGCCTCCTGGAGCGCGTCGAGGGAGTCCGCGGCGGCGAAGGCGGCGAGCGCCTCGTCCCGCATGCGCTCGATCTCTTCCGGTTTCAACGCCTCGACCTCGACAGGGTCGTACGACTTATTCGGTGCCGACATCTCTTCCCGTGCTTCCGGTTGGCTGGCTGATGGTCCCCGTCATCGACTCGTGGACGAACGGTCCGTCGCGCGCCCGCAGCGGGGCGCGGCGTTCGTCCTCGGGACGCAAAGGTGCCAAAGGCCGAGTCTAACGGGGTGGGTGTACGCGAAGGCGCCCGTGGGGGCCGCAGGCGTCTCAGGTGAGATACGCGGGGGCCGCCACGGGCAACGTAAATCGGAACTCGGCGCCGCCGCCGGGGGCGCGTCCGACCGTGATGCTGCCGCCGTGGGCCTCGACGATGCCCTTGACGATGTAGAGCCCGAGGCCCGTGCCGCCGCGCTTGCTGCCCCGCCAGAAGCGGGTGAAGACGCGGTTCATGGACTCCTCCGGGATGCCGGGTCCCTCGTCGCTGACGGTGACCGACGTGGCTGCGGGTTCGGCGTGCTCGCGCTCGCGCGGGGACACCGAGGGTGTGATGTCGATGGTGACGGTTCCCTCGCCGTGGCGCACGGCATTTTCCAGCAGGTTGCTCAGCACCTGGTCGATCTTGTCGGGGTCGGCCCACAGCGCGGGCAGCGGGTGCTGCACCCGCAGCAGGAACCGGTCGGCGGGCTGGCCCGCGGCGACGTGCGCCTGGATGTGCCGGCCCACGGCGGCTCCGATGTCGACGGGCTGGCGGCGCACCTCGAGGCGCCCGGAGTCGATGCGGGATATGTCGAGCAGCTCGGCGATGAGCCGGGTGACGCGGTCGGCGTCGGCGTCGACGGTCTCCAGCATCAGCCGCTTCTGGTCGTCGGTGAAGCGTTCCCACTTGGCCAGGAGGGTGGCGGTGAAGCCCTTGACCGAGGTGAGCGGCGAGCGCAGTTCGTGCGCGACGGTCGCGATCAGCTCGGCGTGGCTGCGCTCGGTGCGGCGCCGCGCCTCCGTGTCGCGGAGGGTGACGACGACTCGGCGGACGGGCCCGGTGGGGCGGGCGCGGACGTAGCGGGCGGAGACGAGGACCTCACGGCCGCCGGGCAGCAGGAGGTTGCGCTCGGGCTGGCCGACCCGGATGGCGAGGCCGCCGTAGGGGTCGGTGAGCTGCCACCAGCGGCGCCCCTCCAGGTCCTCTAACGGCAGCGCGGCCTCCAGGGCGCGGCCGAGGGCCTGCTCGGCGGGGACGGCGGTGATGCGTACGGCGGCGGCGTTGAAGCAGATCACCCGTCCGTGTTCGTCGGCGACGACGAGTCCGTCGGGGAGCTGGTCGGGGTCGATGCCGAGGCCGGCGAGGTCACCGGGCCGGGGCGCGGGCGGGCGCGCCGTGCGCTTGGCTCCCGGTGCGCTGCTCGTGCCGACGCTCATCCCCGTACCCCACCTCTCGGAACGTCCTCGGGGCGCCCCGTTCCCGGGCCCCGGCCGAGAGCTTGGGGAGGTCCCCGAGCTGGTCAGCCTACTAGCTCTCGGTGACGGAGCGGGACCCTCCGGCGGCGCGCTGTGCACGTGCCGACGCGTAGAGACATACGGCGGCGGCGGTGGCGAGGTTCAGGCTCTCCGCCTTTCCGTGGATGGGGACCCGGACGACGGCGTCGGCGAGGGCGCGGGTCTCCTCGGGCAGGCCCCAGGCCTCGTTGCCGAAGATCCAGGCGGTGGGGCCGCCCATGGTGCCCTTGTCGAGCTCCTCGTCGAGGTCGCGGTCGCCGGCCCCGTCGGCGGCGAGCAGCCGTACGCCGGCGTCGCGCAGACCGGTGACGGCGCGTTCTACGGGCACGCCCACGGCGACGGGCAGATGGAAGTGGGAGCCGACGGAGGCGCGGACGGCCTTGGGGTTGTACAGGTCGACGGAGGCGTCGGTGAGGACGACGGCGTCGGCCCCGGCGGCGTCGGCGCAGCGCAGCACGGTGCCGGCGTTGCCGGGGTCGCGGACGTGGGCGAGGACGGCGACGAGGCGGGGGCGGGCGGCGAGGATCTCCTCGAACGGCGTGTCCAGGAAGCGGCAGACGCCGACCAGGCCCTGCGGGGTGACGGTGGTGGAGATGTCGGCGACGACCTCGTCGGAGGCGAGGTGGACGCGGGCCCCGGCGTCCCGGGCGGACCCGACGATGTCGGCGTAGCGCTCGGCGGCCTCGGGGGTGGTGAACAGCTCGACGAGCGTGTCCCGGTGCCCGGCGGCCTCCCGCACGGCCTGCGGCCCCTCGGCGAGGAACAGCCGCTCCTTCCCCCGGAAATTCCGCTTGGCGAGCCGCCGGGCGGCACTCACACGGGCGGACCGGGGAGAGATCAGCTCAGGTCCGACGGACACCATTTCAGTCACCTTCAGGAAGAACAGCCAGGGGCGCGGGGAACCGCGCGACCGGCCACAACGGACCCGCGGCCGAACGACGGCCGACAAACCGAACGACAGGACCCGCAAGCTTTCAAGCCTGCGGGTCCTGGGAAACTCACGTCGGCTTCAAGCCAACGCGGTGCTCACGCGGCCTTGGGCGCGTTCACATCCGCCGGCAGCGCCTTCTGCGCGACCTCGACGAGCGCGGCGAAGGCGGTGGCGTCGTTGACGGCCAGCTCGGCCAGGATCTTGCGGTCGACCTCGACGTTGGCGGCCTTCAGACCCTGGATGAAGCGGTTGTACGTGATGCCGTTGGCGCGGGCAGCGGCGTTGATGCGCTGGATCCACAGCTGACGGAAGTCGCCCTTGCGCTTCTTGCGGTCGTTGTAGTTGTAGACCAGCGAGTGGGTGACCTGCTCCTTGGCCTTGCGGTACAGGCGCGAGCGCTGACCGCGGTAGCCGGAGGCCTGCTCGAGGATCGCCCGGCGCTTCTTGTGGGCGTTGACTGCCCGCTTGACGCGTGCCACTTGTTAACTCCTTGTAGCGGGGCCGTGGTGGTCTTCACACGGCCCGGAATCGATTGGGTCCCGGTGTTGACGTACGGCGCTCAGTGAGGGCGCCGGGGCGTCACTTGCCGAGAAGCTTCTTGATCTTCGCGGCGTCGCCCGGGGCCATCTCGGCGTTGCCGGTGAGGCGACGCGTCACGCGGGACGACTTGTGCTCGAGCAGGTGGCGCTTGCCGGCGCGCTCGCGGAGCACCTTGCCGGAGCCGGTGATCTTGAAGCGCTTGCTGGCACCGCTGTGCGACTTGTTCTTCGGCATAGCGCCGTTCTCTCCTCGTCGGTGGCGCTCCTGTGCCCGGTCGTGAAACCGGGCACTGTGGAGCGTCGTACTTGTATCGGGTTGCTTCCTGGGGCTCGCGCCCCGGGGAGTCACGCCTCGGCCGGCTCCTCGGCCGCCTGGACGGAGTCCGCGTCCGCGGCGTTCTGCGACTTGCCGGGGTTGGCCTTCGCTTCTGCCTTGCGGGCTTCCTGTGCCTGGCGGGCCTCGGCCATCGCCTCGGTCTTCTTCTTGTGCGGACCGAGGACCATGATCATGTTGCGGCCGTCCTGCTTCGGGTTCGACTCCACGAACCCGAGGTCGGCCACGTCCTCCGCGAGCCGCTGCAGGAGCCGGTAACCGAGCTCCGGCCGGGACTGCTCGCGACCACGGAACATGATCGTGATCTTGACCTTGTCGCCCTGCTTGAGGAACCGGACGACGTGACCCTTCTTGGTGTCGTAGTCGTGCGGGTCGATCTTCGGCCGGAGCTTCATCTCCTTGATGACCGTGTGCGCCTGGTTCTTGCGCGCCTCACGGGCCTTCATGGCCGACTCGTACTTGAACTTCCCGTAGTCCATGAGCTTGCACACGGGCGGACGGGCGTTCGCCGCGACCTCCACGAGGTCGAGGTCGTACTCCTGCGCAAGCTCCAGGGCCTTGGCAAGCGGGACAATCCCGACCTGCTCGCCGCTGGGACCGACAAGTCGCACCTCGGGAACGCGAATCCGGTCGTTGATGCGGGGCTCGGCGCTGATGGATCCTCCTCGGTAGCACCACGCGACGGTCTGGCGGACAGCCGCGTAACGTCTGTGTTCGTTAGACCTAACCGCGCCGAGACACGAAAAATGCCCCGGACGATCACTGGCGGGGCTCCTCGAACTACCGGAACACCGCCACGGAGACCGCGGGGCGCGCTTTCGGGCCGATCGCCGACTCGGGGACGGGATCTGCCTGACCGGTGACCCGCCGCCCTGAGGGCGGCCAGGTGGGAGTTCGAAAGCCTCCACTTGTGGGCCGGGCTCGCGTGCCGTGAGACATACGGGTCCGACCGGTCGTTACACAAGGTTAGCAGCTCCGGGAGACGGGCACCAACCGGCCGTCCGCCCGGCTCCTGGCGTCGGCGGCCCGCGGGGCTGCGCCTATCGTGTGGTGCATGAGTGAGACCTCCCCCTCGGACACCCCCGAGACCCCCGGCAGCCCCGACTTCGACGCCATGGCCCGCGACATCGCGGAGGTCCCGGCGGTCGAGGTGATCGTGACGGTCGCCGTCAACCTGATGAGCGCCGCCGCCGTGAAGCTCGGTCTGACCGAGGAGGGCGACACGTACAAGGACCTGGACGAGGCCCGCAAGCTGGTGCACGCGCTGGCCGGTCTGCTGGACGCCTCGGCGACCGAGATCAGCTCGTTCCACGCGGCGCCGCTGCGGGACGGCCTGAAGTCGCTCCAGCTGGCCTTCCGCGAGGCCTCCCTGGTCCCGGACGAGCCGGGCAAGGGACCGGGCGAGAAGTACACGGGCGCGATCTACGGCTGACGCGGCGGGCGCCCCGGTGCCCGTTCTTCTTTCACCGACGCACGTACAAGGGCTCGCCGGGCGGCGTCGCCTCGACAGGCAGGACTGCCAGGTCGAGGCCGCGCACCAGGCGGGCCCTCAGTGTCTCGTCGGCGGCGAGCCGCTGGGCCACGGCGCGGGCGGCCTCGGCGACCGGGGCGGCCGGGTCGAACACCAGGGCGAGGGTGCCGTCGGCCTGTCCCGGCCCGAGATGGGCGCGGACCACGGAGGGCTCGGCGGCGACGGCGTTCCGCACGGCCTCGACGACGGCGGGGTCCTTCAGCGGGTCGGTGCTGGTGCGGCCCTCGGCGAGGGCCAGCAGCGCGGGCCCGGTCAGCTCGAACGGCACGGGACCTGCCAGGTCCAGGACGACCGTGTCCGCCTTCTCGTGCGCGGCGGCCTGGAGCGCCTGGTGCAGCGGTACGGCGACGGGGCGGGCCGCCGGGTCCCAGCGGGCGAGGGAGTCGGTGGAGGTGAAGGCGGGCAGGGCGGTACGGCCGCCGGCCTTCAGGGTCGGCACGGCCATGTCGCTGGTCTTCTCACGGCGCAACCCGCCCTCCCGTCGCCCGCCACCACCCTTCCAAGGAGCTTCGCGCCCCTCCTCATCGTCCTCCTCGACCTCGCCCAGCACGGCCACCACGGGCACGAGCAGCCGGGCGCCCTTGAGGGCTTCCAGGACCGGTCCGACGGCGTTGCCGTCCTCGGCCCAGGCGGCGAGCGCGGCGCTCAGCCGGGGGTCGGCGGATCCGTCGTCGTCGCGGAAGGGGGAGTCGGGAATGTTCTTGTTCGCCACGGTCACCGACCTTAGCGGCCGTGCGGCGGACGCCCCGACGCGGGCGGGGAGGAGCGCGAGGTGACGGACGGGCCGAGGGTGTCGGCGGCGGCGCTGGATCTGGCGAGCGGGGGGACGTACGCCTCGGGCGAGGGGGTGTTCGTGACGGCGAGCGTGGTGAAGGTGGACATCCTGACCGCGCTGCTGCTGACCGCGCGGGACGCGGGCCGGGAACTCACCGCCGACGAGCGGGCGCACGCGGAAGCGATGATCGTACGCAGCGACAACGACGCGGCGACGGCGCTGTGGCGGGTCGTCGGGCGGGCGGCGGGGCTGGACGCGGCGAACGCCCGGCTCGGTCTCACCCGCACCGTGGCCGACGCGCGCTGGGGGCTCACCCGTACCACGGCCGTGGACCGGGTGACGCTGCTGCGGCGGATCTTCACGCCGGACTCCGTGGTGGAGGGGGACGCGCGGGCGTACGTACGGGAGCTGATGGAGCGGGTCGTGCCGGAACAGGCGTGGGGCGTGCCGGTGTCGGCCGATCCTGGCACGCGGTGGGCCGTGAAGAACGGGTGGCTGCCGCGGGACGCGACCGGACTGTGGGTGGTGAACAGCACGGGGTGCGTGACGGCGGGCGGGCGCGTGTACGCGGTGGCGGTGCTGTCGGACGGCCACGCGTCGATGGCGGACGGGGTGGCGAGGGTGGAGGAGGCGGCGCGGGAGGCGGTGGACGTGCTGGTACGAAGGGATCGGCGCGGCTAGAACGTCTCGTCCTCGGAGCGGCGGCCGCGCCACAGGACGACCGCGGCGACCAGGAGGACGCCGCCGGCGCCGCCGGCCAGGGGGGCCGCCCAGTCGGCCGTGTCGTCGCCGGGGGCGTCGGCGGCCGGGCCCGGGCCGAAGTACTCGTCGCCGTACGCCGCCGCCTTGAGCCCCTCCGGCTTCAGACGGTCGGCGGCCTCGATCGCGGCGGCCGGGTCGATGAACCCGTAGCCGCGCGAGTCGTCGCGTCCGGCGGCGGGCGCGTTGCGGGCGGTGTCCTCCAGGAGCCGCTTGATCTGGGCCGGGGTCAGGTCCGGGTGTGCGGCCTTCAGCAGGGCGACGGCGCCGGAGACGAACGCGGAGGCGGCGCTGGTGCCCCAGCCCTCGTAGTACTTGTGGTCGGGGTCGGCGATGATCACGTCGACGCCGGGGGCGCTGACCGTGGCGTACCAGCGGCGGGTGGAGAAGGGGGCGCGGGTGCCGTAGCGGTCGACGGCGGTGGCGGCGATGACGCCCGGGTAGGCCGCCGGGTAGGAGATCCGGTCGCCCTTCTCGCCGCCGTTGCCGGCCGAGGCGACGACGACCACGCCCTTGCGCAGGGCGTACTGGATCGCCTCGTCCTCGCCCGGCTCCGGGTGCGCGGACGCGGAGTCGTCGCCGAGGGAGAGGTTGATGACGTCGGCGCCGTGGTCGGCGGCCCAGCGGATGCCTTCGGCGAGGGCGTTGCCGCGGGTGCTGCGGGCCTTGGCGCGGGCCGGGTCCTTGTCCTCGAGGATGACGCGGACGGGGAGGATCTTCGCCTCGGGGGCGACGCCCAGGACGCCGTCGCCGTCGCCGGGGCCGTGCCCGTGACCGGCGATGATGCCGGCCATGGCGGTGCCGTGGCGGGCCCACGCCTCGTCGCCCTCGCGCGCGCCGAAGCCGACGAGGTCCTTGCCGTCCAGGACGTTGCCGTCGAGGTCGGGGTGGTCGGCCTCGACGCCGGTGTCCAGGACGGCGACGGTGACGCCCGCGCCGCGCGTGGTGGGCCAGATCCGGTCCGTGTGCAGGGCGTCGAGGGCCCACTGCCGGTCGCGGATGGCGTCGGCGTGCGCGGTGGTCGCGGGGACCAGCACGAGGGCCGCGGCGAGCAGGCCGCCGAGCGCGGCGGGGCGCTTCCTCATGACGGACGCTCCGTGGGAGTGCCGGCCCGCTGGCGCAGGGCGCGTTCGAAGCGGTCGGCGAGACCGCGGGCCTCGTGCCCCAGGCCCGCCTGGGCGGGGGCGGTGGTGGCTCCGGACAGCATGGCGTCCTCGGCGGGCTGCGGCTCGTCGACGGCACGGCCGTCGGCCCAGCCGGAAACGGCGTAGACGACGACGGGGGCGTCGGTGAGCACGGAGATCGCCCAGGAGGCCCGCTGCTCGGGGCCGAATCCCTCGGCCGCGGTGCCCTTCGACCCGTACGGCAGCGGCATCAGGTCGCTGCGGCGGTCCAGGCGTTCACGGTCGAAGCGGCGGGCGAGGGCCTCCATGCCGGCCGCGTCGGCCTCGGTGAACAGCAGGCCGACGGTGGTGACGTAGCTCTGCGTGGCGTCGGTGTAGGTGGCGCGCAGCAGGCGCTCGCAGCCGACGGGCGCGAGGGCGCGGCCGAGCAGGGCGTCGAAGGCGCCCTCGCAGCCGCTGTCGGGGGCGACGGCGATCCGTGTCCAGACGCGGTCGGCCTCTCCGGGGCCCGCGCCCCGGCCCTGGACGGTGGGCGGGAACAGCTGGTCGACGGGGACCTCGTGCCACAGGTCGCCCGCGACCGCGAAGGCGTGCCGGGTGCCCGGGCCCTCCGGGCCGTCGGCGAGCCAGGCTCCGGTGACGGCGCCGCCGATCAGCCCGGTGCCGAGCACGAGACACACGGCCGCGGCGACGACCTGGGCGCGGGTGCGGCGGGCGAACGGACGGAAGTGGGTGTCGGGCCGCCCGAACGTCACGACGGCGGGACGCCCGCCGCCGGGGACGCCGCCCGGGGACATGGGCGCGCTCCAGGACAGCGCGGGGTCGGGCTCGGCGGGCACGGGGCGCAGCCGGGTGGTCGTCTCGGCCGGGGTCTCGGTACGGGGCCGGTGCGCGGGCCGCGGCGGCACGGAGGGGGCGGGCGGCGTGGCGCCGGGGGGCGCGGGCGGCGTGACGGGCACGCGCTGCCCGACGCCGGGGTTCGCGGGCATACCCCGCCCGACGGTGGGCGGCGCGTCCGGGAAACGCGCGGAGGCCTGGGGCGGCGGGGGCGCGGTGCGGTCGTCGGGGGCGTCGGCGCCGATCCGGGGGAACCGGGGGCGCGCCCCGGGGGCGGGACGCTCGGTTGCTCCGGCGGGGGCGGAGGGGGCGGAGGGGGCGTCCGGACGGTACGTCGGGGCGGCGGGGGCTGCTCCTGTGCCGCGCGCGTCGGACGCGGCGGGTGCCGCCGGACGCCGGAAGGGATCGTCGCCGGCCGGACGGTACGGCCGCTCGGCAGTGCCGGCACCGCCTGGTTCACGGTCGTCGAAGGCGCCGGTCCCGGGGCGGGGATGCCCCGCGCGGTCCATGCCGGTGGCGCCGGTGGCGCCGGTCGGACGGTGCGTGCCTTGTGCGGCACCCCCGCCGGTGAGTCCGCGCTCGTCCGCCGCGGTGGGCGTGGTCGGACGGCCGGGGGCAGCATCGCCTGCCGGGCGGAACGTCGGTGCGCCCGTGTCGCGGTCGCTCCAGGTGCCGGGCGCCGGGCGCCGGGGCCCGACGGCGCCCGAGCGACGGTCGGTGTCGGCCGCGCCTGTGCCCCGCGTATCGGCTGATGCGCGGTCGTCCGACGCGCGGGAACGCGCCGTGCCGCGAGCGGCGGTGTCGTCGCCGGACGGTCGGTGCGTCGGTCCGCCGGAGGCCGCGTCCGCTTCCCACGCGCCGGGCGCGTCCGGGGTGCCGGGGCGTGTACCGCCGGCGCGGTCCGGGGCGTCGGACGCCGGGCGTGGGGGGACGACGCCGCCCGTTTCGGCGGCAGCCTCGTCCCCCTCGGCCGGGGACGCCGGAGCCGTGTCGTCCAGTGGGGTCCGGGGGTCGAAGGGTCCCGGGTTGCCCGCGGTGCGGGGTGCGTGGGGTGGGCGCGGGGGGAGGGAGGCGCGGCGCGCTTCCGTGCTCATGCACCCCCCGTTTCCTCGTGCCCGGGCCGGTCCTCGCGTCCGCGGCCGGCGTGTCGCTGCCAGGTGGCCCGGCGCGGACGCGTCCCGGGCACAGATACCCGCACGGCCCGCGCGTCATCCGCCCGGGCGACCGGGCCGGCCACGTGCCGCCGTGCGTGCGCGTCACTCTACGGCGTGCGGCGCGCCGAACGGGAACCGGTTCGCAGGCCCGCGGCATCTGCCCGGAACGTCCCCCTACCCTGCGGTAATCCGGTCTGGCAGGCTGCGGTCATGACTGCGCGCGCCGCCGACCGGGCCCGTTACGACCGGGCCACCGCCCAGCTCGACGCCCCCGTCGCGATCGTGGATCTGGACGCCTTCGACGCCAACGCGGACGATCTGGTCCGCCGCGCCGGGGGCAAACCGATCCGGGTCGCCAGCAAGTCCGTGCGCTGCCGTGCGCTGCTCGAACGGGTCCTGGCCCGTGAGGGTTTCGCGGGGATCATGTCGTTCACGCTCGCCGAGTCGCTGTGGCTGGCCCGCTCCGGTTTCGACGACGTCCTGCTCGCCTACCCGTCCGCCGCCCGCGCCGGGTACGCCGAGCTCGCCGCCGACCCGAAGCTCGCCGCCGCCGTCACCGTGATGATCGACGATCCGGCGCAGCTGGACCTGATCGACGCGGCACGGGCCGGCGGCGGTGAAGTGGTGCGGGTGTGCCTGGAGTTGGACACCTCGCTCAGGCTGCTCGGCGGGCGGGTGCGGATCGGCGCCCGCCGCTCCCCGCTGCACTCCCCCGCCGAGGTCGCCGAGGTGGCCCGCGCGGTGGCCCGCCGGCCGGGGTTCGAGGTGGTCGGGATCATGGCGTACGAGGGGCATGTGGCCGGAGTCGGGGACGCGGTGGCCGGGCACCCGCTGCGGTCCCGCGCGGTCCGGCTGATGCAGGCCGCGGCGCGCCGTGAACTCGCCGAGCGGCGGGCCGCGGTGGTGCGGGCGGTGCGGGAGGTCGTGCCGGACCTGGAGTTCGTCAACGGCGGCGGCACGGGCAGTGTGCAGCACACGGCGGCCGAGGACGCGGTGACCGAGATCGCGGCCGGTTCGGGACTGTACGTGCCACGGCTGTTCGACAACTACACGTCGTTCACGGGGCGTCCGGCCGCGCTGTTCGCCCTGCCGGTGGTACGGCGGCCCGGCGTCGGCGTGGTCACGGTGCTGGGCGGCGGCTACCCGGCGTCCGGTGCGCCCGGCGCGGACCGGCTGCCGGCGCCGTATCTGCCGGAGGGGCTGCGCTACGACCCGCAGGAGGGCGCGGGCGAGGTGCAGACGCCGCTGCTGGGGCCGGTCGCCGACGATCTGCTGATCGGCGACAAGGTGTGGTTCCGGCACGCCAAGGCGGGCGAGCTGTGCGAGCGGTTCGACACGCTGCACCTGGTGGAGGGGGACGCGGTGGCGGCGGCCGTCCCGACGTACCGGGGTGAGGGGCACACCTTCCTGTAGCCGCCCCTGTGGGGGCGCCCCGGGGCGGCTCAGCCGGTCGGGCCGATGCTGCTGCCGACCCCGCCGCCGGACGCCTCGTCGGCGGTGGAGCGGATGCCCTCGGTGATGCGGTCCATGTCGGCCACGGGCGGTCCGTCCGGGCCCGCCTCGAAGACGAACCGGACGAGGACCGGGGACTCGGTGCCGACGCTGGACGGGAAGACGAGGGACTGGACGTAGCCGCCGGAGCCCTTGGCGGTGGTCACCCGCCAGCGCACCAGGTATCCGGCGCGGCCCGCGACCGCGACCGGTCCCGCCTTGACGACCTGGTGGGATGTCATGCCGCCGTAGGGACGGCGGCCGAGGGTGTCCTCGTCGAATGCCTCCTCGGCGGCGTCGGGGACGTCCGCCTCGGCGAGGGCGCGGGGCGAGGACTCGTCGGTGGCGGTCACCGTGCGGGAGATGACGAGGCCGCCGCGGCAGAGGGAGCCCTCGCCGGGGCAGTCGTGGGTGCCGTCGGTGGTCATGACGGCGTCCTCCTCGACCACGTACTGCGGCCGGACCCAGCCGTCGAGGAGCGGGAAGGTGACGCCGTTCAGTTCGTCCACGACCACGCCCTCGTCCTCCGGCGCGGGCTCGGAGGTGGACGGCGAGGGCGACGGCTGCGTGGCTTCCGTGGTGGGCGCCGTGGCGGTCGGGCTGGCGGCGGTACGGGTGTCCGGGTCCTCGCCGTCGCGGGTGAGCGCCACCGCGCCGGCGACGACGGCGGCCACCAGCACGGCCCCGGCGACGGTCAGGGCGACCGCCTTGGCACCGCCCGAGCCGCCGGAGGCCCCGGAGCCGCCGGAAGTGCCACCGCCGGGCACGCCCGGGGCGCCGGAACCCCCCGGCCCCGCGTACGGTCCCGGCGTACCGGGGGCGCCGAAGCCACCCGCCCCTGCCCCCGCCCCCGGTGCCGGCGCCGGAGGGACCGCAGCCGCCGGCGTACGGCGGTGGTCGGTCCACGCCGCGCCGTCCCACCAGCGCTCCAGGTGCGGGGCGTGCGGGTCGGGGTACCAGCCGGGCGGGGGCGTCATGCTCATCCGGGCACTGTAACGACGGGCGCCGTCACCGTGGGACCGGGCACTACAGCGGTGTGACGTACGCCCCGGAGATGCCGCCGTCGACGAGGAAGTCGGTGGCGTTGACGAAGGACGAGTCGTCGCTGGCCAGGAAGGCGACGGCGGCGGCGATCTCCTCGGCCTCGGCGAACCGGCCGAGCGGGATGTGCACCAGCCGGCGCGCGGCCCGTTCCGGGTCCTTCGCGAACAGCTCCTGGAGCAGCGGGGTGTTGACCGGTCCGGGGCACAGCGCGTTGACCCGGATGCCCTCGCGGGCGAACTGCACGCCCAGCTCGCGGGACATGGCGAGGACGCCGCCCTTGGAGGCGGTGTACGAGATCTGGGAGGTCGCCGCGCCCATCCGGGCCACGAACGACGCGGTGTTGATGATCGAGCCCCTGCGCTGCTCCCGCATGTAGGGGAGGGCGGCCTTGCAGCAGAGGTAGACAGAGGTGAGGTTGACCTCCTGGACCCGCTTCCACGCCTCGAGGCCCGTCTCCAGGATGGAGTCGTCGTCGGGCGGCGAGATGCCCGCGTTGTTGAACGCGACGTCGACGCTGCCGTACGTCTCGTACGCGGTGCGGAACAGCGCCTCGACCTGCTCGGGGTCGGTGACGTCGGTGTGGACGAAGATCCCGCCGGTCTCCTCGGCGGCGGCCTTGCCGCGGACCTCGTCGACGTCCGCGCAGACCACGTTCGCCCCCTCGGAGGCGAGCCGCCGCGCGGAGGCGAGCCCGATGCCGCTGCCGGCTCCGGTGACGACGGCGGTGCGGCCGGCCAGGCGGCGGCAGATGATGTCCTCGCTCATGTGCGGTCAGGCCTCCGTGCTGATGAAGACGTTCTTGGTTTCGGTGAAGGCGGTCAGGGCGTCCGGGCCCAGCTCGCGGCCCACGCCGGACTGCTTGAACCCGCCGAAGGGGGTCCAGTAGCGCACGCTGGAGTGGGAGTTGACGGACAGGTTCCCGGCGCGCACGGCTCGGGAGACGCGCAGGGCGCGGCCGACGTCCCGGGTCCACAGGGAGCCGGCGAGTCCGTAGTCGGTGGCGTTGGCGAGGCGGACGGCGTCGGCCTCGTCGTCGAAGGGGAGGACGACGGCGACGGGTCCGAAGACCTCCTCGACGGCGACGCGGTCGTCCGGGCGGACGCCGGTGAGGACGGTGGGCGGGAACCAGTAGCCGGGGCCCTCGGGCGCCTTGCCGCGGATGCCGTCGAGGGTGTCGGGGACGTAGGAGCGGACGCGGTCGAGCTGGGTGCGGGAGATCAGCGGGCCCATGTCGACGTCCGCGTCGCCGCCGGGGTCGCCGACGCGGACGGCCTCGACCGCGGGGGCGAGCAGCTCCAGGAAGCGGTCGTGGGCGGAGCGCTCGACGAGGATGCGGGTGCGGGCGCAGCAGTCCTGTCCGGCGTTGTCGAGGAAGGACATGGGAGCGGCCGCCGCCGCGGCCTCCAGGTCGGCGTCGGCGAAGACGATGTTGGGGCTCTTGCCGCCGAGTTCGAGGGTGACCCGCTTGAGATGCGCGGCGCCCTTGGCCCACACCTGTTTGCCCACGGCCGTGGACCCGGTGAACACGATCTTGGCGACGCCGGGGTGTTCGACGAGGGCGTTCCCGGCGACCGCGCCGTGGCCGGGGAGCACCTGGAAGAGACCCTCGGGAAGCCCGGCCTCCAGGGCGAGTCCGGCGAGGCGCAGGGCGGTGAGGGGGGTGGTCTCGGCGGGTTTGAGGAGGACCGCGTTGCCGGCGGCGAGGGCGGGTGCGGTGCCCCAGGCCGCGATGGGCATCGGAAAGTTCCAGGGGGCGATGACGGCGACGACGCCGAGCGGTTCGAGGAAGGTGACGTCGATGCCGCCGGGGACCGGGATCTGCCGGCCGGTGAGGCGTTCCACTCCCCCGGCCGCGTAGTCGAGCAGGTCGCGGACGTTGCCCGCCTCCCAGCGGGCGTTGCCGAGGGTGTGGCCGGCCTCGCGGACCTCCAGGAGGGCGAGTTCGCCGAGGTGTGCGTCGACGGTGGCGGCGAAGCGGCGCAGCAGGCGGGCCCGGTCGGCGGGGGCGAGGGCGGCCCAGGCGGTCTGCGCGCGGGCCGCGCGGGTCACGGCCGCGTCGACGTCGGCGACGGTCGCGGCCGGGACGGTGGCGACGACCTCCTCGGTGGCGGGGTTGCGGACCTGGAGATCGGCGGACTGCGCGGACGGGTCGGACACTCGGGGCCTCACATGCGTTCGAAGGAGCGGCGCAGCTCCCAGTCGGTGACCGCGGCGTCGAAGGCGTCGGTCTCGACGCGCGCCATGTTGCGGTAGTGGGCGACGACCTCGTCGCCGAAGGCCGCCTTGGCGATCTCGCTGTGCTCCCACAGCTCGGCGGCCTCGCGCAGGGTGGTGGGGACGTGCTCGTAGTCGGCGGTGTAGGCGTTGCCGGCGCACGGGTCGGGCAGTTCCAGCCGCTGCTCGATGCCGTGCAGGCCGGCGGCGATCATGCCGGCCGCGGCGAGGTACGGGTTGACGTCGCCGCCGGGCAGCCGGTTCTCGAAGCGCAGGGAGCGGCCGTGGCCGACGACGCGCAGCGCGCAGGTGCGGTTGTCGTGGCCCCAGGCGACGGCGGTCGGGGCGAAGGAGCCCGGCTGGAACCGCTTGTAGCTGTTGATGTGGGGGGCGTAGAGCAGGGAGAACTCGCGGAGCGCGGCGAGCTGTCCGGCGAGGAAGTGCCGCATCACCTCGGACATGCTGTCCGGGTCCTCCGGGGAGTCGGGCATGGCGCTCTCCCCGCCGAGGTCGGCGAGGGAGAGGTGGATGTGGCAGGAGTTGCCCTCGCGTTCGTTGTACTTGGCCATGAAGGTGAGCGAGACGCCCTCCTGGGCGGCGATCTCCTTGGCTCCGGTTTTGTAGATCGCGTGCTGGTCGCAGGTGACCAGGGCCTCGTCGTAGCGGAAGGCGATCTCGTGCTGGCCGGGGTTGCACTCGCCCTTCGCGGACTCGACGGTGAGTCCGGCGCCCGCCATCTCGTTGCGGATGCGGCGCAGCAGGGGCTCGATGCGGCCGGTGCCGAGCACCGAGTAGTCGACGTTGTACTGGTTGGCCGGGGTGAGGCCGCGGTAGCCGGCGTCCCAGGCCTGTTCGTAGGTGTCCTTGAAGACGATGAACTCCAGCTCGGTGCCGATCCGGGCGGTGTAGCCGAGGGCGGCGAGCCGGTCGAGCTGCCGGCGCAGGATCTGCCGGGGCGCGGCGGCCACCGGGGTGCCGTCCGCCCAGGCGAGGTCGGCGACGACCATCGCGGTGCCCTCGTTCCAGGGGACCCGGCGCAGGGTGTCCAGGTCGGGGTACATGGCGAAGTCGCCGTAGCCGGTCTCCCAGGAGGACATGGCGTAGCCGTCGACGGTGTTCATGTCGGCGTCGACGGCGAGCAGGTAGTTGCAGCCCTCGGTGCCGTGGTGGAGGACCTCGTCGAGGAAGAAGCGGGCGGCGAACCGCTTGCCCTGGAGGCGGCCTTGCATGTCGGGGAAGGCCAGGACGACAGTGTCGATCTCGCCGCCCGCGACGAGGGCGTGCAGCTCCTCGACGGGAAGCGGGGGTGTGCGGTCTGCCACGGGAGGGCCTCCTCGGGCTTCTTCGGTCAGCCGGGAGCCATAAGGTATGACCCGGAACCATTGCCTGGGAAGGGGGCACGACCGGATGCCGGAGGATGCGGTCGGTGCGGTCGGTGCGGGCGGTGCGGGCGGCGCGGTCGGGGACCGGCTGGCGCCGGTGCTGCGGCAGGTCCGTGCGGGCAACGGCTTCGAGGAGGCGCTGGAGCAGATCCTCCAGGTGGTGCGGCTGGGCCTGGTGGCGGGCGGGGAGCGGCTGCCGGCCGAGCGGGAGCTGGCGGAGCGGCTGGGGATCAGCCGGGTGACGCTGCGCGAGGTGCTGAAGGTGCTCCAGGACCAGGGCCTGGTGGAGTCGCGGCGCGGCCGGTACGGCGGGACGTTCGTGCTGCCCCGCCCGTCGGACGCCGGCGAGGAGGAGCTGCGGCGGCGGATCGCCGAGGTGGACATCGAGGACGTGCTGCGCTTCCGCGAGGTGCTGGAGGCGGGCGCGGCGGGGCTGTGCGCGGCGCACGGGCTGACCGAGGAGCAGGCGGAGCGGCTGCGGGAGGCCCTGGCGGGCACGCGTGAGGCGACGCTGGGCGACTACCGGCGGGCGGACACGCTGTTCCACCTCACGCTGGCGGAGGTGTGCGGTTCGCCGACGCTGACCGCGCAGTACGCGGCGGTCCGGGCGACGGTGAACGACCTGCTGGACTGCATCCCGCTGCTGGTGCGCAACCTGGAGCACTCGCAGCGGCAGCACGCGGCGCTGGTGACGGCGGTGCTGGAGGGGGACGCGGACCGGGCGCGGGCGGTGATGCGGGAGCACTGTGCGGGTACGGCGGCGCTGTTGCGGGGGTTCCTCGCCTGACGGTGTGGCGGGCGGCGGGGCCGGGCAGGTTTACCGCGGCCCAACGCACGGGGGTTGCGCGGGCGGCGGGTGCGCCACGAAGGTATGGGCCCACAAAGGTCTGGATCCGTTCCATTGCCTGGGCTCGTCTGTCTCCGCCGTCACCGTCCGCGCCACACCGTCTCCTGGGGAGCCGTGCCGTGAGCCTTCCATCCGCATCCCGTGAACCCTCCGGTGAGCCCGACGACTACCTGGAGCGCCGGAAACTGCGCCGGGGCAGCGCCGGCTGGCTGCTGCTGACCGGCCTGGGCGTCGCCTACGTCGTGTCCGGCGACTACTCCGGCTGGAACTTCGGCCTGGCCGAGGGCGGCTTCGGCGGCCTGGCGATCGCCATGGTCCTGATGGGCGCCATGTACGCCTGCATGGTGTTCGCGCTCGCCGAGCTGTCGTCGATCCTGCCCACGGCGGGCGGCGGCTACGGCTTCGCCCGCCGGGCGCTCGGCCCGTGGGGCGGCTTCCTCACCGGCACCGCCATCCTCATCGAGTACGTCCTCGCGCCGGCCGCGATCTCCATCTTCATCGGCGACTACGTCGAGTCGCTCGGCCTGTTCGGCCTGGAGTCGGGCTGGCCGGTGTACCTCGCGTGCTTCGTCCTGTTCATCGGCATCCACCTGTGGGGCGTGGGCGAGGCGCTGCGGTTCAGTTTCGTCGTCACCGGCATCGCGGTGGCCGCGCTGGTGGTGTTCGCGCTGGCGGCGCTGCCCGAGTTCGACGCGTCCTCGCTGGACGACATCCCGGTGGACTCCTCGGCGTTCGGCGCGAGTTCGTGGCTGCCGATGGGGCTGCTCGGGATCTGGGCGGCGTTCCCGTTCGGCATGTGGTTCTTCCTGGGCGTGGAGGGCGTGCCGCTGGCCGCCGAGGAGACCCGGGAGCCGGCCCGTACGCTGCCGCGCGCGATCCGCTGGTCGATGGGCATCCTGGTGGTGCTGGCCCTGGTCACCTTCCTCACGGCGGCCGGGGCGCGCGGCTCCGCGGCGGTCCAGGACGCGGGCAACCCGCTGGTGGAGGCGCTCCAGCCGGACGGTGAGGCGACGGTGCTGAGCAGGATCGTGAACTACGCGGGACTCGCGGGGCTCGTCGCCTCGTTCTTCTCCCTGATCTACGCCGGCTCGCGGCAGCTGTTCGCGCTGTCCCGGGCGGGGTACCTGCCCCGGTTCCTGTCCCTGACCAGCAGCCGGCGCGCCCCGTACCTCGGGCTGCTGGTGCCGGGCGCGATCGGGTTCGCGCTGGCCGCGGGCTCGGGCAACGGGGCGCGGATGCTGAACATGGCGGTCTTCGGTGCGACGATCTCCTACGCGCTGATGTCGCTGTCGCACATCGTGCTGCGGCGCCGGGAGCCCGAGCTGCCGCGGCCGTACCGCACGCCGGGCGGGGTGCTGACCTCGTCGGTGGCGCTGGTGCTGGCCTGCGCGGCGCTGGTGGCGACGTTCCTGGTGGACGTGACGGCGGCGTTCATCGCGCTGGCGGTGTACATCGTGGCGCTGGCCTACTTCGGGCTGTACAGCCGCAGGCACCTGGTGGCGAAGGCGCCGGAGGAGGAGTTCGCGGCGCTGGCGGCGGCCGAGGCGGAGCTGGCGCGAGACTGAGGAAGAGGGAGGTGCGCGGGTGTCGGGCAGGCCACTGATCGGCATCAGTACGTACGCGGAGCCGGGCGTGCGGTGGGGCGTGTGGCAGCTGGACGCGGCGCTGCTGCCGGCCGGCTATCCGCGGCTGGTGCAGCGGGCGGGCGGACTGGCGGCGATGCTTCCGCCGGACGCGCCTGAGCACGCGGCGGCCGCCGTGGCCCGGCTGGACGGGCTGGTGATCGCGGGCGGGCCCGACGTGGAGCCCGTCCACTACGGCGCCGAGCCCGACCCCCGCACGGGGCCTCCGGCGCGGGCGCGGGACGCGTGGGAGCTGGCGCTGATTGCGGCCGCGCTGGAGCGGGGGGTGCCGTTGCTCGGGATCTGCCGGGGTATGCAGCTGCTGAATGTCGCCCTGGGGGGCACGCTGGTTCAGCACGTCGACGGCCACGCCGAGGTGCCGGGTGTCTTCGGGCAGCACCCGGTGAAGCCGGTGCCCGGCACCCTCTACGGGGGCATCGCCCCGGAACAGGCGTTGGTCCCGACCTACCACCATCAGGCGGTGGACCGGCTCGGCAGGGGTCTGATTCCGTCGGCGTACGCGGAGGACGGCACGGTGGAGGCGGTGGAACTCCCGGCGCCTGCCTGGGCGTTGGGCGTCCAGTGGCACCCGGAGATGGGGGACGACCTACGGGTCATGCGGGCGCTGATCAACGCGGCGTGACTTTGGAGTGCGGCCGGCACGCAACCAGTCGCGCAGTTCCCCGCGCCCCTGACGGGGCGCCTCCGCCGCCTGCGGGCAGTCGTGCCGCAGGGCGGCACCCCGTAAGCGCCGGGCTGAGCAACCCGCCCCCCACGGCCACCGGGGTGCCACAGGCTGTCGCACGCCGGGTGCGGGCATCACGGTGGCTGATAGCGCAGTTCCCCGCGCCCCTGACGGGGCGCCTCCGCCGTCTGCGGGCAGTCGTGCCGCTTGGGGCGGCACGGGTGGGCGCAGGCGGCAACCCGTAAACGCCGGGCTGCGTGACCACCCCCAACGGCCACCAGGGTGCCGGGGACTGTCGCACGCCGGGTGCGGGCAGCACCGTGGCTGATCGCGCAGTTCCCCGCGCCCCCGACGGGGCGCCTCCGCCGCCTGCGGGCAGTCGTGCCGCTTGGGGCGGCACGGGTGGGCGCAGGCGGCAACCCGTAAACGCCGGGCTGCGTGACCACCCCCAACGGCCACCAGGGTGCCACAGGCTGTCGCACCCCGGGTGCGGGCAGCACCGTGGCTGATCGCGCAGTTCCCCGCGCCCCCGACGGGGCGCCTCCGCCGCCTGCGGGCAGTCGTGCCGCTTGGGGCGGCACGGGTGGGCGCAGGCGGCACCCCGTAAACGCCGGGCTGCGTGACCACCCCCAACGGCCACCGGGGTGCCACAGGCTGTCGCACCCCGGGTGCGGGCAGCACCGTGGCTGGGCGCGCAGTTCCCCGCGCCCCTGACGGGGCACCTCAGCCCCGCGTCAATGACAAGAGATCCCGGGCCGGGCCCGTGGGGCGGTGGCCTGTGGGCCAGACCGCACGCAGGTCCCGGGCCAGGGCGACCCCCTGGACCGGGATCCGCACCAGCCGCCGCATCCCCAGCTCCTCCCCCACCGCGAGTTCACTCAGTACCGCCGGCCCCGCCCCACCGACGGCCGCCGCCTTCACCGCCGTCGTCGAGGACAGCTCGATCAGCGGCCGTGCCAGCCCGCCCAGCGCCGCGTCCAGCACCTGCCGGGTGCCCGACCCCTCCTCCCGCAGGACCAGCGGCGTGGCCGCCAGTTCCTCCGCCGTGAGGGGGCGCCTGCGCCGCGCCCACGGGTGCGACGGCGCCGCGACCACGATCAGCCGGTCGTGGGCGATCACCGCGGAGTCCAGCCCCGCCGGCACCGTGAGCCCCTCCACGAACCCCACGTCCGCCTCCCCCGCCAGCAGCCGCTCCGCCACCGCCGCCGAGTTCCCGGCAAGCAGCGACACCGCCGTGTCCGGCCGGTCCGCGCGCAGGGCGAGCAGCCACCCCGGCAGCAGGTACTCGGCGATCGTCATGCTCGCCGCCACCCGCAGCCGCGAGTCCCTGCGGTCCCGCAGCGCCTGCGCGCCCGCGTCGAAGGCCTCCGCCGCCTCCACGATCCGCCGCGCCCAGTCGGTGACCAGCGCCCCCGCGCCGGTGAGCCGCGACCCGCGTGGCGAGCGGTCGACGAGCGCCACCCCGAGCTGTCGTTCCATCGACCGGATCCGGCTGCTGGCGGCGGGCTGGGTGATGCCCAGCTCCCGCGCCGCCCCGCCCAGGCTCCCCAGCCGCGCCACCGCCAGCAGCAGCTCCAGCGCCCCGAGGTCCGGGACCCGGTGGGCCAGGGGTCCCGGGCCCGCGTCGCGGTGCCCGGGACGATCGTGGTCGTCCGTTGTGCTCATAAGCTCAGCTTATGCCGCCATAGGGGACGGCTCCCTGGTGGCGGCGGCCTCCCGACCCGACGGTATGACCATGGTCACCGCAACCCGGCCCCTGCCACCCCTCCCCCGTGCCACCGCACGGCCCCCGCGCGCCACGGCCGTCCGTCACCTCGGACCCAACTGGTACGCCTGCGTGATGGGCACCGCGATCGTCGCCGGATCGGGCGCCGCGCTCCCCGCGCCCGCGACCGTCCCGCGCCCCGTGCTCACCACCGTCTGGGCGCTGTCCCTCGCCCTCCTGGCGGTGCTGCTCGCCGCCCGCGCCCTGCACTGGGTCCACCACCGCGACCAGGCCCGCGCCCACCTCCTCGACCCCGCCGTGGCGCCCTTCTACGGCTGCCTCTCCATGGCGCTGCTGGCCGTGGGCGGCGCCACCCTCACACGCGGACGGGACTGGATCGGACTGCGCGCGGCCGTCGTCCTCGACGCCGTGCTGTTCACCGCCGGTACGGCCGTCGGTCTTGCCGCCGCCGTGGCCGTCCCGTACCTGATGGCCGTACGCCACCGGGTGACGGCGCGGGAGGTGACGCCCGTCTGGCTGCTGCCGCTGGTCGCGCCCATGGTGTCCGCCGCGCTCGGGCCGCGTCTGGTGCCGTACCTCCCTGCGGGCCAGCCGCGCGCGACCCTGCTGCTGGCCTGCGTCGCGATGTTCGGGCTCAGCCTCCTCGCCACCCTGATGACGCTGCCGCTGGTCTTCGGCCGGCTGCTCACGCACGGTCCGCTGCCCCTCGCGCTCACCCCGTCGCTGTTCCTGGTGCTCGGGCCGCTCGGCCAGTCCACGACCGCCGTCGGCGCCTTCGCGGACGTCGCCCCGGGGGTCGTGCCGGCGCCGTACGCCGAGGGCTTCCGTGTGCTGGCCGTTCTGTACGGGGTGCCCGTCATGGGATTCGCGCTGCTGTGGCTCTGCCTCGCCGCCGCGCATGTCGTACGGGCGTGGCGGCGGGGCATGCGCTTCACGATGACGTGGTGGTCGTTCACGTTCCCGGTGGGCACCTGCGTCACCGGCGCCGGAGCCCTCGCCTCGCACACCGGGCTGCTCGCCTACGACGTCCTGACGCTCGCCCTGTACGCCCTGCTGGGCGGCGCCTGGGCGACCGCAGCCTGCTGCACGGCGCGCGGCCTGGTCAGCGGCGCGCTGCTCGCAGGGCCCGCCCCAGCACCTGAGGCGCCTCGGCCAACGACGGGCCGTACCAGGTCAGATGGCGTCCGCTGAGGAGGGCGCAGGGGAGGCCGGGGAAGGCCTCCGGGCCGTCGTCCGCGGTGAAGCGGTACGGCTCGTCGGGGAGGACGACCAGGTCGGGCCGGGCCGCGCGCAACTCGTCGAGCGGGACGCGTGGATACCGCTCGGAGTGGTCCGCGTACAGCGTGCGTACGCCGAGGCGGGCCAGCAGGTCGCCGGCGAAGGTGTCGCGGCCGAGCACCATCCAGGGGCGGCGCCAGACGGGCACCACCGCCGTGCGGACCTCCTCGAACGCGGGCGGCGCCTCCCACGCGGCCTCCGCCTCGTCCAGCCAGCGGGGCCGGGTCCGCACCCCGCTCGCGGACAGCACCCGGTCCAGCTCGCCGAAGGCCTGCGGCAGCGTCCGTACGTGGGTGACCAGCACGTCGAGGCCCGCCGCCCGCAGGGCGTCCAGGTCGGGCGGCCGGTTCTCCTCCTCGTTGGCGATCACCAGGTCGGGGGCGAGGGCGGTGATGCGGTCCACGGCCGGGTTCTTGGTGCCGCCGACGCGGGCCACGTCCAGCCCGGCGGGGTGCGTGCACCAATCGGTGGCCGCGACGAGCGCGCCGGGCGCGGACACGGCCACGGCCTCCGTCAGCGACGGGACGAGGGAGACGACCCGTACGCGGCTCATCGGCGCGGCTTGGTGTCCCGCAGCGCCTCGATGTGTTCGGCGACGGCGACGACCAGCAGCCGGGTCTCCGGCACCGTGGCCCGCCAGCGGTGCCGGACGCCGCCGGTGAGGTAGAGGGTGTCGCCGCGCCCGAGGCGGTAGGCGCGCCCCTCTGCCTCGATCTCCACGGCGCCTTCCGCGACGTACATCAACTGGTCGTTGCGGAACTGAAGTTCACGTCCGGCGTCGTGGTCGCCGGTGAACTCGGAGGCGTGCATCTGGTGGTGGCCGCGGACCAGGGACCGCACCCGTGGCTCCGCCCACTCCTCCGTGCCCTCCGCGCGGACCACGTCCACGCTGCACGCCGGGTCGGCGGCGGCGAGCAGTTCGACCGCGGTGGTGCGCAGCGCGTCGGCGAGCTTCTCCAGGGAGGTCTGGCTGGGACGCGCGCGCTCGTTCTCGATCTGGCTGAGGAACGGGACCGACAGTCCGCTGCGCTCGGCCACGACGGCGAGGGTGAGGTCCAGCGCGCGGCGTCGCCGCCGCACGGCCGCGCCCACCCGCAAAGGCTGTTCTTTGTGGTCGCCCATCGCTCCGGCTCCCTCCTCCGCCGCTCGTCGTACCCGATCGCCTTGAGTTCCGGCGCTCTTCCCCTGCTGGTTTCTCTGCACCCTACGCATGTTCGGCAAACCGTTTCAGGCGCCTGTCACGTCGCCGTGCTGTGCGGCCGGTGCGGACCTCACAGTTCACGCCAGCCGCCCGCCGGGCCCCTCGGCACACCTCCGATGCGAAAAGGGGTGTTCCCGCCATTGTTCACCGAGTTCGCCGGAAGGTCACGGGGAGGTCCGGTGAGGGGTTCGCGCTCTGTGGTTGTCCGGATTCCTACGGTGGCGGCGGGCGGCTCCGCACGGCGCGAGGGGCGGGTCCGGGCGCCCCTGGGGACGCTCCGGGACCCGCCCCTCGCAGGACACGGCCGGTGCGGCGGCGGCTAGTGCGGCGTCATCCGCTCCACCATGTCCGGGTGCTCCTCGAGCCAGGCGGCGACGGCCTCCTCCTCGTGTCCCTGGCCGCGGTCCTTGATCTCCGCCTCCAGGGTGCCGAGCTCGTCCTCACTCATCCGGAAGCCCTTGATCCACTCGGTGAGCTGCGGGTACTGCTCGGGGAACTTCTTGCTGGCGATCGTGCGGATCGTGTTCCCCTCGCCGAAGGCCTTCTTGGGGTCCTTCAGCTTGGTCAGCTCGTACTCGCTGTAGGCCCAGTGCGGCGACCACAGAGTGACGGCGACCGGCTTCTTCTGCGCCAGGGCGCGCTTGAGCTCGGCCAGCATCGCGGGCGTGGAGCCGTCGACGACCTCGTACTCGTCCTCGAGTCCGTAGCCGGGCAGCACCTCGTTCTTCAACAGCTGCATCTCGCCGGTGCCGGGCTCGATGCCGATGATCCTCCCGTCGAACAGGTCGGCCTTCCCCTTGAGGTCGGCGAGCGACTTCACGTTCTTGACGTACGACGGGACGGCGATCTCCAGCGAGGTCGGCTCGTACCAGGTGCCCAGGTCGGTGAGTCTGTCCTTGTTCTTGTCCCAGTAGTTCTTCTGCGCGTACGGCAGCCACGCGTCGAAGTTGAGGTCGAGGTCGCCGGAGGCGAGGCCGGTGTAGACCGGGCCGACGTCCATCTGCTTGAGGTTCAGCTTGTAGCCGCGCCGCTCCAGGACGTTCTTCCACAGGTAGGTGACGGCGATGTCCTCGTCCCAGGGGAACCAGGCGATGTCCAGGGCCCGCTTCGCCTCGGCGGGCGTGGAGCCGGACCCGGACTTCACGGGGGCGAGCTTGTCGACGACGTCCGGGTTGGACTTGAGCCAGGTGCGGACGGCGTCCTGCTGCCTGCCCTTGCCCGCCTTGTTGATCTCGGCCTCGAGGCTGGTGAGTTGCTCCTCGGTCATCGAGAAGTTCTTCAGCCAGTCGCCGACGGTGGGGTTGTCGGCGGCGAATCCCTTGCGGGACAGCGTGTGCACGCCGTCGCCCTCGCCCCAGGCGCCCTTGGGGTCCTTGAGCTTCTTCAGGTCGAGGTCGTTGTACGCCCAGTGCGGGGACCAGAGCGTGACGACGATCGGTTCCTTCTTGCTCATGGCGCGCTTCAGCTCGGCCAGCATGGCCGGGGTGGAGCTGTCGACGACCTGGTACTCGTCCTCAAGGCCGTACTCCTTGAGGACCTTGCTCTTCAGCAGGGCCATCTCACCGGCGCTGGACTCGATTCCGGTGATCCTCCCCTTGAACTGCCCGGCCTTGCCCTTGAGGTCCGCGAGCGAGTTCACGTCCTTCATGTAGGCGGGGACGGTGAGCTCCAGGGACGTCTCGTCGTACCAGGACCCGAGGTCGTCGAGGCGGGAGCCGTACTTCTTCCAGTACTGCTCGTGGGTGGTCGGCAGCCAGGAGTTGGTGACGATGTCGATGTCGCCCTGCGCGAGCGAGGTGTACAGGGGCCCGGCGTCGAACTGCTTGGCCTCCACCTCGTAGCCGCGCTGTTCGAGGATCTCCTTCCAGAGGAAGGTGGAGGCGATGCCCTCGTCCCACGGGACATAGCCGAGGGAGACCTTCTCGCCCTTGCCGACCTTGCCGTCGCCGGCGGTGTCGGCGGAGTCGGCGGAACCGCCGAACAGACCCATGCCGCCGGCCACCAGGGCCAGGACGACGACGCCGATCACGGCGACCTGCGGACGCGGCCGGTACGACCAGATCTTCATGCGGCCCGCGGCCCGGGCGCGGGCGGCGGCCCGCCGGCCCAGCGGGGACACCTGGGTGCCGAGCGCGCTGGTCATGCGGTCCAGGTAGATCGCCAGGATGACGATGGCGACGCCCGCCTCGGAGCCGAGGCCGACGTTGAGCTGGCCGATGGCCTCGTTGACGTCGCCGCCGAGGCCGCCGGTGCCGACCATGCCGGCGATCGCGGCCATGGAGAGGCCCAGCATGATCACCTGGTTGACGCCCGCCATCACCGTGGGCAGCGCCAGCGGGAGCTGGACGCGCAGCAGGGTGTTGCGGGGCGTGGTGCCGAACGCCTCGGCCGCCTCGACGAGTTCCTTGTCGACCTGGCGGATGCCCAGTTCGGTCATGCGGACGCCGGGGGCGAGCGCGAAGATCAGCGTGGCGACGATGCCCGCGGAGGCGCCCGTGCCGAAGAACAGGATCGCCGGGATGAGGTAGATCATCGCGGGCAGCGTCTGCATGAAGTCCAGCACGGGCCGCACCAGCGAGCTGACGCGGTCGGAGCGGGCCGCCCAGATGCCCACAGGCACGGCGACGACCAGCGCTATCAGCGTGGCGACGAGCACCAGCGACAGCGTGATCATCGCGTTCTCCCACAGCTCCATCGACACGATGAACGCGAAGCCGAGGAACGTGAGGACACCGGCGAGCGCGCCGCGCAGCCAGAAGGCGATCACCGCGAAGATGGCGACGAGCAGCAGCGGCTCGGGCGCCTGAAGGACGGCGTTGATGCCGTCGTAGGTGCCGGTGAAGACGGTCTTGAAGAAGTCGAACAGCCAGCTGACGTGGGCGAGGAGCCAGTCGACGGCGTCGTTGACCCAGTCGCCGAGCGGGATCCTAGGCATGGGCCATCACCTTGCCGCCCTGGTCCTTGGGGCTGTCGCAGACGCCGGGGTCCGCCTCCTCGTCGCCGAGGAAGCCGATCAGGCGCTGCCGGGGCACGACGCCGACGAGGTCGCCGTCGTCGAGCACGGCCACCGGGTGCGGCACGCGCGCGCTGATGGCGCACAGGTCGGTGAAGGACGTACCCGGCGTGGCGGTCTCGCAGCCGCAGTCGGCCTCGTCGCCGCGCACCTCGCGGTCCATGACCGCCTGGGCGGTGAGCACGCGGGAGCGGTCGACGTCCTGGGTGAAGGAGGCCACGTAGTCGTTGGCCGGCCGGATCAGGATGTCCTGCGCGGTGCCGATCTGCACGATGCGTCCGTCCCGCATGACGGCGATGCGGTCACCGAGGCGCATGGCCTCGTTGAGGTCGTGCGTGATGAAGACGATGGTCTTCTTCAGCTTCTTCTGGAGCTCGATCAGCTGGTCCTGCATGTCACGGCGGATCAGCGGGTCGAGGGCGCTGAACGACTCGTCCATCAGCAGCAGGTCGGCGTCGGTGGCGAGCGCGCGGGCGAGGCCGACGCGCTGCTGCATGCCGCCGGACAGCTCGTCGGGCCACGAGTCCTCCCAGCCGGCCAGGCCGCACAGGGCGAGCGCCTCGTCGGCGCGGCGTTCGCGCTCGGCGCGGGGCACGCCCTGCACTTCAAGACCGTAGGCAGCGTTGTCACGGACGCTGCGGTGCGGGAAGAGCGCGAAGTGCTGGAAGACCATGCTGATCTTCCGGGACCTGACGTCGCGCAGCTCGCGGTCGGGCAGGGCGGTGAGGTCCTGTCCGTCGAAGCGGACGTGTCCGGCGGTCGGCTCCAGCAGACCGTTCAGCATCCGCAGCAGGGTCGACTTGCCGGAGCCCGAGAGGCCCATGACGACGAAGATCTCGCCCGGCTCCACGGAGAAGGACGCGTCGATGACGGCGGCCGTGACGCCGTCGGCCCGCAGTTCCTCACGGTCCGCGGTATTGGTGCGCAGCCGTTCGACTGCCTGGTCCGGTCGTCTGCCGAACACCTTGAACAGGTGCTCGGCCTCAAGCCTTGATGACACACGTACCTCTCGTCTCGGCGACAGATGCCGGAGCGATGCGAGGCGGGCGGATGGCCCACGACAGGTTGAATCAGCAACCGGCATCGTTCCGCCGCCGCGCCTCCCCGGAATCGAACGGCGCAAACTTTTCGTGGGCCGGCTCACAGATGTGGCGCAGGACGCAACACGTCGCGCGAAGGGACGCGCGGGCGCGCCGCCGGGGCGGTGCTGTCGGTGGGGTGGGGCATGATGCGGGGCGTGACCGGACTGATGCTTCTCGACACCGCCTCCCTCTACTTCCGTGCGTATTTCGGCGTCCCGGAGTCCGTCAAGGCGCCGGACGGCACGCCGGTGAACGCCGTGCGGGGGCTGCTGGACTTCATCGACCGCCTGGTCAAGGACCACCGGCCGGAGCGCCTGGTGGCCTGCATGGACGCCGACTGGCGCCCGCAGTGGCGGGTGGACCTGATCCCCTCCTACAAGGCGCACCGCGTGGCCGAGGAGCAGGAGTCGGGCCCGGACGTGGAGGAGGTGCCGGACACGCTGTCGCCGCAGGTGCCGGTGATCGAGGAGGTGCTCGACGCGCTGGGCATCGCCCGGGTGGGCGTCGCCGGGTACGAGGCGGACGACGTGATCGGCACGTTCACGGCGCGGGCGGACGGCCCGGTCGACATCGTCACCGGCGACCGGGACCTGTACCAGCTGGTGGACGACGCGCGCGGGGTGCGGGTGCTGTACCCGGTCAAGGGCGTCGGCACGCTCCAGGTCACCGACGAGGCGGCGCTGCGCGCGAAGTATGGGGTGGACGGCAAGGGGTACGCGGATCTGGCGCTGCTGCGCGGCGACCCGAGCGACGGCCTGCCGGGCGTGCCCGGCGTCGGGGAGAAGACGGCGGCCAAGCTGCTGGCCGAGTTCGGGGACCTGGCCGGGATCCTGGCGGCCGTGGACGATCCCCGGTCGAAGCTCACGCCGGCGCAGCGCAGGCGTCTGGACGAGGCGCGGCCGTATCTCGCGGTGGCGCCGACGGTCGTCCGGGTCGCGGGGGACGTCCCGCTCCCGGACGTGGACACGGTCCTGCCGCGCGCCCCGCGCGATCCGGCCGCCGTGGAGGCCCTGGCCGCGCGCTGGGGCCTGGGTGGCTCGATCACCCGCCTGCTGGCGACTCTCGCGGAGGGCTGAGTGCTAACTTAGGCAGACCTAACTGCGACCAGGGAGGCCCCTCATGGCAGAGCGACCGGCACGCGCGCCGCGCACCCCGCACACCGGCGTGGTCGTCCGCACCGAGCGGCTGACCCCCCATATGCAGCGCGTGGTGCTGGGCGGCGAGGGCCTCGCCCGCGTCTCGGCGGACACCTGCACCGACCACTACGTCAAGCTCCTGTTCCCGGCGCCCGGCGCGGTCTACCCGGAGCCGTTCGACCTGGAGCGGATCCGCGCCGAGTTCCCGCGCGAGCAGTGGCCGGTGACCCGGACGTACACGATCCGCCACTGGGACCCCGAACACCGGGAGCTGACCCTCGACTTCGTGATCCACGGCGACGAGGGTCTGGCGGGCCCGTGGGCGATCAACGCCCGCCCCGGCGACGTCGTCCGCTTCCTCGGCCCCGGCGGCGCCTACGCCCCCGACCCGGCCGCCGACTGGCACCTCCTGGTGGGCGACGAGAGCGCGCTCCCCGCCGTCGCCCGCGCCCTGGAGTCGCTCCCGCAGGGCGCCCGCGCCTTCGCCTTCCTGGAGATCGCGGGCCCGGAGGAGGAGCAGAAGATCGACTCCGACGTGGAGATCCGCTGGCTGCACCGCGGCGACCGCAGGGTCGGCGAGGCTCTGGCGGAGGCCGTACGCGCCCTCGACTGGCCGGAGGGCCGGGTGCACGCCTTCGTCCACGGCGAGGCGCACTTCGTGAAGGAACTGCGCCGCCTGCTCCGCGTGGACCGCGCGATCCCCCGCGAGGACCTCTCCATCTCCGGCTACTGGCGCCTGGGCCACAACGAGGACGGCTGGCAGGCCTCGAAGAAGGAGTGGAACGCCCGCATCGAGGCGGAGCAGGAGAGCACGCCGGCGCCCTGAAGGGGCGCGAGGAACTGCGCGACCAGCCACGACGTGCCCGCACCCGGCGTACAACATCTCCCGGCACCCCGGTGCCCGCCGGGGGCGCGGGGAACTGCGCGACCAGCCCAGTGCGGTCCGCACCCGGCGTACAACATCTCCCGGCACCCCGGTGCCCGCTGGGGGCGCGAGGAACTGCGCGACCAGCCACGACGTGCCCGCACCCGGCGTACAACATCTCCCGGCACCCCGGTGGCCGTACGGGGGTGTGGCGCAGCCCTGCTGAAGGGGTGCCGCCTGCGCCCACCCGTGCCGCCCCAGCGGCACGACTGCCCGCAGGCGGGAGGGGCGCGGGGAACTGCGCGAGAACCCCCCACCGCCCCGCACCCGCAGGGACTCCGTACCCTTGCCCCACGTGAGACGCCGCCGCACCCCCACCCCTCCCCCGCCCCTGCCGCAACGCGACGGCGTGGACCCGGTCCGGGTGCGTCTGCCCGCAGGCGGCCCCGGCGCCACGGTCCGCGAGCACCTGGTCCAGCGCCTCGCCGCGAACCCCGCGGTGATCGACGACATGTTCGCCGCAGGCGAGATCGTCGGCGCCGACGGCCGCCCCGTCCCCCCGGACACCCCGTACGCCCCGGGCCTCTGCGTCTGGTTCCACCGCGAGATGCCGGCGGAACCCCCCGTGCCGTTCCCCCTGCACGTGGTGCACCAGGACGACCACCTCGTGGTCGTCGACAAGCCCCACTTCCTGGCCACCACCCCCCGCGGCAGCCATGTCCGGCAGACGGCGCTCGCCCGGCTCCGCCACGAGCTGGGTCTGCCGCAGCTGACCGCCGCGCACCGCCTGGACCGCCTCACCGCCGGACTGGTGCTGTTCACCGTGCGCCCCGAGGAACGCGGCGCCTACCAGACGCTGTTCCGCGACCGGCGGGTGCACAAGGTGTACGAGGCCGTGGCCCCCCACGACCCGGACCTGCGCCTTCCCCGCACCGTGCGCAGCCGGATCGTCAAGGAGCGCGGGATGCTGACCGCACGGGAGGTCGACGGGGAACCGAACGCGGTGACCCACATGGAACGGCTCGCGCACCGGGCGGACGGCCTGGCCCGGTACCGCCTGGTGCCCGGCACCGGACAGACCCACCAGCTCCGGGTGCACATGAGCGCCCTCGGGGTGCCGATCCTCGGCGACCCCCTCTACCCCGAGGTGACCGCCCCGGTGCCGGCCGGCGACTTCCGGCGCCCGCTGCAACTGCTGGCGCGGGAACTGGCGTTCACCGATCCGGTGACGGGGGCGGAACACCGGTTCACCAGCGGCCGGGTGCTCGGGGCGTGGGCGTCGTACGAGGAGTGGGCGGCGGGTCAGTAGCCGCGCCACCACCGCAGGAACCGCTGCCAGGCGCCCTTGGGCGGCTCCGGCGGGGCCGGCGGAGGCGGCACGGGCACCGCGGTGGGCGCCGGCCCCGGAACCGGACCCGCGCCCGGGATCCCGCCGCCGCTCGCCACCGCGACCGCACCCACGTCACCGCCCCCCACGGACACAGTGGCCGGAGCGGCCGGAGCGCCGGAAGCACCCGGATCCGCCGCTGCCTGCCGCGGAATCCCCCCGATCTGCCAGTCGTACGCCGCGGGCGACGGCGCGATGACCTCGTGGCTCGGCGCCTGCGTGATGTCCTGCTGCGGCCGGGGCGTGAAGTGCACCGGCAAGGACACCAGATGGCGTGAGGCGATGGACTCGGCGAAGGTCAGCTCCTCCTCGGCACAGCTCAGCTCGACGTCCGGCAGCCGCATCAGCAGGGCGTCGACGCCGACCTCGGCGATGACACGGCCGATGTCCTGGCCGGGGCACTCGTGGGTGCCGCCGCCGAACGCGAGGTGCGAGCGGTTGCCCTGCATGTCGGCGGTCGGGTCGGGGCGGACCCGGGGGTCGACGTTGGCGGGCGCGGGCGCGAACAGCAGGCCGTCGCCCTTGCGGATGCGCTGCCCGCCCAGCTCGGTGTCCTGCTTGGCGTAGTAGGCGAAGATGGTGCTGAACGGCGGTTCGTCCCACAGGAGTTGCTCCACCGCCTGGGGCACGGTCATCTGGCCGCCGTTGAGCTGGGACCGGAAGCGGGGGTCGATCAGCACCTGGCGCAGCACGTTGGCGAGAAGGTTGGCCGTGGCCTCGTAGGCGGCGATCAGCACCACCCGCAGATGCTGGCTGATCTCCTCGTCGGACAGTCCGGCCGGGTGGCTGACGAGGTGGCCGGTGAAGTCGTCCTGCGGTTCCTTGCGACGGCGGGCGGTGAGGCGGTTCAGCGCCTCCATCACGTAGGCGTTGCTCGCGATGGCGGTCTCGGTGCCGCGGATCATGTCGCGGGCGGCCTGCACCATGCGGTCGTCGTACTCGTCGGGCATGCCGAGGACGTGGCACATCACGGCCATCGGCAGATGCTCGGCGTACTGGCTCACCAGGTCGGCCTCGCCGGCCTCGCAGAACCGGTTGACGACCCGCTGGACGCTGCGGTTGACGTGCCGGCGCAGACCGCGGAAGTCGGTGGCGGAGACGGCCGAGTCGATGGCGCCGCGCCAGCGCCGGTGCTGCTCGCCCTCGGTGTGGGCGCACATCGGCTGCCAGGCGATGTGCGGCATGAGCGGGTGGTCCGGCTTGACCAGGCCGTCGCGGAGCGCGGACCAGATGCGGCTGTCCTTGGTGAACTGCACCGGGCTGCGCACCAGTTGCTGGCTCTCGGCGTGGCCGAGCACGATCCACAGCGGCACGTCGTCGTGGACGAGCACGGGCGCCACCGGGCCGTGCTCCTTGCGCAGCCGCTCGTAGAGCTTCTTGAGGTCGTCCGACTCGTGGAGCCGGGCGAGTCCGCCGGCTCCGCGGCCGTGCGCGGGACATCCGGGGGGCGGTGCGGGCCGCGCGTCGTCGTCACCGGCCGGGCGGTCCGGCGTCTGGGAGTGGGATTCAGGCGTCACTGTGGTCGCTCCGAAGAGGGGAAAGCCAGAAGGGTCCGGGGAGGGAGGGTGCCGCGCGTCAGGTGAGCGAGCCCGTCATGGCGAGCGAGTGCAGGAAGCGCATCAGGGTCATCAGCACGTCACGGCTGGAGGCGCGGCGCCGCACGTCGCACTCCACGATGGGGATCATCTCGGACAGGTCGAGCGCGGACCGCAGGTCGGAGAGGGGATAACGGGGCGCGTCGGGGAAGGAGTTGACGGCGACGACGAAGGGCACGCCGCGTTCCTCGAGGCGGCCCATGACGTCGAAGCTGACCTCGAGGCGGCGGGTGTCGACCAGTACGACCGCGCCGAGCGCGCCCTCGAACAGGCCGTTCCACAGGAACCAGAAGCGTTCCTGGCCCGGCGTGCCGAACAGGTACAGGACCAGCTCGTCGGTGATCTTGATGCGGCCGAAGTCCATGGCGACGGTGGTGGCCGTCTTGGACGCGGAGCCGTAGTTGTCGTCGACCCCGATGCCGGCCTGCGTCATGGTCTCCTCGGTGGTCAGCGGTTTGATCTCGCTGACCGAGCCGACCATGGTGGTCTTGCCGACCCCGAACCCGCCGACGATCACGATCTTCACCGCGGACTGCGCCGTGTGGGGCAGCTGGTCCTCGGCGCGTGGGCCCGGGATGGTGTCAGAGCCGTTGAAGTCCATGCATCACCGCTTCGAGAAGGGAACGGTCCGGGAGCGCCTTGCGGACGATCGGGGAGCGCGCCTGGACCAGTTCCGCCGTCAGCAGTTCGGTGATCAGCACGGTCACGACGCTGAACGGCAGACTGAGATAGGCCGACAGTTCGGCCACGGACAGGGGGGCGACGCAGAGCCTCAGCAGCGCCGCCTGCTCGGGGGTCGCGGAGGGCGGGGGGTCGGGGGAGCGCGCCACGATCAGCGTGACCAGGTCGATGTCGGCGCGCTCGCCGTCCGGTCCCGCGACGACGTACAGCCGCTCCGGGTTGCCGCCCTCGCCCTCCTTCTTGGCCGGGGTGGCCGGCTGTGCGGGGGTGCCGCCCTGCCCGGGAGTGCGCCTCTGGCGTTGGGGAGGAGTCATACGGTCTGCCCGTTCCGTCGGGGCGGACTGGTCAGATGGGCGCCGATGCGGACGACGAGGTCGCGCATCATGCCGCCCATGCGGCCGGGTTCGCAGGTCATGTCGGAGAGCACCGCGAGGTAGGCGTTGGCGCCGGCCGCCATCAGGTAGAAGTAGCCCTCGTCGATCTCGATGAGCACCATCTTCATCTCGCCGTCGCCGTGCGGGAGTTCCTGCGCGACGGCGGCGGCGAGGCTCTGCACGCCGGCGCAGGCGGCGGCGACCCGGTCGGCGGCGTCCGGCTCGCCGCCGTAGCGGGCGATGCGCAGGCCGTCGGCGGAGAGCACCACGATCATCTCGACGCCGGGTACGCCGTCGGCGAGCTCCTTGAGCATCCAGTCAAAGTTGGCTCGTTGCTGGATCACTTGAGGTCCCCCTCGTCCTCGGCCTCGGTGCGGGCCGGTTCGTTGATGAGATGCAGGTAGGCGGTCGGGTTCCGGGTGAAGTCGGTGGGGTGGACGTCCGGGTCGAGGTCCTTCTTCAGCCCCTCCCAGAAGGCGTCGACCCACAGCCCGGGTTCGCGGTCGTTCTGCTTCTTCTTCTCGGGCTCGGCCGCGGCCCAGATGTCGTGGTACTCCTCGCCGCGCTCCTTGGCCTCCCGCTCGGCGCGCTCGGCGGCGGCCTGCTCGGCGTAGCGCTGGGTGAGCGGGGTCTTGACGCGGCTGCGGCGCTGCGGCAGGCCGCCCGCGGTCCACTCGGTGACCTCGGGGACGTCGTCCTCCATGGCGGCCGTGGCGGGGATGCGGGGGCTGGTGGGGCGGCGCTTCTTGGGGGCGCGCTGCGGGCCGGGGAGGGCGTCGACCGGGCGGGGCACGGCGGTGGCCCCGATGCCGTGGGCGAGGCCGACGCCGGGCTCGTCGGTGATCATCTCGCTGGGGACGATCAGGACGGCGCGGACGCCGCCGTAGGCGGAGGCGCGCAGTGACACCTGCATGCTGAACTGGGTGCACAGGCGGCCGACGACGGCGAGGCCGAGGCGCGGGTTGCCGCCGATCTCCTGGAGGTCGACGCCGCGCTGGGCGCGCTCGAGGATGCCCTCGATACGGGCGCGGGCCTGCTCGTCGAGGCTGACGCCGGCGTCCTCGATCTCGATGGCGACGCCGGTCTGCACCTCGGTGGCGGTGACGCTGACCTTGCTGGTGGGCGGCGAGTAGCGGGTGGCGTTGTCGAGGAGTTCGGCGGCGGCGTGGATGACCGGCTCGACGTAGATGCCCTTGATGTTGATCTTCGCGATCGACTTCAGGTCGATGCGGCGGTACTCGAGGATGCGGGACATGGCGCCGCGCAGCACGCTGTAGAGCGCGACCGGCTTGGGCCACTGGCGTCCGGGGCGGCCGCCGCCGAGGACGGAGATGGAGTCGGCGAGGCGGCCGATCAGCGCGGTGCCGTGGTCGATGCGCAGCAGGTCGTCGAAGACCTCGGGATTGCGGCCGTGGTCCTCCTCCATCTCCCGCAGTTCCTTGGCCTGCTGGTGGACGATGGCCTGGACGCGGCGGGCGATGGAGACGAAGGAGCGCTGCGAGGAGTCCCGCAGGTTCTCCTCGTCGTCGATGATCTTGAGGACCGTGCGCAGCAGGATCTGCTGGTACTTGGGCAGGTCGCGCCAGGACGGGTTGAGCCGCGGCAGGGCGCGCATCACCTCGTCCGGGTCGTTGCCGGCGTGCAGGTGGTTCAGGCAGGTGGGGAAGACCTGCTGGATGAAGTAGTCGGTCTCCGTGTCGTGGGCCGCGATCCGCGCCTCCAGATACGCACGGTGACGTTCGTGTTCGGCGCGCGCCTCCCGCAGCACGCGGCCGCGGCGCACCGCCTCGGTCCCGGCGGCGGCCACCAGCAGGGTCGCCACGGCACCGCACACGCCGACGGCGATCCGGGCGGGCTCCGTCACCAGGGCGACGGCGGCCCCGGTCGCCGCGGCCATGACTATGGCCGGTAGCAACAGCACGCGTGCGTAAGGAAGTTGGACACTCGCCATGTGAGCCCTCTGAAGCGTGTCGACTGACGGTCGGTAACGTGCACATAAGGGAACAGGCGCACGAATTCATCTCAACTCGGTGCGCTGCGGGCGAGCTTAGTCCGACGGGATCATCGCCATGTCATATTCAGCAAGTGCCGGAAACGGCCCCTGGGGCAGGAGTACGCTCGGGGCCATTTGCACGGTCCGAGACCGTTCGAACACAGCACGTCACGGCGCACAGGCGTACGACGACCACTCACCGTCACGGGTGAACCGGGCCCCCGGAACGGGCGTCGACGGCCCCTCGCGGGCGCTGTCATCCCTGCCCGCGCGGGCGGCGGGTGATGCGGCCGCAGATGGGCGCGCACGGACACGAGGGCGCGCACGGAGCGGAAGCCCGGCGCGCGGGGGGCGCACCGGGCTTCCGGGGAGGGTGTCGAGAGGGGTCAGCCCACGGAGGAGTAGGCCACCACCCCGCGTAGCAGACCGTCCACGGCCCTGCGGGCGTTCTTCGCGACCGTCGAGCCCTCGGCGACCGGGGCCGCCGCGGAGATCTGCCCCAGCACGTCGATGACCTGCTTGCACCAGCGCACGAAGTCGCCGGCCGGCATCTCCGCCTCGCGCAGCACCTCGTCCAGCCCCTTGCCGGAGGCCCACATGTAGGCGGCCCAGGCGAAGCCGAGGTCGGGCTCGCGCTGGCCCACGCCCTCGGTCTGGCTGATCCGGAAGTCCTCCTCCAGCGCGTCCAGCCGGCCCCAGATGCGGACCATCTCGCCGAGCGCCGCCTTCGCCTTGCCCGAGGGCAGCTTGGGCGCCATCGCGTCGTCGGCGACCCGCGACTCGTACACCAGCGCGGAGACGCACGCGGCGAGTTCGGCGGGGCCGAGGCCCTCCCAGACCCGCTCGCGCAGGCACTCGCTGGCCAGCAGGTCGAGTTCGCCGTACAGCCGGGCCAGCCGCTTGCCGTGCTCGGTGACCTCGTCGCCGCGCAGGTAGTCCATCTCGGTCAGCAGCGCCACGATCCGGTCGAAGGTGCGGGCGATGGTGTTCGTCCGGCCCTCGATGCGCCGCTCCAGCTGCGAGGTGTCCCGCAGCAGCCGGTGGTAGCGCTCCGCCCAGCGGGCGTGGTCCTCTCGGTCCTGGCAGCCGTGGCACGGGTGCGCCCGCAGCGCCTTGCGCAGCCGCGCGATCTCCCGGTCGTCGGCGGCCGGCGCCCGGTTCTTGCGGTGCCGGTCCGGCACGATGTGGCCGGCCTTGGTGCGCAGCGCCGAGGCGAGGTCGCGGCGGGACTGCGGGGACCGCGCGTTGAAGGACTTCGGGATCCGCATCCGCTCCAGCGCCTCCACGGGCACCGGGAAGTCGATCGCCGCCAGCCGCTTGACCTGCCGCTCGGCGGTCAGCACCAGCGGGCGCGGGCCGTCGTGGTACTCCACGCCCCGGTGGCCGTTGGTGCGTCCCGCGGGCAGCCCCGGGTCGAGCACCAGCGCCAGGCCGGCGTACTTGCCGGTGGGGACGTGGATGATGTCGCCGGGCTTGAGCTTCTCCAGCGCGACGGCGGCCTCCGCGCGCCGCTGCATCTGCCCCTGCCGGGCCAGTTCGTTCTCCCGGTCCTTCAGCTCCCGGCGCAGCCGCGCGTACTCCTCGAAGTCGCCGAGGTGGCAGGTCATCGAGGCCTTGTAGCCCTCAAGGCCCTCCTCGTTGCGCTGCACCTGGCGCGAGATCCCGACGACCGACTTGTCCGCCTGGAACTGCGCGAACGACGTCTCCAGCAGCTCCCGCGAGCGGTGCCGCCCGAACTGCTCGACCAGGTTCACCGCCATGTTGTACGACGGCTTGAAGCTGGAGCGCAGCGGATACGTGCGCGTGCCGGCCAGTCCCGCGAGGTGCTCGGGGTTCATCCCGCGCTGCCACAGCACCACGGCGTGGCCCTCGACGTCGATGCCGCGGCGGCCCGCCCGGCCGGTCAGCTGGGTGAACTCGCCGGGGGTGATGTCGGCGTGCTGCTCGCCGTTCCACTTGACCAGCTTCTCCAGCACCACCGAGCGCGCCGGCATGTTGATGCCCAGCGCCAGGGTCTCGGTGGCGAACACGGCCTTCACCAGACCGCGCACGAACAGCTCCTCGACGACCTCCTTGAAGGTCGGCAGCATGCCCGCGTGGTGGGCGGCTATGCCCCGCTCGAGGCCCTCCAGCCACTCGTAGTAGCCGAGGACGTGCAGGTCCTCCGGCGGGATGGAGGCGGTGCGCTCCTCGACCAGGTCGCGGACCCTCGCCCGCGCCTCCTCGTCGTTGAGCCGCAGGCCGGCGTGCAGGCACTGCTGCACCGCGGCCTCGCAGGCGGCGCGGCTGAAGATGAAGGTGATGGCGGGCAGCAGGCCCTCGGCGTCGAGCCGCTCGATGACCTCCGGCCGGCCCGGCGTCCACACGCGCGAGCGCTGCCTGCGCTCCCGCTCGCGGTCCGCCTCCCGCATGCCGTTGCGGCCCCGGCGGCGGTCGCCCCAGGACGGGCGGCTCGCCTCCATCCGGGCCATGCGCGTCAGGTCGGGGTTGACGGCCTTCTTGTGGCCCTCCCCCTCCTCGAACAGGTCGTACATCCGGCGGCCGGCCAGCACGTGCTGGAACAGCGGCACGGGCCGGTGCTCGGAGACGATCACCTCGGTGTCCCCGCGGACGGTGTCCAGCCAGTCGCCGAACTCCTCGGCGTTGGAGACCGTCGCCGACAGGGAGACCAGCGTCACCGACTCGGGAAGGTGGATGATCACTTCCTCCCAGACGGCGCCCCGGAAGCGGTCGGAGAGGTAGTGCACCTCGTCCATCACCACGTAGCCCAGGCCCAGCAGGGTCTGCGACCCGGCGTACAGCATGTTCCGCAGGACCTCGGTGGTCATCACGACCACGGGGGCGTCGGAGTTGACGCTGTTGTCGCCGGTGAGCAGGCCCACCTTGCCGGTGCCGTAGCGGCGGCACAGGTCGGCGTACTTCTGGTTGGACAGCGCCTTGATGGGCGTGGTGTAGAAACACTTCTTGCCCTGCTCGAGGGCGAGGTGCACGGCGAACTCGCCGACGATCGTCTTGCCGGATCCGGTGGGGGCCGCGACCAGCACGCCCTTCCCGGCCTCCAGCGCCTGGCAGGCCTCCACCTGGAACGGGTCGAGGCCGAAGTCGTACATCTCGCGGAAGGAGGCGAGCGAGGTGGCCTGCTCGGCAGCGCGCCTGCGTGCTGCCGCGTACCGCTCGGCCGGGGAGAGGTCCTCTGTCATCGTGCATTCGAGCGTACCGGGCCGCACCGACAACAGGACGATCATTATCCGGATCGGCCGCCTGAGGTGGGAGAACGCCGGGGACGTCCGCTCAGGGACCGACGACCCGGACCGCCCCCGGCACGCAGCGGGCGGTCAGCGGCAGCGGGCCCACGTACTCCCCGTCCGCGTAGCCGGTGACGTCCTCGGCGACCAGCTCCACGCTCGCGGCCCGCAACGTCGTCACCACGGGGTGGTCGACGTGCGTCCCCCGGTAGACCCGCGGGAACACCCGCAGCAGCGTGGCCCGGCTGCACTCGCCGACCACCGTGATGTCGAACAGCCCGTCGGTGAGGTCCGCTCCCGGGCATATCCGCATGCCCCCGCCGTACGACGGCCCGTTCCCCACGGCCACCAGGGTCGCCTCGACCTCGCGGACGTCCCCGCCGTCGAGGGTGATCCGGTACGGCAGCGGCTTGAAGGCGGCCAGCTCGGCGACCATCGCCAGGTCGTACTTGAAGCGGCCGAGGGGGGCGCGCATCCGGTTGCCCCGGTCGTTGACCCGGGAGTCGAAGCCGGAGGCCAGCACGGCGCCGAACCAGCGGTCGCCGATCCGGCCGAGGTCGATGTCACGGGAGCGCCCGCTCTTCAGGGCATCGGCGATCATCCGCCCGGCCGTCGCCGGCTCGCGCAGCGGCATGCCGAGCGCCCGGGCGAAGTCGTTGCCGGTGCCCGCGGCCACCAGGCCGAAGGGGGTGCCGGTGCCGACGACGGCCTGGAGGGCGAGGTTGGCCATGCCGTCGCCGCCGACGGCGATCAGGGCCCCGGTGCCCTCCTCGACGGCGGTACGCGCCCGGGACAGCGCGTCCTCGGGGCCGTCGCCCGTCACGGCGGCGACGTGGAAGCCGGCGTCGCGCAGCGCGGAGGCGGCCGACCGCGCCGCGCGGGCGCCCCGGCCGCCGCCCGCGGTGGGGTTCACGATGAGGGTGATCTCGCTGGTCACGGGAGTGACCTTATGAGGTGCCGGCCCGTCCTCAGGTCACGTCGTCATAACCGTTGACGCGGTCCCGGGTGGTCTGCTCGGGCAGCGCGGACACCGGTTCGGCCGGTGCGACGGCTTCGGGGATGTGGTTCAGCTCGGACGCCTCGTCGTCCGCGGGGCCCTCGGCCTCCTTGCGGGCGCGCCGTCGGTCGTTCAGCAGCGAGAAGCCCACGGCGAAGAAGTACAGGACGACGATCGGCCCGGACAGCGCCAGCATGCCGACCGGGTCGGTGGTGGGCGTGGCGACCGCGCCGAAGACGAAGACGCCCATGACGACACCGCGCCACCAGCCCGCCATCCGGCGGCCGGACACGATGCCCACCATGTTCAGCATGATCAGGAGCAGCGGCAGCTCGAAGGCCAGGCCGAAGACGAGCACCATGCGGATGGTGAAGTCGAGGACCTCGTCGAGCGAGAGGATGTTCGCCGATCCCCCGGGCGTGAGGCTGAGCAGCACCTTGATGCTGACCGGGAGGATCACGTACGAGAGGAGCGCGCCGCCGGCGAACAGCGGCACCGCCGCCAGGGTGAAGATGTACGTGTACTTCTTCTCGTGCCGGTGCAGGCCGGGGGCGACGAAGGCCCACAGCTGGTAGAGCCAGACCGGGCTGGAGACGACCAGGCCGGCCATGAGGCTCACCTTGATCGTCGTGGTGAACGGCGACGTCAGTGTGTTGAACGACACGATGGCGCAGTTGCCGCCGTCGCTGTTCGTCAGACTGTCGCACTTGGGTACCGGCTCGGCCAGGAACTGCATGAGCTGTTCGCTGTAGAACGCGGCGACGACCGACACCACGACGATCGCGAGCACGGCCTTGGCCAGGCGGTTCCGCAGCTCACGCAGGTGTTCCACGAGAGGCATCCGCCCCTCGGGATCCCTCTGCTGTTTGCGGGCAGACTTGAGCAACCCACGTTCCCATCTCGTACGGCGGGCCGGACGTCACCGGCCCCGCGTCAGCGCTTGGTCGTGTCCGTCGGCTCCGTGACCGGGCGGGAGCTGGTCACGTCGCCGGGGGCGGCCTGGATGGTGCGCTGCGCCGGGGGCTGCTCGCCGGTCGCCGGCGGGTCGGCCGGAGCGGAGGACGTGTTGTCCTCCTTCATCGCCTTCGCCTCGCTCTTCAGGATGCGGGCGGACTTGCCGAGCGACCGCGCCATGTCGGGCAGCTTCTTCGCACCGAACAGCAGGATGATGACGACGAGGATCAGAATGATCTCGGTAGGTCCGAGCCGTCCCATAAGTCTTTACCTTCTCACCGAGGCGGGTGGGTGGGTGGCTGTCCGACCGGTCGGACAAGCGTCCGAAGGACGGTACAGACAGCGATCGTAACGCCCGGGGGTGAACGTCCGGCAATCCCTGTGCGTACTCCCGTCCGCGGTCCGTGCCTCGTCTCCGGGCCGCGATCAGCAGCGTACCTGCCGGGCCCCGGCCGGTGACAGGGGCGGTGACGGCGCCCGTCCGGACGGCGCGCCCGCGGGTGCGGAGCACCGCAGGGGCTACAGGGCCTCCGCGGAGCGGGCCGTGGCGGTCGCCGCGCGCTCCAGGTCCTCGGCCGCGCGGCCGATACGCCGGGCCGAGTCCGCGACCTGTCTGCCGAGGCGCTCCGCCTCGACGAAGACCCGGACGGCGAGCACTGCGAGCACCGCCAGCCCCAGGAAACCCAGGGCCACGGCGAACATCGGCCAGAACATGGGGCCGAGCCTAGACGGTCGAGTGCAGCCGGAGCGTACGCACCCCGCCGCCGGTCAGCAGCTCCACGATCCGCTCCCCCGCCGGCTTGCGGACGGCGGCGCCGCACCGGGGGCAGGTGAAGGAGTAGAACGTGGTGCGGCTGCTGGCGCCGATGGCCAGCCGCAGCGCGCTCGCGGAGAGTTCGAAGCGCTCCCGGCAGTCCGGGCAGCCCGCCCGGAACATCACCGGGGCCACGCTCCTCATCCCGGCGAACGCGGACGCCGCCGTCATGCCCCGTGCCCCTGGGGTCCCCGACTCGCTCAAAGCCCTCGCTCCTGACTGTCGTCGTGCCCGGTCAATGCGCCGCCCCGGCCCCGTCGTACGCCGCGAGCGCCTCACGCGCCGCCCGGCGGGCGCTCTCGGCCAGCTCCTGCGGCTCCACGATGCGCCCGTCGCGGCCGAGCCGCAGCGCCAGCCGCTTCAGCGACGCGGGGTCGGGGGTGCGCAGGGTGATACGGAGTCCGCCGTCGGGAAGCTCATCCGCGCTGTCGTGGGGGTAGTACTCGGCCACCCAGCGCCCGCCGGGACCGACCTCGACGACCACCTCCGGGTCCTCCGCCGCGGGCTGCACCAGCCCCTCGGACAGGTCGCGCAGCTCCACCTCCGGCGGCGCGGACGGCTCGTCCAGGATCTTGATCTCGGCGACCCGGTCCAGCCGGAAGGTGCGGCGCGCCTCGGAGCGGCGGCACCACGCCTCGACGTAGGTGTGGCCGACGCTGACCAGGCGGATGGGGTCGATCTCCCGCTCGGTGACCTCGTCGCGGGCGGGCGAGTAGTAGCGGATCCACAGCCGGCGGCGCTCGGCGATGGCCCGGTCGACGTCCGCGAAGACACCGCCCTCGGACTCGAAGGTCACCGAGAGCCGGGAGCTGGCGCCGGCCGCCTCGCCGGCCGCGGTCTCCACCTTGGCGGTGGCCCTCAGCAGCGCCTGCCGGTCGCTCTCGCGCAGCCCCGGCAGCGTGGCCACGGCGCGGGCGGCGACGAGCAGCGCGGTCGCCTCGTCGGCCGCCAGGCGCAGCGGCTCGGCGGCGTCGGCGCCCAGGGCGGCCGGGTTGTGCCACCAGATGCGCTCGCCGTCGGTGTCGATGTCCAGCAGGTCGCCGCCGCGGAAGCTGGTGCCGCACATGGGCAGCACGTCGAGGTCGGAGACCAGTTCGTCCTCGGTGATGCCGAAGGCGCGCGCGACGTCCTCGATCCGGGCGCCGGGGCGCTCGCGCAGATACGTCACCAGGGACAGCATCCGACGGGTCTGGTCGATGGCGTTCACGGGCCTGACCGGTTTGCCTGCCACGTTGTCGTCCGCTCCCCCTCAGCCCTTGGCCACGGCACGCAGCCGGTCCACCACGTCGGCCCGCAGTTCCTCGGGCTCCAGCACCACCACGTCCGGTCCGAACTCCACCAGCCAGGCGTCCAGTCCGTGTCCGTACGGGATCTCCAACTCGTCCCAGCCGTTCCCGAGTTCCCGGACGGAGGTGGCCTTGGCGCGGAGCGGGAAGCCGGCGTCGGAGCGCAGCCGGATACGCGCCGAGCGGTCGGCGGTCTCCCCGGCCCAGCCCGCCACGGTCTCCCGCACGGTGACCACGTCCGGCACCGGCACGGTGAACCGGCCGGCCCGCGAGCGCACCTTGCCGGTGATGCGGGACAGCCGGAAGACGCGCTCGGCGCCGCGGTCGCGGTCCCAGCCGGCCAGGTACCAGTGGCCGCGCCAGCACTCCAGCGCCCAGGGCTCGACGTGCCGCTGCTCGGGCTGGGCGGCGTTGGCCTTGCGGTAGTCGAAGACGACCGGGCGGCGGTCGCGGCAGGCGAGCATCAGCGGCTCGAACGCGGCCTCGTGCACGGGGATGCGCGGCTCCAGCGCGCCGTGCGCGCCGTACGGGTCGACGTCCTCGGGGAGTCCGGCGGCGCGCAGCTTCTGGAGGGCGCCGGACGCCGCGCCGGCCAGCCGGGCCTGCTGCCACACCTTCGCGGCGAGCCCGAGGGCGGCGGCCTCCTCGGCGTCCAGGGTGATGGCCGGCAGCCGGTTGCTGTCGCGGCGGGCCAGGTAGCCCGTGTCGCCCTCGAGGTTCTCGACGGTCTCGATGACCAGTCCGAGTTCGCGCAGGTCGTCCTTGTCGCGCTCGAACATGCGGTTGAAGGAGTCGTCGGAGCCCGCCTCGAGGTACGCCTCGATGGACTCCCGCAGTTCGCGCTTGGTGAGCGGCCGCCGCGTCCCGAGCAGACACAGGGCCAGATTCATCAGCCGCTCGGCCTTGGCAATGGCCATCGACGCGCTTCGCCTCCCTATGGTGCTTACGAGCGATGACCGTACCGCCCCGGGGTGGCGTGGTGAAAGCCGAGGGCCCGTGCCCGGACAGGCATGGGCCCTCGGCGATCGACTCCGGTCGGATCAGACGCCGAGCAGGTCGACCACGAAGATCAGGGTCTCACCGGGCTTGATCGCCGGGGTGGGGCTCTGGTTGCCGTAGGCGAGGTGAGCCGGAATGGTCAGCTGGCGACGGCCGCCGACCTTCATGCCCTGCACGCCCTGGTCCCAGCCCTTGATGACCCGGCCGCCGCCCAGCGGGAAGCGGAAGGGGGTGCCACGGTTCCAGCTGGCGTCGAACTCCTCGCCAGTGCTGAAGGCGACGCCCACGTAGTGGACGGTGACGGTCTGACCCGCCTTCGCCACCTCGCCGTCGCCCTCCCAGATGTCCTTGATCTCGAGGTCCGCCGGGGGCTCGCCGCCCGGGAAGTCGATCTCGGGCTTGTCGATGCTCACGTCTTCATGCTCCTGCTTGTCTGCGGAAAGGCGAACACGCACAGTCTTGCATCCCGGCGGGCTCAGAGCTTCGCGAGGATGTCCACGGAGAAGACCAGCGTGGAGTCCTTCTGGATGCCGCTGCCCTGCGGCGGGTTGTCGCCGTAGCCCAGCTCCGGCGGGATGACGATCAGCACGCGGCTGCCGACCTTCTTGCCGGTCAGGCCCTGCGCCCAGCCCTTGACGACCTGCTGGAGCGAGAAGGACGTCAGCTGGCCGCGGCCGTACGTGGAGTCGAACTCCTTGCCGCCGTCCCACAGCACGCCCTTGTACTGCACCAGGACGCTGTCCTCGGCGCCGACCTTCGCGCCGTCGCCCTCGATGACGTAGTTCGCCACGAGCTTCTTCGGGGCCGCCGCGTCGGGCACCTCGATGGAGGGGGCCTTGCCGTCGGTGTTGGTGCCGACCTTCGGCAGGTCGATGTTGTCCTGGGCGACGTCGGTGCCCTTGGCGGAGCTCTTGGCGTTGAACGTGTCCTCCACGTCGACCACGAACACCAGCGTGTCGGTGCCCTTGATGCCCGCCTGCGCGTTGCCCTGGTCGCCGTAGCCCCAGGTGGGCGGGATCGCCATCTGGACGCGGCTGCCGGTCTTCTTGCCCACGAGGCCGTAGCGCCAGCCGTCGATGATGGTGCCCTGGGCGAGCTGGATGGCCAGCGGCTGCTTGCGGTCGTAGGAGTTGTCGAACACCTTGGCGGTGCTCCAGACCTGTCCCAGGTAGTTCGCGACGACGAAGTCGTTCTCGGCGATCGTGCGCCCGCCGCCCGCGATGACCGTCTTGACCGCGAGGTCCTTGGAGGGGTCGCCGCTGCCCTTGGCGACGGTCGGCTTCTCGCCGAACTTCGTCCCCGCCGTGATCGCCGGCAGCGGGCCCTCCACGATCTTCGGCGACGGCGCCGCCGACTCCTCGGGCGCGGAGGGCGAGGCCGTCTCGCTGGCCTTGCCGGAATCGGACTTGTCGTCGCCGCACGCGGCGAGGGTGGCCAGTCCAGCGGGAACGGCAATGAGAAGTGAGCGTCGGCGCACGGTGGGGGCCTCGTAATCATCGATCTTGTGGATGGCGTCCGCGCAACTCTACGGCGTGAGAAGGGCGCCGCACGGTGTAACGTACGGCGCCCGTGTGACGTTCCGGGTGTTTCGTCAACTCCCGGGGGACACGTCCTCTCACATGCCGGCGATCAGCTTCTCCACCCGCTCGTCCACCGAACGGAACGGGTCCTTGCACAACACGGTGCGCTGGGCCTGGTCGTTGAGCTTGAGGTGCACCCAGTCGACGGTGAAGTCCCGGCGCTGCTCCTGGGCGCGCCGGATGAAGTCGCCGCGCAGCCGGGCCCGAGTGGTCTGCGGCGGCACGGACTTGCCCTCGAAGATCTTCAGGTCGTTGCAGATCCGGGCGGCTTGTCCCTTCTTCTCGAGCAGGTAGTACAGGCCACGACGGCGGTGGATGTCGTGGTAGGCGAGGTCTATCTGCGCGACCCGCGGGTGCGACATGGTCATGTTGTGCTTGGCGCGGTAGCGCTCGAGCAGCTTGTACTTCATGACCCAGTCGATCTCGGTGCCGATGCGGTCGAGGTCCTCGGACTCGATCGCGTCCAGCGTGCGGCCCCACAGCTCCAGCACCTGGTCCACGGTGCCGGTGCGGATGCCGCGGCGCTCGCAGAAGTCCAGCGCCTTCTCGTAGTACTCGCGCTGCACCTCCAGCGCGGACGCCTCCCGGCCGCTGGCCAGGCGCACCTTGCGGCGGCCCGTGATGTCGTGGCTGACCTCGCGGATGGCCCGGATCGGGTTCTCCAGGGTGAGGTCGCGCATGACGGTGCCCGCCTCGATCATGCGCAGCACCAGGTCGGTGGCGCCGACCTTGAGCAGCATGGTCGTCTCGGACATGTTCGAGTCGCCGACGATGACGTGCAGCCGGCGGTAGCGCTCGGCGTCGGCGTGCGGCTCGTCGCGCGTGTTGATGATCGGCCGGGAGCGGGTCGTCGCCGAGGAGACGCCCTCCCAGATGTGCTCGGCGCGCTGGCTGACGCAGTAGACGGCGCCGCGCGGCGTCTGCAGCACCTTGCCGGCCCCGCACAGCAGCTGCCTCGTCACCAGGAACGGGATGAGGATGTCCGCGAGCCGGGAGAACTCCCCGTGCCGGGCCACGAGGTAGTTCTCGTGGCACCCGTAGGAGTTGCCCGCCGAGTCGGTGTTGTTCTTGAAGAGGTAGACGTCGCCCGCGATTCCCTCCTCGTGCAGGCGTCGTTCGGCGTCCACCAGGAGTCCTTCGAGAATGCGCTCGCCGGCCTTGTCGTGGGTGACCAGTTCGGTCACGTTGTCACATTCCGGCGTTGCGTATTCCGGATGTGACCCCACGTCGAGATAGAGGCGGGCGCCGTTCCGCAGAAAGACATTGCTGCTTCGGCCCCATGACACGACACGGCGGAAGAGGTACCGCGCCACCTCGTCAGGCGACAGGCGGCGCTGTCCCCTGAACGTGCACGTGACGCCGTACTCGTTCTCCAGCCCGAAAATGCGGCGGTCCATGAGGGAACATTACGCCCGATCCTTCGAGCTGAAACGGGGTTCGACGGCACGGTTCGGATCATTTTCCGAACCGGCCGCGACAACCGCCGTCCTGGCCGGAACCGCCAATACCCGTCCGGTGGCGATCAAAACCAGCAGCGACACGCCGCCCGCCGCACCCGGTACGGCGAATCCCCACAGCGCCCCGCCGGCCTCGACCACGGGCCCGGTCACCCCGGTCCCCAGCGACGCGCCGACGGTGAACGTGGTCACCAGCCAGGAGAACGCCTCGGTGACCGTCCCGCGCGGCGCGTGCCGGTCCACCAGCACGAACGCGCACGCGATCGCCGGGGCCAGGAACACTCCGGCGAGGACGGTGAGCAGCGTCATCGCCACCGGCCCGGGCATCAGCATCAGCGGCAGGTAGAACACGGCCAGCAGCGCCACGATCACCTGGAGGCGCCGTGCGGGCTCCCCGGCCCACTGCCGCGCCCCGTACGCGATGCCGCCGATCAGCGCGCCCAGCCCGATCCCGGCCATCAGCCAGCCGTACACGGTGTCGCCGCCGTGGTCGTCCGCGTACGTCACCGCCGCCACGGTGATGGACCCCAGCGCCATCCCCACGGCCAGGAAGGCACCCAGCAGCGCCAGCAGCCCCGGCGAGCGCAGCGCGCCCAGCCAGTGCGCCTCACGCGGCGCGGAGCGCCAGGCCCGCGAGGGCGGCGAGACGACCACGGACAGCGCCCCCAGCACGCCGATGACGTTCAGCACGAGCAGCGCGGCCTGTGCGGACCACAGGGAGACGCACACCGTCACGAGCAGCGGCCCGACGGCGAACATCACCTCCTGGGCCACGGCGTCCAGGGCGTACGCCCGGTGCACGTGCTCCTCCTTGGGCAGCACCGAGGACCACAGCGCCCGCAGCCCGCCCTCCAGGGGCGGTGTGAAAAGCCCCGCCAGCGCGACGGCCGCGTACGCGACGACCAGCGACCCGGTGCCGGCAAAGGCGAACACACTCATCGCCGCCGCCGACAGCAGGGCGGCCGGCAACTGCACCCGGGGCTGCCCCTTGAGGTCGACCAGCCGCCCCAGCACCGGCTGCCCCACGGCGTTGGCCACGCCGTACACCGCGGCGAGCACCCCGGCCAGGCTGTACGACCCGCCTTCCGCCCGCACGAACAGCACGATCGCGATCGGGGCGGTCGCGTTGGGCAGCCGTCCGATCAGCGTGCCCACGAGCAGCCGGGTGGCGTGCCGCGCCCGGAGGATCTCCAGGTATCCCGTCGCCATGCCGGCCCTCCCGTGGAAGTGTTACGTATAACTAACTCCTCCATACGTACCATGACCGCTGTTCACCAGTCCAGACGAAGGAGCGCCGGTGCCCAGAGCCAGGACCCGCCCCACGAGCCGGGACGTCGCACGGGAAGCGGGCGTCTCCCAGGCCGCGGTGTCCCTGGTGCTCGGCGACAAGTGGCGCGGCCGGGTCTCCGAGGCCACGGCGGAACGCGTCCGCGAGGCCGCCCGCACGCTGGGCTACCGCCCCAACCTCGCGGCGCGCAACCTGCGGCTGGGCCGCACCCGTACGGTCCTGCTGGTGGTTCCCGCCCTGACCACGGAGTTCTTCGCGGGCGTCTACACGGGCGCGGCCCGTGTGGCGTCGCGCCACGGCTTCGGCGTGGTGCTCTACCCCTCCCCGGAGGGCATCGGCCCGGCCCGCGACCCGTTCGCGTCCGCCCAGGCCGCGCTGGACGGCGTCATCGCCTCCTCGATGGCCGCGGAGGCGCTCTCCGCCATCCGCGGGGACCAACTGCCCCTGGTCATGCTGGACAGCGATCCGGCCGCCGGCGGGGTGACGGTGAACCTGGACATCGCGGACGGGGTCCGCCAGGTGACCGAGCACCTGCTCGGGCTCGGCCACCGCCACTTCCTGCACCTCGGTGCGGATGTGCCGTCCTGGACCTTCGAGGTCCGGGCGCGCGAGCTGGAGGCGCGGCTGCGGCGGGTGCCGGGGACGTCGTTGCGGACGGCGCGGTCGCCGATCTCGATCAAGGGGGCGGAGGCCGTGGCCGAGGCGGCGCTGAGCGGGCACCGGCCGACGGCGGTCGTCTGCGACGACGATCAGCTGGCGGCGGGCGTGTACAAGGCGGCGCGGCGTCTGGGACTGCGCGTCCCGGCGGATGTCTCCGTGACCGGCATGGACGACCTGGCGCTTGCCTCGGCAATCGACCCGGAGCTGACGACTGTCCGTCTGGACGCGGAGCTGTTCGGTGAGCGGGGTATGGAGGCGCTCCTCGCCGTCCTGAACGGCGAGAAGCCCTCCGGGACGAGCATCCCGGTCCACCTGGAGGTACGGGGTTCGACAACCCGGGTCCCATGACCACCGGACGCCGGTGCTGGCCGGGGGGTGTCGGCGCACCTCGGCGCCAACGAGGTGCCGCCGCGCCCACCCGTGCCGCCCTAGGCGGCACGAATGCCCGCGGCTGGGGCGCGTACGGCGGGGAGGGGGCGGGGTGGGGGTGGGCGCCCGCAGCGGCTGGCGCGTCCGCGCCCTCCCCGTACCAAGTAGCGCAGTCGCGCCAGACCGAGGACGTCCATCCCCGCCGCGACCCCGCACCACCCACCGTCCGTAGGCGCTACGCCCGCCCCCACCGGGCAGGCCGTTGCGCCGCAGGCATCCGCACCTCAGCCCCCACCGGGCAGTGCCCGCTACTCCACGTCCCCGCCGGACGTCGGCTCCGCGTCCGCCGAGCCGGCCTCCAGCAACCGCACCAGCGCCCGCCCCTCGATCCGCTTGAACTTCCGCTTCTGCGGCCGCGTCCGGTCCAGCACCGCCACCTCCAGCCGCTCCGCGGGAATCTCCCGCTCGCTGCCGTTCGTGTCCCGCGACAACGCCTGAACCGCCAGCTTCAGCGCCTCCGCCAGCGTCATCCCGTCCCGGTGCCGCTGGTCGAGGTACCCGCTGATCTGCTCCGCGTTACCCCCCACCGCCACCGAGCCGTGCTCGTCCACGATCGACCCGTCGTGCGGCAGCCGGTAGATCTGGTCCTGCTCCGGGGTCTCCCCGACCTCGGCCACCACCAGCTCCACCTCGTACGGCTTCTCCCCCACGCTGGAGAAGATCGTGCCGAGCGTCTGCGCGTACACGTTCGCCAGACCGCGCGCGGTGACGTCACCGCGGTCATAGGTGTAACCCCGCAGATCGGCGTACCGCACGCCACCGATCCGCAGATTCTCGTACTCGTTGTACTTGCCCGCCGCGGCGAACCCGATCCGGTCGTAGATCTCGCTGAACTTGTGCAGCGCACGGGACGGGTTCTCACCGACGAACACGATCCCGTCGGCGTACTGCAGCACGACCAGGCTGCGGCCACGGGCGATGCCCTTGCGGGCGTACTCCGCCCGGTCGGCCATCGCCTGCTGAGGTGAGACATAGAACGGCGTCGACACCGGTTACCCGTCCCTTTCTGTCGAAGTCACTGGAGCCCCTGATTCACAACAGCGAGGCCCGCGGACCGTCCGGCTGCTCCAGCCTGCGCTCCAGCACGGACCGGGCGATGTCGGACGACTCGTCCTCGGTGAGCCGGCGGTAGCCGTCCTCGGTGATCACGGTGACGATCGGATAGATCCGGCGGGCGACATCGGGACCACCGGTCGCCGAGTCGTCGTCTGCCGCGTCGTACAGCGCCTGCACCACCAGCGTGGTGGCCTCGGCCTCGCTCAGGTCGTCCCGGAACAGCTTCTTCATCGCACCGCGCGCGAAGACCGACCCGGACCCGGTCGCGGCGAAGCCCTGCTCCTCGGACCGTCCGCCGGTGACGTCGTAGGAGAAGATGCGCCCCTTCTCCCGGTCCACGTCGTACCCGGCGAAGAGCGGCACCACGGCCAGGCCCTGCATGGCCATGCCGAGGTTGGAGCGGATCATCGTCGACAGCCGGTTCGCCTTGCCCTCCAGCGACAGCTGTGCGCCCTCGACCTTCTCGAAGTGCTCGAGCTCGAGCTGGAACAGCTTGACCATCTCCACCGCCAGACCCGCCGTGCCGGCGATGCCGACGGCCGAGTACTCGTCGGCCGGGAACACCTTTTCGATGTCACGCTGCGCGATGACGTTCCCCATGGTGGCCCGCCGGTCACCGGCGAGAACCACCCCGCCGGGGAAGGTGACGGACACGATGGTCGTGCCGTGCGGCGCCTCGATCACGCCCTGCACGGGCGGCAACGTCCTCCTGCCCGGCAGCAGCTCCGGCTGGTGCTCGGAGAGGAAGTCCATGAAGGAGGAGGAGCCCGGCGTCAGGAAGGCAGCCGGCAGTCGCCCGGTGCCAGTCGTATTGGCTTCCACGAAGTTCCTTCCAGGTAGGCAGCTGCCCGACGAACAGCGTCGGGATCATCTCCCAACTTGCCGATGGCCGAATTGCAGTTGAAGCACATTACGCCACGGACCCTACCCGCCCCACAGCAATGATCCACATTTACGACAACAGCTTCTGGAACAACCCTCGGCCCGCCCCGGAGCCGGGCGAACACCACCCGCGGCCGGCCACAGGCCGGCCGCGGACGGCGCCCTCTCCCTACGTCTCAACGCGGCGACCGCCAGTGTCCACTGAGCGCTTACCGCTCACCACGGCGACTGCCGTTGCCGAACCGGCGAAGCCGGTGAGGCTACTCGCCGCCCTTCTGCACGAAGGACCGCACGAAGTCCTCGGCATTGGCCTCGAGCACGTCGTCGATCTCGTCCAGGACGTCGTCCACGTCGTCGCTGAGCTTCTCGTGACGCTCCTTGAGGTCCTCCGAAGCCTGCGCCTCTGCCGCCTGCTCCTCGACCTCCTCGGTGGACCGCGTGGCCTTCTGCTGTCCGCCGCCGGTGTCCTTGGTCGCCATCACCCTCACCCCGCTCGGTTCGCCCGACACAGTTGCTCGGTCAAGATCAGACCCTACTCGCCGGGTCCGACAATGCCCCCGCAGTTGCTCCAACGTACGGGGACCACCTCGATGATTCCCGGACGGGCGGTTTTCCACCCTGTCCGAGCCGGTCCGTCCCGGACACCCGCAGGTACCCGCTCGACGCCGGCTCACCCCGGTCAGCCGCCTGACAGCACCCTGACCAGGTCTTCCGCCGTCCGGCAGCGGTCCAGGAGCGCCTTGACGTGATTACGCGTTCCGCGAAGCGGTTCCAGGGTTGGCACCCGCTGGAGCGAGTCCCGGCCCGGCAGATCGAAGATCACCGAGTCCCAGGAGGCCGCCGCGACGTCGTCCGCGTACTGCTCGAGGCACCGCCCGCGGAAGTAGGCGCGGGTGTCCTCCGGAGGCGCCGTACGGGCGCGCTCCACCTCGGCCTCGTCCAGCAGCCGCTTCATGCGTCCGCGGGCCACCAGACGGTTGTAGAGGCCCTTCTCGGGGCGCACGTCGGCGTACTGGAGATCGACCAGGTGCAGCCGGGCCGCGTCCCAGTCGAGGCCGTCCCGGCGCCGGTAGCCCTCCATGAGCTCCCGCTTGGCGACCCAGTCCAGCTCGCCGGCGAGGCTCATCGGGTCGTGCTCCAGCCGCGTGAGCGTGTCCTCCCAGCGGGCGAGGACGTCCTTGGTCTGCTCGTCGGCGTCGGCCCCGAAGCGCTCCTCGACGTACTTGCGGCCGAGCTCGTAGTACTCCATCTGGAGCTGCACGGCGGTCAGGGTCCGCCCGCTCCGCAGCGTGACGAGGTGCTTCAGGGAGGGGTCGTGCGACACCTGGTGCAGCGTGCGTACGGGCTGGTCGACGGCCAGGTCCACCGCGATGAACCCGTCCTCGATCATGGACAGCACCAGCGCCGTCGTGCCGAGCTTGAGATAGGTCGAGATCTCGGAAAGGTTCGCGTCGCCGATGATCACATGCAGCCGCCGGTACTTCTCGGCGTCCGCGTGCGGCTCGTCGCGCGTGTTGATGATGGGGCGCTTCAGCGTGGTCTCCAGGCCGACCTCGACCTCGAAGTAGTCCGCCCGCTGGCTGATCTGGAAACCGTGCTCGTGGCCGTCCTGGCCGATGCCGACCCGGCCGGCGCCGGTGAAGACCTGCCGGGAGACGAAGAACGGCGTCAGATGGCGCACGATGTCCGAGAAGGGGGTCTCCCGCTTCATCAGGTAGTTCTCGTGCGTGCCGTAGGACGCGCCCTTGTTGTCGGTGTTGTTCTTGTACAGGTGGATCGGCTGGGCGCCGGGAAGCTGCGCGGCCCGCTCCGCCGCCTCCGCCATGATCCGCTCGCCCGCCTTGTCCCAGAGCACGGCGTCCCGCGGGTTGGTGACCTCGGGGGCGCTGTACTCCGGATGGGCGTGGTCGACGTAGAGCCGCGCGCCGTTGGTCAGGATGACGTTGGCCAGGCCGATGTCCTCGTCGGTGAGCTGGCTGGCGTCGGCGGCCTCGCGGGCGAGGTCGAAGCCTCGCGCGTCCCGCAGCGGATTCTCCTCCTCGAAGTCCCAGCGGGCCCGGCGGGCCCGGTGCATCGCCGCCGCGTAGGCGTTCACGATCTGGGACGAGGTGAGCATGGCATTGGCGTTGGGGTGGCCGGGAACGGAGATTCCGTACTCCGTCTCGATGCCCATTACTCGCCGTACGGTCATGCGGCCCTCCTTGCCCGGCGGCGTCCCCGGTCGGGGGCGCCGCAGTACCGCTGGCGCTCCGGTGCGTGTGCGGTGCCCGTCCCCGCACTGCGCGACTCGGCGGTACGGAAGAGCCTAGAACGCCTTTGCGCTGGTGGGGAGATCATTTGCGTCATTGCTGTGCTCCAGCCGTGGCACCGAAAAAGCAGTCGGCTGCGGGTACCCGTGGTGGGCACCCGCAGCCGCCCTCGCTTTTACAGGTACTGACCGGTGTTCGCCACCGTGTCGATGGAGCGTCCGGTGTCCGCGCCCTGCTTTCCGGTGATGAGGGTGCGGATGTAAACAATCCGCTCGCCCTTCTTTCCGGAGATCCGGGCCCAGTCGTCCGGGTTGGTGGTGTTGGGCAGGTCCTCGTTCTCCTTGAACTCGTCCACGCAGGCCTGGAGGAGGTGGGAGACGCGCAGGCCCTTCTGGTTCTTCTCCAGGAAGTCCTTGATCGCCATCTTCTTGGCGCGGCCCACGATGTTCTCGATCATGGCGCCGGAATTGAAGTCCTTGAAGTACAGGACTTCCTTGTCGCCGTTGGCGTAGGTGACTTCCAGGAAGCGGTTCTCCTCGGATTCCGCGTACATCTGTTCCACGGCGGTCTGGATCATGCTCTGGACCGTCATGGCCTTGTCGCCGCCGTGCTCGGCGAGGTCGTCGGAGTGCAGCGGGAGGCGCTCGGTGAGGTACTTGCCGAAGATGTCCTTGGCCGCCTCGGCGTCCGGACGCTCGATCTTGATCTTCACGTCCAGCCGGCCGGGGCGCAGGATGGCCGGGTCGATCATGTCCTCACGGTTGGAGGCGCCGATCACGACCACGTTCTGCAGGCCCTCGACACCGTCGATCTCGGCGAGCAGCTGCGGAACGATGGTGTTCTCCACGTCCGAGCTGACGCCGGAGCCTCGGGTGCGGAAGAGGGACTCCATCTCGTCGAAGAAGACGATGACGGGGGTGCCCTCGCCGGCCTTCTCCCGGGCCCGCTGGAAGACCAGGCGGATCTGCCGCTCGGTCTCACCGACGTACTTGTTCAGCAGCTCGGGGCCCTTGATGTTGAGGAAGAAGCTCTTGCCCGCGGCCTGGCCGGTGACCTCGGCGACCTTCTTGGCCAGCGAGTTCGCCACGGCCTTGGCGATGAGCGTCTTGCCGCAACCGGGGGGCCCGTAGAGCAGGACGCCCTTGGGCGGCCGCAGCTCGTGCTCCTTGAACAGGTCCGGGTAGAGGTACGGCAGCTCGACCGCGTCGCGGATGGCCTCGATCTGGTTGCCGAGGCCGCCGATCTGCTCGTAGCCGATGTCGGGGACTTCCTCGAGGACGAGTTCCTCGACCTCGCTCTTGGGCACGACCTCGTAGACGTACCCGGAGCGGGGCTCCAGGAGCAGGGCGTCGCCGGCGCGGATGGTGACGTCCAGCAGCGGCTCGGCGAGCCGCACCACCCGCTCCTCGTCGGTGTGGCCCAGGACCAGGGCCCGCTCGCCGTCCTCCAGGATCTCCTTGAGGGTGACGATCTCGCCGACGCGCTCGAACTCCATGGCCTCGACCACGTTGAGCGCTTCGTTGAGCATCACTTCCTGGCCGCGCCGGAGCTCCTCCAGCTCGACGTTCGGGCTGACGTTCACCCGCAGCTTGCGGCCGCCGGTGAAGATGTCGGCCGTGCCGTCCTCGTTCGCCTCGAGGAAGACGCCGAAGCCGGCCGGGGGCTGGGCGAGCCGGTCGACCTCCTCCTTGAGGGCCACGATCTGGTCGCGGGCCTCACGGAGGGTGCTCGCCAGCCGTTCGTTCTGGGCGGACACGCCGGCCAGATTGGTCTGCAGCTCGACGATCCGCTCTTCGAGAATTCTCGTGTGCCGCGGAGAGTCGGCGAGCTTACGTCGCAGGACGGCGATCTCCTGCTCAAGGTAGGCGATCTGCCCGGCCGGGTCGTCGGACCCGCGTCCCGGGCGGATGCCGCGGTTCATGTCGTCGTCGTGGGCTGCCACGGTCCTCACCTCCTCCAAGGGGAGCTGGACGCTTCCAGACCCTACCTGGGCGGGTGTCGATTGAAACCCCTAGATCACAAAGACGGTCGGGGTGTGTCCGATCTTCACCCTTGCGCTCTCCCTCACGCCAGGGGAATACCCACCGAGAATGATCGGAACCCAGGCGGCGGTAGGGTCGACGTGTTCAACACCCGTCAGAGCTGGCCAAATTCCCGCACGGCTCGGCGCAGCACACGGCAGGAGAGACGATCGTGCAGCAGGAGGCCGCAACCGCCGCCGAGGCCCTGGAGGTCTGGATCGACCAGGATCTGTGCACCGGCGACGGCATCTGCGCCCAGTACGCGCCCGAGGTGTTCGAGCTGGACATCGACGGTCTGGCGTACGTGAAGAACGAGCGGGACGAGCTGCTCCAGGACAAGGGAGCGGCAACGCCCGTCCCGCTGCCGCTCCTCACGGACGTCGTCGACTCCGCGAAGGAGTGCCCCGGCGCGTGCATCCACGTCCGGCGGGTCGCGGACAGCGTCGAGGTGTACGGGCCCGACGCGGGGTGACCGCCGCCGCACGGCGGGTCACGGCTGTCTGATTTCTCACCCGCCCAGGAGCGCGCGGCCGGCGTGCGCCCGCGCGCGGGTCACACGCTCCGCGCGTCGGACGGCGTGGACCGGACGAACGCGCCGTTCTCCCAGCGCCACTTCACGGTCTCGCGCACATCGGGGCAGCAACTGGGCACGTCGGCGGACGAGTAGCCGAGCAGCGTGGCGGTGACGTTTCCGCCGCGTACGGCGAAGTCGTCGACGTTGGTGCGGTCCTTGGGGTCGACGAGGGTGGCCACCAGGCGCGGCTGCGCGCTGCCGGCCGCCTGCGTGAGCACGTAGACGCCGTCGGGCGGGGTGCCCATCGGGGCGTCGCAGTGGACCGCGACCGCCGTCTCGGGGCGGCCGTCGCCGTCGAGGTCGCCGGACGCCTGCTTCTTCACCACCAGCTTCACGGGACCGCAGTCGAGCGGGAACTCCACGTCGGCCGGGTCCGGCGGCAGCGCCTGCGCCGGGGCGCTCCTGGTGTGCGGGGCGTCCGGCGCCGCGGCGGTGGCGTGATCGGGCTGGAGGACGGAGGAGAGCGCCACGACACCGGCGACGGCCGTGGCGGTGGCCATCCAGTGGATGGGCCGGGCGTGCGTGTGGGCGAGCTCCGGAACGGCGGAAGGCTGCACGAGGAGTGTCTCCTGTGAGGGCTGTGCCGGTGGGGGTGGCCAGCATCGTGCCACACGTCACAGGACGGAGGGAACGGCGGGGTCCGCAGTCGTCGCGCGGGGGGCCCGTGCGTGTCCGGTGCGGGCCCGGACGCCAATGCGTCGGCGCCGTGGCTCAGTTCCCGCTGAGGTACGGGAACTGAGCCACGGCGCCGGAGCGTTGAGGGGGTGCGGACCGCGTCAGCGGCCGGTGCCTCCGTCGGCGTTGGGACCGGAGTAGTCCTCGCCGTAGGCGCCCTTGGCCGGGCGGCGCCGGCGCATGGGCGGCTCGACGCCGTCGGCGAGCCGGCGGGCGGTGAGCAGGAAGCCGGTGTGGCCGATCATCCGGTGGTCGGGGCGGACGGCCAGGCCCTCGATGTGCCAGTTGCGGATCATCGTCTCCCAGGAGGTCGGCTCGTTGAAGCAGCCGATCTCCCGGATGGACTCGACGGTCCGGGCGAGCTGCGTGGTGGTGGCCACGTAGCAGCAGAGGATGCCGCCGGGGACGAGCGCCTTGGAGACGGCCTCCAGGCACTCCCAGGGGGCGAGCATGTCGAGGATGACGCGGTCGACGTCGGTGTCGGACAGATTGTCCTGGAGGTCGCCCACGGTGAGCTGCCAGGCGGGGTGCGGGCCGCCGAAGTAGCGCTCGACGTTCTGCCGGGCGATGTCGGCGAAGTCCTCGCGGCGCTCGTAGGAGTGGAGCATGCCCTGGTCGCCGATGGCGCGCAGCAGGAAGCTGCTGAGCGAGCCGGAGCCCACGCCGGCCTCGACGACGCGCGCGCCGGGGAAGATGTCGGCGAAGGCGAGGATCTGCCCCGCGTCCTTCGGGTAGACGACGGCTGCCCCTCGGGGCATGGACAGGACGTAGTCGGGGAGCAGGGGGCGCAGCGCGAGATAGGCGACGTTCCCGGTGGTGCGGACAACGCTGCCCTCGGGAGCGCCGATCAGCTCGTCGTGGGGGAAGGAACCCTTGTGGGTGTGGAAGTTCTTCCCGGCCTCGAGCGTGAACGTGTAGTGGCGGCCCTTGGGGTCGGTCAGCTGTACCTGGTCCCCGACCTTGAAGGGCCCGCGCCTGCGGGCGGCACCGGTCGGTTCGGACATGTGACCAGCCTACCGGTCCCCGGAGGGCCCGCCGACCACGGACGGCGGCCGGGGCGACGGGTCAGGAGGGGCGTGCCATGGCCTTGACGAAGGCGCGCTCCACGTCGGCGGCGGACAGTACGCCGTAGATCTCGCCGGTCTCCTCGACGACCAGGTACTCGGTGGCGGGCGTCGCGCGCAGCGCGTCCAGCAGCTCCTCCCCGGCCAGTTCCGCGGAGACGCGCATGCCGTGGGTGATGTCCTGGGCGAGGGTGCCGACCGGCACCCAGGGGCGCCGGTGCTCCGGCACGCCGACGATTCCCGCCTCGCGCACCAGGGACATCGGCACGCCGTCGGCGTCGACGACGACCAGGGCGCGGGCGCCGGCCGCGTTGGCCCGGCGCAGGGCCTCGGAGAGCGGGGTGTCGCCCTCCACGGGCACGGCGCGGCGGGTGAGGGTGCGGGCCCGCAGCTCGGGCAGGTGCTCGCGCAGGCGTGCCATGCGCAGGCTGTTCCCGGCGCCGGTCCAGATGATCGCGGCGAGGATGGCGGCGAGCAGGGCGTCCAGGACGGTGTCCATGCCGACGTTGTCCACGGCGTCGGAGCCGAGCGCCCCGGACTGGGTGAGCAGCGGCAGCCCGATCAGCACGCAGACGGCGAGGGCGCGGCCGACCCAGGCGGCGGCGACGGTGCCGGTCATGGGCCGGCCGGTGATCGCCCAGACGACCGCGCGGAGCATCCGGCCGCCGTCCAGCGGCAGTCCCGGCAGCAGGTTGAAGGCGGCCACGATGAGGTTGGACACCATCAGTCCCGCGAGCAGCACGCCGGGCACGCTGCTGGGGTCGACGGCCAGCAGGCCGAGGTAGAACAGCCCGGCCAGCACCAGGGAGAGCAGTGGGCCGACGAACGCCAGCACGAACTCTCTGCCGGGTGTCTCGGCCTCCTTCTCGATCTCGGAGACGCCGCCGAAGAACTGGAGCTGGATGCGGCGCACCGGGAGCTTGAAGCGGAGGGCGGCGAGGGTGTGGGCGAGCTCGTGCACCAGCACGGAGGCGTAGAAGGCCACCGCGAAGAACAGGGAGACCAGGTAGCTGACCGCGCCCAGCTCGGGCAGGACCCGGTCGATCTGGCCGCCGAACACCCAGGTGATGAGGATGGCGACGAGGAACCAGCTGGGCGCGACGTACACGGGCACGCCGAAGGGGCGGCCCATCAGCAGCCCGCCGCGGCGCCGCTCCTCGGGGCGCTGTGGGGCCGGGGCCTGTCCGTCGCCGCTGCCGGAGTGGGCGAAGGGGTGGTCGGGGTGCTCGGGCCGCCCGGCGGGGGCGGTGGAGGGGCGGGCGGGGTGGTCCGCGGGGGGTTCGGGGTGCGCCGGGGCGCGGTCCCGGCCGGGCGCGGGGTCCTCGGTGGAGCCCTCGGGCCGGGCGCCTCGCTCGTCGGCGGGCGTCGGTGCGGAGGGGGGCGCGGGGTGCGAGGGGGCGTCGCCGGGGGTCGGGGCCTCGGGCCCGGTGTGCTCGGCCGACTCGTCGTTGCCGGGCCGCGGCTGTCCGCGCCCGCCGCTTACGTCCACCGGTGTCCCCTCGTTCGCTGCGTCTCCCGCGCCTGCCGGACGGGAGGGTCCTGGGTCGATGGTATGCGCCGTTCGCCGCCCCTTCCGCCCCGCACCCCTGTCTCTACCCCTTCTGTCCACAGGCGCACCGCGATGTCGGCGGCGGGCCGTAAGGTCTGTGGTCATGGAGACGAGCACCGAGGGCGCGACGCGGCCCGACACCGGCCCGGCCGTGCCCGCGGAGGCGGTGGACGCGGTCGTGGCGGCCCCTCCCGCCGCCGCGCCGCCCGCCTCACTGTCGCCGTCCCGGGCGAGCGACTTCATGCAGTGCCCGCTGCTGTACCGGTTCCGGGTGATCGACCGGCTGCCGGAGAAGCCGAGCGAGGCCGCGACCCGGGGCACGCTGGTGCACGCGGTGCTGGAGCGGCTGTTCGACGCCCCGGCCGGCGACCGCACCGTGCCGCGCGCGAAGTCGCTGATCCCCGGCCAGTGGGACCGGCTGCGCGAGAGCCGGCCGGAGGTCGCGGAGCTGTTCGCGGACGACCCGGAGGGCGAGCGGCTGGCGCGGTGGCTGACGGAGGCGGAGGCGCTGGTCGAGCGGTGGTTCACGCTGGAGGACCCGAGCCGGCTGGAGCCCGCCGAGCGGGAGCTGTTCGTGGAGGCGGAGCTGGACTCCGGGCTGCGGCTGCGCGGCATCATCGACCGGGTCGACGTGGCGCCCACCGGAGAGGTGCGGATCGTCGACTACAAGACGGGCAAGGCGCCCCGCCCGGAGTACGCGGAGGGCGCGCTGTTCCAGATGAAGTTCTACGCCCTGGTGGTGTGGCGCCTGAAGAAGGTGATCCCGCGCCGGCTCCAGCTGGTCTACCTGGGCAGCGGCGACGTGCTGACGTACGACCCGGTGCTCGCCGATCTGGAGCGTGTGGAGCGCAAACTGCTGGCGCTGTGGGAGGCGATCCGGCGGGCGACCGAGTCGGGCGACTGGCGGCCGCGTCCGACGAAGCTGTGCGGCTGGTGCGACCACCAGGCCCACTGTCCGGAGTTCGGCGGCACTCCCCCGCCCTACCCGCTCCCCGTCAGGGCGCCTGAGTCCGGCGGGATCGAGCAGGGCAGAATGGGGCCGGACTAGCGAAGGAGACTTACGTGGCCATCCGCGTCCTACTGGTCGACGACCAGCCGCTGCTGCGCACCGGGTTCCGGATGATTCTGGAGGCCGAACAGGACCTCGCGGTCGTCGGCGAGGCCGGGGACGGACTCCAGGCCCTGGACCAGGTGCGGGCGCTGCAGCCCGACGTGGTGCTCATGGACATCCGCATGCCGCGGATGGACGGGGTGGAGGCCACCCGCCAGATCACCGGCCCTGAGCGCGACGGCCCGGCGAAGGTGCTGGTGCTGACGACGTTCGATCTCGACGAGTACGTGGTGGAGGCGCTGAAGGCGGGGGCCAGCGGCTTCCTGCTGAAGGACGCCCCGGCCAACGAGCTGGTGCAGGCGATCCGCGTGGTGGCCGCCGGGGAGGCGATGCTCGCCCCGAGCATCACGCGCCGGCTGCTGGACAAGTACGCCACGCATCTGCCGTCCGGCGAGGAGCCCGTGCCGGACACGCTGCACACGCTGACCGACCGTGAGGTCGAGGTGCTGAAGCTGGTGGCGCGCGGACTGTCCAACGCGGAGATCGCCGCCGACCTGTTCGTCAGCGAGACCACGGTGAAGACGCACGTCGGTCATGTGCTGACCAAGCTGGGGCTGCGCGACCGCGTGCAGGCGGCGGTGTACGCGTACGAGAGCGGGCTGGTGCGCCCCGGCGCCCAGTAGCGCGCGCGTCGTCCGAACCAAGCGTGGGGGCGCC
>NZ_JBHRWL010000019.1:314475-338884 GCF_042647945.1 Streptomyces lusitanus
CGGCCGGGAGGGCGCCCCCACGTCGTGCGTGCGGCGGACCGTCAGCCGCTGACGCCGCGCCCGAGCTCCCACAGCTGGAGCGTGGAGGAGGAGTTGAGCGCGTACGCCGTGCCGGTGATGTCGTCACGGGCGGCGAGGTACTGCTTGCCCTGCCACAGCGGCAGCACCGGGACCTCGTCGGCGACGATGTCCTGGATCCTGGTGAAGCTCTTCGAGGCGTTGAGCCGGTCGGCCTGGCGCCGCGACGCGGGGATCAGGTCCTTGCGGATCTCGGTGTTGGAGTAGGGCGAGTTGAGGAAGTTGTCCTCGTCGAGGAACGGCGCGATGAAGGCGTCGGCGTCCGGGAAGTCCGGGAACCAGCCCATGCCGTAGACGTCGTACTTGCCCTTCTGGCCGGCCGGGCGGAACTTGTCCCAGGTGGTGCCCTGGATGTCCGTCTGGAACAGGCCGCTGTCGTTGAGCTGCTTGCTGAGCTGCTCGAACTCCGTCTTGGTGGCCGGACCGTAGTGGTCGGTCGTGTAGTGCAGCGTGAGCTGCACCGGCGTCTCGACGTCGGCGTCCTCGAGCAGCTCGCGGGCCTGGGCCACGTTCGGGTCGCCGTACTTGTTGAAGAAGGCGTTGGAGTGGCCGGCGACGCCGGCGGGGACCAGCGAGAACAGCGGCTCGGCCTGGCTGCCGTAGACCTTGCCGACGAGCTCGTCGCGGTTGATCACCTGGGCCATCGCCTGGCGGACGGCCTTGTCCTTCACCGACTCGGCCTTGGTGTTGAAGGCCAGGTAGCGGATCTCCAGACCCGGGGTCTCCACCAGCTCGATCTCGCCGTCGGTGGCGTTGGACAGCTGCTGGATCTGCTCCGGCGACATGCTGCGGGTCATGACGTCGATCTCGCCGTCCTTCAGCGCGTCGCCCATGGCGTCGGCGCTGTCGTAGGCGACCATCTCGACCTTGTCGTTGTTGACCTGGAGCGCGCCCTTGTACGAGGGGTTCTTGGTGAAGGTGGCGCGGACCAGGGCGCCGTCCTCGACCTTGGCCTCCATCGTGTACGGGCCGGAGCCCTCGACGTCGAAGCCCTCGCGCAGCTTGTTCTGGGCGTAGTCGTCCTTGTTGACGATGCCCGCGACGGGGGTGGACAGCTTGTACGGGAAGGTGGCGTCGGCCGCCTTGAGGTGGAAGATCACCTCGCTGTCGCCCTGCGTCTCGACGGTGTCGATGGTGGACAGCAGGGCGAAGACGCCGCTGTCGCCCTCGAGGGAGATCGCGCGGTCGATGGAGTACTTCACGTCCTGCGCGGTGATCGGGTCGCCGTTGGAGAACTTCAGGCCGTCGCGCAGGGTGCAGCTGTACCGCTCGTTGCCGGCGTCGGTGAAGCCGCAGGACTTGGCGGCGTCGGGCACCGGCTCGCCCTCGCCGCGGGGCTGGACCATGAGGGTCTGGACGGTCTGGCGCAGGATGTTCCAGGTGCCGACGTCGTAGGCCCAGGCGGGGTCGAGGGGGGCGAGGCCCTCTTCCTCGGATGCGGTGAACCGGTCCGTGGTGCCCACGACGATCGCATCGCCGTCGCCGCTGCCGCTCTCGGTGTCACCACAGGCGGCGAGCACCGGCGCGAGCAGGCCCATCGCGGCCGCCAGCACCAAAGTCTTGCGGTTCATGCTCGAGTTTCTCCAGGACGTTGTCGACTCCGTACCGTCCGCGTGCAGGGGTCGGCACGGCGGAGGCCAGGGAGGGGGGGTGCGGTTCTCGTGACGACATTAGTCCGCGTCCGCAGGAGCGTTCGCTGCCCCCGGAGTTGGGGGCTCATCACGCAGCGGAACCAGGTGTGAACGGACCGACAGGGATGACCGGGGAAGGATTGGTGCAGCTTCCTACCAATCGGGACACATGGGCGCGCCGGTGATCTCCTGAATCGGGCGGGATGCACGTCCGGACATCGTTGTCGAGCTGTGGACATGTGGTGAAGTTCACATGTGAAAAGGGGCCCGGGAGCAGTGCATATACGCCATCGGCGGCCGGAACACATGCGGACGGCTCGGACGGAACGGCCCCTGGACGGAGCGCCGCGCACGCCTGTTCCGGGCGGGGGGTGCACGCTCGGTGAGCGGCCGGGCAGACCTCAGCGGAGGTCCGTCATCAGGCCGCGCAGGAACGGCAGGGTCACGACGTCGAGGGAGGGGACGACCGTGCGCCGGGCGGCCGGGGTGATGGGGCCCACGGACGGCACCGCGACGACCTGGCAGCCGGCCGCCTCGGCGGCGGTGACGCCGGTGACCGTGTCCTCGACGACCGCGCAGCGCACGGGGTCGGCGCCGAGCCCGGCGGCCGCCGCGAGGTAGGGGTCGGGGTGCGGCTTGGTGCGGGGCACCTCGTCCCCGGCGACGGACAGGGCGAAGTGCTCGGGGCCCAGGACGGGCAGCACCCGGTCGATGATGCGCCGGTGGGAGGCGGAGACGAGCGCCGTCGGGATCTCGTGCTCGGCCAGCTCGGCGAGCAGCCGCGCGGCGCCCGGCATCAGCGGCAGGGCGTGGTCGATACGGCTCTCGAAGCCGTCGTTGAGCAGGACCGTGAGCTCGTCGAGGCCGATGTCGGCGCCGGTCGCCTCGATCAGGAAGCCCGCGCTGCGGGTCATGGGGCCGCCGACGACCACGTGGCGCCAGGCGTCGTCGAGGGTGTGACCGAGGGATTTGAACACCTCCACCTCGACGTCCCACCAGAAGCCCTCGGTGTCCACCAGGGTGCCGTCCATGTCGAGGAGCACCGCCTGGAGGGCCGAGCCTTCGGCCGTAAGGGTTCCGAGCGCGGGGACCGTACTGGTCATCCACCTACCTCCTGTAGGGACCATCAGGCCGGTTCCCGGGAGGGAACCGGCCTGCAGTGGACCGACCAGTCTACGACGTGCGCGCCGGAAGTGCCTGGTGCGGCGGCCGGGGCGGCGGCCGCACCGGCTCAGCGGGCGTTGAAGTACTTGGCCTCGGGGTGGTGGATCACGATGGCGTCCGTGGACTGCTCGGGGTGGAGCTGGAACTCCTCGGAGAGCCGGACGCCGATGCGTTCCGGCTGGAGCAGGTCCGCGATCTTGGCGCGGTCCTCCAGGTCGGGGCAGGCGCCGTAGCCGAGGGAGAAGCGGGCGCCCCGGTACTTCAGGGCGAACATGTCCTCCATGGCGGCCGGGTCCTCGCCCGCGAAGCCCAGCTCGGAGCGCACGCGGGCGTGCCAGTACTCGGCGAGGGCCTCGGCGAGCTGGACGGACAGGCCGTGCAGCTCCAGGTACTCGCGGTAGGCGTTGGCCTCGAACAGCCGGGCGGTCTCCTCGCCGATGCGGGAGCCGACGGTGACGACCTGGAGGCCGACGACGTCCTTCTCGCCGGACTCCTCCGGGCGGAAGAAGTCGGCCAGGCACAGCCGGCGGCCGCGGCGCTGGCGCGGGAAGGTGAAGCGGGTGCGCTCGTTGCCGTCGTCGTCCAGGATGATCAGGTCGTCGTCCTTGGAGACGCACGGGAAGTAGCCGTAGACCACGGCCGCTTCCAGCAGGTTCTCCGTCTGGAGCCGGTCCAGCAGACCGCGCAGGCGCGGCCGGCCCTCGGTCTCCACCAGCTCCTCGTAGGTGGGGCCGTCGCCGGTGCGGGCCTGCTTGAGACCCCACTGGCCCTTGAACAGCGCGCCCTCGTCGAGCCAGCCGGCGTACTCCTTGAGCTGGATGCCCTTGATCACGCGGGTGCCCCAGAACGGCGGGGCGGGGACGGGGTTGTCGGTGGCGACGTCGGAGCGGACGCTGCCCTCCTCGGGACGCTCCTCGACCTCCACCGTGGCCGCCCGCACCCGCCGCTGCTTCAGCTCCGGCAGCGTCACGCCGGGAACACCGCGCTTGATGCCGATGAGGGCGTCCATCAGGCGCAGGCCCTCGAACGCGTCGCGGGCGTAGCGGACCTCGCCCTGGTAGATCTCGTGCAGGTCCTGCTCCACGTAGGCGCGGGTCAGGGCGGCCCCGCCGAGGATGACGGGGTAGTCGGCGGCCAGGCCGCGCTGGTTGAGCTCCTCCAGGTTCTCCTTCATGATCACCGTGGACTTCACCAGCAGACCCGACATGCCGATCACATCGGCCTTGTGCTCGTCCGCGGCCTCCAGGATCGCCGACACCGGCTGCTTGATACCGAGGTTGACCACGTTGTAGCCGTTGTTCGACAGGATGATGTCGACCAGGTTCTTGCCGATGTCGTGCACGTCCCCGCGCACCGTGGCCAGCACGATCGTGCCCTTGCCGGCCTCGTCGGTCTTCTCCATGTGCGGCTGGAGGTGGGCGACGGCCGTCTTCATCACCTCGGCCGACTGGAGCACGAACGGCAGCTGCATCTGCCCCGACCCGAACAGCTCACCGACCACCTTCATGCCGTCCAGCAGGGTGTCGTTGACGATGTCCAGCGCCTTACGCGTCTGAAGCGCCTCGTCGAGGTCGGCCTCCAGGCCGTTCTTCTCACCGTCGATGATGCGCCGCTTGAGCCGCTCGTCCAGCGGCAGCGCCGCCAGCTCCTCGGCCTTGCCCGCCTTCAGCGACTTCGCCGTCGCCCCCTCGAACAACTGCATGAGCTTCTGCAGCGGGTCGTAACCCTCAGAACGACGGTCGTAGATCAGGTCGAGGGCGGTGGTGACCTCCTCCTCGCTGAACCGGGCGATCGGGAGGATCTTGCTGGCGTGCACGATCGCCGAGTCCAGACCCGCCTTCACACACTCGTCCAGGAACACACTGTTCAGCAGGATGCGCGCGGCCGGATTCAGGCCGAAGGAGATGTTCGACAGGCCCAGCGTGGTCTGCACGTCCGGATGACGGCGCTTCAGCTCACGGATGCCCTCGATGGTGGCGACGCCGTCCTTGCGGGACTCCTCCTGACCGGTGCAGATCGTGAACGTCAGACAGTCCACGAGGATGTCCTCCTCACGGATGCCCCAGTTGCCGGTCAGATCCGCGATCAGACGCTCGGCGATCTCCACCTTCTTCTCGGCGGTACGGGCCTGGCCCTCCTCGTCGATCGTCAGCGCGATCAGCGCCGCACCGTGCTCCCGCGCCAGCTCCGTCACCCGCGCGAAACGCGACTCCGGACCGTCGCCGTCCTCGTAGTTCACCGAGTTGATCACCGCGCGGCCGCCCAGCATCTCCAGACCCGCCCGGATCACCTCCACCTCGGTGGAGTCCAGCACGACCGGCAGCGTGGACGCGGTCGCGAACCGCCCGGCCAGCTCCCGCATGTCCGCCACACCGTCACGGCCCACATAGTCCACACACAGGTCCAGCAGGTGCGCGCCCTCACGGATCTGCTCGCGCGCCATCTCCACGCAGTCGTCCCACCGGCCCTCCAGCATGGCCTCACGGAACTTCTTCGACCCGTTGGCGTTGGTGCGCTCACCGATCGCCAGATACGAGGTGTCCTGCCGGAACGGCACACTCTGGTACAGCGACGCCGCACCCGGCTCGGGCCGCGGGTCGCGCTCCACCGGGGCCAGCTCCCGCACCCGCTCCACCAGCCGCCGCAGATGCTCCGGCGTCGTACCGCAGCAGCCGCCCACCAGCGACAGCCCGTACTCCCGCACGAACGTCTCCTGCGCGTCCGCCAGCTGGGACGCGGTCAGTGGGTAGTGTGCGCCGTCCTTGGTCAGCTCGGGCAGGCCCGCGTTCGGCATGCACGACAGGGGGACGCGGGAGTGGCGCGCCAGGTAGCGCAGGTGCTCGCTCATCTCGGCGGGGCCGGTCGCGCAGTTCAGGCCGACCATGTCGATGCCCAGCGGCTCCAGCGCGGTCAGGGCGGCGCCGATCTCGGAGCCGAGCAGCATGGTGCCGGTGGTCTCCACCGTCACCGACACGATCAGCGGGACCTCGAGGCCGACGGCCCGCATGGCGCGGCGTGCGGCGATGACGGACGCCTTGGTCTGGAGCAGGTCCTGCGTGGTCTCCACGAGCAGGGCGTCGGCGCCGCCGGCGAGCAGGCCCTCCGCGTTCTGCTGGTAGGCGTCGCGGATGGCTCCGAACGTGGTGTGGCCGAGGGTGGGCAGCTTGGTGCCCGGACCCATGGAGCCCAGCACCCAGCGCGGACGGCCGTCGCGGCCGGTGAACTCGTCGGCCGTCTCGCGGGCGATGCGGGCGCCCGCCTCGGACAGTTCGAGCACGCGCTCGGCGATGTCGTATTCGCCCAATGCGGTGAGGTTGGCGCCGAACGTGTTGGTCTCCACGCAGTCGACGCCCGCGCCGAAGTACTCGGAATGCACCGAACGGACGATGTCGGGGCGGGTCAGGTTCAGGATCTCGTTGCAGCCCTCGAGGTTCTCGAAGTCCTCGAGCGTGGGGTCCTGGGCCTGGAGCATCGTGCCCATGGCTCCGTCGGCGACCACCACACGGGTGGCCAGGGCCTCACGGAGCGCGGACACACGGGTCCTGCTGTCGGCGGAAGGGGTCAGCGGCAACGAGGCCATGAAAGGGGCTCCCTCAGGTGCGACGGCTGTCGGCTTTGCGGCTGCCCGGAAAAGTCACCTGTTCGAGCTTCCCCGGCAGGGCGCACCTCGTCAGGGTATCCGGGACGGCCCCCTGGCGTCGGGGGCGTCCACGGGCCGGACGAAGATGGCCGACGGGCGACGGTCGGGGCGGGAGAGACGCGACCGATCATGGCCGACCATTAGCGGAGGGTCGGCATCGACCGGTAGTGTTCGGCATTGCCGAACAGCGGCAGCGACGTCGTGAGTCGGCGCTCGAAGGGGACGGAGGCAGTACGGCGATGGCACGGAACATCCAGTCGCTCGAACGGGCGGCAGCGATGCTGCGCCTGCTCGCGGGCGGCGAGCGACGGCTCGGCCTCTCGGACATCGCCTCCTCGCTGGGCCTCGCCAAGGGCACCGCCCACGGCATCCTGCGCACTCTCCAGCAGGAGGGGTTCGTCGAGCAGGACGAGGCCTCGGGGCGTTACCAGCTGGGCGCCGAGCTGCTGCGCCTGGGCACCACCTATCTGGACGTGCACGAGCTGCGGGCCCGCGCCCTGGTGTGGACGGACGACCTGGCCCGCTCCAGCGGGGAGAGCGTCTACCTCGGGGTGCTGCACCAGCAGGGCGTGCTGATCGTGCACCACGTCTTCCGGCCCGACGACAGCCGGCAGGTGCTGGAGATCGGCGCCATGCAGCCGCTGCACTCCACGGCCCTGGGCAAGGTGCTGTCGGCGTACGACCCGGTCGCGCACAGCGAGGCGCTGGAGGCCGACCGCAAGGCGTTCACCGACCGCACGGTGTGCGACGTCGACGCGTTCGAGCAGATCCTCGACCTCACGCGCGCCCGGGGTTACGCGGCGGACGTGGAGGAGACCTGGGAGGGCGTGGCCTCCCTCGCCGCGCCCATCCACGACCGGCGGCGCATGCCGGTCGGGGCGGTCGGCATCACGGGTGCGGTGGAGCGGCTGCGGAAGGACGGCGAGCTGCGGCCCGAGCTGATCGCGGCGGTGCGGGACTGTGCGCGTGCGGTGTCGCGGGATCTGGGCGCCGGACGCTTCTGAATCGGCGGGGCCGTTCATGGCCGCCACGGCCACTGGGGTGCCGGCGGCGCTTGTACGCCGGGTGCGGGCCGCACCGTGGCTGGGCGCGCAGTTCCCCGCGCCCCTGTCGACTGCGGGCAGTCGTGCCGCTAGGGGCGGCACGGGTGGGCGCAGGCGGCACCCCTCCAGCGGGCCCGCGCCACACCCCCGTACGGCCACCGGGGTGCCGGGGCCGCTTGCACGCCGGGTGCAGGCCGCACCGTGGCTGAGCGCGCAGTTCCCCGCGCCCCTGTCGACTGCGGGCAGTCGTGCCGCTAGGGGCGGCACGGGTGGGCGCAGGCGGCACCCCTCCAGCGGGCCCGCACCTCACCCCCGTACGGCCACCGGGGTGCCGGGGCCGCTTGCACGCCGGGTGCAGGCCGTACGGGGCTGGGCGGGCAGTTCCCCGCGCCCCTGAGGCGCCTCGGGCGGGACCGTGTCACAGAGACGCCCAGGGCGATCAGTAACGATCGCGTTTTCGACAACCGAGACTCTTGACGCATCTCCGGTGCCGGGCAAGACTCCCGTCCATCGGTCGGCATTGTCGAACACCTACCGGCAATACGCGCTAGAGTGGGACAACGCCAAGGGCCGGCATCGCTCTCACCCCCTGAGGGCGCCAATCCCCGGAGGGACCCGGGGGTCGGCATCCCTGGACGAAGGACAAAGGAGTCGCGGGTGTCCAGCTCCGACATCTTCATCGGCGAGACCATCGGTACCGCCATACTCATCCTGCTCGGCGGCGGTGTGTGCGCCGCCGTGACGCTCAAGGCCTCCAAGGCCCGTAACGCCGGCTGGCTCGCCATCGCCTTCGGCTGGGGCTTCGCCGTCATGACGGCGGTCTACATAGCGGGGCCGCTCTCCGGCGCCCATCTGAACCCGGCCGTGACGGTCGCCCTCGCCATCAAGGACGGCGAGTGGACGAACGTCCCGACCTACTTCGCCGGGGAGTTCCTCGGCGCCATGATCGGCGCCGCGCTGGTGTGGCTCGCCTACTACGGGCAGTTCCAGGCGCACCTCACCGACAAGGAGATCGTCGGCGGTCCTGGCGCGCAGACCACGTCCGCCAAGGCCGTCGAGGCGCAGGAGAAGGGCGCCGGCCCGGTGCTCGGCATCTTCTCCACGGGTCCGGAGATCCGGAACACGGTGCAGAACCTCACCACGGAGATCATCGGCACCTTCGTGCTGCTGCTCGCCGTGCTCACCCAGGGCCTGAACGACGCGGGCAACGGCCTCGGCGTGCTGGGCGGTCTGATCACCGCGCTCGTGGTGGTCTCGATCGGCCTGTCGCTGGGCGGCCCGACCGGGTACGCCATCAACCCCGCCCGTGACCTCGGCCCCCGTGTCGTCCACGCCCTGCTGCCGCTGCCCAACAAGGGCGGCTCCGACTGGTCGTACGCCTGGGTCCCGGTGGTCGGTCCGCTGATCGGCGGCGCCATCGCGGCCGGCGTCTACAACGTCGCCTTCGCATAGATGACCTCACCGGCTTCCACCGCGATCGTTGCAGTAGCGCCGTACCCACTGCCCCGTAACCAGAGAACCTTCAGGAGCACACCGTGACCGACGCCCACACCGCCGGCCCGTTCATCGCCGCGATCGACCAGGGCACCACCTCGTCCCGCTGCATCGTCTTCGACCGCGACGGACGCATCGTGTCCGTCGACCAGAAGGAGCACGAGCAGATCTTCCCCAAGCCCGGCTGGGTGGAGCACGACGCCACCGAGATCTGGGTCAACGTCCAGGAGGTCGTCGCCGGCGCCGTCGAGAAGGCCGGCATCACCCGGGACGACATCAAGGCCATCGGCATCACCAACCAGCGCGAGACCACCGTGCTGTGGGACAGGCACACCGGTGAGCCGGTCCACAACGCCATCGTCTGGCAGGACACCCGCACCGACGCCCTGTGCCGTGAGCTGGGCCGCAACGTCGGCCAGGACCGCTTCCGCCGCGAGACCGGCCTGCCCCTGGCCTCCTACTTCGCCGGTCCGAAGGCGCGCTGGCTGCTCGACAACGTCGAGGGCCTGAAGGAGCGTGCGGAGGCGGGCGACATCCTTTTCGGCACCATGGACACATGGGTCATCTGGAACCTCACGGGCGGAACGGACGGCGGCCGGCACGTCACGGACGTCACCAACGCCTCCCGCACCATGCTGATGAACCTGCACACCATGCAGTGGGACGAGAAGATCGCCGAGTCGATCGGCGTCCCGACCCCGATGCTGCCGGAGATCCGCTCCTCCGCCGAGGTCTACGGCGAGATCAAGGGCGGCAGGCTGGGCGACCTGCTCGGCGGCATCCCGGTCGCCTCGGCGCTGGGCGACCAGCAGGCGGCGCTGTTCGGCCAGACCTGCTTCGCCGAGGGCGAGACCAAGTCGACCTACGGCACCGGCACCTTCATGGTGATGAACACCGGCGACAAGATCATCAACTCCTACAGCGGCCTGCTGACCACGGTCGGCTACCAGATCGGCGACCAGAAGCCGGTCTACGCCCTGGAGGGCTCGATCGCCGTCACCGGTTCGCTGGTGCAGTGGATGCGCGACCAGATGGGCCTGATCTCCACCGCCGCCGAGATCGAGACCCTGGCGCTGTCGGTCGAGGACAACGGCGGCGCCTACTTCGTGCCGGCCTTCTCCGGTCTGTTCGCCCCGTACTGGCGCTCCGACGCCCGCGGTGTGATCGCCGGCCTCACCCGGTACGTCACCAAGGCGCACCTCGCGCGCGCCGTCCTGGAGGCCACCGCCTGGCAGACGCGGGAGATCGCCGACGCCATGACGAAGGACTCCGGCGTGGAGCTCACCGCCCTCAAGGTCGACGGCGGCATGACCTCCAACAACCTGCTGATGCAGACGCTCTCCGACTTCCTGGACGCCCCCGTGGTGCGCCCGATGGTCGCCGAGACCACCTGCCTCGGCGCCGCCTACGCCGCCGGCCTGGCCGTCGGCTTCTGGAACAGCACCGACGACCTGCGCGCCAACTGGCGACGGGCCGCCGAGTGGACCCCCCGCATGGACGCGGACACCCGCGACCGTGAGTACAAGAGCTGGCTCAAGGCCGTCGAGCGGACCATGGGCTGGCTCGAGGACGAGGAGTAGAACCGCCATGACCACCCAAGCCACCCTGCAGTCCGTACCTGCCCTGGGGACGCACCCGGCGTCCGGCCCGAACCCGAGCCGAGCCGAGACCCGGGAGCAGCTCTCCAAGGCGTCGTACGACCTCCTCGTCATCGGCGGCGGCATCCTGGGCATCTCCACCGCCTGGCACGCCGCGCAGTCCGGTCTCAGGGTGGCTCTGGTGGACGCCGGCGACTTCGCCGGAGCCACCTCCTCCGCCTCCTCCAAGCTGCTCCACGGGGGCCTGCGCTACCTGCAGACCGGCGCGGTGAAGCTGGTGGCGGAGAACCACTTCGAGCGCCGTGCGGTCTCCCGCCAGGTGGCCCCCCACCTGTCGAACCCGCTCACGTTCTACCTCCCCGTGTACAAGGGCGGGCCGCACGGCGCGGCGAAGCTCGGGGCCGGTGTGTTCGCCTACTCGGCGCTGTCCGCCTTCGGTGACGGCGTCGGGCACCTGCTGTCGCCGGCGAAGGCCGCGCTGGACGTGCCGGAGCTGCGCACCGAGAACCTCAAGGCCGTGGCCGTGTACGGCGACGACCAGATGAACGACGCGCGCATGGCGCTGATGACGGTCCGCGCGGCCGCCGAGTCGGGCGCGGTCGTCCTCAACCACGCCGAGGTGACGGGCCTGCGCTTCACCAAGGGCCGGGTCACCGGCGCGGAGCTGCGGGACCGGCTCTCCGGCGACGAGTTCGGCGTGAACGCCCGGCTGGTGCTCAACGCGACCGGCCCGTGGGTGGACCACCTGCGCCGCATGGAGGACCCGGACGCCGCTCCGTCGATCCGGCTGTCGAAGGGCGCGCACCTGGTCCTGAAGCGGACCGCCCCGTGGAAGGCCGCGCTGGCCACGCCGATCGACAAGTACCGCATCACCTTCGCCCTCCCCTGGGAGGACATGCTGCTGCTCGGCACCACCGACGAGGAGTACGAGGGCGACCCGGCGGACGTCGCGGTCAACGAGAAGGACATCGCGCAGATACTCGACGAGGCCGCGTTCTCCATCCGCGACCAGCAGCTCGACCGGGACCTGATCACGTACTCCTTCGCCGGTCTGCGGGTGCTGCCGGGCGGTCCCGGCGACACGGCCAAGGCGAAGCGGGAGACGGTGGTCACCGAGGGCCGGGGCGGGATGCTGTCCGTCGCGGGCGGCAAGTGGACCACGTTCCGCCACATCGGCCGCACGGTGATGCGCAAGCTCCAGGAACTGCCCGGCCACCCGCTGGGCGAGGACTTCGAGCCGGTCGGCGCGCTGCCGAAGAAGCTGCCGCTGCCGGGCGTGGCCAACCCGCGCGCCGTCGCCCACCGCCTGCTGGTGGACGGCCCGGCGCCCGGCCCGCGCATGGCGGCCGACACCGCCCGTCACCTGGCCACCCACTACGGGTCGCTGGCCTTCGACATCGCCCGCCTGGCGAACGAGGATCCGGCGCTGGCCCGCCGGGTCCACCCGGACGCCCCGGAGATCTGGGCGCAGGTCGTGTGGGCCCGGGACCACGAGTGGGCCGAGACGGCGGACGACGTGCTGCGCCGCCGTACCACCCTGACGATCCGCGGCCTGGCCACGGACGAGGTCCGGGCGGACGTGCAGGAGATGCTCGACAAGAAGTGACCGTGCCCGCGCCGGCTCCCCCGCACGGGAGCCGGCGTGCGGTGAGGGGCGGCCCGAGCCGACGGGGCCGCCCCTCTCGCGTGCCGGTCCCGCACGTCCCGCCCGGCCTTGAGGCGTGCCGCCATGAGGGATCTCCATGTGCGCGCCGCCACCGCCGCCGACCGTGCGGCGGTCGTCGGCCTGCTGAGCGCCTCCTGGGGCGGCACGACCGTCGTGGGACACGGGACCGTGTACGACGCCGCGGAGCTGCCGGCCCTGGTCGCCGAGCGGGACGGCGCCCTGGCCGGGCTGCTCACCTACGCCCTGTCCGGCGACGGTCTCGAGGTCGTCACCGTGGACGCGGCGGTGCGGCACAGCGGGGTGGGCAGCGCGCTGCTCGCGGCGGCCGCGGAGACCGCGCGCGGGGCCGGTGCGCGGCGGCTGTGGCTGGTGACCACCAACGACAACCTGGACGCGCTGCGCTTCTACCAGCGGCGCGGGCTGCGCATCGTCGGGGTGGCCCCGGGTGCGGTCGACGCGGCGCGCCGCCTCAAGCCGTCCATTCCCGGCACGGGCCGGTACGGGATCCCCCTGCACGACGAGCTCACGCTGGAGCTGCGTCTGTGAGCGTACGGGCCCGCGCCACCGGGCCGGGGACGCCCCTCGCCGCGTTCGGCGCTGCGCCGTGCGGGGTGTTTCCCGGCGCCGTGCGGGGCAGTGATGGGGCACTCCCCTTGTGCGGGGAGCTGCGGGCGCCCCTGTGGACACGCCGTAAGGTTGGTGCGTACACGAGGGCACGTCGGAAGGAGGCGCTGGGTGATCGAGCTCGAGGGGGTTCCCGAGCTGATCGACCCGGTCATGGTGGCCGCGTTCGAGGGCTGGAACGACGCCGGTGACGCCGCCTCCACCGCGGTCGCGCATCTGGACCGGGAGTGGAAGGGCGAGGTCTTCGCGGCGCTCGACGCCGAGGACTACTACGACTTCCAGGTCAACCGCCCCACGGTGTTCCTGGAGAACGGCGTGCGGAAGATCACCTGGCCGACGACGCGGCTGTCGGTGGTGCGGGTGGGCGGTGAGAAGCCGCGCGACCTGGTGCTGGTGCGCGGCATCGAACCGTCCATGCGCTGGCGCTCGTTCTGCAACGAGATCCTCGGCTTCGCGCACGAGCTGGGCGTGGAGCTGGTGGTGGTGCTGGGCGCGCTGCTCGGCGACACCCCGCACACCCGTCCGGTCCCGATCAGCGGGACCACGTCCGATCCGGACCTGGCCCGCCGCATGGACCTGGAGGAGACCAAGTACGAGGGGCCCACGGGCATCGTCGGCATCCTCCAGGAGGCGTGCACGCACGCGGGCGTCCCCGCGGTGTCGCTGTGGGCGGCGGTCCCGCACTACGTGTCGCAGCCGCCCAACCCGAAGGCCACGCTGGCCCTGCTGAACCGGCTCGAGGACCTGATCGACGTGCGGATCCCGCTGGGCGAGCTGCCCGAGGACGCGCGCGCCTGGCAGGTGGGCGTGGACCAGCTGGCCGCGGAGGACAGCGAGGTCGCCGAGTACGTGCAGACGCTGGAGGAGGCGCGGGACACCGCGGAGCTGCCGGAGGCGTCGGGCGAGGCGATCGCCCGCGAGTTCGAGCGGTATCTGCGCCGTCGTGACGGTGCGTCGGGTCCGCCCGGCGGGCACGCCACCGCCGAGGGCTCGGAGGGCCCGTCGTTCCGCCGTGACGGGCCGGGTGGGCGGTCGCGTCCGTCCAAGCCGCCGCGTAAGGACGCGGAGCAGGACGGCGACGAGTCGTCGGAGGACTGAGAAGACGCGACAAGGGGCGCCCCGTTCGTGGAACGGGGCGCCCCTTACGTCCCTACAGGGCGACGCCCAGCAGGGCGTCCACGGCGCGGGAGACGATGCCGGGGGCGCCGGTGTCGGCGCCCCCGCTCTGCTCCTGGAGCACGGTCCAGCGGTCGACGGCGGCGAGCGCGGCCGGGGCGTTGAGGTCGTCCGCGAGGGCGTCGCGGATCTCCTCGACGAGCGCCTCGGCGGGCGGGCCGTCGGGACGGGAGACCGCGGCGCGCCAGTGCTCGAGGCGGGTCACGGCGTCCTGGAGGACCTGGTCGGTCCACTCCCAGTCGGAGCGGTAGTGGTGGGCGAGCAGCGCGAGCCGGATCGCCGCCGGGTCGACGCCGTCGCGCCGCAGCTGGGAGACGAAGACCAGGTTGCCCTTGGACTTGGACATCTTCTCGCCGTGCAGGGCGACCATGCCGGCGTGCACGTAGGCCTTGGCCATCGGGTGTTCGCCGGTGAGCACATGGGCGTGCGAGGCGCCCATCTCGTGGTGCGGGAAGACCAGGTCGGAGCCGCCGCCCTGGATGTCGAAGGTCATGCCGAGGTGGTCGAGGGCGATGGCCACGCACTCGATGTGCCAGCCGGGGCGGCCCCGGCCGAGGGAGCCGCCGTCCCAGCTCGGCTCGCCGTCGCGGGCGGCCATCCAGAGCATAGGGTCGACGGGGTTCTTCTTGCCCGGGCGGTCCGGGTCGCCGCCGCGTTCGGCGGACAGCATCCGCATGGTGGCCGCGTCGAGGCGCGAGACCTCGCCGAAGTGCCGGTCGGACTCGACGGAGAAGTAGATGTCGCCGTCGATCTCGTAGGTGGCGCCGAGTTCACGGAGCCGCTCGACGATCGGGACGATGCCGGGTATGGCCTCGACGGCGCCTATGTAGTGCCGGGGCGGCAGCATCCGCAGGGCCGTCATGTCCTCGCGGAACAGGGCGGTCTCCTGCTCGGCGAGCGCGGTCCAGTCGACGCCGTCGCGCTCGGCCCGCTCCAGCAGCGGGTCGTCGACGTCGGTGACGTTCTGGACGTAGTGAACCTGCCGCTTGTTGTCGAGCCACACGCGCTGCACGAGGTCGAAGGCGTTGTAGGTCGCCGCGTGTCCGATGTGGGTGGCGTCGTAGGGCGTGATGCCGCAGACGTAGAGACGGGCGACGGGACCGGGGTCGAGGGTGACAGGACCGTCGGTCGCGGTGTCGTGGATCCTCAGGTCGCGGCCCTGACCGGGCAGGGCGGGGACTTCGGAAGCGGGCCAGGCATGCATGTCATGAGCCTAACCGGACCGGAGTTCCGGATACGAACCGGAACGGGCCGGATGGCCGGGACGGCGCTCTTGCGTCTTGCCGCGCCGTGTGCGTCGCCGCCGTCCGTGACGGTCAGACCGGGGGCCAGGGAATGGCCGGCCAGTCGGTGCCCGGCTCCGGGTGGGTGCGGGCGGCGAGCAGGGAGTCCACGCGGGCGCGGGTGGCGTCGATCTCGGCGGGGGTGATCAGCGGGGTCAGGGCGGCGGTGAGCGGCCCCGAGGCGGCGAGGGCGTCCGTGAGGGCCGCGAGGACGTCCAGGGCCTCCTGGGGCAGCGGCTCCCCCGCCCAGCCCCACAGCAGGGTGCGTAGCTTGTTCTCGGTGTTGAAGGTGACGCCGTGGTCGATGCCGTAGAGCCGGCCGTCCGCCGTGGGCAGCAGGTGTCCGCCCTTGCGGTCGGCGTTGTTGATCACCGCGTCGAGCACGGAGAGGCGGCGCAGGCGCTCGTCGTCGGCGTGCACGAGCAGCGCGGTGCGGCCCTCGCCGACCTCGGCGAAGCCGATCGCCTTCCAGCCCGGCTCGGGCTCCTCGCCGTCCACCAGGGCGAGCAGTTCGGCGCCGGGCGCGGTCTCGATCCACAGCTGGCACATGCCCTCGCCGTACGGGCCGTCGCGCAGCACGGTGGGCGGCACCAGGTCCCAGCCGGTCGCCCGGGACACCTCGTACGCGGCGGCCTCGCGGCCGGCCAGGGTGCCGTCGGGGAAGTCCCACAGCGGGCGCTCCCCCGCGACGGGCTTGTAGACGCAGGCGGCCTCGCGGCCCTCGTACGTGACGGTGCAGTACAGCGCGGCGTTCGACGCCTCACGGATGCGTCCGCGCACGGTCAGCTCGCCGCGGGCGAGCAGCTCGGCCGCGGCCGGGTCGGTGGCGGTCACGCTCCGCGGCGGTATCCGTTCTGGCGCGGACATACGTGTCCTTCCGGGTCGAGCGGGAGGCTGCACAGCGGGCACGGCGGCCGGCCCGCGTTGACGACGTCCAGGGCGCGCTTGGCGAAGGCCCGCGCCTGCGCCCCGGTGAGCCGGACGCGCAGCATCGGGGGGCCGTTCTCCTCGTCCTGGAGGAGCCGTTCCTCCGCCTCGGCGAGATCCTCGTCGGACTCGGCGTCCAGTTCGACGAGGGCCTGCGCCTCCACGATCATGCGCTGCTCCTCGCCGTCCCAGGCGAGCGCCATGGTGCCGACGCGGAACTCCTCCTCCACGGGGGTGTCCAGCGGGGCGGTGTCGGTGATCTCGGTCGGCGCCATCGCGGGCACCGCCGCGCTGCCGCCGCTGCGGCGCACCACCTCGTCGAGCAGCTCGTCCATCCGTTCGGCGAGCGCCGCGACCTGGGTCTTCTCCAGGGCCACGCTGGTCACCCGGGAGCCGGCGGAGGCCTGGAGGAAGAACGTACGGCGCCCTGGCAGTCCGACCGTGCCGGCCACGAAACGTTCCGGTTGGTCGTAGAGGAACACCTGACGGGACACGTCCTGTCTCCATGGGAAGTCGGGGATCGGGCGGTGGGCGGGTCGGACCGCGACGTGGCGGTCGCTTCACCCTACTGCGGGGAACGATCACGGTGCGCCCGCGTCGCCCCCCACCGTGGCGTCGCCGGCGGGCGGCTCCTCGCGCGGCGCCAGGGACGCGAGGTCGCCGGTGTCGCCGAGCCTGAGCAGGAAGGGGCGCAGCCGGGTGTAGCGGATGGCGGTGACGGAGCACGGTTCGACGGAGATCCGCTGGAAGAGGTCGAGATGAAGTCCGAGGGCTTCGGCCACCAGGGACTTGATGATGTCGCCGTGCGAGCACATCAGGTACACGGCGTCGGGGCCGTGGTCGCGCTCCACGCGCGCGTTCCACTCGCGCACGGCCTCGGCGGCGCGCGTCTGCATGGCGCGCATGGACTCCCCCCCGGGGAAGGCCGCGGCCGAGGGGTGCGCCTGCACGACCTCCATGAGCGGCTCGTCCTTGAGCTCGGCGAGCTTGCGTCCGGTCCAGTCGCCGTAGTGGCACTCGCCGATGCGCTCGTCGGTGTGGTGGGTGAGGCCGGGGCGGGCCTGGAGCAGCGGGGCGACGGTCTCCCGGCAGCGGTCGAGCGGGCTGGTGACGACCTCGGCCAGCGGCAGCGCGGCGAGCCGGCCGGGCAGGGCGGAGGCCTGTGCGGTCCCTCGGTCGTCGAGGTGCACGCCGGGCGTCCAGCCGGCGAGCAGTCCCTCGGTGTTGGCGGTGGATCGTCCGTGCCGGACCAGGAGCAACGTGGGCATGGCGCCCAGCGTAGGCGCACCGGCGTACGCGGGGACCGGGGCGTGTGAACGACGGGGGAACGGGAACGGGACGGCAGACCGGCTGCTGGGACGGGAGGACACGTTTCGTGATCGTCGACTGTGGCGTCTACCGGGAGGGGCACCGCTCGGAGGGCCCCCAGGACTTCTCCGACGCACTGGACGAGGCGCGGTCGGCGGGAGGCTTCGTCTGGATCGGGCTGCACGAGCCGACGGCGGAGGAGTTCGACCTGGTCACGCGGGAGTTCGGGCTGCATCCGCTGGCGGTGGAGGACGCCCTCAAGGCGCATCAGCGGCCCAAGCTGGAGGTGTACGACGACTCGCTCTTCGCGGTCCTCAAGCCGGTGACGTACGAGCCGGACAGCGACACCGTCTCGTCCGGGGAGATCATGATCTTCCTCGGCGACTCGTTCGCGGTGAGCGTACGGCACGGGGAGGGCGCCCCGCTGGACGCGGTGCGGGACCGGCTGGAGCGGGAGCCGGAGCTTCAGCGGGAAGGGGCGACGGCGGTGCTGTACGCGGTCGCCGACGCCGTGGTCGACCACTATCTGGAGGTGGCCACCGAGCTCCAGACCGACCTGGAGGAGCTGGAGACGGTGGTTTTCACCCCCGAGGCGGGCGGCTCGAAGCACACCGCGTCCCGGATCTACGGCTTCAAGCGGCAGATCCTGGAGTTCCGCCGGGCGACCGTGCCGCTGGCGGGGCCGATGGCCCGGCTGGCCGGGGTGGGCACACAGGGGGTGCGGGTGCCCTTCGTGGAGGAGAAGGCGCGGCCGTACTTCCGTGACGTCCACGACCACCTCACCCGGGTCAACGAGTCGGTGGAGGGCCTGGACCGGCTGGTGTCGGACGTGCTGTCGGCGCATCTGGCGCAGGTCGGCGTCCAGCAGAACGACGACATGCGCAAGATCTCCGCGTGGGCGGCGATGGCCGTGGTCCCCACGATGATCGCGGGGATCTACGGCATGAACTTCGAGCACATGCCCGAGCTGCACTGGACGTGGTCGTACCCGGCGGTGATCGCGCTGATGGCGGCGCTGGAGGTGGGGCTGTTCCGCACCTTCAAGCGCCGGGGGTGGCTGTAAGGGGGTGGCCGGGGGTGGCTGTGGCCGGGGTGGCCGTGGCTTACGGCGGCGGTCAGGCGGCTTCCGGTTCCGGGGTCGCGGGGCCGCCGAGTGCGTTGCGCCGCTCCGGCATCCGCAGCGAGACCATGCGGCGCCAGCCGCCGAGGCGTTCGTACCGGTACACGGCGTGGATGCCGGCCGCGAGGAGCGCCGCCTTGGGCTTCGGCCAGCCAAGGATGCGGCCCATGTGGGCCATCACGGCGAGGCTGACGTCGCGGTAGACGCGGATCTCGGCGAGCGCGCACTCGCGCAGGGTCCGCTGGATGGCGCGGCCGTGTCCGGCGTAGGCGAAGCGCAGCAGTTCCTCGTGGCAGTAGGCGAGGTGGTTGTCCTCGTCGTTGGAGATCATCTTCACCGCGCGGCCGAGGTCGGGGTGGTCGGCGAAGTGCTTGCGCAGCATCTGCATCTGCTCGGAGGCGCGCTGTTCGGTGACCCGGCTGTGGGCGAGGTAGGTGACGATGTCCTGCGCGGTGAGCGGCTCGTCGCGCTTGAGCTTGTCGTGGGCCAGGCCGATGCCGTTGCGCTCAAGGAGCATCGTGTAGTCGGTCTCCGGGGGCACCGGAACGGGCTCCAGACCGCGCTTCCTCAGCAGGGCGTTGAAGATCCGGCCGTGCTTGTCCTCGTCGGCGCCGTGCCGGGTGATCTTGGGCGCGAGGTCGCGCTGCGTGCCGGGCACGAGCGCCGCGATGCGGGCGTTCTCCCAGCCGCCCTGGGACTCCCCGCTGGCCGCGATCGAGCAGAACAGCGCGAAGGAATCGTCGTTGTCGAGGATCTCCTGGAACAGGCTCTTCGCCGACAGCATGGGGCCCACCTCTCCGCGGCGTCCGCAGTTCCGCGGTCCGCATGTCCACAGCTCCGCAAGCAAGGAGTCAAGTGCGGCGGCGGAGGGACGGCAACAGGTGCGGCGGACAACTGCGCCGATCGGCGTACGTGCCGGACGGCGGGGGCGGCACGGCGGGGGCGTGCGGGGCGCGTGACCCCGGCGCGTGTCGGGCGTTGGTGTGGGTGACGGCCGTGGCGGGGTCGACCCCCGAGCCCCCACCACGGCCGTGGGACCTGGCCGCCGCCGCGGGGGACGCGGCGGCGGCCGGACGGGTCAGGCCAGGCCCGCGCGCTCCAGGGCCTCGACGCCCGCGCGCAGCGAGGCCAGCCGCTCGTCGAGGGTGAAGCCGGCCGGGGCGAGGGTGAGGGTGGTGACCCCGGCGGCCGCGTAGGCCTTCATGCCGTCGGCGATGCGGTCGACCGAGCCGAGCAGGGTGGTGCGGTCGATCAGGTCGTGCGGGATGGCGGCGGCCGCGCCCTGCTTGTCGCCGGACAGGTACTTGTCCTGGATCTCGGCGGCCTCCCGCTCGTACCCCATGCGCTGGGCGAGCTGGTTGTAGAAGTTCTGCTTGCGGCTGCCCATGCCGCCGACGTACAGCGCCGTGTAGGGGCGGAAGGTGTCGGCGAGGGCGGCCACGTCCTTGTCGTCGCCCAGGGCGAGCGGGACGGTCGGGCAGATGTCGAAGCCCTCGAGGGTCTTGCCGGCCTTCTCGCGGCCCGCGCGCAGGTGGCGGACGGCGGTGTCCTCGAGGTGCTCGGCGGACGGGAAGATCAGCAGGGCGCCGTCGGCGATCTCACCGGTCTGCTCGAGGTTCTTGGGGCCGATCGCGGCGACGTAGAGCGGGATGTGCTCGCGCTGCGGGTGCACGGTGAGCTTGAGCGGCTTGCCCGGGCCGCCGGGGAGGGGCAGGGTCCAGTGCTCGCCCTCGTAGGAGAGGCGCTCGCGGGTCATCGCCTTGCGGATGATCTCGACGTACTCGCGGGTGCGGGCCAGCGGCTTGCCGAACTTGACGCCGTACCAGCCCTCGGAGACCTGGGGGCCGGAGACGCCGAGGCCGAGGCGGAAGCGGCCCTCGGACAGCGAGTCGAGGGTGGCCGCGGTCATCGCGGTCATGGCGGGCTGGCGGGCCGGGATCTGGAAGATGGCGGAGCCGACGTCGATGCGCTCGGTGCGGGCGGCGACGTACGCGAGGACGGTGGCGGCGTCGGAGCCGTAGGCCTCGGCGGCCCAGCAGACCGCGTATCCGAGGCGGTCCGCCTCCTGGGCCACGGCGAGGTTGTCCGCGTCCATTCCGGCGCCCCAGTAGCCGAGGTTGATCCCTAGCTGCATGGCCTCTCCCCTTACCTTACCGATCAGTAACGTGACGTACGGAGACCCTATACCTCCCGCGCCGGCGAGGCAGGGACGCGGGAGGCCGGCGGCACGGGACCGGCGGCCCCGCGGCGGGCGCGCACCGCCCGGAAAACGGTTGTCCACAGGCCCCCACAGGCGCAGCCCGGGCCAGTAATCTCGGCGTTCATGGAGCAGAGGCATCTCGGCCGTACCGGCCTGCGTGTGTCCCGGATCGGGCTCGGGACCCTCACCTGGGGCCGCGACACCGACGAGCACGACGCGGCAGAGCTCTTGAAGACGTTCTGGGACGCGGGCGGGACGCTGGTCGACACGGCCGACGTGTACGGCGACGGGGAGGCCGAGTACCTGCTCGGTCGGCTGATGGACGGGCTGGTGCCGCGCCGGGACCTGGTGATCTCCACCAAGGCGGGCAGCGTGCCCGACCCGGACCGCCGGTTCGACGGCTCGCGCGGCCATCTGCTGTCCGCCCTGGACGCCTCGCTGGCCCGCCTCGGCACCGACCACGTCGACGTGTGGCACATCCACGCCTACGATCCGGCCACCCCGCTGGAGGAGACGCTCCAGGCGCTCGACATCGCCGTCGCCAGCGGGCGCGCGCGGTACGCGGGCGTGTCCAACTTCTGCGGCTGGCAGCTCGCCAAGGCCGCGACCTGGCAGCTCGCCGCGCCGGGCGCGCGCACCCGCCTGGCGAGCACCCAGATGGAGTACTCGCTGCTTCAGCGCGGTGTGGAGCGGGAGGTGCTGCCCGCCGCGATCGACCTCGGCATCGGCATGCTGCCGTCCTCCCCGCTCGGGCGGGGCGTGCTCACCGGCAAGTACCGCGGTGACGCCACCCCGGCGGACTCGCGCGGCGCCTCGGAGCATCTGGCGCCGTTCGTCGCCCCGTACCTGGACGACACGGCGAGCCGGATCGTGGACGCGGTGACGACCGCGGCGGACGGGCTCGCGGTGACCGCGCTCCAGGTGGCGCTCGCCTGGGTCCGCGACCGGCCCGGGGTGACCGCGCCCATCGTGGGCGCGCGCACGGCGCAGCAGCTCACGGCGGCGTTGTCAGTGGAGACGCTTAGTCTTCCTGACGAGATCTGCCGGGCGCTCGACGACGTGTCGGCTCCGGTGCACCGCTATCCCGATCACGACTGGAGCACGCTGTGAGCACGCCGGAGACCCCTGAGGAGCCGAGGAGCGCGGACGACGGCACGCCCGCCGAGGGCGCGCAGGTGTCCGAGGCCGAGGCGGAGCTGGCCGCGCAGCGCCTGGAGCGGGAGCGGATCGAGCGGCGCAAGGCGGAGCGGCAGGGCCCGATCGAGGCCGGTACCAAGCTGAGCGGCACGGCGGCCGAACTGCTCGCCGCCGTACGGGCCGTGGAGAGCGGGGAGAAGCCGCCGGCGACCGTGTTCGAGGAGGCGCGTCCCGCGCCCCGGCGCCCCGCGCCCGAGCCGGTGCGGCGCGCCCCGGTGGTCCCCGACGGACCGGCCGCGCCCGCCGAGGGCACGGTGGACGCGGTGCGGGAGGTGCTGACGCGGGGCGGCGCGCCCGGCACGCTCGCCGCGCCGGCCGCCGCGGCGCTCGGGGAGGCCGCCGCGGACCTGCTGCGGGAGGACCCCTGGCAGCTTCTGCGGGTCCCGGGCGTCCGGCCCGAGCAGGCGGACGGGTTCGCCCGTGCGCTGCTCGGCGGCGAGGCCGCGCCCGGCGACGAGCGGCGGGGCCGCGCCCTGACCGTCTGGCTGCTGGAGCAGGCCGCGCCCGCCGGGCACACGGTGCTGGAGATGGCCGCGCTCACCGAGGCGCTGGGCCGCCAGGGCGTCCCCGAACCCGAGGACGCGGTGCGCGACGCCATCGCCGAGGGGGACGTCCTCGTCTTCCAGGACGCGCTCGGCGAGGCCGGGCAGGTCGCTGATGAGGCGGAGGACGCGGAGCAGCCGGTGCGGGTGCTGGTCGGCCTTGAGCGCTGCGCCCTCGCCGAGGAGAGCCTCGCCGACGGCCTGGCCCGGCTGATCAACTCCGCGCCCAAGCAGGACGGGGCGGCCGAGGAGTGGGAGGAGGCGGCCGCCGCGGCACAGGGCTCCGCCGCCGACCTGATCCGCGCGGCCGCGCGGCACGGACTGGTGCTGCACACCGGCGGGGAGGCCGCGCTGGCCGAGCCGGCGGCGCTGCTGGACGCGGCGCACGGCATGGGGCTGCGCGCCTGGGCCGCCACGCACACCCCGGTCGGGCGCCGGCGGTTCGCGTCCCGCGTCGACGGCCCCGGCGTCGCCACGGTCGCCGGTCTGCTGTCCGGCGCCGAGGGACCCGGGCGGGACCCGGAGGGCGCGCTGGCCGTGGACCTGCTGGTGGTGCTGGACGCGCCGCAGCTCGACGTGGAGACCGCCGCGCTGCTCACGGAGTCCCTGCCGGACGGGGCGCGGCTGGTGCTGTCCGGCGACCCCGCGGTGCTGTGGTCGGTGGGTCCCGGGCGGGTGTTCGCGGACCTGGCGGCGGCGCGGGCCTGTCCGCAGATCGCCTCCCGGCGCCCGGATCCGGGGCCGCTGGGCGAGCTGGTCTCGGGGATCGGCGTCGGCGAGCTGCTCCAGGTGGAGGCGCCCGACAAGGAGGTCGTCATCGTGCCCGTGCGGGACGCGGGCGAGGCGGTGCACCGGACCGTGCAGCTGGTGGCGGACTCGGTGCCGCGCGCCATCGGGGTGCCGGCCGAGGAGACGCAGGTGATCACCCCGGGCCACGGCGGCGCGGTGGGGACACGCGTGCTGAACGCGGCGCTGAAGGAGCGGCTGAACCCGGGCCCGGGCCGCTTCGCCGGCTTCGACCCCGGCGACCGGGTGGCGTACTCCCCCGCCCCCGGGCGCATCCTGCCGGGCCGCGTGACCGGGGCGGACGGCGAGGGCCTGCGCCTGGACTGCGCGGGCGAGACGGTCGTCGTGCCGCGGGACCGCGTGGAGCAGTCGGTACGGCACGGCTGGGCGCTGACCGCGCACCAGGCGGTGGGCTGCCGCTGGCCGGCGGCGGTGGTGGTCCTCCCCGGCGACGCGGTCCCCGCGCTGAGCCGCCCCTGGATCTACACGGCCTTCAGCCGCGCCGACCGCCACCTGTCGGTGGTCCACGGCGTGGACCAGGCCCTCCCCCGAGCGGTCGCCGAAGTCCCGGCCAAGCCCCGCACGACACGCCTGCCGGTACTGCTGGCACCGCAGTTGCCTGCGGCGGAGGTGTAGGCCCCGGAGGGGCGCGGGGGATTCGCGTGGGCGCGGCGGTGAGCGTGGCCGCGGGCGGCGGGCGAGGCGCGGCGAGGTCACGCGGCCGGTCACACGGGCGCGGCGCGGCAGGCCCCGGGGGACGCGAGGACGGCGGGCCGGGCATCGCCCCGAGGTGCGCGCATGGTTCGCGGCGGGCCGCGACTCACCCGTGGCTCACCGGGCGGGGCCTGAACGGCGGGACGGCGATCGCTTCGCCGCCGCTCGCACAGGCGCCCGCGCCAGGGCGCCGCCAGGTCTGAGCAGCAGGCGCTGCG
>NZ_JBHRWL010000020.1:0-102171 GCF_042647945.1 Streptomyces lusitanus
TCGCGGCGGCCAGTTCCCGCAGCAGCCGCAGCGTCTCGTCGGTGACCAGATGCTTGGAGTAGTCGATCCGCAGGTCGCCGACGTGCACGACGTACCGCTCGGCGCGGGACGGGTCGTCGGCGAACAGCTCGCGCAGGCCCGGCAGCCCCTGCGCCCAGTGCTGCTCCAGGGCGGCCCACTCGGGGCGGCGGGTCGGTTCGGGGACGTCAGACATGGGCGGGGATCTCCTCGGTGGCCTCGCCGCGCAGGGCGACGGCGTACATCTCGTCCGCGTCGAGGCGCCGCAGCTCCTCGGCGATGAGTTCGGCGGTGGAACGGACCTTCAGGGCCAGCCGGCGCGGGGGCTGGCCGGGCAGGGTGAGCGTGGCCAGCGGCCCCTCGGGGCGGTCGATGACGACCTCGCCGTCCTCGGTGCCCAGCCGGACCGCCGTGACCACGGGGCCCGCGGTCACCACACGGTCGACGGGGACCCGCAGCCGCGCCTCCAGCCAGCGCGCCAGCAGCTCCGCGGCCGGGTTCTCCGCCTCGGCCTCGACGGTCGCCGACGTGACGGTGGTGCGCGCCTGGTCCAGGGCGGCGGCGAGCATGGAGCGCCACAGGGTCAGCCGGGTCCAGGCCAGGTCGGTGTCGCCGGGCGCGTAGGCGCGCTCCCGGGCGCGCAGGACCGCCATCGGGTCCTCCGCCGCGTACAGGTCGGTGATCCGGCGCTGGCCGAGCGCGCCGAGCGGGTCCCGGGAGGGGTTCTCGGGGGCGTCGGCCGGCCACCACACCACCACCGGGGCGTCCGGCAGCAGCAGCGGCAGCACCACCGAGTCGGCGTGCTCGGAGACCTCGCCGTAGGTGCGCAGCACCACCGTCTCGCCGGTGCCGGCCTCCGAACCGACCCGTACCTCGGCGTCCAGCCGGGACCGGGTGCGCTCGCGCGGGTTGCGTGCGTGCCGCTTGATGACGACCAGGGTGCGCGAGGGGTGCTCGTGCGAGGCCTCCTCGGCCGCCTTGATGGCGTCGTAGGCGTTCTCCTCGTCCGTGACGATCACCATCGTCAGGACCATGCCCACGGCCGGGGTGCCTATGGCACGGCGGCCCCGTACCAGCGCCTTGTTGATGTTGCTTGCCGTGGTGTCGGTCAGGTCGATCTTCATGGCCTGCGCCAGCTCCGTCCGTCTCGTGCGAGCATCTCGTCGGCTTCCGCGGGTCCCCAGCTGCCCGATGTGTACTGCGCAGGCCTGCCGTGCGACGCCCAGTACTCCTCGATCGGGTCGAGGATCTTCCAGGACTCTTCCACTTCCTGGTGACGGGGGAACAGGTTGGCGTCCCCCAGGAGGACGTCCAGGATGAGCCGTTCGTAGGCCTCCGGGCTGGACTCGGTGAACGACTCGCCGTAGGCGAAGTCCATCGTCACGTCCCGCAGCTCCATGGAGGTCCCGGGCACCTTGGAGCCGAACCGCACGGTCATGCCCTCGTCCGGCTGGACGCGGATCACGACGGCGTTCTGGCCGAGCTCCTCGGTGGCCGAGGTGTCGAAGGGGGAGTGCGGCGCCCGCTGGAAGACCACGGCGATCTCCGTCACCCGGCGGCCCAGCCGCTTGCCGGTGCGCAGGTAGAACGGCACGCCCGCCCAGCGGCGGTTGTCCACCCCGAGCTTGATCGCCGCGTAGGTGTCGGTCGCCGAGGACGGGTCGATGCCGTCCTCCTCCAGGTAGCCGCGCACCTTCGCGCCGCCCTGCCAGGCCGCCGCGTACTGCCCGCGCACCGTGTGCCGCCCCAGGTCCTCGGGCAGCCGCACGGCGCGGAACACCTTCAGCTTCTCGGTGAGCAGCGACGCCGCGTCGAAGGAGGCCGGTTCCTCCATCGCGGTGAGCGCCATCAGCTGGAGGAGGTGGTTCTGGATGACGTCGCGGGCGGCGCCGATGCCGTCGTAGTAACCGGCCCGGCCGCCGATGCCGATGTCCTCGGCCATGGTGATCTGCACATGGTCCACGAACGACCGGTTCCAGATCGGTTCGAACATCTGATTGGCGAAGCGCAGCGCCAGGATGTTCTGGACGGTCTCCTTGCCGAGGTAGTGGTCGATCCGGAAGACCTGCTCCGGGTCGAACACCTCGTGCACGATCGCGTTGAGCTCCTGCGCGGACCTCAGGTCGTGCCCGAACGGCTTTTCGATGACCGCGCGCCGCCAGGATCCCTCGGGCGCGTCCGCCAGGCCGTGCTTCTTGAGCTGCTGCACCACTTTGGGGAAGAACTTCGGCGGCACGGAGAGGTAGAAGGCGTAGTTGCCGCTGGTGCCGCGAGAGGTGTCCAGCTCGTCGACCGCCTTGCGCAGCTGGTCGAAGGCGTGGTCGTCGTCGAAGTCGCCGGGCACGAACCGCATGCCCTCCGACAGCTGCTGCCAGACCTCCTCGCGGAAGGGGGTGCGCGCGTGCTCCTTGACCGCGTCGTGCACCACCTCGGCGAAGTCCTGGTCCTCCCAGTCGCGGCGGGCGAAGCCGACCAGGGAGAAGCCCGGCGGCAGGAGCCCCCGGTTGGCGAGGTCGTACACGGCCGGCATCAGCTTCCTGCGGGACAGGTCGCCGGTCACCCCGAAGATGACCAGACCGGACGGGCCCGCGATCCGGGGCAGGCGGCGGTCCTGGGGATCGCGCAGCGGGTTGGCCCAGCCGGGCGGGGGCGCGGTGAGGGCGGTGACGGCGTCCGCCCGCTGATCCTCCCGCGCCGCCTCGGGGGCGTCCACCGCCGGTTCGGTGGTCTCGTCGGTCATTCCGCGTCAACTCCCTCACTGTCGGACGCCGTCGCCGCCGCCTGGCGCGGCCACGGCCCGGCGTCCACGAACCTCGCCCTGCCCGGGTTCCCCGGCTGCCGCGCCGTCCCGTCGTACGCGTTCCCGGCCGCCGCGGAGGGGTCCTCCCCATACAGGGTGTCCTTGTCCGCGGGGTCCTTCACCCCGGTGCACTCCCGCGGGTGCGGCCGGCCGCCGGCTCCGGACCCGCCGGAGGTATCGAACACTTCTTCGCGCATCGTGCGGATCACGCTGATCGTCTTCTCTCTCGCGCTCGCGTCAACCGCGCCCGGACTCCGGCGATTCCCGCCGGGCGGCCGTGCCGGCCCGCCGTGCGGGTGCTCGTCTCCACGTGGTCCTCGATCCGGGCGAAAGGAACTCTGCAGCGCGTTCAAAAGTAAAAGTCTGACTTATTCACAACGAGGTTCCGGTGTGCCAGCCTGTGGTGAAAGTGGGACACCGGGCGCCCCCGGACGGGGCGCCCGACGAGCAGGTGACGGACATGGGAGACATGGCAGGCGGATTCCCCCAGGGGGGTGACGGCGGCGCCCGGACGGCGGACGGGCGCGACGGCGGCGGAATCAGAACCCTTCCCTTCCCGGTCGGGCGGAGCGTCTGCGGGGTCGGCATGCAGATCGCCCCCATGGACCCCGACCGCACCTGGCGGGCCGACGCGCCCCTGGACCGGGTGCACCGCATCGACTTCCACGTCGTGATGCTGCTCGACGGCGGACCGCTCCGGCACATGATCGACTTCACCGAGTACGAGGCCACGGCGGGCGACGTGCTGTGGATCCGCCCGGGGCAGGTCCACCGCTTCTCCCGGGACGCCGAGTACCGCGGAACCGTCCTGACCATGCAGCCCGGCTTCCTGCCCCGCGCCACCGTCGAGGCCACCGGCCTCTACCGCTACGACCGGCCGCCGCTGATGCGCCCCGGCCCGGCCCAGCTCGCCGCACTCCGCGCCGCGGCCGGCCAGCTCCGCCGCGAGTACGAGGACACCGTCACCCTGCCGCTGAGCCTCCACACGGCCGTGCTGCGCCACGCGTTGACCGCGTTCCTGCTGCGGCTCGCCCATCTCGCCGCCGGTTCCGACGGCGCTCCCCGGCCGGCCGAGGACAGCGCCTTCACCCTGTTCCGGGAGGCGGTGGAGCGGGACTTCGCCACCAACCACAGCGTCAGCGCGTACGCCGACGCCCTCGGCTACTCCCGGCGCACCCTGGCCCGCGTGGTGCGCGCCGCCACCGGTCGGACGCCCAAGGCGTTCATCGACCAACGGGTGATCCTGGAGGCCAAGCGGCTGCTCGCGCACACCGATCTGCCGACCGCGCGGGTCGGGGCGGCCGTCGGCTTCCCGGACGCGGCGAACTTCTCCAAGTTCTTCCAGCAGCACACGGACACCGCCCCGGCCGCCTTCCGCGCGGAACACCGCTGAGCGCCGCTGGGCGCCGCTGAGCGCCGCCGAGGGACCGGGGGGGGCGACGGGGGGGCGAACGCCGACGAGGGCCCCGCGCGGGTGCGCGGGGCCCTCGCCCGCCGGCCGGGGAGGCCGGGTGTGGGGGGTGGGTCCGGTGGGTGCAGGGGGCCTGCGGGCCAGGAGGCTGCGCGTCAGGGGGCGGTGAGCACCTGCACGTAGTCCACGAGCATCGAGTGCCCGGGCTCGGTGCCCGCGTCGGGGCCGCCGCCGAACGCGTCGGGGAAGCCGCCGCCCATCGCCACGTTGAGGATGACGAAGAAGCCGTGGTCCGTGGCGTTCGACCAGGTCGTCGCGTCCACCTGGTTCTCCCGGACGGTGTGGAAGTTGGTGTCGTCGAGGTAGAAGCGGATCTCCTCCACGTCCGACGAGCGGTCCCACTCCATCCGGTAGGTGTGGAAACCGGCCTGGCAGGACGTGCCCTGACAGGTGGTCTGGCCGCCGATGCCGCTGGTCTCGTTGCACGGGCCGCCCGGCGAGGTGCCGCAGTGCATGGTGGAGAACACCGTGTTCTGGCCCTGGGTGTTCTCCATGATGTCCAGTTCGCCGACGGCGGGCCAGTTCCAGTAGTTGCCCCGGAACGGCGCGCCGAGCATCCAGAACGCGGGCCAGTAGCCCTTGGCCGCGTCCCCGGTGACGTTCGGGACCTGGATACGGGCCTCGACCCGCAGCTTGCCGCCGGCCGGGGGCTGGAAGTCGTCGCGGTTGGTCTCGACGCGCCCCGACGTCCAATTGCCGGCGCCGTCGCGCCGCGGGGTGATGCGCAGGTTGCCGTTGCCGTCGAGGGAGACGTTCTCCGGGTTCGACGTCATCGTCTCCTTCTCGCCGGTGCCCCAGTTGGCGGGGCCGCCGGGGTAGCCGGTGCCGGTCGCGTACTGCCAGTCGGCGGTGTCGACGCCGCTGCCCTCGGGGCCGTCGAAGTCGTCGGCGAAGACCTGCGTCCAGCCCGACGGCGGGGGCGGAGCGGAGGCGCTGGCCGTGGGGCCGGTGAGCGCGAGGGCGCCCGCCCCGAGCGCCAGCGCGCCGGTGAGGGCGACGAGCGTGTGCCTCAGCCGTCGCCGTTTGCGGGGGGATCGGGGGGTGCCGGAGGTGGCATTCATGTGGGGGGATGACCTCTCGGTGCTGACGGTGGTGCGGTAGGTGCCGTGAGAGCCGGAACATCGCGTGAGAGCGCTCTCACGGTCACGCCAATGTGCTCCTGGGCCCCTTGGGCGTCAAGAGGTGTAACCGAGAAAGTGCTTGCCCCCTGCGGGAGTTCACCTCTCGAATGGGCGCGAACCGGGGAAACCGGGCCCCAGAGGCACGTGGTGCCCGGGGCGGCGTGAGCCCCGGGCACCGTGGCGGGATCGGCGGCGTCAGACCCCCGTCGGCACCTTCTCCCGCGGCTGATCCGGCAGTTCCTCCCGGAGGCCGAACCGGTCGTGGGCGCGGCGCAGCGGGGCCGGGGCCCACCAGGCGTGGCGGCCGAGCAGCGCCATGGTGGCCGGTACCAGCAGCATCCGCACCACCGTCGCGTCGATCAGCACGGCCAGCGTCAGCCCCAGACCGATCTGGAGGATGGGCGAGAACCCGCCCGTCATGAACGCCGCGAACACCACCGCGAGCAGCAGCGCCGCGCAGGTGACCACCCGGCCCGAGCGGCTCAGCCCCGTCACCACGGCCTCCCGGTCGTCACCGGAGCGCAGCCGCGCCTCCCGCATCCGGGCCAGGATGAACAGCTCGTAGTCCATGGCCAGTCCGAACGCGATCGCGACGATCAGCGGCGGCGCGGTGAGGCTCAGCGCGCCCAGTCCCTCCGCGCCCAGCAGTCCGGCGAGATGGCCGTCCTGGAAGACCCACACCACCACACCCAGCGCGGCGGCCAGGCTGAGCAGCGTGGTGACGACGGTGCGCAGCGGCAGCAGCACCGAGCCGGTGAACGCGAACAGCAGTACGACGATGCCGGCCAGCACGGTCAGCGCCGCCCACGGCGCCCGCTCCGCCAGCATCTGACGGAAGTCGACCAGCCGGGCCGCCGTGCCGGTCACCTCGACCGGCGCGTCGCCGCGCGCCTCCCGCACCCGCTCCACCAGCGCGGTCGCCTCCGCGCCGTCCGCCTCGCCGGGCGGCCTGAGCTCGATCACCGTGCCGCCGTCCGGCAGGTGACGCGTCGCGGCGTCCGGCGCCAGCGCCTTGAGCCGGTCGGTGGTCGCGGCGTCCGTGCCCGGCCGCACGGCCACCACGACCGGGGAGACACCGGTGCCCGGCGGGAAGTGGGCGGCGACGGTGTCCTGGAGCTGCCGCGCCTCGCTGTCCGCGGGCAGCTGCCGCGCGTCCCCGACGGCGATGCTCATCCCGGACACGGGCAGCGCCAGCACCAGCAGCACCGGCGCCACCACGGCGAGCACGGCCACCTTGCGCCGGGCCGCGAAGCGGGCGACGCGCGCGAAGAACCGGCCCTCCTCCTCGCCGTCCTTGGGCGTCTTCGCCGGCGGGATGCGCCCGCCGAACCGCGCCAGCAGCGCCGGCAGCAGCGTCAGGGCGGCCAGCATGTCGATGACGACCACCGCCGCCACCGCGAGCCCGATGCTGCGCAGGAACACGCTGGGGAACACCAGCAGCCCGGTCAGGCTGACGGCGACGGTCAGCCCCGAGAACGCCACCGTCCGCCCGGCCGCCGCCACCGTGCGGTGCACCGCCTCCCCCACGTCCTCGGTGTGCCGGCGCTCCTCGCGGAACCGCACCAGCATCAACAGGGCGTAGTCCACGGCCAGTCCGAGGCCGAGCATCGTCGTCACCTGGATCGCGTACACCGAGATGTCGGTGACCTCGCTGAACAGGAACAGTGCCAGGAACGCCCCCGCGATGCCGCCGACCGCCACGACCAGCGGCAGCAGCGCCGACCGCAGCCCGCCGAACACCACCAGCAGCAGCGCCAGCACCACCGGCAGGGAGATCAACTCGGCGTTCTTCACGTCCTCCTGGGCCCGCTCGCCCATCTGAAGCCCCAGCAGCGGCCCCCCGCTCACATGGACGTCCGGCGCGTCGATCTCCCGGATCCGTTCGGCCGCCGCGTCGAGCGTGCGCTCCTCCGCGTCGTCGTCGAGGCCTCCCTCCAGGGTGACGGGCACGATCAGCGCCCGCCCGTCCTCGGCGAGCATCCCCGGTGTGACGTACGGGTCCGGCACGGCGGCGACCCCGGCGACCTTCCGCACGTCGGCCACGGCCTGTTCGACCTCCGCGCGCAGACCGGGCTCCGAGACGGGCGTGCCGGCCACCACTCCGGTGATCGAGGACCCCGCCGGGTCCAGCTCGTCGAGGTATCGCGCGGCCGACTCCGACTCGGTGCCGGGCACTTCGGGCACGTTGTCGGACAGACGCGCGAAGACACCTGTCCCCAGGCCGAAGCCCAGCAGCAGGAAAAGCCCCCACAGGAGCATCACGGTCAGTGGACGGCGGGTGGCCGTCCGGGCGAGTGCGGTGAGCACGGTCCCCTCCCGGCGTTGACGGTTCGTCGACGCCCTCAGAGTCGTGCCCAGGGGTGCCCCGGCGGATCGCCGGGAGGAGCGGTTCGGGCCGGCTCCGTCCCTCGCCCGTACGGGGGAGACGCCCCGCCGGCTCACTCCTCAGAGGGACCCCGGTCCTCAGAGGGATCCCGGGGTGATCAGACCGGACTCGTACGCGCGGATCACCGCCTGCACCCGGTCCCTCAGACCGAGCTTGGACAGCACGTTGCTCACATGCGTCTTGACCGTGTGCTCGCTGACGAACAGGGCGCGGGCGATCTCCGCGTTGGACAGGCCGCGGGCCACCAGACGCAGCGTCTCCACCTCGCGGGCGGTGAGCGCGTCCAGGCCCGGCGGGGGAGGGCCGTCGGCGGCGGGCGGCCGCTCCCGGCGGCGCTTCACCAGGTCCGCGACCAGCCGCCGGGTCACCGTCGGCGCGAGCAGCGACTCGCCGGCCGCGACCACCCGCACCGCGTGCACCAGGTCGTCGCGGCGCACGTCCTTCAGCAGGAAGCCGCTGGCCCCCGCGTACAGGGCCTCGTACACGTACTCGTCGAGGTCGAACGTGGTCAGCATGACCACCTTGCAGCCCGACTCCGCGCACACCAGCCGGGCCGCCTCCAGGCCGTCCATCACCGGCATGCGGATGTCCAGCAGCAGCACGTCGGGGCCGTGACGGCGCACCGCCGACACGGCCTCCTGCCCGTCCGCCGCCTCCGCCACCACCTCGATGTCGTCCTGGGCGTCGAGGATCATGCCGAAACCCGCGCGGACCAGCTCCTGGTCGTCCGCCACCACCACCCGGATGCTCAACCGAGCGCCCCCTCCCTGTCCACCGCCACCGGCAGCCGTACGACGACCCGGAAACCGCCGTCCGGGGCTCCGCCGGTCTCCGCGCTGCCCCCGCAGGCCGCGGCCCGCTCCCGGATGCCGATCAGCCCGTGCCCGCCCGCCCCCTCGGACGGCCCCCGCCCGTCGTCGGTCACCGTGAGGGACACATGGTCGTCCGCCCAGTCCAGCTCGACCAGCGCGCGGGACGCTCGGGCGTGCTTCACGGTGTTGGTGAGCGCCTCCTGCACGACCCGGTACGCCGCCACCTCCGTGTCCGAGGACAGCGGACGCGGCGTTCCGGAGGTCCGCAGCTCGGCGTGCAGGCCCGTGGATTGCCGCACCTGACGGACCAGTTCCGGCAGCGCGGTCACGCTGGGCTGCGGCAGGCGGGATCCGGCCTCCCCGGTCGGTGCTTCCTCTTTCAAGACGCCGAGAATACGCCGAAGTTGAGCCATCGCCTCGCGTCCCGTCGAGGCGATGGTGTCGAACGTCGCCTCGGCGCGGTCCGGGTCCTTGCGGACCACCACGGGACCGGCCTCCGCCTGCACCACCATCAGGCTCACCGCGTGCGCGAGGATGTCGTGCATGTCCCGCGCGATCCGGGCGCGTTCCTCGGCCCGCGCCCGGGCGGTGTCCGCGGCCCGCTCCCGCTCCAGCCGGCCGGCCCGGTCCTCCAGCTCGGCGGTGTACGCCCGTTGCACACGGGTGAGCACGCCCAGCGCGTACGCGGAGACGAGGCCCATCAGGTGGAAGGCGTACTCGAAGGGCTCCTGGTTCGACTGGTGCTGCATGGTGATCACGACGCCGAGGATCCAGCCGGTGAGCATCAGCCGCCGCTGCCAGGGGCGGGCCTGGGCCGCCATGGTGTACAGGACGACCATGCCGCCGTACATCACGTCCGGCGGGGGTGCGTGGTAGAGCGCCTGCGCGGGGGTGGCGAGGGACACCGCACAGGCGGTGGCGCAGGGGGCGCGGCGCCGCCAGATCAGGGGGACGGCGGTGGCGGCGCCGAGGAGCCAGCCCTGCAAGGAGAGGGGGTCGTCGCCTTCGTCGGGGAACATCCATTGCAGGGACACGGCGAAGAGGACGAGGGCGGCCAGGGCCGCGTCCAGTACGTAGGGGGTGGCTGGGCGCCAGCGGGTCAGGGCGGGAGGGAGGGGGGAGCGGGGGGAGCGGGGGGAGCGGGGGGCTTTCATGAGCGGCTCCTCGGGGCGGGGGTTTCAGTATCGGGAGGGGGGTGGGGGTTGGCCTCGCCGGTGAGAGGGATTTGTGGGGCGGGGGCGGGGCGCCTAAGGGGGTGGGGGGTTCGGTGGGTTGGCGGGTGCGGGGCTGTGGGGGTTGATCGCGCAGTTCCCCGCGCCCCTTCGGGGCGCCTTGCCTCCCCGCGCCCCTTCGGGGTGCCTTGGCTCCCCGCGTCTCTTCGGGGGCGCTAGTAGGGTCGGGGTGTGAGGCTGACGATTCTTGGTGGTGGTGGGTTTCGGGTGCCGCTCGTGTACGGGGCGCTGCTCGCGGACCGTGCCGAGGGGCGGGTGACCCACGTCGTGCTGCACGACGTGGACGCCGGGCGGCTGCGCGCGGTGTCCCGGGTGCTGGCCGAGCAGGCCGCCGACGTGCCCGAGCCGGTCGAGGTGTCGACCAGCACCGATCTGGACGCGGCGCTGCGCGGCGCGGACTTCGTGTTCTCCGCCATCCGCGTCGGCGGCCTGGAGGGCAGGGCGAACGACGAGCGCGTGGCCCTCGCCGAAGGGGTGCTCGGCCAGGAGACCGTGGGCGCCGGAGGCATCGCCTACGGGCTGCGCACCGTCCCCGTCGCCGACGACATCGCCCGCCGGGTGGCCCGCCTCGCCCCCGACGCCTGGGTCATCAACTTCACCAACCCGGCGGGCCTGGTCACCGAGGCCATGTCCCGCCACCTCGGCGACCGTGTCATCGGCATCTGCGACTCACCGGTCGGACTCGGCCGCCGTATCGCCCGGGTGCTGGGCGCGCGGCCGGACGAGGCGTGGATCGACTACGTGGGGCTCAACCATCTCGGCTGGGTGCGCGGCCTGCGCGTGGCCGGCGAGGACCGGCTGCCGCGCCTGCTGGCCGACCCGGCGCTGCTCGGCTCGTTCGAGGAGGGGCGTCTCTTCGGCGCGGACTGGCTGCGCTCCCTGGGCGCGATCCCCAACGAGTACCTGCACTACTACTACTTCAACCGCGAGGCCGTGCGGGCCTACCAGCAGGCGGCCCGGACCCGCGGCGCCTTCCTGCGGGACCAGCAGGAGAGCTTCTACGCCGGGACGGCCGACCCGGACGTCTCCGCCCTGGAGTTGTGGAACCGCACCCGCGCCGAGCGGGAGGCGACCTACATGAGCGAGAACCGGGAGGCGGCCGGCGCGGGGGAGCGGGAGGCGGACGACCTGTCCGGCGGTTACGAGAAGGTGGCGCTCGCGCTGATGCGGGCCGTCGCCCGGGACGAACGCACCACGCTGATCCTCAACGTCCGCAACCGCGGCACCCTTGCGCCGCTGGACGAGGACGCCGTGATCGAGGTGCCGTGCCTGGTGGACGCCAACGGGGCGCACCCCGTCTCGGTCGATCCCCTCCCGGGGCACGCGGTCGGTCTCGTGAGCGCGGTCAAGGCCGTGGAGCGCGAGGTGCTGGCCGCCGCCAGGTCGGGGTCGCGCGCCACCGCGGTCAAGGCCTTCGCCCTGCACCCGCTGGTGGACTCGGTGAGTGTGGCCCGCCGGCTCGTGGACGGCTACACGGCCGTCCATCCCGGACTGTCCTACCTCGACTGACGGCAGGGACAACCGGCTTCGGGCCGGCCGGTCGCCCCCCGTGACAGCGGCCGACCGACCCGAGCTCCCCCCGGTCCCCCGTGCTCCCCCCGGCGGCTTCCCCAGTCGCCGTTCACCATCAAGAGCACGCACACCGGGGCCTGATACACCCTGGCGAAGATTTTTTTCGCGGCGATTCCGGAAGCCCGTGGACGGCCCGCCGTCACGGCCGTCGCCGGGCGCTCGGCGCCGCTACGGCAGCGCCCCCGACGCCGCCCGCGACTCGACGGGCGACGCGGGCGCCGGCGCCGGCACGGCGTCCAGCGTGCCCGTGACCGTGGGGGAGTCGGTCCGCTGCCGGGGCACCGTCACCGGCAGCAGCGGGCGTGACCCGGACACCACCGTGTAGTCCTGGCCCAGGAACGGCGGGACGATCTCGCCCGGGTCGTCGCCGAGCGCCAGCCGCACCGCCGCCCAGGGCACGTTCACCCCGCACTGCGCGAGCTGGTGCAGCCCGCCCGCGGGACGGGTGTTGACGTCCATCAGCACCGGCCGGTCGCCGAGCATCCGGAACTGGATGTTGGACAGGTGGTGCAGCCCGAAGCCTTCCGCGATACGCCGGGCCGGCTCCAGCCACTGCTCGTGCAGCGTGAAGCCCCGGCGGCGGCCGTGCTTGGTGCGGCCGATCGCCAGCCGGACCCGGTTGTCCGGGCCGGTGAGACAGTCCACGGACACCTCCGGCTGCTCCAGCCGCGGCATCACCAGCCAGTCGACCGGTTCCTCGGCCCGCCGCAGGGACTCCAGCACCAGGCCGAGCGGCACCTGCGGGCCGGGGAAGCCCTTCAGCTGGGCGAGCGAGAAGGGCTCACGGGTGATCATGCGGAATCCGACCCCGCCCGCACCGGCCGCGGGCTTGAAGCAGGCCCGGTACCCCTGACGCTCCAACTCCTCGACGGCGGCGAGGAGTTCGTCGGCGTCACGGACCCGCCGCCACGGCGGCACCGGCACGCCGATCGACTCGACCGCCTGGTAGGCGACCACCTTGTCCTCGAACACGGCCACCGCCTCGGGCGGCGGCGCCAGCAGCGCGGTCCCGGCCGCCTCGAACTCGCCGCGGTGGGCGACGATCGCCGCCTGGTGCAGCCGGGGCACGAACACGTCGATCCCGCGCCGCTCGCACTGGGTGAGCGCGAACTCGACGTACGCCGCCGGGGACAGCCCCTCCGGCTCCAGCTCCGCCGTGTCGGCGGCGGCGAGCACGGGGGAGTCGGGGTCGCCGTGGGTGGCGTGGATCTCGACGGCCCGGTCGCTGGGATTTCGCCGCAGCTGATCCAAGAAGAACACGTTCTCCGCGTACGTGCGGTTGAGCCAGACGCGTACGCGAGAGACCATGCAGGCCGCCTTTCAACGGTGTGCGGGCAGGGCGGAGCGGCCCGTGCCCGGGCATGACGTAGGGAGGTACACCGAACCGCCGTGCGAGAAGGACGTGTCCATGGCGGTGGTGTCGGGCAGATCATACGACCAAGAAGGGGCGTCCTGATACCACGTCCGGGTGGCGGTCCGCGGTTGATCCGGCGGGGCGGATGTGATCTCGTGGTGAGGTCCGGCTGCTGCTGAAAGGACGAAGATGGCGACGGGCGGAGACGGTCCCCAGCTGTGGGCCATCAGCGATCTGCACATCGGCTATGCCGAGAACCGCGACCTCGTTGAAGGCATGCGGCCCGAGTCGGACGAGGACTGGCTGCTGGTGGCCGGCGACGTCGCGGAGACGGTGGAGGACATCCGCTGGGCCCTCAAGACCCTCGCGGGCCGCTTCGCGAGGGTGATCTGGACGCCCGGCAACCACGAACTGTGGACCCACCCGAGTGACGCCGTCACCCTGCGCGGCGTCGCCCGCTACGACCACCTGGTCGAGCAGTGCCGCGACCTCGGCGTGCTCACCCCCGAGGACCCGTACGCGGTGTGGGAGGGCCCCGGCGGCCCGGTCGCCGTCGCACCCCTCTTCCTCCTGTACGACTACTCGTTCCTCCCGCCCGGCTGCACCACCAAGGAGGAGGGACTGGAGTACGCGTACGGCACCGGGGTGGTCTGCACCGACGAGCACCTGCTGCACCCCGACCCGTACCCGACCCGCGAGGACTGGTGCCGCGCCCGGGTCGCCGAGACGAAACGGCGCCTCGCGGAACTCCCCGCGGACCTCCCCCTGATCCCCGTCACGCACTGGCCGCTGCACCGCCACCCGACCGACGTGCTGCGCTACCCCGAGTTCGCCATGTGGTGCGGGACCGTCCTCACCGACGACTGGCACCGTACGTACCCCGTACGGACCATGGTCTACGGTCATCTGCACATCCCCCGGACGACCTTCCAGGACGGCGTCCGCTTCGAGGAGGTATCGGTGGGCTACCCACGCGAATGGCGGGTACGGCAGACGCCGCCCGGCCGGCTGCGCCGGATCCTGCCCGTGGAGGAAACGTCCCGGTGATCGAGGAGCTGCTCCCCCCGACGGTGGCCGCCGTCGAGGCCTACGGCGAGGAGGGCGTGGACGCCCCCCTGTTCCCCGAGGAGGAGGCCCTCCTCACCCACGCGGTCCTCAAGCGCCGCCGCCAGTTCACCGCCGTACGCTCCTGCGCCCGGCGCGCCATGGAGAAGCTCGGCGTGCCCGCGGCGCCCGTCGTCCCCGGTGAACGCGGCGCCCCCGTCTGGCCCGCCGGACTGGCCGGCAGCATGACCCACTGCGAGGGCTACTGCGCCGCCGCGCTGGTCCGCACCGACGACCTGGCGTCCCTCGGCATCGACGCCGAGCCCCACGGACCGCTTCCCGACGGCGTGCTCGCCACCATCTCCTTGCCGCAGGAAGCGGCCCGCGTCGCCCGCCTCCTCGCGGAGCGCCCGTCCGTCCACTGGGACCGTCTGCTGTTCAGCGCCAAGGAGTCCGTCTACAAGGCGTGGTACCCGCTCACCCACAAGTGGCTGGACTTCTCGGAGGCGGACATCACCCTCCACACGGACGGCACGTTCCACGCGGCCCTCCTGGTCCCCGGCCCCGTGGTGTCAGGCCGCCGCCTGGACCACTTCACCGGCACCTGGACCACCACGTCCACCCTGCTGGCAACAGCGGTGGCCATCCCGCACGGCTGACCACAACGCCCTGAAGGGGCGCGGGGAACTGCGCGCTCAGCCCCCACCGCCCCGCAGGCGGCCGCGGTGGACCACCCGTCCACCCTGTTGGCAACAGCGGTGTCATCCCACACGGCTGTTCCACAACGCCCCCAGGGGCGCGGGGAACTGCGCGCTCAGCCCCACCGCCCCGCAGGCGGCTGCGGTGGACCACCCGTCCACCCTGCTGGCAACAGCGGTGGCCATCCCGCACGGCTGACCACAACGCCCTGAAGGGGCGCGGGGAACTGCGCGCTCAGCCCCCACCGCCCCGCAGGCGGCTGCACCACCCCCGCCCCCCGGGCGCGACCCGCACCGCAAAACAGCGTGCCGCGCCCAAGCGGCGACCTCACGCTCCGGGATGCCAGTCCCGCACCATCCGGAAGAACTCCTCCTCGTTCCCCGCCAGCCCCGCCCCCTCCAGCGCGGCCTCCGCCTCCGCGAGTACGGAAGGCGGAACCACCGGCGGTACAGCAGGTGGTTCCGCAGGGCCGCACCCGTGGTCGTCGCCTACGAAGGCGGCCCGCACCGTGTGCAGCAGTCTGAGATAGGCCTGGACGGCGGTGCGCTCGCGGTCGGTCAGTACGGCGGTGGGCATCGCTCGGCTCTCCCCGTGTCGTCGTGGGTCGTCATGGGTACCCGCACCCCCGGCACAAACGGGGGCGCACCACCAGCTTGCCGCCCACCACTGACAATCGGCCCGGACCGCCGCCCCGTTCACCCGCCGCGCACCCCGCGACCTGCCCGGAAGGCCTCAGCTCTGCGGCCCCAGATACCCCAGCGACGCCCCGATCCGCCCCGCCAGATGGTCACGCTGCACCGGCCCGCGCAGCGACGAACCCGCCAGATACGTCCGGCACTTGCTGGCCAGCAGCAGCCCGAACGCCTCGGCCTCCTTCTCCTCCGCGAGGTCGAACCGGGTGCGCGCGGCGACCCGCAGCACCGTCGCCCGCAGCGCGTCGTCGTCGAGGGACGCGCCCCATAACCGGGTCGCGACCTCCGCGCCCGCGTCCGCCACGGGGTGGCCGCAATGGCCGGCCTTCATGTGCCACAGCTCGTGGCCCAGGATCACCAACTGATGGTCGGGCGCGGTGCGTTCCTCGACCACGACGAGGTCCTGGTCCGCCATGTCGAGCCACAGCCCGCTCGCGGTGCCCGGCGGAAAGGCCGCCGTGCGGAACAGCACCGGCCGTCCGCGGCGCCGGCTCATCGCCTCGCACAGGGCGGCGTAGAGATCGGCGGGCCGCGCCGGGACGGGAAGCGTCAGCTCCGTGACCAACTCGCCGCACAGGCGGCGCATTTCCCTGCCGATGCCCACAGTTCTCCCCGAGTCACGACTTGGGCCGCTGGACGCTCTCCAGGAGCATGTCCAGCCATTCCGCGACCTTGTCGCGGTGCTGGTCGGTGGGCAGCTGCGCGGCCCGCCAGGCGATGCCCCGCACCCCGTGGTCCTGAAGCAGCCGCTCCAGCGGATCGTCGGCCGGCGTGGCCGACTCCCGCTCCGCGAGCTTCTGGAGCAGCTCCTGCTCGGTGTGCTGGAGGGCGCTCGCCAGCGCCTCCGGGTCCTCGGCGGTGAGGAAGCCGGCGTGCACCCGGAAGAACCGCTGGAGGGCGTCGCAGTGCTCCATGGTGGGCCGCCGGTCGCCGTTGATGAGGGCGCCGGCCTGCTGCCGGGACATGCCCGCGCCGTCGGCGATCTCCTGCTGCGTGTATTTGCGCCCGTTCGGCTTCAGCCGGGTACGGCGCAGCAGGTCCAGCCGCTGGAGGAAACGCGCCTGCACATCGGGCTCACCCGCGGGCTGCCCGCTCAGCAGCGCCTTCACCACGGGCTCCGGGACACCGGACGCCACGGACAGCCGGCCCACGTCGAAGACCTCGCCGTGCGCCACGCCGAGCCGGTCGGCGAGTGCGGTGACGCGGGCGACGACGGCGGGCAGCGCATGCGTCGGCGCGGTGCCCGGACCCTCGAAGCCACCCGTCACCGAAAGATCTCCTACGTCTCTCACAGGCTTCTCACAAGCGATTGCCGTGAACCTCACGGAGACTAGCCGGTGGATCGAACTTGCATCCAGGTCTCGCCACAACTGTGGCCAATTTCGGCCGTCCATCGGCGCTGAATGCCACGATAGTTGACATGCCTGGGCTGCGGGCAGCAGGATCGGGCACCGCGTCAGGGCCGCACAGGCAAGAGGGGTGACCTCCCGATGGCACATCAGGCAGGAGGGCAGCGGCCGGCACCGCCGCCCGGCCCCGGGACTCCCGAGGCCCAGGCCTATCTGCGGGACTACGCCGTCCTGCTGGACTCCGTTCCCTTCCCGTCGCTGGTCGTGGACCACCGGTGGGACGTCCTGCTCACCAACGGCGCCTTCCGGACACTTTTCCAGGGCGTCGAGCCGCATCCGACGGCCCATCCCGGCGTCAACTTCCTCCGCTTCGTGCTGTTCCACCCGGACGCCGCCACGGTGCTGGGCGACCACGAGGCGAGCTGGTGCCTGCCGATGCTGGCGGACCTCTCCGCGGCCGCCGAGCGGCACGCCCACGACCCCGTGCTGCACGCGGTGCGGCGCGACATCGCCCAGGACCCGATCATGGACGCCGCCTACCGGCACGGGCTGCCGCACTGGCTGCGCGCGGTGGGCGAGCGGGCCGCCGGACACGACGGCTCCGTACGCCCGTTGCTGCACCCGGACCCGCGCTGGGGCGCCACGGAGTGCCGCCTGCTGGTGGAGACCACCTCCGTCCTCGAGGAGATGGAGTGCCGCCGGGTGACGTTCGTCCCGCGGGAGACGCCCCGCGCCACCGGCCGCGACCGCAAGGTCCGCCGGGCCGCCTCCCACCTGCGCGTGGTCCCCGCAGCGGACTGAGCACCCCCGGACAGCTCCGCTTCCGCCCTGTTCCCCGCACGAGTGGTGTGTGACATAGTACTGGCGTGAGCGAGCCGCTGACCTGCGATGTCGTGGTGGTGGGCGCCGGAATGACGGGCGCCGCCTGCGCCCTGTACGCGGCTCGCGCCGGCCTCGACGTCACCGTCGTCGACCGCGGACCGGTGGCCGGCGGCACGACCGGCGCGGGGGAGGGCAACCTCCTCGTCTCCGACAAGGCGCCCGGACCCGAACTCGACCTGGCCCTGCTGTCGCTGCGCCTGTGGACGGAACTCGCCCGGGAGCACGGCCCGCGGATCGAGTACGACGCCAAGGGCGGCCTGGTCGTCGCGGAGACCCCGGACGCCCTCGACGGGCTGCGGGCGTTCGCGGACGGCCAGCGCGCGGCCGGGGTGAGAGCCGAACCCGTGCCCGCCGACCGGCTCCACGACCTCGAACCCCGGCTCGCGCCCGGCCTCCCGGGCGGGGTGCGCTACCCGCAGGACGCCCAGGTGATGCCCGCCCTCGCGGCGGCCCGCCTGCTGCGCGCCTCCGGCGCCCGGCTGCTCACCGGCCACGAGGTGATCCGCGTGCTGCGCGCCCGCGACGGCACGGTGCGCGGCGTCCGCACCCCGCGCGGCGACGTCCACGCCCCCGCCGTCGTCAACGCGGCCGGCACCTGGGGCGGCGAACTCGCCTCCCGCGCCGACGTGTTCCTGCCGGTCATGCCCCGGCGCGGCTTCGTCCTCGTCACTGAGCCGCTGCCGCCCCGCATCCGGCACAAGGTGTACGCCGCCGACTACGTGGCCGACGTCGCCGGCGACACGGCGGACCTGCTGACCTCCCCGGTGGTGGAGGGCACGGCCGCGGGACCGGTCCTCATCGGCGCCAGCCGGGAACGCGTCGGCTTCGACCGCTCCCTGTCGCTGCCCGCCCTACGGGCGCTCGCGGCGGGCGCGACCCGCCTGTTCCCGTTCCTGTCCGAGGTGCGGGCCGTGCGGACGTACGCCGGTTTCCGGCCGTACCTGCCCGACCACCTCCCGGCGATCGGCCCCGACCCGCGGGCACCGGGCCTGTTCCACGCCTGCGGGCACGAGGGCGCCGGCATCGGACTCGCCCCGGGCACCGGGCTGCTGATCGCGCAGGCGCTGACCGGGGAGACACCCGAGCTCGACCTCGCACCGTTCCGGCCCGACCGCTTCCCCCGCCCGACGAAGGAGGCCGCGCGATGAAAGCCGCCGAAGACGCCGACGCGGGCCGCGCGTTCGCCATGACCTTCGACGGACACCCCGTCGAGGCGCTGCCCGGACGGACGATCGCCGCCGCGCTGTGGGCCGCCGGCATCACCTCCTGGCGCACCACACGCGACGGCGGACGCCCGCGCGGGGTGTTCTGCGGCATCGGCGTCTGCTTCGACTGCCTCGTCACCGTCAACGGCCGCCCCAACCAACGGGCCTGCCTGGTCCCGGCGCGGCCGGGGGACGACGTCCGCACCCAGCGGGGGACGGGCCATGCGGACTGAGCTCGCGGTGATCGGCGCGGGCCCCGCGGGTCTCGCCGCGGCCCTCGCGGCAGCACGGCGCGGGATCCGGGTCACCCTGGTCGACGCGGCGCCGGGGCCCGGCGAGCAGTACTTCCGGCAGCCCGCGCCCGGCCTCGGCACCGAGGGCGCCGTCCCGCGGCACGGCCGGCGCACCTGGACCCGGCTGCGGGACGCCCTCGCCGCGAGCACCGCCGACGTACGGCCCGAGCACCATGTGTGGTGCGTGGAACGGGAGTCGGGCGGGACCACGGTGCACGCGCTGCTCGGCCCCGAGCAGCGGGAGTCCGTCGGGATCCGCGCCGACGCCGTGCTCCTGGCCACGGGCGGCTACGAGACGGTGCTGCCCTTCCCCGGCTGGACCCTGCCCGGCGTCGTCACGGCGGGTGGCGCGCAGGCCATGCTCAAGGGCGGCCTGGTCACCCCGGGCCGCACGGTCGTGGTCGCCGGGACCGGCCCGCTGCTGCTGCCCGTGGCCACCTCACTCGCGGCGGCGGGCGTCCGCGTCGCCGCGCTCGTCGAGTCCACCGACCCCGCACGCCTGCCCCGCCACGCCCGTGCCCTGGCCGGCAAGCTGCCCGAGGCGGCCGGGTACGCGGCACGGCTGCTGCGCCACCGGGTACCGGTGCTGAGCCGGCACACCGTGGTCCGCGCCCACGGCGAGGACCGGCTGACCGGCGTCACCGTCGCCGCCCTCGACGCGCGGGGTCGTGTCCAACCCGGCACCGAGCGGCTGCTGCCCTGCGACGCCCTCGCGGTGGGGCACGGCATGCTGCCGCACACCGACCTCGCCGACGCCCTCGGCTGCCGGCTCGACGGGCACGCCGTCGCCGTCGACGCCGAACAGCGCACCGACGTGCCGGGCGTCTGGGCGGCCGGGGAGGCCACGGGGATCGGCGGCGCGGCGCTCGCGCTGGCCGAGGGCCACATCGCGGGGCGCTCCGTCGCGGCCCGGCTGCGCGGCGCGACACCCGACCCGCGCGCCTGGGCGCCGGCCGCACGGGCCCGCGCCCGGGGGCGTACGGCCGCGGCGGCGTTGCAGGCGCTGCACACCCCGCCCGCGCACTGGAGCGACGGCGTCCCCGACGACACGGTGATCTGCCGCTGCGAGGAGGTCACCGCGGGCGCCGTCCGCGAGGCCCTGGACCTCGGCGCCGGCGACACCCGCACGGTCAAGCTGCTCACCCGGGCGGGGATGGGCTGGTGCCAGGGGCGCGTGTGCGCACCGGCGGTCGCCGCCCTCACCGGCTGCGCCCCCACCCCGGCCCGCCGCCCCTTCGCGCGCCCGGTCCCCCTCGGCGTCCTGGCCGCCCTCCACGACGGCCCCGCGCCGCACGACCCGCCCCACCCGCCCCCGTCGGAAGGATTCTCATGACCGATCACCGCCCCTGGCGGGGAGTCCTCGTCGCCACCGCGCTGCCGCTGCGGGAGGACCTGACCGTCGACCTCGACCGGTACGCCGAGCACTGCTCCTGGCTCGTGGCGAACGGGTGCGACGGGGTCGTGCCGAACGGCTCCCTGGGCGAGTACCAGGTGCTCACCCCCGAGGAGCGGGCCCGGGTCGTGGAGACGGCCGTCGCCGCCGTCGGCGGGGAGCGGGTGATGCCCGGGGTCGCCGCCTACGGGTCCGCCGAGGCGCGCCGCTGGGCGGAGCAGGCCGCCGAGGCCGGGTGCCGGGCGGTGATGCTGCTGCCGCCCAACGCCTACCGCGCCGACGAGCGGTCCGTCCTCGCCCACTACGCCGAGGTCGCCCGCACCGGGCTGCCCGTCGTGGCGTACAACAACCCGATCGACACCAAGGTCGACCTGGTGCCGGAACTGCTCGCCCGGCTGCACGGCGAGGGGTACGTCCGGGCCGTCAAGGAGTTCTCGGGGGACGTCCGCCGCGCCTACCGGATCGCCGAACTCGCCCCCGAGCTGGACCTGTTGATCGGCGCCGACGACGTGGCTCTGGAGCTCGCCGTCGCCGGGGCGAAGGGCTGGATCGCCGGGTACCCCAACGCGCTGCCCCGCTCCTGCGTGGAGCTGTACCGCGCCGCCGTCGAGGGAGATCTCGCCACCGCGCTGCCGCTGTACCGGCAGCTGCACCCCCTGCTGCGCTGGGACTCGCGCGTGGAGTTCGTGCAGGCGATCAAGCTGTCCATGGACCTCGTCGGACGCCACGGCGGGCCCTGCCGTCCGCCGCGCGTCCCGCTGGACCCGGAGCAGGAGGCGGCCGTGCGCGCCGCCACCGAGAAGGCCGTCGCGGCCGGCCTCGCCCAGGACAGGCCGTAGGGAAGGAGCCCGGACATGCGCAGCTCACTCGTCCTGCACGCCGTCGACTCGCACACCGAGGGCATGCCGACCCGGGTGATCACCGGCGGCATCGGCGTCATCCCCGGCGCGACGATGAACGAACGGCGCCTGTGGTTCCGCGAACACCGTGACCACGTCAAGCAGTTGCTGATGAACGAGCCGCGCGGCCACGCGGCGATGAGCGGCGCGATCCTCCAGCCGCCGACCCGGCCCGACTGCGACTGGGGCGTCGTCTACATCGAGGTGTCCGGCTACCTCCCCATGTGCGGGCACGGCACCATCGGCGTGGCGACCGTGCTGGTCGAGACGGGCATGGTGGAGGTCGTCGAGCCGGTCACCACCGTCCGGCTGGACACCCCCGCCGGGCTCGTCGTCGCCGAGGTGGAGGTCGCGGACGGCTCCGCCACCGCCGTGACCCTGCGCAACGTGCCGTCCTTCGCCGTCGCCCTGGACCGCGAGGCGACCCTGCCCGACGGGCGCACGGTCACCTACGACCTGGCGTACGGCGGGAACTTCTACGCCATCCTGCCGCTGGAGCGGTTCGGGCTGCCCTTCGACCGGTCCCGCAAGGACGACATCCTGGCGGCCGGGCTGTCCCTGATGGAGGCGATCAACACCGCGGGGGAGCCCGTGCATCCCGAGGACCCGTCCATCCACGGCTGTCACCACGTCCAGCTCACCGCGCCCGGCTCCACCGCCCGGCACTCGCGGCACGCCATGGTGATCCACCCCGGCTGGTTCGACCGCTCCCCGTGCGGCACCGGCACCAGCGCCCGCATGGCCCAGCTGCACGCCCGCGGCGAGCTCCCGCCGCACACCGAGTTCGTCAACGAGTCCTTCATCGGCACCCGCTTCACCGGACGGCTGCTCGGCACCACCGAGGTGGCCGGACACCCCGCCGTGCTGCCCAGTTTCACGGGACGGGCCTGGATCACCGGCACCGCCCAGTACCTGCTGGACCCGAGCGACCCGTTCCCCGCGGGGTTCGTCCTGTGACCGCCGCAGGACCGGCCCTGCCCGCCCTCGGCGGACGCGGGCCCAGCTACCGGGAACGGGTCGCGGACGCCCTGCGGGCCGCGCTGATCGCGGGTGAACTGCGGCCCGGCGAGGTGTACTCGGCGCCGGGGCTCGCCACCCGCTTCGGCGTCTCCGCCACCCCCGTGCGCGAGGCGCTGCTCGACCTCGCCAAGGAGGGCCTGGTCGACGTCGTCCCCAACAAGGGGTACCGGGTCACCGCCGTGTCCGAGCGGCAGCTCGACGAGTACACGCACGTACGCGCCCTGATCGAGATCCCGACGACGGCGGCGCTGGCCGGCACGGCCGACCCGGTCGCGCTCGCCGGACTGCGGCCCGTCGCCGAGGAGATCGTCACCGCCGCCGCGGCCGGGGACCTCGTCGCGTACATCGACGCCGACCAGCGCTTCCACCTCGGCCTGCTGGCGCTCGCCGGGAACGCCCACCTCGTCGAGGTGGTCCGGGACCTGCGCCGCCGCTCCCGGCTGTACGGACTGACCGCGCTGGCCGAGCAGGGGCGGCTGCGGGCGTCGGCCGAGGAGCACCTCGAACTCCTCGAAGCGCTGCTCGCCCGTGACACCGAGGCCGTACGCGCGGTGATGACCCGTCACCTCGGGCATGTCCGGGGGCTGTGGGCAGCGCCCTGACCCGGCTTTTTGCGCGGAAACGCAAGCTTCTTGCGTTTCTTGCGCTACGCTTGCGGGTATGACGCGACGACTTGCTGTGGTGGCGAAGAAGGTCGGGGTCAGCGAGGCCACGGTCAGCCGGGTGCTCAACGGCAAGCCGGGAGTCTCCGAGGCCACCCGGCAGGCGGTGCTGTCCGCCCTCGACGTGCTCGGCTACGAGCGGCCGACCCAGCTGCGCGGCGAGCGCGCCCGGCTGGTCGGCCTCGTCCTGCCCGAGCTGCAGAACCCGATCTTCCCCGCCTTCGCCGAGGTCATCGGCGGCGCGCTGGCCCAGCTCGGCCTGACCCCCGTGCTGTGCACCCAGACCCGCGGCGGGGTCTCCGAGGCGGACTACGTGGACCTGCTGCTCCAGCAGCAGGTGTCCGGCGTGGTGTTCGCGGGCGGCCTGTACGCCCAGGCCGACGCGCCGCACGACCACTACCGCCGGCTCGCCGAGCGGAAGATCCCCGTCGTCCTCGTCAACGCGGCCATCGAGCACCTCGGCTTCCCCGCCGTGTCGTGCGACGACGCCGTGGCCGTGGAGCAGGCCTGGCGTCATCTCGCCTCGCTCGGCCACGAGCGCATCGGCCTGGTGCTCGGCCCCGGCGACCACATGCCGTCCGCCCGCAAGCTGGCGGCCGCGCGGGCGGTGGCCGGGGAGGTGCCCGAGGAGCACGTCGCCCGCGCCATGTTCTCCATCGAGGGCGGTCACGCGGCGGCCACCCGGCTCATCGACCGGGGCGTCACCGGCTTCATCTGCGCCAGCGACCCCCTCGCCCTCGGCGTCGTACGCGCCGCCCGGCGCAAGGGCCTCGACGTGCCCGGGCAGATCTCCGTCGTCGGCTACGACGACTCCGCGCTGATGAACTGCACCGAACCCCCGCTCACCACCGTGCGCCAGCCCATCGAGGCCATGGGCAAGGCGGTGGTGGAGCTGCTCAACGCGCAGATCAGCGGCAGCACGGTGGCCCCCGAAGAGCTGTTGTTCGAACCGGAGTTGGTGGTGCGCGGCTCGACCGGGCAGGCACCGCGCGACTGACCGTCCCTCAGCTGTCGAATAATTTCAAATTCTGCGCGACATCTTGCGGACCGTTGTCGTCGGTGCTTGAGTGTGCCCCGCCCACCGCTCCTGTTCCGAGGGGTCACTCACTCCTGTCCCGTAAGGGGTCCACCGATGAGAAGCACCGGGATCCGCCGTACCCTCGTCGCGCTCGGCGTCGGCGCCCTCGCGCTGACGGCCTGCGGCTCGGACGGCGACGAAGCCGCCGACGGCACGACGCGGCTCACCGTCAACTGCATGCCGCCCAAGAGCGCCAAGGTCGACCGCCAGTTCTTCGAGGAGGAGATCGCCGCCTTCGAGAAGAAGAACCCGGACATCGACGTCGTCCCGCACGACGCGTTCCCCTGCCAGGACCCCAAGACGTTCGACGCCAAGCTCGCCGGCGGCCAGATGGAGGACGTGTTCTACACGTACTTCACCGACGCCCGGCACGTCGTGGACATCAAGCAGGCCGCCGACCTCACCCCGTACGTCAAGGAGCTCAAGAGCTACGGCACCATCCAGCAGCAGCTGCGGGACATCTACACCGTCGACGGCAAGATCTACGGCATCCCCCGCACCGGCTACTCCATGGGCCTGATCTACAACCGGGAGCTGTTCGAGCAGGCCGGCCTCGACCCCGACCGTCCGCCCGCCACCTGGGACGAGGTCCGCACTGCCGCCAAGAAGATCGCCGCGCTCGGCGACGGCGTCGTCGGCTACGCCGACTACAGCGCCCAGAACCAGGGCGGCTGGCACTTCACCGCCGAGCTGTACTCCCAGGGCGGCGACGTGGTGAGCGCCGACGGCACGAAGGCCACCGTCGACACCCCAGAGGCCCGCGCCGTCCTCCAGACCCTCCACGACATGCGGTGGAAGGACGAGTCGATGGGCAGCAAGCAGCTGCTCGTCATCAACGACGCCCAGCAGATGATGGGCTCCGGCAAACTCGGCATGTACCTCGCCGCCCCCGACAACATCCCGATCCTGGTCAAGGAGAAGGGCGCGAAGTACGAGAACATCGCCATCGCCCCCATGCCCGGCGGCAAGGCCACCCTCGTCGGCGGCGACGGCTACATGTTCAACAAGAACGCCACCCCCGAGCAGATCCGCGCCGGCCTCAAGTGGCTCGACCACATGTTCCTCACGCCCGGCGACGGCTTCCTCGGCGACTACGCCCGCGCCAAGCAGCACGACGCCCCCGTCGGCCTGCCCGAGCCGCGCCTGTTCACCGGCGCCGCCGACGCCAAGGACCAGCAGGTCAAGCAGGCCAACGCCAACGTCCCCGTGGAGAACTACAAGGCGTTCCTCGAGGGCAACCAGCAGCTGGAGATGAAGATCGAGCCGCCGCACGCCCAGCAGCTCTACTCCGTCCTCGACGGCGTGGTCTCCGCCGTCCTCACCAAGGAGGACGCGGACATCGACCAGCTGCTGCAAGACGCCTCCGGCAAGATCGACGGCATCCTGGCGCGGAGCTGACCGGTGACGAAGACGGTCGAACGGCCGCCCGCCGTGCGGGTCCGTCCGGTGAAGGCGCCGTCCCCGGCGGGGGACCGGAGGCGGCGCCGCCTCACCGACCACCTGCGCGCGTACGGCTTCCTCCTCGGCGGGCTCATCTGCTTCGCGCTGTTCTCCTGGTACCCGGCGATCCGCGCCGTCGTGATCGCCTTCCAGAAGTACACGCCCGGCTCGGACCCCGAATGGGTCGGCACCGCCAACTTCACCCGCGTCTGGCAGGACCCCGAGTTCGCCGACGCCTGGCGCAACACGCTCACCTTCACCCTGCTCGCCCTGCTGATCGGCTTCGCGATCCCCTTCGTACTGGCCCTCGTCCTCAACGAACTGCGCCACGCCAAGGCGTTCTTCCGGGTCGTCGTCTACCTGCCGGTGATGATCCCGCCCGTGGTGAGCGCCCTGCTGTGGAAGTGGTTCTACGACCCGGGCGCCGGCCTCGCCAACGAGGCGCTGCGCTTCCTGCACCTGCCGACCTCGAACTGGTCCAACGGCGCCGACACGGCCCTGGTGTCCCTCGTCATCGTCGCCACCTGGGCCAACATGGGCGGCACCGTGCTCATCTATCTCGCCGCGCTCCAGGCCGTCCCCGGCGAACTGTACGAGGCGGCCGAACTCGACGGCGCGAACCTGCTCCAGCGCATCCGGCACGTCACGGTCCCGCAGACCCGGTTCGTGATCCTCATGCTGATGCTCCTCCAGATCATCGCCACCATGCAGGTGTTCACCGAACCGTTCGTGATCACCGGGGGCGGCCCGGAGAACTCCACCGTCACCGTCCTCTACCTCATCTACAAATACGCCTTCCTCTACAACGACTTCGGCGGCGCCTGCGCGCTCAGCGTCATGCTGCTCGCCCTGCTCGGCGCGTTCTCCGCCGTCTACCTCCGCCTCACCCGCTCCGGAGAGGAGGCCGCATGAGCAGCAGCACCCGCACCCTCGTCTCCCCGGCCGTCCTGGCCCGCCCCCGCGGCAGGGCCGCCTACTGGACCGTCTTCACCGGCGTCGTCCTGCTGTTCGCGCTGGCGTTCCTGTTCCCTGTGTACTGGATGGTCACCGGCGCCATGAAGTCACCGGACGAGGTGGCCCGCACCCCGCCCACCCTCGTCCCCGAGAGCTGGAGCACCGCCGGGTACACCGACGCCTGGGAGCTGATGCAGCTGCCCGTCCACCTGTGGAACACGCTGGTGCAGGCGGCCGGCGCCTGGGCCTTCCAGCTGGTGTTCTGCACGGCCGCCGCCTACGCCCTGTCCAGACTCCGGCCGGCCTTCGGCAAGCTGGTCCTCGGCGGCATCCTCGCCACCCTGATGGTCCCCGCCCAGGCCCTCGTCGTGCCGAAGTACCTCACCGTCGCGGACCTCGGACTGCTCAACGACCCGCTCGCCATCTGGCTGCCGGCCGTGGCCAACGCCTTCAACCTGTATCTGCTCAAACGGTTCTTCGACCAGCTGCCCAGGGACGTCCTGGAGGCCGCCGAGATCGACGGCGCGGGGAAGCTGCGCACCCTGTGGTCCATCGTGCTGCCCATGTCCCGCCCGGTGCTCGGCGTGGTCTCGATCTTCGCGCTGGTCGCCGTCTGGCAGGACTTCCTGTGGCCCCTGATGGTCTTCTCCGACACCGACAAGCAGCCCATCAGCGTGGCCCTCGTGCAGCTGTCGCAGAACGTCCAGCTGACCGTGCTCATCGCCGCGATGGTGATCGCCAGCATCCCCATGGTCGCGCTGTTCCTCGTCTTCCAGCGGCACATCATCGCCGGGATCGGCGCGGGCAGCACCAAGGGCTGACACCGGACCCCCGTCCACAGAAGAGAAAGGCACCCACGTGGGACAGCCCACCCCTGCCACCGACGACGGCTGGTGGCGCTCCGCCGTCATCTACCAGGTGTACGTCCGCAGCTTCGCCGACGGCGACGGCGACGGCACCGGCGACCTGGCCGGCGTCCGCGCCCGCCTGCCCTACCTCGCCGAACTGGGCGTCGACGCGCTGTGGTTCAACCCCTGGTACCGGTCCCCGATGAAGGACGGCGGCTACGACGTCGCCGACTACCGGGCGATCGACCCGGCCTTCGGCACGCTCGCCGAGGCGGAGAAACTCATCGCCGAGGCACGGGAGCTGGGCATCCGCACCATCGTCGACATCGTGCCCAACCACGTCTCCGACCAGCACCCCTGGTTCCGGGCGGCCCTCGCCGGCGGCCCCGAACGGGAGCTGTTCCACTTCCGGCCCGGCCGCGGGGAACACGGCGAACTCCCGCCCAACGACTGGCAATCCGAGTTCGGAGGCCCCGCCTGGACCCGGCTGCCCGACGGCGACTGGTACCTGCACCTGTTCGCCCCCGAGCAGCCCGACCTCAACTGGGCCCACCCCGCCGTCCGCCAGGAGCACGAGGACATCCTGCGCTTCTGGTTCGACCGGGGCGTCGCCGGCGTCCGCATCGACTCCGCCGCCCTGCTGGCCAAGGACCCCGGCCTGCCCGACTTCACCGAGGGCCGCGACCCGCACCCCTACGTCGACCGCGACGAACTCCACGACGTCTACCGCGCCTGGCGGGCCGTCGCCGACGAGTACGGGGCCGTCTTCGTCGGCGAGGTCTGGCTGCCCGACACCGAACGCTTCGCCCGCTACCTGCGCCCCGACGAACTGCACACCGCGTTCAACTTCTCCTTCATGACCTGCCCGTGGGACGCCGCCCGGCTGCGCCGCTCCATCGACGACACCCTCGCCGAGCACGCCCCCGTCGGCGCCCCCGCCACCTGGGTGCTGTGCAACCACGACGTCACCCGCACCGTCACCCGCTACGGCCGCGCCGACACCGGCTTCGACTTCGCCACCAAGGCCTTCGGCACCCCCACCGACCTCGCCCTCGGCACCCGCCGGGCCCGCGCCGCCGCCCTGCTCTCCCTCGCCCTGCCCGGCGCGGTCTACGTCTACCAGGGCGAGGAACTCGGCCTGCCCGAGGCGGACATCCCGCTCGACCGCATCGAGGACCCCATGCACGCCCGCTCCGGCGGCACCGACCCCGGCCGCGACGGATGCAGGGTTCCGCTGCCCTGGGCGGCCGACGAGCCGCACGCCGGGTTCGGCGGCGAGCCGTGGCTGCCGCAGCCCGACGGCTGGGCCGCCTACGCCGCCGACCGGCAGGCCGAGGACCCCGGCTCGGTGCTCAGCCTCTACCGCGCGGCCGTGCGGCTGCGCCCGCAGTTCGGCGACGGCCCGCTGACCTGGCTCCCCGCACCCGACGGCGTCCTCGCCTTCGCCCGTGCCGGCGCCCTGTGCGTGGTCAACCTCGCGGACACGCCCGTCGACCTCCCCGCCCACTCCGCGCTGCTCCTGGCCAGCGGCCCCCTCGACGCCGCCGGGCGGCTGCCCGCCGACACCGCGGTCTGGCTGCGCTCCTGAACCGCGCCCCCGTCTGTTCCCCACCCCCACCCCGAAGGGACCAGCACCATGACCACCCCCCGCACGACCGCCCGGAACGCGTCGGCGGCGGCCACGGCCGTCGCCCTCGCCGCCGGCCTGCTCGTCGCCGTCGCCCCCGTACCCGCTCACGCGGCGGCCGGCGCCACCCTCCCCTTCACCTCCGTCGAGGCCGAGTCCGCGACCTACACCGGAAGCCGCATCGGCCCCGACTTCACCCAGGGCACCCTCGCCTCCGAGGCGTCCGGCCGCCAGGCGGTGCGGCTGAACGCGGGCCAGCGCGTGCAGTTCACCGTGCCGCGCGCCGCCAACGCCGTCACCGTGGCGTACAGCGTCCCCGACGGGCAGTCCGGCTCGCTGGACGTGTACGTCAACGGGCAGCGGCTCGACCGGACGCTGCCGGTCACCTCGAAGTACAGCTATGTCGACACCCCGTGGATCCCGGGCGCCCGCACCCACCACCTCTACGGCAACGCGCGCATGCTGCTCGGCCGGGACGTCCAGGCCGGCGACACCGTCGCCTTCCAGGCCACGAACGTGCAGGTCACGGTCGACGTGGCCGACTTCGAGCAGGCGCCCGGCGCCGCCACCCGCCCCTCCGGGTCCGTCTCGGTGACCGACAGAGGCGCCGACCCCACCGGGCAGGGCGACTCCACCCAGGCGTTCCGCGAGGCCATCGCCGCCGCCCAGGGCGGCACCGTGTGGATCCCGCCGGGCGAGTACCGGCTGACCTCCTCCCTGAGCGGCGTCCAGAACGTCACCCTCCAGGGCGCGGGACACTGGCACTCGGTCGTGCGCACCTCCCGCTTCATCGACCAGTCGGCCTCCGCGGGCAACGTCCACATCAAGGACTTCGCCGTCATCGGCGAGGTCACCGAGCGCGTCGACTCCAGCCCGGACAACTTCGTCAACGGCTCCCTCGGACCGGGCTCGACCGTCTCCGGGATGTGGCTCCAGCACCTCAAGGTGGGGCTGTGGCTGACCGGGAACAACGACAACCTCGTCGTCGAGAACAGCCGCTTCCTCGACATGACCGCCGACGGCCTCAACCTCAACGGCAACGCCCGCGGGGTGAAGGTCCGCAACAACTTCCTGCGCAACCAGGGCGACGACGCCCTCGCCATGTGGTCGCTGAACGCCCCCGACGTCGGCAGCGTCTTCGAGAACAACACGATCACCCAGCCGAACCTCGCCAACGGCATCGCGATCTACGGCGGCACCGACATCACCGTCCGGAACAACCTGATCGCCGACACCAACGCCCTCGGCAGCGGCATCGCCATCTCCAACCAGAAGTTCCTCGACCCGTTCCACCCGCTGTCCGGCACCATCACCGTCGACGGCAACACCCTGGTGCGCACCGGCGCGATGAACCCCAACTGGAACCACCCGATGGGCGCCCTGCGCGTCGACTCCTACGACAGTGCCATCGACGCACAGGTACGGATCACGAACACCACGATCACCGACAGCCCGTACAGCGCCTTCGAGTTCGTCTCCGGCAGCGGACGCGGCCTCGCCGCCCGGAACATCACCGTCGACGGCGCCACCGTGAACCGCGTCGGGACGGTCGTCGTGCAGGCGGAGACCCAAGGGGCCGCCACCTTCCGCGACGTCACCGCGACCGGCGTCGGCTCCGCCGGAATCTACAACTGCCCCTATCCGGCGGGCTCCGGCGCCTTCACCGTCACCGACGGCGGGGGCAACTCCGGCTGGAGCGGCACCTGGTCCGACTGCGCCACCTGGCCCCAGCCCGGCCAGGGCGAACCGGAACCCGACCCGGACCGCAACCTCGCCCTGAACCGCCCGGCCACCGCCACCGGCTCGCAGGACGTGTACACCCCCGGCAAGGCCGTCGACGGCGACCCGAACACCTACTGGGAGTCCGCCAACCACGCCTTCCCGCAGACCCTGACGGTCGACCTCGGCGCCACCCGCACCGTGCGCCGGGTGGTGCTGAAGCTGCCGCCGCAGGCCGCGTGGCAGGCCCGCACCCAGACCCTGTCCGTGCAGGGCAGCACCGACGGCTCCGCGTACACGACGCTGGCCGCCGCCCGTGAGTACCGTTTCGACCCGGCGACCGGCAACACGGTGACCGTCCCGGTCGACGGCAGCCTGCGCCATCTGCGGCTGCACGTCACCGGCAACACCGGCTGGCCGGCCGCCCAGTTCAGCGAGGTGGAGGCGTACGGGTCCTGACGGGCGAGTCCTGCGCGGGCGGGGTCAGCGGCTGACGAGCAGGCCCCGCCCGCGCAGCACGCGCCGCTCCAGCGGGCTGAAGATCAGCAGGTCGACGGCGATGCCGACGCACAGGATCAGCAGGATGGCCAGGAACACCTGCGGCATGCTGCTGTTGTTGCGGCCGTTCTCCAGCAACTGGCCGAGGCCCACGCCCAGATCGGGCGAGGAGGCGATGATCTCGGCGGCCATCAGCGAGCGCCACGAGAACGCCCAGCCCTGCTTGAGCCCGGCCACGTAGCCGGGGAGCGCGGCCGGCATCACGATGTACCGGGCGCCGCGCAGCCCGGTCGCGCCCAGGGTGCGCCCGGCGCGCAGGAACAGCGGCGGGATCTGGTCGATGCCCGCCACCAGGCCGTTGGCGATGGACGGGACGGCGCCCAGCAGGATCACGGCGAACATCATCGAGTCGTTCAGGCCCAGCCAGATCACCGCGGGCGGCACCCAGGCGACCGACGGCAGCGACTGAAGGCCCGACAGGATCGGGCCGATGGCCGCCCGCACGAAGGACACCCGCGCCACCAGCAGCCCGAGCGGGGTGCCGATGACGAGCGCCAGCAGGAAACCGACCAGGCCCCGCGAGACGGATGTCCAGATGTAGTCGAGCAGCGTGCCCTGGAGCCAGGCCGCGCGCACCTCGCCCCACACGTCGGAGGGCGAGGCGAGCTTGTACGGGGGCGCGACCTCCGCCCAGACGAGAATCTGCCACACCACCAGCACCAGGGCGACGGCGGTGACCGGCGGCAGCACCTTGCGCAGCAGGGTCTCGCGCAGCGGGGTGCGGACCGTCTGCGCCGCGTCCAGCGCGTCGAGGCCGGCCTCGAGACCGGCGAGGTCGTCCGGGTCCTGGGGTGCGGCGGTCCTCCCGGTGACGCCGGCGGTCTTCTCAGTGCTGGCCATGACGGCGGATCTCCCCACGCAGTTCTTCGGTGATCTCGGCGGACAGCTCCGCGACGGCGGTGTCCTCGAGGCGGCGCGGCTGCGGCAGGTCCACGGTCCACTGCCGGGCGACGCGGCCCGGCCGGGACGACAGCAGGACGACGCGCTGGGCGAGCCGCACCGCCTCGCGGACGTTGTGCGTCACGAACAGCACCGACAGGCCCGTCTCCCGCCAGATCCGGGTCAGTTCGTCGTGCAGCACGTCGCGGGTGATGGCGTCGAGCGCGGCGAACGGCTCGTCCATCAGCAGCAGCCGGCTGTCCTGGGCGAGCGCCCGGGCCAGGGCGACGCGCTGGCGCATGCCGCCGGACAGCTCGTGCACCCGCTTGCCGTGCGCGTCCTTCAGCCGCACCAGCTCCAGCAGCCGCTCCGCCTCCTGGCGGCGCTCCGGCTTGCCCACCCCGCGCAGTTTCAGGGCGAGTTCGATGTTCTTGCCCGCGGTCAGCCACGGGAACAGGGCGTGCTCCTGGAACATCAGGGCGGGGCGGCCGTCGGTGCCGATGGCGCCGGCGGACGGCCGGTCCAGCCCGGCGACCAGGTTGAGCAGGGTGGACTTGCCGCAGCCCGAGGCGCCCAGGAGGGTGACGAACTCGCCGTGGGCGACATCGAGGGTGATGTCGTCCAGCACGAGCTGCCGTCCGCCCGGGGCGCCCGGAGCGGGAAAGGACTTCGAGACGTGCTCGACCCGCGCGGCGTGGGCCGCCGTCGTGGTGTCCTCGGCCGTCCCGGCCATCGTGGTGGCCATGGTCGTCACCTCCTGGGGGTGTTGCCTCGTGGCGTGTCGTCGGATCGCGGGCGTCGTCAGCGGACGCCGAGACCGGCGTCGTCGGCCTCGGGCCTGCCCTCGGCCTTCAGGACCTTGTTCAGCGGCCTCAGGTCGTAGATGCCGTTCAGGTCGGGCTTCTCCAGCAGGCCGGCCGACACCGCGTGCTCCGCCTGGGCGTCGAGGGTGGAGGCCAGCGGGTCGTCGAGGAAGGTGATGGACTTCCACGCGGGGTTCAGCACCTCGGCCGGCAGGGCCTTGCCGGACAGCTTCTCCAGCGCCTTGTTCGCGGACGCCTTGGCCTGGTCCGGGTGGGCGTTGATCCACGCGTTGGTCCTCACCGAGCCGCGCAGCACGGCCTCGACGACGTCCGGGTGCTCCTTCAGGAAGCTCTGCGACACGATGATGTTGGTGATCACGAACTTCTTGTCCGGCCAGATGTCGGACTCGTCGAGCAGCACCTTCGCGCCGTCCGCGACCAGCTTGGACGCGGTGGGCTCGGGCACCCACGCGCCGTCGATGGAGCCGGACTTGTAGGCGTCCGGGGTGATCTTGTTGTCGGTGCGCACCACGGACACGTCGCCCTTGCCGCTCTGGGCGTCGACCTTCCAGCCCTTCTCGGCGATCCAGTGCAGGAAGGCCACGTCCTGGGTGTTGCCGAGCTGCGGGGTGGCGATCTTCTTGCCCTTGAGGTCGTCCAGGTTCTTGATCTTGTCCGGGTTCACCACGAGCTTCACGCCGCCGGAGGCCGAACCGCTGATGATGCGCAGGTTCTTGCCGGCCGACTTGGTGTAGCCGTTGATGGACGGGGAGGGGCCGATCCAGCCGATGTCGATGGACCCGGCGTTCAGCGCCTCGATCTCGGACGGCCCGGCGTTGAACGTCGACGACTTGATCGTGGTGCCGCCCAGCTCCTTCTGGAGCAGGCCCTCCTGGACGCCGACCAGGGCGGTGGCGTGCGTGAGGTTCGGGAAGTAGCCGATCTTCACCTCGGAGGCGGAGAGCTTCTTCGCGTCCGCCGCGACCTCCGCCTTGGGGGCGTCGTCCTCGGCGTCGGAACCGTAGCCGCAGGCGGTGAGCAGAAGCGGGAGGGCCGCTGCGGCGGCGACGGTGCGCAGGATGGTGAACGGTCGTGCGGCAGACACGGAGGTGTCCTCTCGGGAAAGGGCGGTTCGGGACGGTGCCGGCGTACGGGCGTGCGCTCAGGGGCGTGCGCCCGCGCGGCCGTCGGGCCTGCCTCGCGGGGACGGTCGGCGGCCGTGGAACGGTGTGCGGTGCGGTACGGGGAGCGCGGGCTCAGGGGCGCCGCAGGCCGCGGACGCGGTCCCGGCGGAGCCTCAGGCCGGCCGACAGATGGCGCTGGACGTGCGGCCGAAGTCGATGTGGCGGCGCGAGGTCAGCAGGAGGCGTGCGGCGACGTCGTACGGACGCGCGGTCATGGCCACCCCCTGGAGATCCCTAGTTTTCCTACCTGGCTGCTAGGGATCGTGGCAGAAACCAGCCCCTACCCCAAGAGGCTGCTCATATGATGGACGCCTGTCGCTCACATGGTGAGAACGGCCTGGTCCGCGGCCGGAATCAGGGATTCACCCAGGCCTTCGGTGCGTCCGCCAACGCGGCCACCCCGGCGGGGAGTCGGGACGACGCCACGTCGGCGAGGGACACGCCCTCCAGGATCTGGCGCACGTTCGACCGCAGCGCGATCCACAGCGGCAGCAGTGACTCGGCGGGACCGGAGTAGGACAGCTCGGGCGGCCGCACGCCGCGCACCGAGACCAGCGGACCCTCCACGACGCGGATGACGTCGGCGATGCTGATCGAGTCGGCGGGCTTCGCCAGCCGGTACCCGCCGTTCCCGCCGCGCTGGCTCACCACGAGCCCGCCCCGCCGCATGTCGTTGAGGATGCTCTCCAGGAACTTGTGCGGGATGTCCTGCGCGTCGGCGATCGCCTCCGCCTTGAGCGGCCCGTCGGCCCCGGACGACGCGAGTTGCAGCGCGGCACGTACCGCGTAGTCCGCCCTGGCTGAGATCCGCATGCGGCCATTATCCCGTACGGCCCGCACGGGCCTCCACCCGCGGTGGGGGCGCGGAAGCTGGGGCGGGGGGGCGTGAGCCCTGGCGGTCACCCCAGCGCCTGCAAGGCGTGCAGGGCTCCCACGGCCGTGGCGAGGAGGCCCAGCAGCAGGCGCAGCCCGTTCTCGGGCAGGCGTGGCCGGAGCCGCGCGCCGAGATACCCGCCGATCAGTCCGCCAAGACCGCAGGCCGACCCCAGGTACCAGTCCGGCGCCACCTCGCCGGTGCCCGCCAGGGACAGCAGCGCGAAGGCGCCCGCGCCCGCCACGGACGTGACGAAGGTCGAGGCCAGCGCCGCCGGGGCCACCCGCGCGACGGACATGCCCCGCCCGACCAGCAGCGGCCCCAGCAGCGAGCCGCCGCCGATGCCGTAGATCCCGCCGACGACGCCGACCGCCAGCGCGAGCCCGGTCACGGCGCGCGGCGACGGCTCGGCGTCGTCCCGCACCGGCCGGGCGGGTCGCAGGGTCCGCCGCACCAGCCACAGCCCCAGCGGCACCAGCAGTAGGGCGATCAGCAGCCGGAAGACGGTGGCCCCCGGAACGGCGAACACCCGCAGGGCGGCGCCGGCCACGACCCCGGGGAGGGTGCCGCTCACCAGACGGCGGGTCAGCGGGTCGTGCAGCGGGCCGGTGCGGTGCCGCAGCAGCGCCCCGGGCCCGGCCACCACGTTGTACAGCAGGTTCGTCGGCGTGACCGCCGGGCTCGGCACCCCGAGGACGCCGAGCTGCACCGGCAGCAGGAACACCGCGCCGGACACCCCCGCGGGCGTGGTCGCCACGGAGACGACGAGGCCCGCGGTCAGTCCGGCGAGTCCGGTGGACCAGTCCACGGCATGTCCTCGGGGAGCCCCCGGCCTCGGAAGGTCAGGCGGGCAGGACGAACGGGGGGTGGGCGCCGTTGAGGAAGTAGTCCCCGACGTCCCGCAGCCGGTGGGCGACGGGCTCGTACAGGGTGTGGGTGCGGGCGTTGCGCCAGAAGCGGTCGAAGCCCAGCCGCGCGGACGCCGAGCGCGGGCCGACGATGTCGAGCGCGCGGGTGGCGGACTCCTGCGCCGCCCGCGAGGCCGCGGTCTCGGCCATGGACACCAGCGCCGAGACGTCCGCGTACTCGTCGTACGTCAGGTCCTCGCCGCGTTCGAGCCCCCGCCGTACGGCGTCCAGGGCCTGGTCGCACAGCGCGGACGCGGAGCGGGCGAGCACGGTCAGCTCGCCGTACGCGGTGAGCACCTGTGGGTCGTCCGGCGCGCCGGCGGACGGGACGGGGTGCCACGGGCGGTGCCCCGCCCTGCTGTACTCGCGCACCTCGGCGAGCACCCCCTCGGCCATGCCGAGCAGCAGCTGCACGGAGAACAGGCGGCCCACGGGCGCCGCCAGCGCGGCCCGGGGGACCAGGTGGTCCTCGTCCGCGGACAGCGAGCCCAGGACGTCGCCGGCGCCCACCGGGACGTCGTCGAACTCCACGCTGCCGCCGCCCGCGAGCCGCTGCCCGAAGGTGTCGCCGGCCGCGTCGACCACCACGCCCCGGAGGGCCGGGTCCACCACCACGGCCAGAGGCTCGCCGGTGTCCTCCCGTACCGCCCGCACGGCGAGCCGGTCGGCCACCAGCACCCCGGTCGGGTAGCTCTGACGGCCGCCGAGGAACAGGCCCCGGGACGTGCGGGACAGGGTCAGCGGCGGGTCCTGCGGGGCGAACCCGCCGCCCCAGCACCACTGTTCGGACGCGGCGCGCTCCGCCGTCCGCAGGGCCGTCTCCGGGTCCCCGAAGAACCGGGCGCTCCACGACAGGAAGTAGTGGGAGCCGAGGAGCTGCCCTATGGCGCCGTCGGCCGTGGAGATCTCCCGCACCACCGCGTACGCCGTGTCCCAGTCCGCACCGCCGCCGCCCCGCCCGGCGGGCGTGAGCAGGGTCAGCAGCCCCGCCTCGCGCAGCCGGGACACCTCGTCGACCGGGGCCTTTCCCGCCTGTTCCCGGATCACGGTGTCCGTGGCCAGGTCCTCCGCCGCCTCGCGGGCCACGCGCAGCCAGTGCGCCCGGCCGTGCGCGACGGGTTCGGCCGGGGACGCGGGGCGGGTCGGCGCGGCGGCAGGGCACATGGCGGTGCTCTCCTCAGGATCGGCCGCGGGCTGCGGCGTGGGGGCTGTCCTGCTGGTCGGGGACGTACTTGTAGCCGATGGACCGGACGGTCACGATCCGGTGCCGGTGGGCGGCGCCCAGCTTGCGGCGCAGACGCGCGACGTGGACGTCGACCGTGCGGCCGTCGCCGACGTGGTGGTAGCCCCAGACGGCCGCCACCAGCGCCTCGCGCGACTGCACGAGGTGGGGGCGCCGCACGAGGTGCGCCAGCAGCTCGAACTCCAGGTACGTCAGGTCGAGTTCGCGCCCGTCGACCTCTGCGGTGCGGCGCGCGGCGTCGATCGTGACGGCGTCGTCCGCCGGCTGCCGCGCGGGCGTCGTGCCGTCGGCGGCCAGCAGCCGGAACTCGGCCCGCGGCCGGTCCTTCGCGAACAGGTCCAGGGGATCGGTGCCCTGGGGGACCAGCAGGAGGTAGCCGACGAGCGGCGGGGACGCGGGGTCCTCGGCGTCGTGCCGCACCCCGTCGGCCACCAGGTGGAGGTGGCGCGCGTCGGGCAGCGGACGGAGCGAGGCGGTCGGGTGCGGAAGTGCCGTGGTCATGGCGGTAGTCCCTCGGGAATGGTGTCGGGTGCCCGGCGGACGCGGGGGTGGTGCGTGTGAGCCGGGAAGGGGGCCGGAGTGGCACGGCCGGCGTGCGGGCCGTGCGTCAGGCGCGACAGCAGGCGGCGCTGACGACGTGACCGAAGTCGACATGCCGACGACGTACGAGTCGCTGCTGCACAGGGGACATGTCCCTCATGCTGCGCACCCCCGGTGAACACCGTCAAGCTTTTCCTAGTAAGTCCGTAGGAAAAGAGGGGAACGTCTCACATGCTGAGCGGACACGGTCGTTCTCCGGAACCTGGAGACCCGCCGGAGGCGCGGTCGCACGGACCTGACGGAGCGTTGACACCCCCGAACGGCGCGTGCTTGCATCCCACCTCCATCCCTCCTTCATCCCTCCTCCTCAAGCCCTCCGACGACGAGGATCCCCGTCATGCCCTCCTCCGCCGTGCCCAATTCCCGTCCCGACGAGACCGCCTACGACCGGCACCGGCTGCGCCAGTGGCTGGCCGGCGAGGCCAGGGCGGACGGCGTGAGCCGCCGCCGCATGCTCACCCTGCTCGCCGCCACCGGGGGCGCCGGCGCGCTGCCCCTGACCGCACCGGCGCCCGCCCGCGCCGCCGACGGCGACACCATCGTCAAACCCCTGCCGCCCGAGGCGTTCGTCCGCCACGGCACCAACGCCGAGACCCGCTGGGAGGCCCTGCGCGGCACCGGCCACCACACGCCCAACGACCTGTTCTTCGTCCGCAACCACACCGCCACCCCGCGCATCGACGCGGACGACTGGCGGCTGCGGCTGTGGGGGAGCGGTCTGCGCGGCGGGCCCGGCGAGGACAGGGCGGTCGAGTTCGGGTACGACGACCTGCGCCGGCTGCCCTCCGTCACGCGCACCGCCTTCGTCGAGTGCGCCGGCAACGGACGCAGCGGCTACGCCACCCAGCAGGGCGAGACGGTCTCCGGCACCCCCTGGACGCTCGGCGCGATCGGCGTGGCCCGCTGGCGCGGCGTGCCCCTGGCCACCGTCCTGCGCCGGGCGGGCCTGTCCCCGTACGCCGTCGACGTGCAGCCGCGCGGCCTGGACGCCGAGTACGTCAGCGGCGGGGAGAACCTCGGCCGGGTGCGGCGGCCGCTGCCGCTGGCCAAGGCGCTCGACGACGTCGTGCTCGCCTACGAGATGAACGGTGAGCCGCTGCCGCCCGACCACGGCCACCCGGTGCGCGTGCTGGTGCCCTCCTGGGTGGGTATCGCGTCGGTCAAGTGGGTCGGCGACGTCGAGGTGTCCGCGCAGCCGCTGTTCTCGCCGTGGAACACCACCTTCTACCGGCTGTTCGGGCCCGCCCACCCCGAGGGCGGCAGCGCGCCGCTGACCCGGCAGACCCTCAAGAGCGCCTTCGAGCTGGCGAGCGGCGCCACGTTCCGGGCCGGCCGGCGCCACGTGCTGACGGGCCGTTCGTGGTCGGGCGCGGGCCCGGTCGCACGGGTCGACGTCAGCACCGACGGCGGATCGAGCTGGCGGCCGGCCCGGCTGCTGGAACGGCCGCGTCCCGACACGTGGACCCGGTGGGCCGTCACCTGGACGCCCCGCACCCGGGGCGCGACCCAGCTGCTGGCCCGCGCCGGCGACACGGCGGGCCGCACCCAGCCGGACGTCTCTGTGTTCAACACCCAGGGCTACCTGTTCGACGCCGTGGTGCGGCACGAGGTGACGGTGGTCTGACCCGGGCGGGCCCTCTTCCGGGCCCGTCCCGCTCTCACGTGGTGAGACGCCGGGCGCGGGGGCCGGCGGCCCCCTTGACGCGGGCGGAGTCCGCCCCGAGACTCCTGGACAGGAATCCTAGTGAATCGGTAGGGAACGAGATGGGCCGTGCAGCTCCTGACCTCGGCGGGGACACCGTACGTGTCGCCCTCGGGCAGCTGCCCCTGCTGACGTCCCGGCGCCACATCGACCTCGCGCGCGTGTGCGGCGCGACGGGCTCCCCGGACGACGCCCTCCCCACGCGCCCCTGAGACCCCCTCTCGCACCCTCCCCGTACCCGACACCGCATCCCGGCCGGGCCTGACGGCCCCCGCGTGCGCCACGCCCGTACGCCCGTCACCGAGCACCCTGGGAGACGCATGTCCGCCACATCCCCGACCGTCGCCGTGCCGCCGTTCCGGGGCAGGATCGGCGACGACCCGCGCAGCGGGTACTACGCCGCACCCCACCGCTACCGCCTCCACCTGTCGTCCGCCTGTCCCCAGTGTCTCCAGATCGCGGTCACCCACAGCCTGCTCGGCCTCGGCGACGTCCTCCCCGTGACGCCGCTGCCCGCCGTGCCCGACGCCCCCGACGGCGGACACCGGGCACTGCGCCCGCTGTACGAGGCGAGCGCGCACCTCCACCCGGGCCCGGCCCTGGCGCCCGTCCTGCACGACAACTGGACCGGGACCGTCGTCAGCACCCACGCCCCGGACATCGTCCGCGACCTGGCCCGGCGGTTCGGCGGAGCCGGGCCCTGTCTGCTCCCGCACGACACCGACGAGGCGTTCGCCGCCGTCGAGCGGCTCTGCGAGCAGGGCGTCCACGCGACCGCCCAGCGCGCCGGGCTGTACGGCGGCGACCGCGTGGAACGCGACCTCGCGCTCGCCACGCTGCTGCGCGCGCTGGACGTGCTGGAACTGCGGCTCGCCTCGCGGGACCACGTCCTCGGCGACGAACTCACGCTGGCCGACGTGCGGGTGTGGGTGACGCTGGTGCAGTTGGACACCGTGCACCGGCACCATCTCGACGCCTCGGCGGTGCACCGCATCACCGAGCACCCGCGGCTGTGGGCCTACGCCCGGCGGCTCACCGCGCACCCCGCGTTCGGCCCCCACCTCGACCTGGACGGCATCGCCCGCCGGCACCACGCCCACTGCCGAGGCACGGAGGCGGCGGGAGCGGCGGTGCCGATCATGGACTGGCAGGCGTATGCGCACCGGCGGACGGCGGAACCGACGCGGCGTAGCTCCTGACGGCGTGTGCAGGCGTCACGGCTCAGGCGTGATTCAGGCGGCCCGGCGCCCGGGACACCGGTGCCGCCTCCGCCGTCGACCGGGTCTGCGGGCCGTGGTCGCCGGCGGTCCGGGGGAGGGGAGGGTGGGAAGGAGCGCGGCATCCTCCGGCGCCGTCACCGTCACAGGCGCCGGCGTCACGCCGAGCGGTGCGCCGTCGTGGGCACGGGCGGGGGAGGGAACGGCAGCCCCTGCCGACGGGCTCGGCGGCGGCAGCGGGCCGCCGGCGACCACCGCCGGTGCCGGCAGTCGCGCGACGCCGGACGCTCCGGTCGCCGCCGGGATCAGCGCCCGCACCTCCACCGGAGGCGTGCTCGGCTCACCCCCCAACGGCTCACCCACGCCCACCTCCACACCCTCCGCCGGAGCGGACGCCCCCTCGCTCGCCCGCGACAGCAGGACCACTCCCCACGACGCGAGGGCGGCGCCGAACAGGGCGAACGCCACACCGGGCGCGCCGCCGCGCAGATGTTCGCCGAGGAGGCCCAGGCCGATCACCGCCGCCGCCAGGGGGTTGGCGAGCGTGACCATCGCCAAGGGGGCTCCGAGGCCGCCCCGGTACGCGGTCTGCGCGAGAAGGAGGCCGCCCGCCGCGAACACGGCGACCAGCAGCGCCACTCCGATCACGCGCACGTCGAGCACCGGGCCGGTGCGGTCGGTCGCCGCGACCGTCACCGTCTGGGTCAGCGCCGAGGCCACGCCCGAGGCGACGCCCGACGCGGTCGCATGGCGCAATTCGGGGCGGGCGCCGGGCCAGGACAGCAGGCCGATCAGAGTCGCCGTACCGCCCGCGACGGCCAGCGCCTCCGGGACGCTCAGCACGTCGTCGGGCGCCGGTCCGGACGCCGTGGCGAGGATCGTCGCAAGCCCGGCCAGGGTGAGGGCCGTACCCCGCCACTCCACCGCGCTCACCGGTCGTCCCGCTATCCGCGCCCCCAGCGGCACCGCGGCGACCAGGGTGAGCGCGCCCAGCGGCTGGACCACGGTCAGCGGGCCGTACTTGAGGGCCACGACGTGCAGCAGCGCGGCCGCCGCGTTCAGGGTGACCGCGCCCCACCAGGCGCCGCTGCCGAGCAGCCGCAGCGCCCCGGCGCCGGAGCCGCGGGCGGCCAGCCGGGCCTGGGTCACGGCGGCGACGGCGTAGGCGACGGCCGAGACCAGGGAGAGCAGAACCGCCACGAGCAGCGCGCTCATCGTCCCGCCCCCACGAGCGCGTGGCGCCGCTCCGGCCGCCTGGGCCGGACGATCCTCGGCGCGGGGGCGGGGCGCGGCCGGCGCACCACCGCGAGGGCGAGCCCCAGCAGGGCCGCCGCCGCGAGCGCGTCCAGCCAGAAGTGGTTCGCCGTTCCCACGATCACCAGCAGGGTCACCAGCGGATGCAGCAGCCACAGCCACCGCCACACCGTCCGCGTGACGGCGATCAGGCCGATCGCCACCATCAGCGCCCAGCCGAAGTGCAGCGACGGCATCGCCGCGAACTGGTTCGACAGCTGGTCGGCCTCGGGCGGCCCGTAGACCGACGGCCCGAACAGCCGCGCCGTGTCCGCCAGTCCCGTCGCCGGGAGCAGCCGGGGCGGCGCCAGCGGGTACGCCAGGTGCAGCACCAGCGCGGCCGCGGTGACCGCCGCCAGCGCGCGCCGGGCCCAGACGTAGTGGCCGGGGCGGCGCAGGTAGAGCCAGATCAGGAAGGCCGCGGTGGCCGGGAAATGGACGACCGCGTAGTAGGTGTTGGCGATCTGCACGAGGAGGTCGCCGTGCAGCAGTGCGGACTGCACCGCGCCCTCTCCCGGCAGGTGCAGCGCCCGCTCGAGGTCCCAGACCTCACGGCCGTTGCGGTACGCCTCGGCGGTGTGGCCGGACGCCAGTTGGCGCCCCAGCTTGTAGACGAGGAACAGGCCCGCCACCAGCAGCAGCTCGCGGACGAGCGGCGGCCGGCCGCGGGTAGGTGGTTCCGGCGGGTCGGGTTCCTCGAACTCCTCGCGCGCGTGCATGCCCCCGGTCCCTTCGCTGACGGTGGTGCGTGTCGTGGTGCTGGCGGAGCTGCTGACTCGGGGACCGGGTCCAGCTCATCGGTGCGGGTCCAGCTCACCGGTGCGGATCAAGATCGGTACGCGAACGTACCGATACGATGCCGTACCGATACGCCAGTGTACCGATACGCTCGCGTACCGGTACACTCGAGTACCGATTGACGTACGACACACTCCGTCGAGGGAGAGGGAGCCGAGCCGATGACGTCGCAGGACGCGGACCGACCGGGACCGGCCGGGGCCTCGCGCCGCTCCAAGATCACGCCTGAGCGGGAGCGGGAGTTCTTCGACGCCGTGCTGAACCAGATCCGCGAGTGCGGATACGACGCCGTCACCATGGAGGGCGTCGCCGCCAGCACGCGGTGCAGCAAGTCCACGCTCTACCGGCAGTGGCGGACCAAGCCGCAGTTCGTCGCGGCCGCCCTCCGGTCCAGCGGGCGGGCGCGGTTCGCGCTCATCGACACCGGCTCCCTCGCCGAGGACCTGCGCGAGGCCGCGCGCTGCGCGGGGGAGTGGTCGCCGAGGGACGCCACCCTGTTCCAGGCGCTCGGGCACGCGGTCCTCCAGGACCGGGAGCTGGCGCTGGCGCTGCGGGAGGCGCTGGTCGAGCCGGAGCTCACCGCGCTGGAGGAGATCCTGCGGCGGGGCGTCGAGCGCGGCGAGGTCGACGCGGACAACCCGGCGCTGGAGTACGTCCCGGCGCAGATCTTCGGGGTGCTGCGGGCCCGGCCCGTGCTCGAGGGGTGCAACGCCGACCCGGACTACGTGCTCCGCTTCGTGGAGGCGGCGGTACTGCCCGCGCTCGGACTGGAATGAGACCCGGGCCGCACCGGTCATGGGGACGACCGGACGGCGGCCCGACCGCGCCGCACCGTGGGGACGGGGGCGGCGCACCACCCGGCCGGGTGGGACACCTCTTGAGCGGAGGGGTGCCCCACCCGGCCGTGCCACCGCCGACGCCGCAGTGGTCGCCGTTCGCGATCGCCTTCGCGGTCTTCGGGGGACGGACGGACCGTCAGACGTCCTGCCCGGAGCCGCCCCCGCCCTCGGCCACCTCGATGCCCTCGGTGATCTCGTCGAGGACGGTCTGCCGCTGGTCGGTGTCCACGCCGAAGCGCACCACCACGATCTGGTCCGGGCGGGACGGCGACGGGAACGCCAGGGACTGCACGAACCCGTCCGACCCCTTCTCGGTCACCGCCTTCCAGCGGACCAGGTATCCCTTCTGCCCGGCCACGGTCACCGCCTTCGACGCCAGCACGTCGTGCGAGGTGATCCGCCCGTACGACTCGCCGCCGTAGCTCTCCTCGGCGTTCGCCGCGATGTCCGCCTTCGCGACCTCCTCGGCGGTGGAGCCGCGGGTGCCGAGCACCACGGCGGGCGCCGAGTACGCGCCGCCCTTGACGCAGGTCTTCGAGGTGTCGCCGGGGCAGTCGTAGGACTCCTTCGCCGTCAGCGCGGCGCCGGCCTGCAACTCCTCCCCGTACCACCCCTCGGGCACGGGCAGGCTGATCCCGCTGAGCGAGTCGGTCACGGAGCCGCTCTCGACTCGGCGGGGCTCGTCGCCCTCGGGACCGCCCTCGGGCGCGTCCTGGTCGCCCCGGTCGTCCTGGTCGCCCCGGTCGTCGTCCTGCCCGCCGGGCCGCTGCGAGGTGGAGGTGTTCCGCGCTCCGCCGTCGTCATCGGTCAGGGCGTACACCCCCACGCCGATGCTCGCCAGCACGGCTGCGGCCACGGCGACGGCTATCCCGATCCGCAGCCGCCGCCCCCGCCCGCCGCCCGGCTGCGGGGCAGGGTGGCCCGGATAGCCGGGGACGCCCCCGCCGACCGTCTCCACGGGCCCCCAGCCGCCACCGTGCCCGTACGCGGGGTACTGCCCCGGTGCCGCCGGCCCCGCGTGGCTCCAGCCGGCGGCGGCGTGGCCCGGAGGGGCCTGATGGGCGCCGGCCTGGTCAACGGCCGGCTGCGTCGCGTCGCCCTGGCCCATGGCCGCCGTGCCCGGGTCGGTCTGTCCTGCGGCCGGCCGTTCCGCGCCGGCCGGGTTCCCGGTCGCGTGCGCGGCGTCGGCCCGCTGCACAGCGGCCGCCGGCCCCGCAGCGGCCGGGCCTTCGGCTGCCGGTACGGCGTCGGCCGGCCTCGCAGCGGCCGTGTCCTCGGTCGCCCGGCCCGAGCCGCCCCGGCTCGCGTCCGGCTGACCCGCACCGGCCTGCCCCGCGCCCACCTGGCCTGGGACGGCCGCTCCCGCGGCGGCGTCCTCCGCGCCGGCTTGGCCGGCAGCCGCCTGCCCCACAGGCGCCTGCCCTTCGGCCCCGTGTCCCGCAGCGCCCTGTCCCGCTGCTGCCCGGCTCACGTCGGCCCCGCTTCCGGCCGTACCGTCCACGCCGTCCCGGCTCGCGTCCGCCTGCCCCGTAGCGGCGGGCTCCGCGGCAGCCGTGTCCGCGTCCCCCCGCCCCGTGGAGGGCAGCCCCGTATCTGCCCGCCCCGCCGGGGCGTCACCCGCAGGGCGGTCCTGCCCCGCCGCGGCAGCCGCGTCCCCGTCACCCCCTTCCGGCACGGCCGGCGCGTCCTGCACACCCTGCGCGCCCTGCGCCGCCGGATCCGCATCCGTCCTGCGAATCCGGGCCGTCCAGGCCGTGCCGTCCCACCACCGTTCGGTGGGCGGGGCGTCCTGCGTCTGTCCGGGGTCGGGGTACCACCCGGGGGGAGTCACCTGCGTCATGCCCCCACCGTATGAGGCGTCGGTGAAAGACGGATGAGAGAGTCCGCGCCCGCACCGGAACCGCGCCCTCCGCGGGGCGGCGACGCACGGCGCCTCCCGTGTCAACGGGTCGAAAGGGGACAGCCGTTGACCGACAGGGCCCTGGTGAGGGGCGGGCCGCGTCGACCCGCGGCACCCGGTGTCACTCGTCACGGCAACACGTGGCCCGACCGGGCTCCGCTCGGCCGGGCGGGGGACTACGCTCGGGTCCGGTACGTCATTCGGGCGACTCGGGGAGGTAGCGGGATGACGGAGGTACGGCCGCCGGCGGCACCCTCGGCCGCCCTGTGGGAGCGCGACGAGGAACTCGCCGCCATCGCGGAGGCCGTCGACGTCCTGTGCGCCGACCGGCACTCGCCCGGCACGCTGCTGGTGCTGCGCGGCGAGGCGGGACTCGGCAAGACGGCTCTCCTCGCCGAGACCCGGCGCATCGCCGAACAGCGCGGCTGCACCGTCTGGTCCGCCCGCGGCGGAGAGACCCTGCGCACCGTGCCGTTCAACGTGGTGCGTCAACTCCTCCAGCCCGCCCTGGTGTCGATGCTGCCGGAGGAGGCCCGCGAGTACCTGGGCGACTGGTACGGCATCGCCGGTCCCGCCCTCGGTATAGCCGACCCCGGCGACGGGCAGGCCGACCCGCAGGGCGTGTGCGAGGGCCTGGTCGCCGCCGTGCGCCGGCTGGCCCGCCGGGACTGGCCGCTGGTGCTGCTCATCGACGACGCCCACTGGGCCGACCAGGAGACCCTGTACTGGCTCGCCGCGTTCGCCGAGCGCCTCGCCGACCTGTCGGTGCTGGTCGTGGTCGCCCGCCGCCCCGGCGAGATCACCGGCGTGAGCGCCCGTCACCTGGACGCCGTCGCCGAGGCGGCCGGACGTCCCGTCACCAGCCTCAGCGCCCTCACCCCCGAGGCGGCGGCCGGACTGACCCGCGCCACGCTCGGGGAGAACGCCGACGCCGCGTTCTGCCGCGAGGTGTGGGCCGTCACCGGCGGCAACCCGTACGAGACGGTCGAACTCCTCGCCAAGGTGCAGGACAGCGAGCTGGAACCGATCGAGGCGCACGCCGGCGAACTGCGCGACCTGAACCGCTCCGCCCGCGGCGGCGGCCTCGTCGCCCGGCTGGAGGAACTGGGCATAGACGCCACCCGGTTCGCCTGGGCGGCCGCCATCCTCGGCGACGGCATCACCGTCGACCTGGTGGCCCAGCTCGCCACCCTCGGCCCCGACGAAGCGGCCCGCTGCGCCGAACGTCTGCGCGGCGCCCGCATCCTGACGGTGCGGGACCCGGCGTCCGCCGGACCCGACGAGCTGGAGTTCGTGCACCCGCTGATCGCGACCGCCGTCTACAACTCCATCCCGGACGCGCTGCGCCGCGCCATGCACGGCATCGCGGCCCGTATCGTCACCGACTCCGGGCGCGGCGCCGCGGCGGCCGCCCGTCACCTCCTCGAGGTCCACCCGGACGACGACGAGGAACTGGTCTGGCAGCTGCGCGAGGCCGCCCGCGAACACCTCGCCGTCGGCGCCCCGGACGCCGCCCGCCGCTGCCTGGAACGCGCCCTGGAGGAACCGCCCCGCCCCGAGGTGCACGCGCACGTCCTCCACGAACTGGGCAGCGCCACCTTCCTCACCGCGCCCGCCCGCACCATCGGCCATCTGCGCACCGCCCTCGGCATGCCCGGACTGGACGGCGAGCGGCGCGTCGACGCCGTGATCCGCCTCTCCCAGGCCCTGCTGCACAACGACCAGATGGAGGAGGCCGTCCGCACGGTCGAGGCCGAGGCCGCCCGGATGCCCGCCGGACCCACCCGGATGCGGCTCCAGGCCGTGCAGTTCATGTGGGAGGGCGTGCACGCCGGCGAGTCCCTCACCCCCGGCCGCTCCGAACGCCTCGCCGAACTCGCCGCCACCTGCACCGGCCGCGACAACGCCGAGCGCGCCCTGCTCATCCTGCGCGGCTTCGACGCCATGATGCGCGGGGAGAACGCCGAGGAGATCGTCGAGATCTGCGACCGCGCCCTGGTCAACGGCCGTCTCGCGCCGGGACTCGGCTGGACGGACAACGAGTGGGGCGTCGAACTGCTGCTGATGCTGGCCAGCTCCTACGCCTACACCGACCGCCTCGACCGCGCCGAGGCGCTCTACAGCGAGGCCCTCCGGGCGTACGACACGGCCGGCTGGGGCGGCGGCCACCTGGTCCTCGCCCACGCCTACGTCGGTCTCGCCCACCGCAGGCGCGGCCGGCTCCAGGCGGCGGAGAACTCCCTGCGCGAGTCGCTGCGCCTCGCCGAACGCGTCGGCCGCGGACTGCCGCTGTACTGGACGGCCACCAGCAACCTCGTCGACACGCTGCTCGCCCGGGGCCATGTCGACGAGGCGTGGGCCACGGCCGAGCGGCACGGCTTCGCCCCGCCCTACCCGTCCACCGTCGTGCTGCCCGACCCGCGCTCGGTGCGCGGCCGGCTGCTGCTCGCGGTGGGCCGCACCAAGGAGGGCGTCAACGAACTGGAGGCGGCGGAGAAGGCCGCCGCCGCGCGCGGCCACCACAACCCGGTGCACGTCTTCGCCGCCGCCGACCTGGCGCGCCCTCGCCACCGAGGATCCGGCCCGCGCGGCCCGGCTCGCCGTCGACCTCCGCCGCCGCGCGGAACGCCTCGGCACGGACACGGCGATAGGCGAGGCGCTGCGGGTGGCGGCCGCCCTGGAGACCGGCCAGCGCGCGGTGCGCCTGGCCGGCCAGGCGGTCACCTACCTGGAGTCCTCGCCGTGCCAGTACGAACACGCCGCCGCCCGCATCGAGTACGGCGCGCTCGCCCGCTCCGTGCCTGACCTGGAACGGGGCGTGGCACTGGCCCGGTCATGCGGCGCGGACGGCCTGGTGGAACGCGCCCGCACAGAACTGGCCACGGGCGCCGGCCTCCGGTAACCGCCCAGAACGCCCACCCCGTAGGTCACGCGCCCGTGCGTGACCGCGGTCCGCCCGGCCTTCTTCCGGCGCCGTGACGCCTCCCGGCTCACCGGCCTCCCGGCTCACCGGCCACCCGGTCAACCCGTCACCCGGCCTCCGGGGTGCCACAGGGCGCAGAGGTGGACGAGCCGAGGGCGACAGTCATGCGGATCGCGGGCCTCCCGCAGTGTCAACCCGCGCCCCGCAGGAGTCCCCGCCCCGCCTGGCGCCCCGCGCCGTCACCCCGCCGACCTCAGCAGCACCCACACCGGCCCCGGCGCGACGTTCACCGGGTTGCCTTCCGGCGACACGAGCGACGTGCCGTCCTCGGCGGCCGGGCGGTTCCAGGACACCGGGAAGGCGCGCCCGTCGCGCAGTACCGTCGCCTTCCCCGACCCCACCGTCTCCGTGTACGGCGTGTTGTTGCCGAGGAAGTCGCGGAAGGCGGAGCGGCGGACGGTGACGTCCTGCACGACCACCGTGGCCGCCGTCAGCCGGTCGCCGTCCCGGGTGGTCGCGGGGGAGCCGTCCATCGACACCTGCCAGCGCCCGTCGGCGTCCGACCAGGTGAAGGTGAAGCGGGCCGCCGGGAAGCGCACCGTGACCTCGTCGTCGGGCGTCCCGCCGGAGGGTGCCGGGCCCGCACGGAAACCGGTCGTCGCCGCGCCCTCGCCGGGCGGGCCGTCGAGCACCCGGTCCGGGCGCAGGTACAGGTTGTGCGGAGCCGCCCGCGCGGGGTCCCGGGTGAAGGCGCCGGACTCCGACTCCGGGTTCACGGGGGTGAGCGGCGCCTCGTCGATCAGCGGCAGCAGCTTGCTCTGGGCGCCGGAGAAGGCGAGCAGCGGGTCGTCGAACTGGCGCAGCAGTTCGAGATCGGACTCCCGGGCGCTGCGTACCGGCCCCACCGACTCGGGCAGCCGGGTGGCGTACACCGCCATCAGCCGGCTCAGCCCGCCCTCCACCTGCTCGACGTAGACCACGTCGGCCGCGTCGAGCCCGGACTGCGGCCGGGCCTCGGGCGCGTTGTCGATCTTCACGGCGAGGACGGGCGGCGGCCCCTGCCCGTCCGCGTCCCGTGTCGCCGCCGGGGACTCCCGCGGTCCGCGGCCGTCGTCGCCGGACCCGCCCGACGTGCAGCCCGCCGCCAGTCCGCCCGCCAGCAGCGCGGCCAGCAGGGAGGCCGGAAGCACTCCGGCCCTCCTGCCGCCGCGCCGTCGCGGCGCCCCTCGTTCCGTGCCCACCGTCGCCACCGGCCGTCCTCATTCATCCGCTGTTTCGATTGTGCGCTTGTCCGATCGTCTACGCGCCTGCCGGACGGGACGGGATTCCGCGCGGTGGAGTCCGCCGATCGGCCCAGCGACCGACGGTTCGGCGTCCGGCGCCTCGGGTACCCGGACGCAACCGCACGGGCGGCGCACGGGCCCGCACGGCGGGACACACCGGCCGGCACGGAGGGAGCAGGCGGCGATGAAGGCACTGACCTGGCAGGGGAAGCGGGACGTACGGGTCGAGACCGTCCCGGATCCCAGGATCGAGGAGCCGACCGACGCGGTCATCCGCGTCACCTCCACCGGACTGTGCGGATCCGACCTGCACCTGTACGAGGTGCTCACCCCCTTCATGACCCCCGGCGACATCCTCGGCCACGAGCCGATGGGCATCGTGGAGGAGGTCGGCGCGGCCGTCCCCGACCTCCAGGTCGGCGACCGGGTCGTGGTGCCCTTCCAGATCGCCTGCGGCAACTGCTGGATGTGCCTGACCGGCCTGCCCACCCAGTGCGAGACCACCCAGGTCACCGCCGAGGGCATGGGCGCGGCCCTGTTCGGCTACACCCGGCTGTACGGCGCGGTGCCCGGCGCCCAGGCCGAGTACCTGCGGGTGCCGCAGGCCCAGTACGGTCCGATCAAGGTGCCGGAGGGCCCGGCGGACGACCGTTTCGTCTACCTCTCCGACGTGCTGCCCACCGCCTGGCAGGCCGTCGCCTACGCCGAGGTCCCGCAGGGCGGCAGCGTCGCGGTGCTCGGCCTCGGCCCCATCGGCGACATGGCCTGCCGGATCGCCCAGGTCAAGGGCGCCGGACGGGTGTTCGGCGTGGACCTGGTCCCCGAACGGCTGCGCCGGGCCAAGGCACGCGGCGTGGAGACCTTCGACCTGCGCTCCTTCGACGACGAGAAGGAACTCGTCGAGGCGATCCGCGACCAGACCGACGGCCGCGGCCCCGACGCGGTGATCGACGCCGTCGGCACCGAGGCGCACGGCAGCGCGGCGGCCCGCATGGTGCAGAACGCCTCGGCGCTGCTGCCCCGCAAGATCAGCGGCCCGATGGCCGAACGCTTCAGCGTGGACCGGCTCGCCGCCCTCTACACCGCCATCGACCTGGTCCGCCGCGGCGGCACCATCTCGCTCTCCGGCGTCTACGGCGGCATGGCCGACCCGATGCCGATGCTCACCCTGTTCGACAAGCAGATCCAGATGCGCATGGGCCAGGCCAACGTGCGCCGGTGGAGCGACGAGATCATCCCGTACCTCACCGACGAGGACCCGCTCGGCGTCGACGACTTCGCCACCCACCGCGTCACGCTCGACGAGGCCCCCGAGGCGTACGACATGTTCCAGAAGAAGCGGGACGGCGCGGTCAAGGTGCTGATCAAGCCCTGACGGCCGGCTGGGAACCCACCGCGGGCCGCCACGCTCACGGCCCGCCGAGGATCTCCGCGAGGTCGTAGCGGACCGGCTCCTCCAGCTGCGCGTACGTGCAGCTCTCCGGGGTGCGGTCGGGGCGCCAGCGGCGGAAACGGGCGGTGTGCCGGAAGCGCTGCCCGTTCTCCATGTGGTCGTACGCGACCTCCGCCACCCGCTCCGGCCGCAGCGGCACCCACGACAGGTCCTTCTTGCCCGTCCAGCGGCTCGGCGCGCCCGGCAGCCGCGCCGACGCGTGGGCCGCCTCGTCCCCCCAGGCCGCCCACGGATGGCCCGACACGTCCTCCAGCCGCAGCGGCTCCAGCTCCTCCACCAGCTCCGCGCGCCGCTTCATGGAGAATGCGGCCGACACCCCCACGTGCTGGAGGGCGCCGCCCGCGTCGTACAGGCCCAGCAGCAGCGAGCCCACCACCGGGCCGCTCTTGTGCAGCCGGTACCCGGCGACCACCACGTCCGCCGTCCGCTCGTGCTTGATCTTGAACATGGCCCGCTCGTCCTACCGGTACCGCAGGTCCAGCGGCTTGGCCACCACCCCGTCCAGCCCCGCGCCCTCGTACTGCTCGAACCAGCCCCGTGCCACCTCGACGTCCGTGGTGGCCAGCGCCACGTGCACCGGCGGGGTGACGTCCCGCAGCGCCCGCACCAGCAGCTGCCGCCGGTCGGACAGCGGCACGTCCAGCAGCGACTCGTCCGCCAGCGCCAGCAGGTCGAACGCGACGAAGGAGGCCGGGGTGCGCTCGGCCAGCGTCCGCACCCGGGAGTCCGCCGGGTGGATGCGCTCGGTCAGCGCGTCGAAGTCGAGATGCCCCTCGCGGGCGATGACGATCTCCCCGTCCACCACGCACCGCTCGGGCAGCCGCTCCCGCAGCGCATCGGCCAGCTCGGGGAAGTAGCGGGTGAGCGGCTTGCCGGTACGGCTGCCCAGCTCCACCTCGTCCCCGTCGCGGAACACGATCGCCCGGAAGCCGTCCCACTTCGCCTCGTACTGCATGCCCGGCGGGATCTTCGCCACCGACTTGGCGAGCATCGGCTTGACGGGCGGCATCACCGGGAGGTCCATGGCTCGACTGTAAGGACGGAGTCGGCGGTCCGCGCATCGAAGGCGCCGGCCTGGTGCTGCCGGGCGGCACCCCTGCGGCGGGCCTCGCCGTCAGCGCCGTACCCGCGGCTCACGGGGTGCCTCGCATCGTCGTACGCCGGGTGCGGCCCGTCAGGGGCCGGTCGCGCAGTTCCCCGCGCCCCTGGAGCCGCGCCCGGTGTGCGGGCCCCGGCCCCCGGCCCTACCGTGGCCGCATGGGCGATGCGGTGGAACTGGAGGTCGGCGGCCGGACGGTACGGCTGTCCAGCCCGGACAAGGTCTTCTTCCCGGAGCGCGGGTACACCAAGCTGGACGTCGCCCGCTACTACCAGGCGGTCGCCCCCGGCATTCTGCGTGCCCTGCGCGAACGGCCCACCACCCTCCAGCGCTACCCGGACGGCATCGAGGGCGAGTGGTTCTACCAGAAGCGCGCGCCCAAGAGCATGCCCGACTGGATCCCCACCGCGCACATCACCTTCCCCAGCGGGCGCAGCGCCGACGAGATGTGCCCCACGGAGGAGGCCGCCGTGGTGTGGGCGGCCCAGTACGGCACGCTCGTCTTCCACCCCTGGCCGGTGCGCCGCCCGGACGTCGACCACCCCGACGAACTGCGCATCGACCTCGACCCGCAGCCCGGCACCGACTACGACGACGCCGCCCGCGCCGCCCGTGAACTGCGGGCCGTCCTCGACGAGTACGGGCTGCGCGGCTGGCCCAAGACCTCCGGCGGCCGGGGCCTGCACGTCTTCGTGCCGATCGAGCCCCGCTGGACCTTCACCCAGGTCCGCCGCGCCGCCATCGCCGTCGGCCGGGAGCTGGAACGCCGGATGCCCGAGCAGGTGACCATCAAGTGGTGGAAGGAGGAGCGCGGCGAGCGCATCTTCGTCGACTACAACCAGACCGCCCGCGACCGCACCATCGCCTCCGCCTACTCGGTGCGGCCCCGCCCGCACGCGCCCGTCTCCGCGCCGCTGCGCTGGGACGAGGTGGGCGTCGCCCACCCGGAGGACTTCGACATCACGACGATGCCCGCGCGCTTCGCCGAACTCGGCGACGTGCACGCGGACATGGACGACCACGCCTTCTCGCTGGAGCACCTGCTGGAGCTGGCCCGCCGTGACGAGCACGACCACGGGCTCGGCGACCTGCCCTACCCGCCCGAGTACCCGAAGATGCCCGGCGAGCCCAGCCGGGTGCAGCCGAGCCGGGCCAGGAAGCCGAAACCCTCGGCGTCCTGACCCGGCTCGTTCAGCGAGCGGGCGCGGCTACAGATCCTTGATCCGCACGTCCCGGTAGGAGATGACGTCCGTCGTGCTGTGCACCTGGAGTCCGATGTAGCCGGCGGCGAACCGCCGCCCGTCCGTGCCCGGGTCGTCCGAGCGCGGCGGGGAGAAGTCCAGGCCGCCGATGTTGTCGAACTCGTTGATCAGCACGCCGTTGCGGTAGACCTCGTAGTGCTGGTCCACCACCCGGATCTCGTAGTCGTTCCAGGTGCCCTTCTGCGTCACGCCCGCGCCGGCCAGGCCCACACGGTCGAAGCCGTACACCGAGCCCGACTTGTACATGTCGCCGGTGGGCGAGTCGAACACCTGCACCTCGTGTCCGTACTTGATGGCCGCCCACTCCGGCCGGGGCTCCTCCGGGTGGTCGTGGATCTGCGGGAACCGCACGAACACACCGCCGTTGGCGTTCGCGGTGCCCGGGGCGTCGTCACGCCACTGGAGCTTCAGCGAGAAGTCGCCGTAGGTGCGCTCCGGGAACCACAGCATGCCGAGCCCGCCCCGGCTGGTGCCCGAGGTGATCGACCCGTCCGGGTTCAGGCTGAACGAACCGCCGCCCACCTGCTCCCACTTGGCGAACGACGCCTCGGTGCCGTCCAGGATGGTGCGGTACCCCTCGGTCTGGCCGGGCGTGCCGATGCCGGACTGCCGGGCCGCCTTGTTGATCGCCCGGTACTCCCGCCGGTCGACGACCCCTTCCGCCTTGAGCGCGTCCAGCACGGTCCTGACGTGCTTCAGGAACAGCGCCTGCGAGGTCCACTGCTTCTCGTCCTCGATCAGCTCGCCGATCCGGCACCGGTTGTTGGTCACCCGGTTCGGCACGCCCGAGTCGACCGTGCCGACGATCACCGTCAGCCGCTCGTCGTACTCGGGGCAGTTGGGCGCGGGCACCCCGCCGGACGCCACCACCGTGAAGCTCACGGTGAGCGGCTCGGAGGTGTTGCCGGCCTCGTCGGAGGCCCGGTAGGCCACCGTGTGCCGGCCCGCCCGGTCGACCACCACGGGCGCGGTGTACGCCAGGTACGGCCCGCCGTCGAGGGAGTACTCGATGCCGGCGACACCGGACCCGCCGTGCCCGTCGTCGGCGCTGACGGTCACCGTGGCGCGGCCGACGTAGGCGCCGTCGGAGTTCTTCGTGCCGTCCAGGGTCACGCCGGTCGCCGGCGGGGTGGTGTCCTGCGGGGGAGCGGCGACGACCGTGAACTCCACGCTCTTCTCCGCCGCGACGTTGCCCGCCTTGTCGGTGGCCCGGTAGCGGACGGTGTGCGTGCCCGCCTCGTGCACCATCACCGGACCGGCGTACGGCTGCCAGGCGCCGTCCGCGCCGAGCGCGTACTCGATGGTGTTGACGCCGGTGCCGGTGTCGGACGCGGTGACGGTGACCGTCGCCATGTCGATGTAGTGACCGTCGGCGTTCTTCTCGCCGTCCACGGTCGCCGAGGTCTCCGGCGGCGTGGAGTCGTCCGTCGGCGGGGCGACGACGGTGAACGCGACGCTCTGCTCCTCCGACACGTTGCCGGCCTTGTCCAGGGCGCGGTAGCGGACGGTGTGCGCGCCGATCTGGTCGACCACCACCGGGGCGGTGTACGGCTGCCAGGCGTCGTCGTCGCCGAGCGCGTACTCGATCCGGTCGACGCCCGAGCCCTCGTCGGTGGCCGAGAGGGCGACGGTCGCGGCGCCCACGTACTCGCCCTTGTCGTTCTGCGTGCCGGTCACCTTCGCCGCGGCCTCGGGGGCGGTGGTGTCCTCGCCGCCGCCCTCGGTGACCGTCAGGATGCCCTGCATCTGGCCGTGGCCGGGGATGGTGCAGTGGTAGAAGTACCGGCCCGGGGTGAGCGTCACCTCCGCGGTGTGCCGGCCGCCCTGTGCGTCGGCCGGGTTGGCCAGGATGTTGAGCTGGACGTCGTTGTTGAACTCGGGGTCGGAGGTGACGAACGTCAGGGTGTGCGGCATGCCGGTGGTGTTGCCGGTGGCCGCGCTGTTCTCGAAGACGATCGTCGCCGGACCGGCCACCGCGGTGGCCGGCGCGGACGCGTACTCGGTGATGCTGTCACCGGCGGTCCAGGTCAGCACCTGCGCCGCCGCGCCGGCGTCCTCGGCCTTCGGCTGCCCGGCCGCGGGCAGCGCCTGCAGGCCGAGCACCGTCATCAGGCAGGCCAGCAGGACGGCCCACATTCCTGGTCGACGTATCACTGCGTCCCCCTCGCCAGCTGGCCGGCGGCCGGGGTCGGCCCGCCGCCCGTGTAGGTGACCCGCCACAGCGCGGACTTGGCGTCGGAGGTGAAGAACCCGCGTCCGTAGTCCAGCACGTACAGCGCGCCGTCCGGGCCGAACGTCCAGCCCATCAGGTTCTTGATGCCGTCGTTGCCGATCGGCACGATCTTCTTCAGGGACTCCGAGTGCACCGGCAGACCGCCGTCGCCCTGCGTCCTCGGGTCCATCAGGACGGCGTTGCGCGGCTGGTCGGAGTCGTAGAAGTCGCCGACGAACCACTTGCCGTCCCAGTACGCCGGCCACTTGACGTCACTGGAGTTCGTGCCGTCGTAGCGGTAGACCGGCCCGTTCATCGCGGCCTGCCCGCCGCCCTTGAGCCAGGGCAGCCTGTACGTCGCCTCGTCCTGCTTGTAGGACGGGACGCCGTTCGCGTCGCGCGGGAAGTCCGGGGCGCCGCCCTGCGGCGAGTACCAGATGTTGTTGCCGGTCACCGGCGGCAGGTTGACCAGGCCGTCGTTGTTCGGCGACTCGTTCTTCGGGTGGTCGCAGTCGTACCAGCCGAGCGGCTTGGACGGGTCGGGCAGGTTGCGGTCCCGGTAGGGCTGCTTGTTGCCCATGCAGTACGGCCAGCCGCGGTTGGACGCCTTCGTGATGACGGCGAAGGTGTCGTACTTGGCCGGGCCCCAGGTCGTCGACGGGGCGCCGGCGTCCGGGCCGACCCAGCCCGCGTAGAGGATGTCGGTCTTCTTGTCGACGGAGATGCGCGCGGGGTTGCGCACGCCCATCACGTAGATCTCGCCGCGGGTCTTGCCGCCGCCCTCGTCGGTCTCCTTGCCGGTGAACAGGTTGCCCTCGGGGAGGGTGTACGTGCCGTCCGGCTCGGGGTGGATGCGCAGGATCTTGCCGTTGAGGTTGTTGGTGTTGCCGGCGGTGCGGCGCGCGTCGGCGAAGGACACGCCCTTGTAGTTGGGCTGCGGGTTGTTGCCCGAGTAGCCGTCGCTGAAGCCGCTGGAGTTGTTGTCACCGGTGGCGATGTACAGGTTGCCCTTGGAGTCCCAGGCCATCCCGCCGCCCGCGTGGCAGCAGCTGTGGATCTGCACCGGCCACTTCAGCAGCACCTTCTCGCTGGCCAGGTCCAGCTTGTTGGTGGCGAGGTCGAGTGTGAAGCGGGAGACCCGCCGCTCGGCCATGCGCTTGTCGCGGTCGATCCCGGAGTGCGGGGTGTAGTGCAGGTACACCCACCCGTTCTCCTCGAACCTCGGGTCGAGTTCGATGCCGAGCAGACCCTCCTCGACCTTGACGAGTTCGTCGCCGCCGCCCTTGTTGCCGAAGACGGTGAGCGCGCCGGCGAGGGTGACCTCCTTGGTCTTCGGGTCGTAGACGTGGATCTCGCCCTTGCCCTTGCCGACGTCGGGGTCGTTCCAGTCGGTGACGACCGGCTGGGAGGCGTCGGCGCCGCCCCGGCCGATGTAGAACACCCGCCCGTCGGGCGCGGTGACCAGGCCGTGCGGCTCGCCGATCTGGTCGTTCTGGCCCGGCTGGTTGGGCCGGGTGAGCCGCTCCGCCTTGTAGTTGCCGGTGATGGTCGCCTTGCAGTCGGCCCGCACCAGGCGGGTGGTCCACAGCAGGGCGCCGCGCAGGTGCTCGCGGAAGTCCGTCTCGTCGTAGGACGACACCGTGCCGCCCATGCCGGTGTAGAAGGAGCGGCCGCCGTCGTAGTCACGGCACCAGCTGACCGGGTGGTCCCAGCCGTTGGCGCCCGTGCCGGGCCGGTACGTCGACTCGCGGACCCTGGCGACCGTGTGGACCTCGCCGGAGGGGTTCCTGGCCCAGTTCAGCCACTTGTCGGGCCGCTTCCACTCCATCGGCAGGCTCTTGGTCGCCGGGTGCACCCGGTCGCCGACCTCCACGGTCGCCCGCTGCACGGTGGACTGACCGGCGGCGGGCCGGGCGCCGATCAGACCGGTGAACCAGTCCGAGTACGGCTCGGCGCGGGCCGCGTCGTGCAGGCCGACGAACCCGCCGCCGGCCTCCATGTACGCCTCCAGGCCGGCCTCCTGCTCCGGGTCGAGGACGTCCCCGCCGCCGGTGAGGAACACGATGGTGTTGAAGCGGCTCAGCTTCTTGTCGTTGGTGAAGACCGAGGCGTCGCCGGTGGCGGTGACCGTGAAGCGCTGGTTCTCCGGGCCGGTCTGCCCGATCCGCTCGATCGCCGCGATCCCGGCGTTCACCAGAGGCGACTCCTCGCCGCCGGCCGCCGAGCCGTAGAACAGCAGCACACGTACGTTCGCGCCGCCGGGCGGCGACTTGATGGACATCGTTGTCAGGGACGGATCCGGGGCCGTGCGCGCGCTGGCGGCGGGACCCGACAGCAGGCCGGCGGCGACGACACCGGCGGCCACGGTGGCGGCCCAGGCGCGTCGTCTCGTTCTCGTCCTTCGTGCGTTCGAGGTGCTTGTTGTGTTCAACCCGCGTATGTGCGCGGGTTTGTGATGCGATGTGGACCGCACGTGGCCACCCACCCCTCCTCGGTCGCAGCAACAGCGTCAAGGAAGCTAGACCTCTTTGCGCCAGACGCCAATACCTATCGCAGCAATGAAACGAACTTTGTCCTGAGTGTGGATAAACCGAGGGGTGGCCGCTACGGTTTCACAGGTTCATGACAGCCACATGGGGAGTTCGGCATGGACAGACGCGGTTTCAACCGGCGAGTGATCCTGGGCGGCGCCGCGGTGGCGACGACATCGTTGTCGACCGCATCCGGGGCCGCGAGCGCCGCCGCCACGGCGCGGACCGCGCCCGCCGGCGGCGAGGTACGCCGGATCAAGATGTACGCCGAGCGCCTGCCCGGCGGGCAGATGGGCTACGGCTTCGAGAAGGGCAAGGCGACCGTCCCCGGCCCGCTGATCGAGCTCAACGAGGGCGACACCCTGCACATCGAGTTCGAGAACACCATGGACGTCCCGGTCAGCCTGCACGTCCACGGCGTCGACTACGAGATCTCCAGCGACGGCACCCAGCAGAACAAGAGCGACGTCGAGCCCGGCGGCACCCGCACCTACACCTGGCGCACCCACAAGCCGGGGCAGCGCGCGGACGGCACCTGGCGGGCGGGCAGCGCGGGCTACTGGCACTACCACGACCACGTGGTCGGCACCGTGCACGGCACCGGCGGCATCCGCAACGGCCTCTACGGACCGGTGATCGTCCGCCGCAAGGGCGACATCCTGCCGGACGCCACCCACACCATCGTCTTCAACGACATGACGATCAACAACAAGCCGCCCCACACCGGCCCCGATGTCGAGGCCACGGTGGGCGACCGGGTCGAGATCGTCATGATCACGCACGGCGAGTACTACCACACCTTCCACATGCACGGTCACCGCTGGGCCGACAACCGCACCGGCATCCTCACCGGCCCCGACGACCCCACCCGGGTCGTCGACACCAAGATCTGCGGCCCAGCCGAGTCCTTCGGGTTCCAGGTCATCGCCGGGGAGGGGGTGGGCGCGGGCGCCTGGATGTACCACTGCCACGTCCAGAGCCACTCCGACATGGGCATGGTCGGCCTGTTCCTGGTCAAGAAGCCCGACGGCACCATCCCCGGCTACGACCCGCACGAGCACGCCCACACCACGGCCTCCGGGGAACAGTCCGGGCACGCGCACTGACGGACGGCCCGCCGCGGCGAGAGCGCTCTCGCCGCCGGGCCCGTCGGGGCTATCCTTTCGGCCAACCGCCAGGTGAGGAGCCCCGAAGTGAGCGAGACAGCGTCACGACCCACGCTGGAGGCCGTGGCCGCGCGGGCCGGGGTCTCCCGGGCCACGGTGTCCCGCGTGGTCAACGGCTCCGACGGAGTGCGCGAGCCCCTGGCCGAACGCGTCCGGCGCGCGGTGGACGAACTCGGCTACGTCCCCAACCAGGCCGCCCGCAGCCTCGTCACCCGGCGCCACGACGCCGTCGCCGTCATCGTGGCCGAACCGGAGACCCGGGTCTTCGCCGACCCCTTCTTCGCCCGGCAGCTGCGCGGCATCAGCAAGGAGCTGACCGCCCACGACAACCAGCTGGTGCTGCTGCTCACCGAGGACCGCGACGACCACGCGCGCGTCGCCCGCTACCTGGCCGGCGGCCATGTCGACGGCGCCCTGGTGTTCTCCCTGCACGTCGACGACCCGCTGCCCGGACTGATCCAGCGCGCCGGACTGCCCACCGTGTTCGGCGGCCGGCCGCACTGGAACGGCGGCGAGGACGGCGTCCGGTACGTCGACACCGACAACCGGGGCGGCGCCCGCGACGCCGTACGCCATCTCCTCGGCCTCGGCCGCCGCCGCATCGCGCACATCACCGGCGCCCTCGACCAGACCTCGGCGGTGGACCGGCTCGACGGCTTCCGCGACGTCATGGCCGACCCCGACCCGGCGCTGGTCGAGGAGGGCGACTTCACCGCCGCGAGCGGCGAGCGGGCCATGCGTGAACTCCTCGGCCGCCGCGCCGACCTGGACGCGGTCTTCGCCGGGAACGACCTGATGGCGGCCGGCGCCCTGCGGGCGCTGCGCGAGCACGGCCGGCGGGTGCCCGACGACGTCGCCGTGGTCGGCTTCGACGACATGCTGCCGATCGCCGAGCAGACCGAACCCCCGCTCACCACGGTCCGTCAGGACATCGAGGAGATGGGCCGCCTGATGGCCCGCCTGCTGCTGCGCGACCTGGACCGCGGCGCCGCGCCGGACCAGGCCGCCGACCCCGCGCCGTCCGGGGTGGTGCTGCCGGTCACCCTGGTCCGCAGGGCCTCCGCCTGACCCCGCTTCCCCGATCGGCCGCGGGCCGTCCGGGTGCCGTCCGGGCGATCGCCCGCGGGGAGTGGAAGACTCGGCGGAGCAGGCGACGGGACTCCCCTTCAGGAGGCACCATGCTCACCACCCGCTTCGTCGACGGCGCGCCCTGCTGGATCGACGTCGCCACGCCCGACCCCGACGGCACCGCGTCCTTCTACCGCGACCTGTTCGGCTGGTCGTACCGCTCCGCGGGACCCGAGGGCGGAGGCTACGGCTTCCTCGAGCGGGCGGGCCGGATCGTCGCGGGCTGCGCGCCCCTCACCGGCGGCCAGGACCCGGCCGCCTGGACGGTGTACTTCCGCAGTGCCGACGCCGACGCCACCGCCGACGCGGTCCGGCACGCCAGGGGAAGCGTGCCGGCGCCGCCGTTCACCGTGGGGGAGCAGGGCCGCTCGGCGGTCCTCGCCGACCCGATGGGCGCCGCCTTCGGCGTGTGGCAGCCCGGACGGCGCGAGGGACTGGAGGCGGCCGGCCAGGCGGGCTGCCTCTGCTGGGCCGAGCTGTACACGCCGGACATCGCCCGCGCAGCCGCCTTCTACCACAAGGTCCTCGGCTGGGAGACCTCCGCGGTGAGCTTCCCCGGGGGCGTCTACACCACCTTCAGCCCGCGGGAGACCGGGGAGGAGGGCGCGTTCGGCGGGATGGTGCCGCTCGCCGACGACCCCGTCGAGGCGGAGGAGAGCCGGCCGCACTGGCTGCCGTACATCGGCGCCGAGGACCCGGACGCCGTGGTCGCGCGCGCCGCCGAGCTGGGCGGCCGGGTGCGGATGCCCGCCACCTCGATCCCCGGGGTGGGCCGGCTGGCCCGCCTGGAGGACCCGTACGGTGCGCGCTTCGCGGTGCTCAGGGGCGACCCGCGCGAGACCTGACGTCCGGCGCGGTCCGGCGCGCCGCCGTGCGCGACCGGGCCACAGGCCGTCATCATCGTGCCCGCCGCGCGGGTTCCGCCGGGCCGGGGCAGCCGCCCCGGGGCCCGGCGTTGATGCCGCGTTGATCGAACGTTTTTCCCGCTCGGGCACGCTTCCGGCCATGCACACCGACACCTTGACGCCGCCCGACCTCTCCTGGCAGGAGGAGGCGCTGTGCGCGCAGACCGGGGGAGACTTCTTCTTCCCGGAGCCCGGCAGCTCGGTCCGTGAGGCCAAGCGCATCTGCGGTCTGTGCCCGATCCGCGCCGTCTGCCTGGAGTACGCCCTCACCCACGACATGCGCTTCGGCGTGTGGGGCGGCCTGTCGGAGAAGGAACGCCACGAACTGCGGCGCACCGGACGCCGTTAGGGCCTGTCCGGCATGATCCGCGCCGGTCAGGCCCTGGGTCCTCCCGGCCGGTTTCAGCCGGCGGCGCGGGCGGCCATGCGCGCCTTGCGGGCGGCGAGCTTCTCGTCGAACTTGCGCGCCTCGGAGTCCAGTCCGCCGAGGAACATGCCGAGCTCCTCCTGCGCCTTGAGGCCCTCCGGGCCCAGCCCGTCGATCTCCATGATCTTCAGGAAGCGCAGCACCGGCTGGAGCACGTCGTCGTGGTGGATGCGCAGGTTGTACACCTCGCCGATGGCCATCTGCGCGGCCGCCCGCTCGAAGCCGGGGATGCTGTGGCCGGGCATGCGGAAGTTGACGACCACGTCGCGGACCGCCTGCATCGTCAGGTCCGGGGCCAGCTCGAACGCCGCCTTCAGCAGGTTCCGGTAGAACACCATGTGCAGGTTCTCGTCGGTCGCGATGCGGGCCAGCATACGGTCGCAGACCGGGTCGCCGGACTGGTGGCCGGTGTTGCGGTGCGAGATGCGGGTGGCCAGCTCCTGGAAGGCGACGTAGGCGACCGAGTGCAGCATCGAGTGCCGGTTGTCCGACTCGAAGCCCTCGCTCATGTGCGCCATGCGGAACTGCTCCAGCTTGTCCGGGTCCACGGCGCGCGAGGCGAGCAGGTAGTCGCGCATCACGATGCCGTGCCGGCCCTCCTCGGCGGTCCAGCGGTGCACCCAGGTGCCCCAGGCGCCGTCCCGGCCGAACAGCGAGGCGATCTCGTGGTGGTAGCTGGGGAGGTTGTCCTCCGTCAGCAGGTTCACCACGAGCGCGATGCGGCCGACCTCGGTGACCTTCGACTGCTCCTTGTCCCAGGCCTCGCCGTCCTCGAAGAGACCGGGGAAGTTGCGCCCGTCGCTCCACGGCACGTACTCGTGCGGCATCCAGTCCTTGGCGACCTTCAGATGCCGGTTGAGCTCCTTCTCGACCACTTCCTCCAGCGCGTACAGCAGCCGGGCGTCGGTCCAGACGGAAGGGCTGTCGATGTGGGCAGGAGTGAGTGTCACGGGTGGCTCCAGGGGGACGGGGACATGCGGACGTGCCGGCGAGCGGTGCCGGACAACCTACGGCATCGTAGGCTACGTACCCGTAGGTTACGTACCCGTAGGCTAAGGGCACCGTAAAAGCCCGCTGATCAGCACCGGTCCCCGGGGCGGACCGGCGGTCAGGCGTACAGGTCCCGCAACCGCACCGACAGACAGGTCACGCAGCCCTCGAGCTTCTCGAACTCGCCGATGTCCACCGGCACCGGCTCGTACCCCAGGTCCGCGAACAGCTCCGCCGTCTTCGGCGCGCTCGCCGCCATCAGCAGCTTGTCGCCGCCGAGGCACACCACGTGCGCCCCGGACGGCTCCGGCACCGGCAGGAACCGCGGGAACAGCGACGGGGCGTCCATGTGCGGGATGTGCCCGACGACCGTCCCGTCGGGCAGCGCCGTGACCGCCGACTTCAGATGCAGCACCTTGGCGACCGGCACGGCGACGACCCGCGCCCCGAGCGGCTCGAACGCGGCCCGCAGCTGCTGCACCCCGGCCGCGTTGGTGCGCCCGCCGCGGCCCACGTACACCGTGTCGCCGATCTTCAGGACGTCACCGCCGTCCAGCGTGCCCGGCTCCCACACCCAGTTCACCGAGCAGCCCAGGGACGCCACGGCCTCCTCGACCCCGAGGGTCTCCGCACGCCGGGACTCGGCGCCGGAGCGGGCGATCAGCGCCACGTTGCGGAACATCACCACCGTGTCCTCCACGAACACGGAGTCCGGGCAGTCGTCGGCCGGGGCCACCTCGACGGTCTCCCAGCCGTGCGCCCGCAGCGCCTCCGAGTACGCCTCCCACTGCCGCACGGCGAGGTCGACGTCCACCTCCTCCCGTTCGACGTGGGTCACCAGCCCTTCGGCGAGACAGGGCGCGGGACGGCGGACGAGGGCCTTCTTGCTGGGCACGGGTTCGCCTTTCGGATCGGACGTGCTGGTGGGCGGGGGCGTCTCGGCCCGCGCGGGGCCGGCCGCGGCCCCGGCGCAGCCATCATGCAACCCGCCGCCGTACGGGACCACCCCGGGTCACGTCGGGATGTACCCCGGGCGTCCCGGTTCAGCCCACGGCCCGCCGCAGATGCTCCCCGGTGAACGACCCCGGCGCGTTCAGCAGCTCGGCCGGGGTGCCCTCGAACAGCACCCGGCCGCCGTCCCGCCCGCCGCCAGGACCCAGGTCGATCACCCGGTCCGCGTGCGCCACCACCGCCAGGTTGTGCTCGACCACGACCACCGTGTTGCCCGCGTCGACCAGCCGGTCCAGCAGGGCGAGCAGACCGTCCACGTCCGCCATGTGCAGCCCGGTCGTCGGCTCGTCCAGCACGAACACCGCGCCGTCCCGGTGCAGCCGGGTGGCCAGCTTCAGCCGCTGCCGCTCCCCGCCGGACAGGGTGGACAGCGGCTGGCCCAGCGTGAGGTAGGTGAGGCCGACGTCCCGCAGGGCGCGCAGCCGCCGCCGTACGCCCGGGTCGTCGAAGAAGTCCAAAGCCTCGCCGGCGGTCATCTCCAGCACGTCGGCGACCGAGCGCCCGCCGACGGTCAGCCGCAGCACCTCCTCGCCGAACCGGCGCCCCTCGCAGTCCGGGCAGGTGGTGGTCACCGGGTCCATGAACGCCAGGTCCGTGTAGAGGATGCCCCGCCCGCCGCAGGTCTCGCAGGCGCCGGTGGAGTTGAAGCTGAACAGCCCCGGCTCCGCGCCCGTCTCCCGCGCGAAGATCTTCCGCACGGTGTCCATGACCCCGAGGTACGTCGCCGGGGTGGACCGTCCGGAGATGCCGATGGCCGACTGGTCGACCACCACGGCCTCGGGGTGCGCGCCGGTGAACTCGGCGACCAGCGTGCTCTTCCCGGACCCGGCCACCCCGGTCACCGCGGTCAGCACCCCGGCCGGGAAGCACACGGTGACGTCCCGCAGGTTGTGCCGGTCCGCGCCCTTCACCCACAACTCGCCGGCCGGCCGGCGTACGTGCGTCTTCACCTCGGTACGCCGGCCGAGACAGCGTCCCGTCAGGGTGCCGGAGGCGGCCAGCTCCCGCGGCGTGCCCTCGAAGACGACCGTGCCGCCCTCGGCGCCCCCGCCGGGACCCATGTCGACGACGTGGTCGGCCAGCGCGATGACGTCCGGGTCGTGTTCGACGACCAGCACGGTGTTGCCCTTGTCCCGCAGCCTCAGCAGGAGTTCGCCCAGCCGGTGCACGTCGCGCGGGTGCAGCCCGACGCTCGGCTCGTCGAAGACGTATGTCATCCCGGACAGGCTGGAGCCCAGATGCCGTACGGTCTTCAGCCGCTGGCCCTCGCCGCCGGAGAGCGTGGACGTCTCCCGGTCGAGGGAGAGATAGCCGAGGCCGATGCGGTCGATCCGCTCCAGCGCGGCGACGGCCGCCGCGGCGACCGGCCCGGCCACCGGGTCGTCGATCTCCCGCAGCACCGGGATCAGGTCGCACACCTGCATCGCCGACAGGTCGGCGATGTTCCTGCCGTCGATCAGGGAGGCCAGCGCCGCCCGGTTCAGCCGGGCGCCGCCGCAGTCGGGGCAGACGCCCTCGGTGAGGAAGTCCCGCACCAGGTCACGGGTCTTCTGGCTCATCCCCTCCAGGTCCCGCTTCATATACAGCCGTTCGAACCGGTCGGCCAGCCCCTCGTAGTCCGTGGTCCAGGTGCCGCCCGAGCCCTGCACGGTGACCTTGCTGCCGGGCCGCCCCCGCATCAGGAACTTTCGCTCGGCGGGCGTGAAGTCGCGCACCGGCTTGTGCGGGTCGAGGTCCTCGCTGTTGGTGTACGCCTGCCCCTGCCAGGTGCCCGGCGCGAACGGCGGGAACCGGACCGCCCCCTCGGCCAGGGAGCGGTCCGGGTCGAGGATGCGGTCCCAGTCCGGCCGCACGGTCCGGCCCAGTCCGTCACAGCCGGGACACATGCCCGACGGGTCGTTGAACGAGTACGCGGTCGCCGGGCCCGCGCTCGGGACGCCGTGCCGGGAGAACAGCACCCGCAGCACCGAGTGCACGTCCGTCATCGTGCCCACCGTCGACCGGGAGTGGCCGCCGACCGGCCGCTGGTCGACGACGATCACCGGCGTCAGGTGCTCCAGCGCCCGCGCGTGCGGCCGCTCGTACTTGGGCAGCCGGTTGCGCACGAACCAGGTGTACGTCTCGTTCAGCTGCCGCTGCGACTCGACCGCGATCGTGTCGAAGACGACCGACGACTTGCCCGATCCCGAGACGCCGGTGAACACGGTCAGCCGGCCCTTCGGGATGCGGAGCGAGACGTCCTTGAGGTTGTTCTCGGTGGCCCCGGTGATGGTGATGAAGGCGTCGTGCTGGGTCATGCCGCCGACGCTAGGCGGAATACCCGACAGCTTCCGGCGTGATTTCCTTCAGCTCTCCTCCCTCCATCATCAGCCAGCGGGTGATGCCGATCGACTCCAGGAACGGCAGGTCGTGACTGGCCACCACCAGCGCCCCCTCGAACGACTCCAGCGCCGTGGTGAGCTGGCGGACGCTCGCCATGTCGAGGTTGTTCGTCGGCTCGTCCAGCATCAGCAGCTGCGGCGCGGGCTCCGCCAGCATCAGCGCCGCCAGGGTCGCCCGGAACCGCTCGCCGCCGGACAGCGTGGCCGCCCGCTGGTCGGCGCGGGCGCCCCGGAACAGGAAGCGGGCAAGCCGCGCCCGGATCCGGTTGTTGGTGGCGCCCGGCGCGAACCGCGCCACGTTCTCCGCCACCGTCAGCTCCGGGTCGAGGACGTCCAGCCGCTGCGGCAGGAACCGCAGCGGGACGTGCGCCGTCGCCTCGCCCGACACCGGGGGCAGCTCCCCGGCGATCGTACGCAGCAGCGTCGTCTTCCCGGCGCCGTTGCGCCCGATCAGCGCCACCCGCTCCGGGCCGCGCAGGTCGAGGCTCTTCACCCGGGCGCCGTACGCCGGCTCCAGGTCCATCAGGGTGAGGACCTGCCGCCCCGGCGGCACGGCGGTGAACGGCAGGTCGACGCGGATCTCGTCGTCGTCCCGCACCGCCTCCACCGCGTCGTCGAGCCGCTCCTTGGCCTCGGCGAGCTTCTCCTCGTGCATGATGCGGTGCTTGCCGGCGGACTCCTGCGCCGCCCGCTTGCGCGCACCCATGACGATCTTCGGCTCACGCTTCTGATCCCACATCTTCTGGCCGTACCGCTTGCGGCGGGCCAGTTTGACCTGCGCGTCGGCCAGTTCGCGCTTCTGCTTGCGCAGATCGGCCTCGGCGACGCGCACCATGCGCTCCGCCGCCTCCTGCTCCACGGCCAGGGCCTCCTCGTACGCGGTGAAGTTGCCGCCGTACCAGGTGATCCCGCCCGGGCGCAGGTCGGCGATCTGGTCGACCAGGTCGAGCAGTTCCCGGTCGTGGCTCACCACGATCAGGACGCCCGGCCAGCTCTCGACGGCCGCGTACAGCCGTCTGCGGGCGAACAGGTCGAGGTTGTTGGTGGGTTCGTCGAGCAGCAGCACGTCGGGACGGCTCAGCAGCAGCGCGGCCAGCCGCAGCATGACCGACTCGCCGCCGGACACCTCGCCGACGGTGCGGTCCAGGCCGATGTGGCCGAGGCCGAGCTCGCCGAGCGTGACCAGGGCGCGCTCCTCGACGTCCCAGTCGTCGCCGACGGTCTCGAAGTGCTCCTCCGCCACGTCGCCCGCCTCGATCGCGTGCAGCGCGGCGCGCTTGGCCGCGATGCCGAGGGCCTCGTCGACCCGCAGCGCGGTGTCCAGCGTGACGGTCTGCGGCAGCCGGCCCACCTCGCCGGACACCTTGACGGAGCCCTCCGTGGGGGTGAGCTCGCCGGCGATCAGCTTGAGCAGGGTCGACTTGCCCGAGCCGTTGACGCCGACGAGGCCGGTGCGGCCGGGACCGAAGGCGGCGTCGAGGTCTTCGAAGACGGCCGTGCCGTCGGGCCAGGTGAAGGACAGGGAGTGACAGGTGAGAGAAGCTGACATGCGGGCCTCCGCGGTTGCATGGGGCGATCAGGGGCACACGCGTATCGAGACACCGCGGGACGACGACCGGCAGCCGGGGAGGAGATCCGTGGCATGAGAAAAGCCCTGTTGCGGAGGGACCGCAAGGACGGCTCGAACGCCGAGGTCGCACGCAGCGCACACACCTGACCGGTGTGAGGCGGTGTCTCAGAACCTCAGACGAGCAACGTCCTTCTCCCATCGACGGCAACAGAACCGCCCTCGACAGTACGCGCGGCCGCCCCGGCCGTCAACGCGATTTCCGGACATCGTGGACCCCGTGTCCCCGCACCGAGGAGGCCTCGTGCCCAACGGCCCGCTCTCCCTGCCGGCCCGCCTGTGCCTGCTGGCCTGGGACCTCGACCCCACCCGGGCCGCCCCCGTGGTGCGGGCCGGCGCCCTGGCCGATCTCGCGCGGCGCGGCCTGCTGGTCGACGACGACGGCATCGTGACCCCGCGCGACCTCGACTCCCGCACCGGCGACCCGGCCCTGGACGGGCTGCTGGAGCTGGTCGGCGAGTCCTTCCCGCACGGCTGGCGCACCTGGGTGACGCTGCACGCCCGCTACACGCTGGACGCGGTCCGCGAGCACCTGGTCGCCGAGGGCGTGCTGCGGGCCGAGAAGCACCGGGTGCTCGGCGTGTTCCCGTCGGTCGACCACGTCCTGGCCGACACGGCCCGCGCGGACGCCCTGCGGCTCGAGGCCCGCCGCGTCCTCTCCGGCGCCGCCGCCCCCGGTGACGTCTCCGACACGACCGCGACGGCCCTCACCCTCGCCGCAGCCGCCGACCTCCCCCTCCCGGCCTCCGGCACACCCCCCACCCCGCAGGCATCCCCCGCCTTCATGACGATCCTCCACGAACTGGAGACGGCCCTGCGCGACACGGCGCCGGCGGGCTCGGCACCGAGGGCGCGCTGAGGCGCCGGCACGCATGTCCGACGGCCGCCCGGGTGCATCCCGGGCGGCCCGCTTGCCTGGCGGCAGCGGTTGATCAGTCGGCCGCGCCGGGGTCAGGGGGGAGACCGTCGTCCAGGACGATGCGGATGGTCGTGCCCTGCCCGGTGACGTCGGCGAGCCCGGAGGCGATGCGGAGGTAGACGGCCTGGGCCAGCGGCCAGTCGCCGCCCAGCGCGGCAGCGGTCGAGCGTGTGTTCCACAGTTCGATCAACAGGGCGATGAGGGAGCGTCCGGACAGGACGGTGCGGACCCGGCCCGCCTTGGAGTCCTCCACGAACGGCGGGATGCGGAAGTGGTCGTGGCCGGCGGTTCGGGTGAGGAGCCACTCCCAGGTGTCGAGATGAGCGATCAGTTCCGCCGAGGCCACGCCGGCGGCCTTCAGCAGGAGCACGCCGTGGGCGACTTCCGGGTCCTCGGCGGCGGCGGACGGCTGACATGCGGGGTGGTCGGCGCTTCCTTCGGCCCGGTAGGCGGCCTCGATGGCCGTCTTGAGGGCGAGTTCCGGCTCCCCGTCACCGGAAGCGGGCTGCGGCTCGTTCGTGCTGTTCTCCACGGTTCCCCCCTGGGTGATGTCGTCCGGTGTCACGGCCGGCGCCGGTGCGGGCTCGCCGGAGCTGTGGTGGGTCTCCGCACCGTGCTCCGGCGGAGACGCGGTCGGCGTCTCGCCCGCCGCTCGCGCCTGCATGAGAGGTCGAAGGATTTCGACCAGGTCCAGCAGTTGCCGTAGCTCGCCCCGGGTGTCGTTCAGGTCGCCGATCATCCGGTCCTGACGGCGGCGTACCTCCCGGTTCTCCTCACGCAGCGGGAGCACGCCCCACTCGATCTTCTCGACGATCTTCTGCTGGCTCTGCTCGAGCTGACCGCGCAGTGCGGTCAGCTCCGCCGTCCGATCGCCGAGGCGTTCCAACTCCCCTCTGATCGACTTCAGTTCCCTCATCGCGTCGCCGAAGGAATCTCTCCACCCCACGTGACCCCCTGGTTACTCAGAGCTGCGACCGCTCGCAAATCTCCCCACTATGGGTGCGTATGACGCGACGGTTTTCAGTCGTCCGCAGGCACGCCGGCGATCGGCAGGCAACACGAAGGCCAGGCACCCCGCGTCACCCGGGGTGCCTGGCCTTCGTGTTGTGGGTCTACGCGTCCCGCATCAGTTCCGCGAGGTCGTGGTCGAGGTCGAGGTGGAGGTGTTCGAGGCCGGCCGGGACCAGTTCGCTCGTGGCTTCCAGGAAGCGGCGCAGCTCGCCGGAGCGGACGTGGACCACGGCCGTGCCCTCCGGGGCGTGGAATTCCAGCACCGTGCGGTCGTAGCCGTACGGGCGCACCCGGACGTCGCCGTCGCCCTCCGGGGCCTCCATGCCCGCGGCGAGCAGGTCACGGGCGAACGTCCAGCACACGTCGACGCCTTCGAGCGTGGCGGGCGCGGGGAAGGTCATGCGGACGGCGAAGGGGTCGCCGCCGTCGTAGTGCAGCGTGGCGGGGATGTCGGCCATCCGCGGCGCTGCTGCGACCAGGCGGGCCTCTACTGACTGCTCGATGACGGTGGACAACGCCTTGCTCCCTCGTGACGGCTGGGCTGGCTTCCGGGCGGTTCGTGTCGGTCGGCTACTGGAAGAGACGCTGGAATCGGCCATTCCGTGCGCATGGAGAGCGAGTGACCTCTGTCACCGCCTTCATGCACCCGAGTGACACGTCTCTCCTCCCGTCCCGCACGGGCCACTTGGGGCGGCCACCGCCGGCGGGCGCTCTGGACGGCGTCCCGCCGGTGGGCTAGCTTCGCCCGCCATGAGGCGCTGGGGAAGCACGCGACGGACGGGACCGACGGGACGTGAGGGGCGGCGCCTGCGACGGGTGACCGTGGCGGTCGCCTGTGCCGCGGCACTCGCCGCGCTCACCGCCGTACCCGCCCAGGCACACGGGCCGCAGGGGCCGGAGGGCAAGCAGCGTGCCCCGCACTGGGCGGTGAAGGACACCGGCGCTCCCGACGTGCGGTTCCGCGGACTGGCCGCCGTCAGCCGGGACACCGCTTGGGTGGCCGGAACCCTCGGCACCGTGCTGCGCACCACCGACGGCGGACGGACCTGGCGTGACGTCTCGCCTCCCGGCGCGGGGGAGTTGCAGTTCCGGGACGTCGAGGCGTTCGACGCGCGGCGGGCCGTGGTGCTGGCCATCGGCGAGGGCGAGGACTCCCGCGTCTACCGCACCGACGACGGCGGAACCACCTGGACCGAGACCTTCCGCAATCCGGACGCCCGCGCCTTCTACGACTGCCTCACCTTCTTCGACCCCCGCCACGGACTCGCCATGAGCGACCCCGTGGACGGGAAGTTCCGCATCCTGTCGACCGGTGACGGCGGCCGCTCCTGGACGGTGCTCCCCGACGCCGGCATGCCCCCGGCGCTGGAGGGCGAGGCCGGCTTCGCCGCGAGCGGTCAGTGCCTGGTGTCGTCCGGGCCCCGGGACGTCTGGCTGGCCACCGGGGGAGCGGCCCGCGCCCGCGTGCTGCACTCCGCCGACCGCGGCCGCACCTGGACGGTCACCGACACCACGATCCCGGCCGGCGACCCGGCGCGCGGCGTCTTCGCCCTCGCCTTCCGGGACCGCCACCACGGTCTCGCCGTCGGCGGCGACTTCACCCCCGGCCTGCCCTCGCCCGACGCCGCCGCGCGCACCACGGACGGCGGCCGGACCTGGCGCCCCTCCGCCGGCGCCCCGCCCGCCTACCGCTCCGGCGTCGCCTGGCTCCCGCACAGCCGTACCGCCGCCCTCGCCGTCGGCCCCACCGGCACCGACCTGACCACCGACGGCGGCCGCACCTGGCGCACCGTCGGCACCGGGTCGTACGACACCGTCGACTGCGCACCCGACCGGGGCTGCTGGGCGGCGGGGGAGAAGGGCAGGGTCGCCCGACTGGAGCAGTGACGCGGGCCGCCTGCCCTACATCCCGCCGACCGGGGTACCCGACCGCCGTACGCGACCGAGCGCTCGCCGAGCGCGAGAGAACGCGAGAGAAAGTGAGCGGACATGCCACGCGGTTCCAGCCCGAAGCGGGAGCGTCAGTACGAGCACATCAAGGAGAGCGCGGAGGACCGGGGCGAGAGCACCGGGCGCGCCAAGGAGATCGCCGCCCGGACGGTGAACAAGGAGCGCGCCCGGTCCGGCGAGTCCAAGACCGCCAGCCGGACGTCGACGCAGGACATGTCCTCCGGCAAGCGCGGCGGCCAGCGGTCCGGCAAGGGTCCCCAGGGTCCGACCCGCGACCAGCTCTACGAAGAGGCCAAGAAGCGGAACATCGAGGGCCGTTCGAGCATGAACAAGGGCCAGCTGAAGCGGGCGCTCGGCAAGTGAACGGCCGCGCTTCCGCGCGGGGCGGCGGGCCGGGAGGCCCCCTCCGCGCGGAGCGCCCCGCCCCGTAGGCTCGGGGCACCATGACGACCGTACGCACACCGGCCGGCTGGCCCGGCACCGAGGAAGAGGCCCGCGCGGTCCAGGACGCGCTCCGCGCGCGGGTCGTGCTGGACGAACCCGGGCCGCCGCCCGGCACCGGCCACGTCACCGGCGTCGACGTGGCCTACGACGACGAGCGGGACGTGGTCGCCGCCGCGGCCGTCGTGCTGGACGCGGCCACCCTGCACGTCGTCGCCGAGTCCACGGCCGTCGGCCGGATCTCCTTCCCGTACGTGCCCGGGCTGCTGGCCTTCCGCGAGATCCCCACCGTGCTGGCCGCCCTCGAGGCGCTGCCCCGCGAACCCGGGCTGGTGGTGTGCGACGGCTACGGCCTCGCCCACCCGCGCCGCTTCGGCCTCGCCAGCCACCTCGGCGTTCTCACCGGACTTCCCACCGTTGGCGTCGCCAAGAACCCCTTCACCTTCACCTACGACGAGCCCGCCGCCCCGCGCGGCAGCGCTTCCCCGCTGCTCGCCGGCCGTGAGGAGGTCGGCCGCGCGCTGCGCACCCGCGAGGGCGTCAAACCCGTGTTCGTGTCGGTGGGCCACCGGGTGAGCCTGGACAACGCCTGCGCCCACACGCTCGCCCTGGCCCCCGCCTACCGCCTCCCCGAGACCACCCGCCGCGCCGACGCCCTGTGCCGCCGCGCGCTCCGCGAGGCGGCACAGGCACTCACGGCGGACTGAGTACGCGTACGGATGTCCGAACTCCCGGCCGAAGGCAGGGTGTTCGACATGCCGACACACCGCACCGCCCGCCTCCCGCGCACCGCCGTACGCACTCCTGTACGCCCCACCGGCCGAGCCGTCACGCTGGGCCTCGCCCTGGCCGTACTGGCGGGCCTGGGCTGGGTGGCGGGCATGATCTACACGCTGATCGCCTGGCCGCTCTGAGCTCGTCGCACGCGGCGCACGGTGTCGCACGCGGCGTATGCGGCGAGCTCGCCGCCGTGGGACGGCCGTCAGCGGACCGCCGCCACCCGGAACCGGATGCCCGCCTCCCGCAGGCGGGCGATCAGGGCGTCGCCCATCGCCACCGCCGTCGTGACCTGGCCCGAGGTCGCGGGAAGGTCGTCGAGGGCCAGGCACAGCGCGCTCTCGGCGAGCATCTTCGCCGTCTCGTCGTAGCCGGGGTCGCCGCCCGACACCTCCGTGTAGACCCGGCGGCCGCCGCCCTCACCGACGAAGCGGACCGAGAACCAGCTGCGTGCCCGCTTCTCCGGGCTCGGGCCGTCGCCGGGCTTGAGGCGGGCCGACAGGGCGCGGCGCAGCGGCGGGACCTGCGCCGCCGCGAACAGCGTGCCGACCGCGGCCACCCCGCCCAGGGCGACCGGCAGGCTGCGCACCGCCGCGTGGTGGCGGTAGCGGAAGTCCGGGCCGTAGCGGGCCAGCGCCTTCGCCGAGCGGCGCACGATCTGGCTGTCGATCGTCGGCAGGGGCAGCGCCCAGGCGTCGACCTCCGGCGCGTAGCGCGGCACGCCCGTCGGGGCGGAGGCGCGGCGTCCCACCAGGCGGGGCTCGTGGCGCCGGCGGTCCCGTGCGGCGGCCCGCAGCTTGCCCGGCCGGGCGAACTGGTTCAGCGCCGAGGCGAACGTGCCGCCCGAGAAGGCCGCGTCGGCGGTGACGTACCCGTCGACCGTCAGCGGCACGTCCTCCGGCAGCTGCCGCACCGTGAAGTACGCGCCCAGGTCGTGCGGGACCGAGTCGAAGCCGCAGGCGTGCACCAGCCGGGCCCCGGTCTCCCGCGCGCGGGCGTCGTGGCGGACGTACATCAGGTCCACGAACTCCGGCTCACCCGTCAGGTCGACGTAGTCCGCCCCGGTGTCGGCGCAGGCGGCGACGAGTTCCTCGCCGTACTCCACGTAGGGCCCCACCGTGGTGGCGACCACCCGCGCCTGCTCGGCGAGGGCGCGCAGGGTGGCCGGCTCGGACACGTCCGCCCGCAGCACGCCCGCCTTCTCGCCGCCGGGCAGCCGCTCCCGCAGCTCCTCCAGCTTGCGCTCGCTGCGTCCCGCGACCGCCCAGCGCAGGCCCTCCGGCGCATGGGCGGCCAGATACTCCGCGGTCAGCGTCCCGGCGAAACCGGTCGCTCCGAAGAGCACGATGTCGTACGGACGGTCCGTCCTGCTCAGCCTGCTCATGACACCCCTTGGTCGTGCAGCCGCGCCGCTGTCGGTGGCCGAGGCTAGCGTGAGGGGTGCGGAGCCCGACGACGAGCCCGGAGGAAAGCGATGTCCGTGCCACGGAACGCCCTGAGGAAGTGGGAGAAAGTGCGCGACTGGGCGCTGAGCCTGCCGGGCGCCGTCGAGGAGCACCCCTGGGGCGAGTCGGTCGCCAAGGTCGACCGGAAGGTGTTCGTCTTCCTCGGCGTCGACGACGGAAGTCACCCGCTCGGGGTCACGGTGAAGCTGACGGACGAGACGGCGCACGCGCACGCCCTCGCCTGCCCGGACGCCGAACCGGCCGGGTACGGCCTGGGCAAGGCCGGCTGGGTCCACGTCCCGCTGGAGCCCACCGGCGCCCCGGCGGCGGAGCTGCTGTGCGACTGGGTGGAGGAGAGCTACCGCACGGTCGCCACGAAACGCCGCGCGGCGGAACTGGACGGACGACCGTCCCAGCGGGCAACGAACTGAGACGCGGGTGCGTACCCCCCTCCAGGGGCGCGGGGAACTGCGCGCTAAACCCCCCACGACCCGCACGCGCGTACCCGGCCCGAGTGGCATCCCCTCCAGGGGCGCGGGGAACTGCGCGAGCAACCCCCACGACCCGCACGCGCGTACCCGGCCCGAGTGGCATCCCCTCCAGGGGCGCGGGGAACTGCGCGTGCAACCCCGCACGACCCGCACGCGCGTACCCGGCCCGAGTGGCACCCCCGTCCAGGGGCGCGGGGAACTGCGCGAGCAACCCCCACGACCCGCACGCGCGCACCCGGCCCGAGTGGCACCCCCTCCAGGGGCGCGGGGAACTGCGCGCTCAGCCACACACAACCCGCGCAAGCGAACCGGCCCGCGCCCCCGGCCGCGTCCACCTCAACCGCACCCCGCCCGCGCCTCAGGCGCCCAGGAGGCCCCGGAGGCCCGGGAGCCCCCTCCCGGTTACAGTTACCAAGCGCTTGCTCGCCCGCCCTTGTGTCCACTGCCCACTGTTCCTAACATCGCAAGTGTTACACCAGAACTGTCACAGTCGATGGGGGCCCGATGACGGAGGCGACGGCGCCGCACGACGGCCCGCTCACCGGCGTACGCGTGGTCGAGCTGGCCGGCATCGGCCCCGGCCCGTTCGCGGCCATGCTCCTCGGCGACCTGGGCGCCGACGTCGTGCGCGTCGACCGCCCCGGCGGCCCCGGACTCGGCATCGACCCCGCCCGCGACGTCACCAACCGCAACAAACGCTCCGTGGTCGTCGACCTCAAGACCCCCGAAGGGGCGGCCCGCGTCCTCGACCTCGCCGAGCGCGCCGACATTCTCGTCGAGGGCTACCGCCCCGGCGTCGCCGAGCGGCTCGGCGTCGGTCCCGAGGACTGCCGGGCCCGTAACCCGCGTCTGGTGTACGGCCGGATGACCGGCTGGGGCCAGACCGGCCCGCTCGCCGACCGCGCCGGACACGACATCGGCTACATCGCCGTCACCGGCGCCCTCGGCATGACCGGCGAGCCGGGCAGGCCCCCGGTCGCCCCCGCCAACCTCCTCGGCGACTACGCCGGCGGCTCCCTGTACCTGGTGGTGGGCGTCCTCGCCGCCCTCCACCACGCGCGCGCCACCGGCGCCGGACAGGTCGTCGACGCCGCCATCGTGGACGGCACCGCCCACCTCACCGCGATGATCCACGGCATGCTCGCCGCCGGCGCCTGGCAGGACCGCCGCGGCGCCAACCTCCTCGACGGCGGCTGCCCCTACTACGGCACCTACGAGACCGCCGACGGCGGGCACATGGCCGTCGGCGCCCTGGAGCCGCGGTTCTACGCCGAGTTCCTGCGCCTGCTGGATCTCACCGGCCTCGAAGAGGCGCACGCCGACGTCACCCGCTGGCCCGAACTGCGCACCCGGGTCGCCGAGCGGTTCGCCTCCCGCACCCGCGACGAGTGGACCGCCGTCTTCGAGGGCACCGACGCGTGCGTGGCGCCGGTGCTGTCGCTGCGCGAGGCCCCGCACCACCCGCACCTCGCCGCCCGCTCCACCTTCACCGACCACTCGGGCATCACTCAACCCGCCCCCGCGCCGCGCTTCTCCGTGACGCCCGCCACCGTCCGCACCGGGCCCGCCCGGCCGGGCGCCGACACCGAGGACGTGGCCCGCGACTGGGGCGTACCCGGCCTGGTGTCCCCGCCCTCGAACCCTTGAGCGAAAGGCCTCCTCGTGAGCACCGAAGCGTATGTGTACGACGCGATCCGCACCCCGCGCGGGCGCGGCAAGGCGAACGGCGCCCTGCACGGCACCAAGCCCATCGACCTGGTCGTCGGGCTCATCCACGAGATCCGCGCCCGCTTCCCCGGGCTCGACCCGGCCGCCGTCGACGACATCGTGCTCGGCGTCGTCGGCCCGGTGGGCGACCAGGGCTCCGACATCGCGCGCATTGCCGCCATCGCCGCCGGTCTGCCCGACACGGTGGCCGGCGTCCAGGAGAACCGCTTCTGCGCCTCCGGTCTGGAAGCGGTCAACATGGCCGCGATGAAGGTCCGTTCGGGCTGGGAGGACCTGGTCCTCGCGGGCGGCGTGGAGTCCATGTCCCGCGTCCCGATGGCCTCGGACGGCGGCGCCTGGTTCAACGACCCGATGACCAACCTCGAGGTCAACTTCGTGCCCCAGGGCATCGGCGCCGACCTCATCGCCACCATCGAGGGCTTCTCCCGCCGCGACGTCGACGAGTACGCCGCCCTCTCCCAGGAGCGCGCCGCCACCGCCTGGAAGGAGAACCGCTTCGAGCGGTCCGTCGTCCCGGTGAAGGACCGCGCCGGCCTCGTCGTCCTCGACCACGACGAGCACCTGCGCCCCGGCACCACCGCCGACTCCCTCGGAAAGCTCAAGCCGTCCTTCGCGGACATCGGCGAGCTCGGCGGCTTCGACGCCGTCGCCCTCCAGCAGTACCACTGGGTGGAGAAGATCGACCACGTCCACCACGCGGGCAACTCCTCCGGCATCGTCGACGGCGCCGCCCTCGTCGCGATCGGCTCCAAGGAGGTCGGCGAGCGGTACGGCCTCACCCCGCGCGCCCGGATCGTCTCCGCCGCGGTCTCCGGCTCCGAGCCGACCATCATGCTCACCGGCCCCGCGCCCGCCACCCGCAAGGCGCTCGCCAAGGCCGGGCTGACCATCGACGACATCGACCTCGTGGAGATCAACGAGGCCTTCGCCGCCGTCGTGCTGCGGTTCGCGAAGGACATGGGCCTGCCGCTGGACAAGGTCAACGTCAACGGCGGCGCCATCGCGCTCGGCCACCCGCTCGGCGCCACCGGCGCGATGATCCTCGGCACGCTGATCGACGAACTGGAGCGCCAGGACAAGCGCTACGGGCTCGCCACGCTCTGCGTGGGCGGCGGCATGGGCATCGCCACCATCGTCGAGCGCATCTGACCCCCTCCCGACGGATCACCTGGAGCACACCCTCATGAGCAGCGAGTCCACCACCATCCGCTGGGAGCAGGACGACACCGGCGTCGTCACCCTCGTCCTCGACGACCCGAACCAGTCCGCCAACACCGTCAACAAGGCGTTCCGCGACTCCCTCGCCGCGACCGTCGACCGCCTGGAGGCCGAGCAGGACTCCATCCGCGGCGTCGTCGTCACCTCCGCCAAGAAGACCTTCTTCGCCGGCGGCGACCTGCGCGACCTGATCCGGGTCACCCCCGACACCGCCCAGGAGCTGTTCGACGGCGGCATGGCCTTCAAGCGCCGGCTGCGCCGCCTGGAGACCCTCGGCAAGCCGGTCGTCGCCGCGCTCAACGGCGCGGCCCTCGGCGGCGGCTACGAGATCGCCCTCGCCTGCCACCACCGCATCGCCCTGGACGCCCCCGGCTCCAAGATCGGCTGCCCCGAGGTCACCCTCGGCCTGCTGCCCGGAGGCGGCGGCGTCGTCCGCACCGTGCGCCTGCTCGGCATCACCGACGCGCTGCTGAAGGTGCTCCTCCAGGGCACCCAGTACAGCCCGCGCCGCGCCCTGGAGAACGGCCTCGTCGACGACGTCGCCGGGACGCGAGAGGAGATGCTCGCCAAGGCCCGCGCCTGGATCGACGCCCACCCCGAGTCCGCGCAGCCCTGGGACCGCCCCGGGTACCGCATCCCCGGCGGCACCCCCTCGCACCCCAAGTTCGCCGCCAACCTGCCCGCCTTCCCGGCCAACCTGCGCAAGCAGACCGGCGGCGCGCCCTACCCGGCCCCGCGCGCCATCATGGCCGCCGCCGTCGAGGGCGCCCAGGTCGACTTCGACACCGCCCAGGTCATCGAGGCCCGCTACTTCGTGGAGCTGGCCGCGGGACAGACGTCGAAGAACATGATCCAGGCGTTCTTCTTCGACCTCCAGGCGGTCAACTCCGGCGCCGGCCGCCCCAAGGACGTCCCCGCCCGCAAGGTCACCAAGGCCGCCGTCCTCGGCGCCGGCATGATGGGCGCGGGCATCGCCTACTCCTGCGCCCGCGCCGGCATCGACGTCGTCCTCAAGGACGTCTCCCTGGAGGCCGCGCTCAAGGGCAAGGGCTACTCCGAGAAGCTGTGCGCGAAGGCGGTCGCCAAGGGCCGCACCACCCAGGACAAGGCCGACGCGCTCCTCGCGCGGATCACGCCCACCGCCGAGGTCGCCGACCTCGCCGGCTGCGACGCGGTGATCGAGGCCGTCTTCGAGGACACCTCCCTCAAGCACAAGGTCTTCCAGGAGGTGCAGCACGTCGTCGCTCCCGACGCGCTGCTGTGCTCCAACACCTCCACCCTGCCCATCACCGCCCTCGCCGAGGGCGTCGAGCGGCAGGAGGACTTCATCGGGCTGCACTTCTTCTCGCCCGTCGACAAGATGCCGCTGGTCGAGATCATCAAGGGCGGGCGGACCGGCGAGGAGGCCCTCGCCCGCGCCTTCGACCTGGTCCGCCAGATCAACAAGACCCCGATCGTGGTCAACGACTCCCGCGGCTTCTTCACCTCCCGGGTCATCGGCCACTTCATCAACGAGGGCGTGGCGATGGTCGGCGAGGGCATCGAGCCCGCGTCGGTCGAGCAGGCGGCGGCCCAGGCGGGCTACCCGGCCAAGGTGCTCTCCCTGATGGACGAGCTCACCCTCACCCTGCCGCGGAAGATCCGCCGCGAGACGCGGCAGGCCGTCGAGGAGGCGGGCGGCACCTGGACCCCGCACCCGGCCGAGGCGGTCGTGGACCGCATGGTCGACGAGTTCGGCCGCGAGGGCCGCGCCGCGGGCGCCGGCTTCTACGACTACGACGAGAACGGCAGGCGCGGCCTGCTGTGGCCGGGGCTGCGCGAGCACTTCACCAACGGGCACACCATCCCGTTCCGCGACATGCAGGAGCGGATGCTGTTCGCAGAGGCGCTGGACACCGTCCGGCTCCTCGAGGAGGGCGTGCTCACCTCCGTCGCCGACGCCAACATCGGCTCCATCCTCGGCATCGGCTTCCCCGGCTGGACCGGCGGCGTCCTCCAGTACATCAACGGCTACGACGGCGGCGCCGGGGGAGGGGTCGGCCTGCCCGGCTTCGTCGCCCGCGCCCGCGAGCTGGCCGAGCGCTACGGCGAGCGGTTCACCCCGCCCGCCCTGCTCGTGGAGAAGGCGGAGAAGGGCGAGATCTTCACCGACGCCCGCTGACCCGTCCTCACCTACGTCGGCCGATCTCACGGGAAGGGCTCGGCGAGGGGCGCCTCAGCCGTCCTCGTCGAGCCATTCCCGCAGCTCCTCCTTCAGCGACCGCTGGAACGTGGTGAGCAGCGCCTGCACCACCAGCGGATGCATCCGGGCGGACAGGGACCGCACATCCCGCGCGTCCTTGTCCGCCACCGCGTCGCGCAGCAGCCGCGACAGCTCCCGGGCCGCCGCGCGTGAGTGCTCGGTGAGGACCGCGCGGGCGGCCAGCACCGACTCGTGCGACAGCGGCACGTCCAGCAGCTCCACCCCGAGCCGCAGCAGCCCCGCGTCCACCCGGAAGAGCTCCTCGTCCGCGTCGCCGGCCCGCTCCACGACGTCCATCGCCGCGAGCCGCCTCAGCTCCTCCGCGCCCAGCGCGCGCCCCGCCCGCCGCTCCAGCTCCGCGCGCGACACCGTCTCCACCGTGCCCGGCGCCCAGGACGCGACCACGGCACGCTGCACCGCCAGGTCCCGCACGCTCAGGTCCGGCGGGAGCTGCGCCAGATAGCGCTCGATCGCGGCCAGCGTCATGCCCCGGCTCTGCAGTTCCTCGATCAGTTCGAGGCGGGCCAGGTGCTCCCTGCCGTAGCGGCCGACGCGCCGGGGACCGAGCACCGGGGGCGGCAGCAGGCCCTTCGTGCCGTAGAAGCGGACCGTGCGCACGGTGACCCCGGCCCGGGCCGCCAGCTCGTCGATCGTCAGGGCCTCGGTCTCGGTCGTCATGTGCAGCAGTATCGCTGTCCCACCGCCGCTGTGACACCTGTGCTGTCAATCCGGCCCTCGGGGCGAGCGAGTGTGTGAGGAGACCCACGGTGTGACGCAGACCATCGCATACGCACCCGCACATCAGGAAAGGTGCCCCGTCGGTCCGTGCCGTGATCACATCGCGCCGGCCGGAAGCATTTCGGACAGCCGGGCGCGATCCGCCCGGGCGCACCAGAAAGTGGAACCACCCGTGAGCAAGGACGCCGTCACCACGGCAACGGCCGCACCCCCCACCGCGGCCGCGACGCCCGCGGACGCGGGCGACGCCGGTTACAGCAAGGACCTCAAGGCCCGCCACGTCAACATGATCGCCATCGGCGGCGCGATCGGCACAGGACTCTTCCTGGGCGCCGGAGGACGCCTGCGCGACGCGGGCCCCGCCCTGGCGCTGGCCTACCTGGTCTGCGGCGTCTTCGCCTTCTTCGTCGTCCGCGCCCTGGGCGAGCTGGTCCTGTACCGCCCGTCGTCCGGCTCCTTCGTGTCGTACGCGCGTGAGTTCCTCGGCGAGAAGGGCGCGTACGTCGCCGGCTGGATGTACTTCCTGAACTGGTCGACCACCGGCATCGCCGACATCACCGCGATCGCCCTCTACACGCACTACTGGAGCGCGTTCACCGACATCCCGCAGTGGGTGCTGGCGCTGGTCGCCCTGGCGGTCGTGCTGGCGGTGAACCTGATCTCCGTGAAGATCTTCGGCGAGATGGAGTTCTGGTTCGCGATCGTCAAGGTCGCCACCCTCGTCGCCTTCATGCTGATCGGCGTCTTCCTGCTCGCCACCCGGCACGAGGTGGGCGGCGGCACCCCCGGCCTGAACATGATCACCGACAACGGCGGCATCCTTCCGCACGGCGTGCTGCCCGTCGTCCTCGTCATGCAGGGCGTGATCTTCGCGTACGCGGCCCTGGAGCTCGTCGGCGTCGCCGCGGGCGAGACCGCCGAGCCGGAGAAGGTCGTCCCGCGCGCGGTGAACTCCATCATGTGGCGCGTCGGCCTCTTCTACGTCGGCTCCGTCGTCCTGCTCGCGCTGCTGCTGCCCGGCTCGATGTACTCGGCGGGGGAGAGTCCCTTCGTCACCGTGCTGTCGAAGATCGGCGTCCCGGCCGCCGGCGACGTGATGAACCTCGTCGTCCTCACGGCCGCCATGTCGTCCCTGAACTCCGGCCTGTACTCCACCGGCCGCATCCTGCGCTCGATGGCCATGGCGGGCTCCGCGCCGAAGTTCACCGCCCGCATGAACCGCAGCCAGGTCCCCTACGGCGGCATCCTGCTGACCTGCGCGGTGTGCGTGCTCGGTGTCGGCCTCAACTTCCTCGTGCCGGCCCAGGCCTTCGAGATCGTGCTGAACGTCGCCTCGCTCGGCATCATCAGCACCTGGGTGATCATCATGATCTGCCACCTGGTGTTCGTCCGCCGCGCCCGCGCCGGCCTCGTCACCCGGCCGTCGTTCCGGCTGCCCGGCAGCCCCGTCACCGAGATCGCGACCGTCGTCTTCCTGCTGTCCGTCCTCGTGCTGATGTGGAACGACCCGGAGGTGGGCCGCAAGACGCTGCTGCTCGTCCCGGTGATCGCCGCGATGCTGGTCGGCGGCTGGTACGGCGGCGTCCGCCGCAAGGTGGCCGCCGGGCGGTGATCGCCGGGGCGCTGTCGGTGGCTGCCGGTACGGTGCCGTCATGTCCTCGATCACGTACCTGCGAGGTGACGCCACCGTCCCGTCGGTGAAGGGCGTCAAGATCGTCGCCCATGTGTGCAACGACATCGGCGGATGGGGCAAGGGCTTCGTCCTCGCCCTGTCCCGCCGCTGGCCCGAGCCGGAGGCGGCGTACCGCGCCTGGCACCGCGACCGCGCCGCGGGCGACTTCGGCCTGGGCGCGGTCCAGCTCGTCCAGGTCGAGCGGTACGTGTGGGTGGCCAACATGATCGGCCAGCGCGGCGTCCGCACCGGCAGCAAGGGCGTCCCGGTCCGCTACGAGGCGATCGACACGGCACTGGACCGCCTCGCCGGGCACGCCCGGAAGCTCGGCGCGTCGGTCCACATGCCCCGTATCGGCTGCGGCCTCGCCGGCGGCACGTGGTCCCGCGTCGAGCCGCTCGTCGAGGAACGCCTGGTCCGGCGGGGCATATCCGTCACGGTGTACGACCACGACTGACGCCCCCGGGACCCCACGGACCGTCAGGCGCCCTCTTCTGCACCGGAGTTCACCGGGGTACCGTCCCGCGCATGCCGATACGCACGCGCCCCACGACCTGGAGAACGCTCGCGACGGCGGCCACCGCCGCCCTGACGGCCACCCTGCTCACCCCCGCCGCGGCGGACGCCGCTCCGCCGAAGACCCCACCGGTCCACTCCTACGCCGACGCCATCCGCGAGGCCGTCTGGGTGGACACCGGCCTCGACGAGGACCGCGACGGACGCACCGACCGGGTCGCCGTCGACATCGTCCGGCCCCGCGAGGCCGCCCGCGCGGGCCGCAAGGTCCCCGTGATCATGGACGCCAGCCCGTACTACTCCTGCTGCGGGCGGGGCAACGAGAGCCAGACCAAGACCTACGACGGACACGGCGACATCGTGCGGATGCCGCTGTTCTACGACAACTGGTTCGTGCCGCGCGGCTACGCCGTCGTCGGCGTCGACCTCGCCGGCACCAGCCGCTCCGACGGCTGCGTCGACGTCGGAGGCCGCTCCGACATCCAGTCCGCGAAAGCCGTCGTCGACTGGCTGAACGGCCGCGGCAAGGCCTATACCAGCCGCACCGGCACCGAACGGGCCAGGGCCGACTGGACCGACGGCAGCACCGGCATGATCGGCAAAAGCTGGGACGGCACCATCGCCAACGGCGTCGCCGCCACCGGCGTCGAGGGCCTGAGGACCATCGTCCCGATCGCCGCCATCTCCACCTGGTACGACTACTACTTCTCCCAGGGCGCCCCGCTCTACGACTCCGGCCCCGACCGGCTCGCCGGTTACGTCCAGACGCCCGAGGCCCGCGAGCACTGCACGGACGTCGCCCGCGAGCTCGTCGACGGCGCCCCGCGCACCGGCGACCGCACCCCGCTGTGGACCGAACGCGACTACGTCCGCGCCGCGAAGAAGGTCCGCGCCAGCGTCTTCCTGGTGCACGGCACGCAGGACCTCAACGTGCGCATGCGGCACGTCGGCCCCTGGTGGGACGCCCTTGGCAGGAACGGCGTGCGGCGCAAGATCTGGCTGTCGCAGACCGGCCACGTCGACCCCTTCGACTTCCGCCGCGCGGAGTGGGTGCGCACCCTGACCCGCTGGTTCGACCACGAACTCAAGGGCGTCGACAACGGCGTCGACCGTGAGCCCGTGGCCGACATCGAGCGCGCCCCCGACCAGTGGGTCACCTCCACCGCCTGGCCCCCGCGCGGCACCCGCGCCGTCACCCTGCGCCCCGCCCGCGGCGTCCAGGACGGCGTCGGCGCGCTCGGCCTGCGCCCCGGCCGGGGCACCGCGGCCTTCACCGACGACCCCGCGCTCAGCGAGACCGACTGGGCCGCCCGGATCGACACCCCGACCCCGGAGAAGGCGGGCTTCGTCACCCGCCCGCTCACCCGCGACCTGCGCCTGGCCGGCTCCTCCCGGGTCACCGTCACCGTCACCCCCAGCGCCCCCACGGCCCACCTGTCCGCCGTCCTGGTCGACCTCGGCCCCGACACCATCCGCGACTACGCCGACGCCGGGGAAGGCATCGTCACCCTGCCCGAGCGCACCTGCTGGGGACCGAGCACCGAGGGCGACAGCTCCTGCTACCGGGAGACCCGCGCGACAACCGCCGACGTCGGCCACACCGTCGTCAGCCGCGGCTGGGCCGACCTCGGCGAACACGCCGGCACCGGCCGGGGCGAACCACTGGTCCCCGGCAGGCGCTACACCCTCACCGTCGACCTGGCCGCCACCGACCACGTCGTCCCCCGCGGCCACTGGCTCGCGCTGATCGTCGCCGGCACCGACCGCGGCCTGATCGACCCGCCGGCCGACACCCCGACGCTCACCCTCGACCTGGCCCGCACCACCGCCCGGGTCCCGTTCCTCGGCGGCGCCGCCGCGTTCGCCCGCGCCACCTCCGGGCCGCCCGTCACGGCGCCGCACACCGCACCGGACGGCGTCCGCCCGCCCGCCAACGCCCACCGAGTCCCGGGGGACACCCGATGAGACGACGCGCCACGCTCCTCACCGCCACCGCCCTCACGAGCCTCGCCGCCACCCTCGTCACCGCCCCCGCCGCCGGGGCGCACGACACCGCCGTCCCGCCGCGCACCGGTTTCGAGCTCAGCCACGGCGCCCGCTGGACCACCCAGCCCGAGGAACAGCGCCTCCTGGACACCGTCGACCGCGCGAGCGGCCGTGTCCACGTCACCCGTATCGGGACGACCGCGCAAGGCCGCCCGCTCCGACTCGTCCGCATCGGCGCGGACCGGACGCCCCACAAGGTCCTCCTGGTGTGCAGCCAGCACGGGAACGAACCCTCCGGCCGGGAGGCGTGCCTCACCACGATCCGCGACCTGGCGTACGCCGAGGACCGGGAGACAAGGCGCTTCCTGGACCGCACCACGGTGCTCGTCGTCCCCACCGCCAACCCCGACGGGCGGGCCGCCGACACCCGGGGCAACAGCGACGGCGTCGACATCAACCGCGACCACGTCGCCCTGCGCACCGCCGAGGGCCGCGCGCTGGCCGCCGTGATCCGCGACGAGCGGCCCGACGTCATCTACGACCTGCACGAGTACGGCGCCACCCCGCCGTACTACGACAAGGACCTGTTCGACCTGTGGCCGCGCAACCTCAACACCCACCCCGCCGTCCACGACACCGCCCGCTCCCTGTCCGAGGACCACGTCCGTCCCGCCGCCGGCGCCTCCGGGTACTCCACCGGCACCTACGGCATCTGGACCGACCCGGTCACCGGCGACCCGGTCCGGCAGACCGCCGGCGACGGCCAGGAACGCATCCTGCGCAACCTGTCCGGCGTCAAGCACGCCGTCGGCCTGCTCATCGAGAGCCGCGTCGACCCGCTCACCGACGAGGAGAAGGCCGACGAGGCGCTCAACAACCGGCGCAGGGTCCACTCCCACCTCGCCGCGCTGAACGGCCTGATCCGTTTCTCCTCGGACCGGCACGCGCGGGTCGAGGCGGTCACCGCCCGGGCCCGCGCCGCCGGGTACGCGGACCGCGGCCCGGTGTACCTCGGCGGCGCCGACAACGACCCGCCCGAGCCCTCCGAGGTGCTCGCCGACCCGCCCTGCGGTTACCGCCTCACCGCAGGTCAGTACGCGGACGTGGGCGACGAGCTGGCCCTGCACGGCGTACGTGTCGCACGGCACGGCGACAAGGTGTTCGTACCGCTGCGGCAGCCGCTGCGGGCGCTCGTCCCGCTGCTCCTGGACGGCCGCGCCACGTATCACCTGGCCGTAGGCGAGGCGGTCCCGTCCTGTCGATGAGGTGAATTTCGCGCCATCGGTGGTAAGGGCCTATCGGGAGGAGGGCTCTCCACCCGAAGGCTCGGACGAAAGGTTCCGCCTGTGACGCAGGACCATCGAAGCGACAAGGACCCCACGGCAGGCCCGCTGCCCGGCTCCGAGGCGGGCCTGCCCGGCCGGGACAGGCCCCGCACCGACTGGGTGGTGTTCGGCGTCACCGCCGTGCTCACGCTGGCCTTCGTCCTGTGGGGAGCCGTCTGGACGGACTCGCTGGAGGATGCCTCCGCCGACCTGCTCGGCGGACTGATGCACAACGGCGGCTGGGGCTTCATCCTGGCCGCCTCCGGCTTCGTCGTCTTCGCCCTGTGGCTGGCCGCCAGCCGCTACGGCCGCATCACGCTCGGCGTCGAGGGCGAGGAGCCGGAGTTCCGCACGGTGTCCTGGATCGCCATGATGTTCAGCGCCGGCATGGGCATCGGCCTGATGTTCTGGGGCGTGAGCGAGCCGCTCGCACACTTCGACACCCCGCCGCCCGGCACCAGCCCGCAGGACTCCGGCGACCGGATGTCGACGGCCATGGCCACCACGCTGTTCCACTGGACGCTGCACCCGTGGGCCATTTACGCCGTGGTCGGCCTCGCCATCGCCTACAGCACCTTCCGGCGCCGCCGCCGGCAGACCGTCAGCGCCGTGTTCACCCCTCTCATCGGGGAGAAGCACGCCAACGGCGCCGCCGGCCGCGTCATCGACGTCCTCGCCATCATCGCGACCGTCTTCGGCTCGGCGGCCTCCCTCGGCCTCGGCGCGCTGCAGATCGGCTCCGGCATCGAGAAGCTCAACTGGCTGGAGAAGGCCGGCACCGGCCTGCTGGTCTCCATCATCGCCGTGCTGACCGTGGCGTTCGTGGCGTCCGCGGTGTCCGGCGTGGAGAAGGGCATCCAGTGGCTGTCCAACACCAACATGGTGCTGGCGGTGGTCCTCGCCGTGTTCGTGTTCGTCGCCGGCCCCACCGTCCTCGTCCTGGACCTGCTGCCGACCTCGGTCTTCGCCTACCTCGGCGACCTGCCGGAGATGGCCGGCCGCACCGACATCAGCGGCGGCGAGGGCGTCGCCGACTGGCTGGGCAGCTGGACCGTCTTCTACTGGGCGTGGTGGATCTCCTGGACGCCGTTCGTCGGTATGTTCATCGCCCGCATCAGCCGCGGCCGGACCATCCGTCAGTTCATCGGCGGCGTCATCCTGGTGCCCAGCGCGGTCAGCCTGGTCTGGTTCGCCGTCTTCGGCGGCTCGGCGATGCGCCTGCAGGAGCAGAACCGTCTCGGCGACGAGACCACCCCCGAGGGCCGGCTGTTCGCCGTGCTCCAGGAGTTCCCCGTCGCCACAGCCACCAGCCTGCTGGTGATGGTGCTCGTGGGCATCTTCTTCGTCTCGGGCGCCGACGCGGCCTCCGTCGTGATGGGCACCCTCTCGCAGAAGGGCTCCCTCGAACCCAGCCGCTGGGCGGTGGTGTTCTGGGGCGTGGTGACCGGGGCCGTGGCGGCCATCATGCTGATGGTCGGCAGCGGCCAGGGCGACGCCCTGACCGGTCTGCAGAACCTCACCATCCTCGCCGCGGCGCCGTTCGTCGTCGTCATGATCTTCATGTGCGTGGCGCTCATGCGCGACCTGCGCCACGACCCGCTCGTCGTCCGCGACAAGATGGGCAGCGAGGCGGTCGAACTCGCGGTCATCGAGGGCCACAAGAAGTACGACGGCGAGTTCGAGCTGCGCGTCGGACCCGGCCGCGGCCCGGACACCGAGGGCGACCCCATCGGCAAGCACTGACCCGCGCGGGGCATGCCGTGACGCGGGGCGGGCGCCGGACGCCCGCCCCGCGCCTCACGCCCGCCCCGCGCCTCACGCCGCGGCCAGACGGGCCGCCTGCCGCGCACACCCCCAGGCCACGGTGACGCCCGCGCCGCCGTGGCCGTAGTTGTGCACCAGCACCCGCCCGTCGGGCAGCAGGGTGCGCTCCAGACGGACCGCGTCCCGCGCCGGCCGCAGCCCCACCCGGTGCCCCAGCACACGGGCCCCGGCGATCTCCGGACGCAGCGCCGCGCACCGCCGCACGATCGCCTCCGCCACCGCGGGGTCAGGGCGGTCGGACCACACGTCCTCCTCGGCCGTGCCGCCCAGCAGCAGCCGCCCCGGCTGCGGGAAGATGTACGCCATCGACCCGTCCGCGCCCTCGGTGACCATCCAGGTGCGGATCCCCGGGTTCTCCACGACCACCAGCTGCCCCCGCACCGGCCGCACCGCCGGGTCCGGCACCAGCTCCCGCGCCGCGAGCCCCGTGCAGTTCACCACCACCGGCGCGTCCGCCTCCGCGAGGTCCGCCACCGCACGCGTCTCCACCGTGCCGCCCGCCGCCGTCAACCGGTCCCGCAGATACGGCAGATGGGCCGGCATGTCGATCAGCGGCAGCCGCGCCCACAGCCCCTGGCCGCCCGGGTACTCGGCCTCGGTCACCGGACGCAGCCCCGGCAGCCGCGCGGCGGCCCACCCGCCGACCTCGTCCATCGACGTCTCGCCCAGTACCCCCTCGACCATCCGTACGCCCGTCGCCTCCGGCCGCAGCGCCAGCTCCTCGTACACGCCGAGCGACTCCAGCGCCCACGCCCGCGCCGACTCCGGCGGGTCGATGCGGTACGGCCACCACAGGGCGCCCGCGACCGCCGAGGTGGTCGCCCCGACCGGGTCCCGCGTCCACAGCCGCACCCGTACGCCCCGCTCGGCGAGGACCACCGCCGTGGTCAGCCCGGTCACCCCGCCGCCGACCACCACGACACCGCTGTCCGTTTCGCTTCCCATCCGGCGGACGGTAGCGGATGCCCGCGCGCGTGCTCGGGTCCGGCCCCGGGTGGGAATACTCACGGCATGTCTGCCGAGTACGCGACCTTCGGCCTGGCGCCGGCGACCCGCCCCGGAGGGCTGCTCGCCGGCGGTGACTTCCACGTGCACCGCGACTTCGTCGACTTCGTCGTCGACGGACGCCCGCTGCTGTACCGCCTGTCCGACCTGGACGCCGTCTCCCCGCTCGCCTCCGACGTGCCGCCGTCCCTGTTCACCGCCCAGGTCCGCGGCCTGCTGCTGGAGACCGGGGCGCCCCTGCCCGACGGCCGGTACGTCGTCTACGGCTGCCCCGAGTGCGAGGACCTCGCCTGCGGCGCCGTGACCGCCGTCATCGAACGGGACGGCGACGACGTCGTCTGGCGGGACTTCGCCTGGCAGACCGGCGACCGGGCCGACCTGGAGCGCGACGGCTACCACGGGATGGGCCCGTTCCGCTTCCGCGGGGACGAGTACCGCGCGGCCCTGACCGCGCTCCTGGACGGCGACCTCCCCGGCAGCCGCCGCCGCGTCCTGCTGATCGGCGCCCGCGCCGCCCCGCTCGCCCGGCTGGCCGCCGCCCTGCGCACCATCGGCATCGGCGCCGACATCACCCAGAGCGCCGACGGCGTCCCCGCCGACGAACTCCGCTCCTACGACGCCGTGCTGTTCGCCCGCTCGGTCCCCGCGCGTGAACGCGACGCCGTGCGCCGGGCGCTGACCGGGGCCGGGGCGGACGTGCCCTGCGTCGACGCGCTCGCGCCCGTCGTCCCGCTGCTGGTCGCGCAGGCCGAACAGGCCCTGGAGGCCGGCCGGGACGGCCACCGGCGGCTGACGGACCTCACCGCGGCCGGCGGCGCCGCCGAGTTCGAGGTGGTCTCCGCCTGCCGCGTCCGGCTCACCGCGCACCGCGTCGACCGCCTCTCCCGCGCCCGCAGCCGCGACCTCTTCGACGCGGTCCTCGAACCCGGCCGGCACCGCGTCCCGCTGGACCCGCCGGCGGTCAAGGGCGAGGCCTACCTCGTCGCCCGAACCGCCGGAACCGTGCTGGTCACCGCCGTCGCCCCCTGACCGGCCCGGGACCCCCGCCGTACCGCCGAGGCTCTAGGATCGGCGGTCTGATGACTGCCACCCTCGTCGCCAAGAACCTCGCCGCCGGACACGGCGACCGCTCCCTGTTCGCCGGGCTCGACCTCGTCGTCGCGCCCGGCGACGTGATCGGCCTGGTCGGAGCCAACGGCGCCGGCAAGTCCACGCTGCTGCGCCTGCTCGCCGGGCTCGCCGCGCCCGAGGAGGGCGAGCTGCGGCTCTCCCCGCCCACCGCCACCGTCGGCCACCTCCCGCAGGAGCCCGAGCGGCGGCCCGGCGAGACCGTGCGCGCCTTCCTGGCCCGCCGCACCGGCGTCGCCGAGGCTCAGCACGCCATGGACGAGGCCACCCAGGGCCTGGTCGACGGCGCGCCCGGCGCGGACGACGCCTACGCCACCGCCCTCGAACGGTGGCTCGCGCTGGGCGGCGCCGACCTCGACGAACGCGCCGAGGAGGTCGCCGCCGCCCTCGGCCTGGACGTCGGCCTCGACCAGCCGATGACCGCCCTGTCCGGCGGTCAGGCGGCCCGCGCCGGGCTCGCCTCGCTCCTGCTGTCCCGCTACGACGTCTTCCTGCTCGACGAGCCGACCAACGACCTCGACCTGGACGGTCTCGAACGCCTCGAACGGTTCGTGAGCGGCCTGCGCGCCGGGACCGTCGTCGTCAGCCACGACCGCGAGTTCCTCTCCCGCACGGTCACCAAGGTGCTCGAACTCGACCTCGCCCAGCGGCAGATCAACCTCTACGGCGGCGGCTACGACGCCTACCTGGAGGAGCGCGAGGTGGCCCGCCGGCACGCCCGCGACGAGTACGAGGAGTACGCCGACAAGCGCGCCGCCCTCCAGGACCGGGCGCAGACGCAGCGCGCCTGGATGGACAAGGGCGTGAAGAACGCCCGCCGCAAGGCGGGCAACGACAACGACAAGATCGGCCGCAAGTTCCGCAGCGAGGCCAGTGAGAAGCAGGCCGCCAAGGCGCGCCAGACCCAGCGCATGATCGAGCGTCTGGAGGTCGTCGAGGAGCCGCGCAAGGAGTGGGAGCTGCGCATGGAGATCGCGGCGGCCCCGCGCTCCGGCGCCGTGGTCGCCACCCTGCGCGACGCCGTGGTGCGCCGCGACGGCTTCGCCCTCGGCCCGGTGACCCTCCAGATCGACTGGGCCGACCGGGTCGCGGTGACCGGCGCGAACGGCGCGGGCAAGTCCACCCTGCTCGGCGCCCTGCTGGGCCGCGTGCCGCTCGACGCGGGCCACGCCGCCCTCGGCTCGGGTGTGCTGCTCGGGGAGGTCGACCAGGCCCGCGCGCTGTTCCACGGCCCGGAAACGCTGCTCGACGCCTTCCGCCCCTCGGTGCCGGACCTTGAGCCGGCCGACATCCGCACGCTGCTCGCCAAGTTCGGCCTCAAGGCGGAGCACGTGCTGCGTCCCGCGGCGACCCTGTCACCGGGCGAGCGCACCCGCGCCGCCCTCGCACTGCTCCAGGGCCGGGGCGTCAACCTCCTCGTCCTGGACGAGCCGACCAACCACCTCGACCTGCCCGCCATCGAGCAGCTGGAGTCCGCCCTCGACGCCTACGAGGGCACGCTGCTGCTGGTCACCCACGACCGCCGGATGCTGGACGCGGTGCACGTCACCCGCCGCCTGCACGTCACCGACGGCACGGTGACCGAACTCTGAGCCCGGTCCCGGACCCCGCGTGCGGCCCGGGATCGCACCTCATCGCTCAGCGGCGGCCGCTCTTCGGATCGACCAGACCGGCCCGGCGCAGGGCGTCCGCCATCGCGCTGTTGGCCGGGGCGGGCGCCTGCCGCGCACCACCGCCGCCACCAGCGCGGGCCTGACGCTGCTGGGGCGGACGGCCGCCGCGCTGCCTGCGCTCACGGTCGCCGCCCGGCGCCTGGCCCTGCGGGGCGGCCTCGTCGTCCAGACGCAGCGTCAGCGAGATCCGCTTGCGCGGGATGTCGACGTCGAGCACCTTCACCTTGACGATGTCGCCCGGCTTCACCACGTCCCGCGGATCCTTGACGAACGTCTTCGACATCGCGGAGACGTGCACCAGGCCGTCCTGGTGGACGCCGACGTCGACGAACGCGCCGAACGCGGCCACGTTGGTGACCACGCCCTCCAGGATCATCCCGGAGGACAGGTCGGAGATCTTCTCCACGCCCTCCTTGAAGGCGGCGGTCCTGAACGCCGGACGCGGGTCACGGCCCGGCTTCTCCAGCTCCTTGAGGATGTCGGACACGGTCGGCAGACCGAACGTGTCGTCCACGAAGTCCTGCGGCCTGAGCGAGCGCAGCACCGCCGTGTTGCCGATGAGCGAGGCCACCTCCTGCCCGGCGGTCTTCACCATCCGCCGCACCACCGGGTACGCCTCCGGGTGCACGCTGGACGCGTCCAGCGGGTCGTCGCCGCCGCGGATCCGCAGGAAGCCCGCGCACTGCTCGTACGCCTTCGGGCCCAGCCGGGCCACCTTCTTCAGCTCGAGGCGGGACTTGAAGGGGCCGTTGGAGTCGCGGTGCGCCACGATGTTCTCGGCGAGACCGGAGGAGATGCCGGACACCCGGGCGAGCAGCGGCGCGGACGCGGTGTTGACGTCCACGCCGACGCCGTTCACACAGTCCTCCACCACCGCGTCCAGCGAACGCGACAGCTTCACCTCGGACAGGTCGTGCTGGTACTGGCCGACACCGATCGACTTCGGGTCGATCTTCACCAGCTCGGCCAGCGGGTCCTGGAGCCGGCGCGCGATGGACACCGCGCCGCGCAGCGACACGTCCATGTCCGGCAGCTCCTGCGAGGCGAACGCGGAGGCCGAGTACACGGAGGCGCCCGCCTCGGACACCATCACCTTCGTCAGCTTCAGCTCGGGGTGCTTCGCGATGAGTTCGCCGGCGAGCTTGTCGGTCTCGCGGGACGCCGTGCCGTTGCCGATGGCGATCAGCTCGACCGCGTGCTCCTTCGCCAGCCGGGCCAGCTTGGCGATCGCCTCGTCCCAGCGGTTCGCCGGCACGTGCGGGTGGATCACGTCCGTGGCGACGACCTTGCCGGTCGCGTCGACCACGGCGACCTTCACGCCGGTACGGAAACCGGGGTCGAGACCGAGCGTCGCGCGCGTGCCCGCCGGGGCGGCCAGCAGCAGGTCGCGCAGGTTGGCGGCGAACACCCGCACCGCCTCGTCCTCGGCGGCCGTGCGCAGCCGCAGCCGCAGATCGATGCCCAGATGCACCAGGATGCGCGTGCGCCAGGCCCAGCGGACCGTGTCCAGCAGCCACTTGTCGCCCGGGCGGCCCCGGTCCGCGATCCCGAACCGGTGGGCCACGACGCCCTCGTACGACGAGCGGCCCTCCACCGGCTCCTCCGGCTCCAGGACGAGGTCGAGGACCTCCTCCTTCTCGCCGCGCAGCATCGCCAGCACCCGGTGCGAGGGCAGCTCCGTGAACGGCTCGGAGAAGTCGAAGTAGTCGGCGAACTTGGCGCCCGCCTCCTCCTTGCCCTCGCGCACCTTCGCCGCCAGCCGCCCGCGCACCCACATCCGCTCACGCAGCTCGCCGATCAGGTCGGCGTCCTCGGAGAAGCGCTCGGTCAGGATCGCCCGCGCGCCGTCCAGCGCGGCCTGCGGATCCGCGACGCCCTTGCCGGCGTCCACGAACGCGGCGGCCGCGGCGAGGGGCTCCACACCGGGATCGGCGAGCAGCCCCTCCGCCAGCGGCTCCAGACCCGCCTCGCGGGCGATCTGCGCCTTGGTGCGCCGCTTGGGCTTGAACGGCAGGTAGATGTCCTCCAGGCGCGCCTTGGTCTCCGCGCCGCGGATGCGGGCCTCGAGCTCCTCGGTGAGCTTGCCCTGCTCGCGCACCGAGTCGAGGATCGCCGTGCGGCGCTCCTCCAGCTCCCGCAGATAGCGCAGCCGCTCCTCGATCGTGCGCAGCTGCGCATCGTCGAGCATCTCGGTCGCTTCCTTGCGGTAGCGGGCGATGAAGGGCACCGTCGAACCGCCGTCGAGCAGTTCCACGGCGGCCTTGACCTGCCGCTCCCGTACGCCGAGTTCCTCGGCGATCCTGCCTTCGATGGACCCTGCGAAGGGTGTCGTCACGTTCCCGTACCGCCTTCTCCACTGAGGTTGCGCGGCAATTGTGGCAGGTGGCGACGACAATCGGGGATCAGGGCGGCGACGCGCCCGGACACCCCCCGGGCGGACTCAGGCGCGACGGCCGCGCGCGGAGGAGGACGCGCCGCCGAACAGCCGGGCGAGCGCCCGGAACGGCAGCGTCACGACGGTGGCGACGGCGCCGCCGATCTGGCGCAGGACGTCTGCGATGGCACGGAACACGTGGGAACCCCTTTCGTCGTCCGGCCGGTGCGGCCGGCCTCCCCCTGCGGGTACCTCGTCCACGCTTCAACATGCACCCGCTGTTTTCACGGTGCGGGTACGTGGGGGCTTGTCGCGCAGTTCCCCGCGCCCTCTTGGGGCGCTTGGTCAAAGGCTCCAGGTGAAGCGCGGCGCCCTGCGTTCCAGGAACGCCACGACCCCCTCCGCGGTGTCCTCGCTCGCGGCGGCCTGCTCGAGCCAGTGGCCGTCGCGGTCGGTGCGGCCGTCGGCGAACTCCTTCGCCGCCGCCTGGGTCAGCAGCGACCGGGACGTCAGGATCCCGGTGAACTCGGCGACCCGCGCGTCCAGCGCGCCGACGGGCAGCACCTCGTCCACCAGCCCCGTGCGCAGCGCCCGCTCCGTGCCGATCAGCTCGCCGGAGAAAAGCAGGTACTTGGCGGTCGCGGAGCCCACCAGCGACACCAGCCGCCGGGTGGCGGAGGACGGGTAGACGATGCCGAGCTTCGCCGGGGTCACCCCGAAGAGCGCGCCCTCCTCGGCGAACCGCAGATCGCAGGCCGCCGCGAGCTGCGCCCCGCCGCCCACACAGTGACCGCGCACGGCGGCCAGGGTCGGCTTGGGGAAGGCGGCGAGCGCCTCCTCGGCGGCCACGGCCAGCCGCTGCGCCTCCACGGGCGAGCCCTGGAGCGTGGAGATGTCCGCGCCGGCGCAGAAGGTGCCGCCGTCGCCGGTGAGCACCAGCGCCCGCACCCCCGGGTCGGCCGCCAGCGCGCCGAGCAGCGGGGGAAGCGCCGCCCACATCGCGGCCGTCATCGCGTTGCGCTTCGCGGGATGGCGGATCACGACTGTGGCGACCGAGTCGGTGACGCTGTGCAGCAGCTGCGGCTCCTCCATGCGCCGGATGCTATCCGCCCCGGTCACGGCGGTGTACGGCGGGCTCCGGGGCCGGTGTTACGAGCGCCGGGGGCGGGGGACACGGGGGAGCGGGAGGGTCGGGACGGGGACGAGAGCCGGGAGGCAGCCATGACCAGGTCCACCGGAGCCGCGGGCCCGCGAGGCGACACGGCGAAGCTGAACCGCGGCTTCGGCGTGCTGGCCGTGCTCGGGGTGATCCTCGTCGTCGCCGGGCTGATCGGCCTGATCTACACGGCCGCCGCCACGCTCACCACGATGCTCCTGTTCGGCTGGCTGCTGCTGGTCGGCGGCCTCGTCGGGCTGCTCCACGCGGTGCAGGCGAGGGACACCAACTTCTTCTGGCTGGGCGTGGTCGTCGCCGCCCTGAACATCGCGGCCGGGGTGGTGATCGTCAAGACGCCGGAGGCCGCGGCCGAGGCGCTGACCATGTTCGCCGCGCTGCTGTTCCTGACCGGCGGGGTCTTCCGGCTGGTCGGCAGCCTGGTCGTACGCGGCCCGCAGTTCGGCTGGACGCTGGTGCAGGGCGCCTTCGGGCTCCTGCTCGGCATCCTGGTCCTGGCCAACTGGCCGAGCAGCAGCCAGTACGTCATCGGCACGTTCTTCTCGCTGTCCCTGCTGTTCGACGGGCTGGGACTGATCGCCACCGGCTACGGCGGCCGGCGCATCGTGGGGATGGTCGCCGGCAAGTAGAGGCGCGCACTGCCCTCTCGGCGCACGGGTCTTCCGGCGTGTACGACCGAAGAGTGCCCGGAGCGGCACACAACGGACCCGAACGGTCCCGCGCCCGCCCGAGTCGGGCCCGAACGGTCGGAAACGCTCGATATCCGCTGACTTGTGTTCAGTGCGGAAGGGCGGAGGCGATCGGTCCCAACACTCGACGTGTGGTGACAATCGAGCGTGAGGGTGGCGACCCGCTGCCGTACGAAGGTGTCTGGCGGTTCACCGCCCCTGCCGTGGACGCCTCGGTGCCACAGGCCCGGCACGCCGTGCGGGACCTGCTGCTGCGGCAGGGGGTCCCGGTCGCGGACGACGTGGTGCAGGGCCTGCTGCTGATCGTCTCCGAACTGGTCACCAACGCGGTCAAACACGCGGCGCTGCTGTCCCCGATGCTCGCGGTCGAGGTCGCGGTGGGCGCCGAGTGGATCCGGGTGTCCGTGGAGGACAACCACCCCTACCGCCCCACCGCCCTGGAGAACGACTACGGGCGCACCGGCGGCCGGGGCCTGCTCCTCGTGCGCGAGATCACGCGGGAGGCCGGCGGAGCCTGCGAGGTCGAGCACACGTCCACCGGCGGCAAAGTGATCTGGGCCGCCCTGCCGCTCAAGCCCGCGCAGACCTACTAGCCGGCCGCCCGCCTTCCAAGGGCCGCCGTCACCACCCGGCCGACGGGCCCGTCAGCTCCCGCACGGCCGGCCGGGCCGCGTCCAGCACGGTCATGAACCAGGCCGAGAAGGTGTCCCGCGCGTGCCGCTCCGCCAGGTCCTCCGGCGTCACGTACGCCGTGGCGGCGACCTCGTTCCCGTCGGGCCGCACCGGCGACTGCACCATGCCGACGAAGAGGTGGTTGAACTCCTGCTCCACCAGACCGGAGGCCGGGTCCGGGTGGTTGTAGCGGACCGTGCCGGCCTCGGCCATCAGCGAGGGCGACACCCCCAGCTCCTCGTACGTCCGCCGGGCCGCCGCCGCGAACGGGGCCTCGCCCGGGTACGGGTGGCCGCAGCAGGTGTTCGACCACACACCGGGGGAGTGGTACTTGCCGAGGGCCCGCTGCTGGAGCAGCAGCCGGCCCCGCTCGTCGAACAGGAACACGGAGAACGCCCGGTGCAGCTTCCCCGGCGGCTGATGGGCGGAGAGCTTCTCCGCGGTGCCGACCGTCACGCCGTCCTCGTCGACCAGTTCCAGCAAAATCGGCTCGGCGGTGCCGCTCGACGGGCTGTTCGTCGCGGTGGCAGGTGTGATCGGCATACCCATCCTTCACTCGGTGTTCGCGCCCCAGTCTGCCGCACGAATCCGGCACTCCCGGCACTCCGGTCCTCCCCCGCATGTCCCGCCCCCGGCGTGACGGGCGACCGCGGCGGCGGCCGGACGGAGCCGGACCCGCGCTGATCGTGCCCGTGACGGGCGTCGGAGATGCGCGTCCACGGCACCCGCCGGAAAGAGGAGACGCCGTCACCCGGCGGAAGGCTGCGTTCCCCGGCGCATCGGCGCGCCCGGGGGCGTGCGGGCCACTCCGCGCGACACCCGCGTGCCGAGTGACACCGATGCATACGGAAGACCCGGGCGCCTCAGTGGCACAGCCGCGCCTCGTGCTCCGCGTGCCCGCTCGGCTCCAGCTGGAAGGTGCAGTGCTGCACGTCGAAGTGGCCGCCCAGGCAGTCCTGGAGCTCGTGCAGCATCTTCTCGTGCCCGATCGCGTTCAGCGTGTCCGCGCTGACCACCACGTGCGCGGAGAGCACCGGCATCCCCGAGGTGATCGTCCAGGCGTGCAGGTCGTGCACGTCCTCCACCCCCGGCGTGTTCAGGATGTGCGCCCGCACCGCGGCCATGTCCACACCCTTGGGCGCCGCCTCCAGCAGCACGTCGAGCGTCTCGCGCAGCAGCCTCAGCGTGCGCGGCACGATCATCAGCGCGATGACCAGGGAGGCGACCGGGTCGGCGGCCGTCCAGCCGGTGGTGACGATCACCAGCGCCGCCACGATCACCGTGACCGAGCCGAGCGCGTCCGCCGCCACCTCCAGGAAGGCGCCGCGCACGTTCAGGCTCTCCTTCTGCCCGCGCATCAGCAGCGACAGCGACACCAGGTTGGCGGCCAGGCCGACGGCGCCGAACACCATCGCCAGACCGCCCTCCGTGGCCGCCGGCGTGATGAACCGCTGGATCGCCTCGTACAGCACGTAGCCGCCGACGCCGAGCAGCAGCAGACAGTTGGCCAGCGCCGCGAGGATCTCCGCGCGGGCCAGCCCGAAGGTGCGCCGCTCGCTCGGCGGGCGGCCCGCGAAGTGGATGGCGAGCAGGGCCATGCCCAGCCCCAGGGCGTCGGTCGCCATGTGGGCCGAGTCCGCGACCAGGGCGAGCGAGTCGGCCAGCACACCGCCGACGATCTGCACGACCATCACGAAGACCGTGATCGCCAGCGCGATCCGCAGCCTCCCCCGGTACGCCGCGCTGACCGTGCCGCCGGCCGGCGCCCCGTGCGCGTGCCCGTGATCGTGGCCTGCCCCCATGCCCGCCGCCGCCCTTCCGCCGTCGCCTGCCGCTGCCCTTCCGGAGCACAGTGAACTACGGGGCGGGGGTATCCGGCAACGCGGCACTGAACACCGTTGTCATGTGCCCTGACCTGCGGAAACGATCCGCAGGTCAGGCGCGCGGGGCGCCCTGGAAGAGCTGCCAGCCCTCCCAGGCCGACTCGACCATCTCGCGCACCGAACGGCGCGCGCTCCAGCCCAGGCGCTCGCTCGCGAGGGCGGCCGAGGCCACCGCGCGGGGCGGGTCACCGGGGCGCCGCGGCTCGACCAGCGGGGCGGTGGTGTCGCCGGTGACCTCCCCGATGACCGTGATCAGCTCCCGCACGGAGACGCCCTCGCCGCGTCCGACGTTCAGCGTCAGATCGCCCTCGACGCCGCCCTCCGACAGCGTGCGCACCGCCGCCAGGTGCGCCTCGGCGAGGTCGGCGACATGGATGTAGTCACGGATGCAGGTGCCGTCCGGGGTCGGGTAGTCGTCGCCGAAGATGCGCGGGGCCTCGCCGCGGGTGATCCGGTCGAAGACCATCGGCACGATGTTGTAGACGCCGGTGTCGGCCAGTTCGGGGGCCGCCGCGCCCGCCACGTTGAAGTAGCGCAGGCACACCGTGTCGATGCCGTGCGCCCGGCCCGCCGCCCGCACCAGCCACTCCCCGGCCAGCTTGGTCTCGCCGTAGGGGTTCACGGGGGCGCACGGGGTGTCCTCGGTGATGAGGTCCACGTGCGGATCGCCGTAGACGGCCGCGGACGAGGAGAAGACGAAGCGCCGCACGCCCGCCTCCGCGACGGCGTCCAGCAGGGTCGCGAGGCCGCCCAGGTTCTCCCGGTAGTAGCGGGTGGGCTGCTCCACCGACTCGCCGGGCTGCTTGCGCGCCGCCAGGTGCAGCACGCCGGTCGCGCCGTGCTCGGTGAGCACCTTGGTCAGCAGGTCGCCGTCCAGCGCGGAGCCGCTGACCAGCGGGACGCCCTCGGGCAGTCGCGCCGGGACCCCGGCGGAGAGGTCGTCCAGCACGACGACACGCTCCCCGGCGTCGGTCATGGCCCGCACCACATGGGCCCCGATGTATCCGGCTCCGCCGGTGATCAGCCACGTCATGGTGGTCCACCCTAAGGTGAGCCACCGGCGCGGTTTGTGAGCCGGGGCCGTCATCCCCGATGATGAGCGCGGCACAGGAACGGGCGAACCGCGTCGATCCGGTCGGCGAACGGGCGGTGAACGCGGGCTTCCGAGTATCCGATAGCCTCTGCCGACATGCCGCCCGCAGGGCCTCCGGACGGGCGCATCACCGTGTACATGACCGGCGTGGACGCGCCCCCAGGGAGTGAGTTTTCGGTTGCCGACCGCCATCGTCACCGGCCCCCCGGTCCCCGGCTCGTCACTCGAGGGCGATCTGCGCTCCCTGGGCTTCGACGTGCGGACCGCCGCCGGCGCCGCGGAGGCCGAGACGCTGCTCGCCGGGGTCCCCGGTGAGGACCGGGTCGCGCTCGTCGACACCCGGTTCGTCGGACACGTGCACGCCCTGCGGCTCGGGCTGACCGACCCCCGCTTCCCGCTCTCCGCGATCCCCGGCGCCGTCACCGCCCAGCGGTCCGGCCGCCAGGCCCTGACCCGCGCGATGGCCCGCGAGAACTCCGCCTCCGGACAGCGCGCGGGCAACGGCACGCTCGTGGAGGGCCTCCCGGACCGGGTCACCGCCGCCCTCGACACCGACGTGCACCGCCCCGAGCTCGGCAGCCTGGTCGCCGCCGTCCCCGCCGACCCGCAGGCCCGCAACGAGGCCCGGCAGGCCGTCGCCGCCGTGGACGAGGAGGCCGTCCGCCTCAGGTCCGCCGTCAAGGCCCGCGACGGCTTCTTCACCACCTTCTGCGTCAGCCCCTACTCGCGCCACCTCGCGCGCTGGTGCGCCCGCCGCGGACTGACCCCGAACCAGGTCACCACCGCCTCCCTGCTCACCGCCCTGATCGCGGCCGGCTGCGCCGCCACCGGCACCCGCACCGGCTACGTCGCCGCGGGCCTGCTGCTCCTCGCCTCGTTCGTCCTGGACTGCGCCGACGGCCAGCTCGCCCGGTACTCCTTGCGGTACTCCACGCTGGGCGCCTGGCTCGACGCCACGTTCGACCGGGCCAAGGAGTACGCCTTCTACGCCGGCCTCGCCCTCGGTGCCGCGCGTGACGGCGACGACGTCTGGGCCCTGGCGCTCGCCGCCATAATCCTCCAGTCCTGCCGGCACGTCATCGACTTCTCCTTCGCCGAGGGCCGGGCCGGATCCGCGGGCGGACCCGCCGCCCTGTCGGGCCGCCTGGACCGCGTCGGCTGGACGGTCTGGGTGCGCCGCATGATCGTCCTGCCGATCGGTGAGCGCTGGGCCCTGATCGCCGTCCTCACCGCCGTCACCGCCCCCCGCGTCACCTTCTGGGTGCTGCTCGCCGGCTGCGCCTTCGCCGCCGCGTACACCACGGCCGGGCGCATCCTGCGCTCCGTGCGCCGCCCCGCGACGGACGGGGACGGGGCCGCCCGCGCGGCCCGGGCCCTGGCCGACCTCGCCGACAGCGGACCGCTGTCCGAACTCGCGCACCGCTTCCGGGCGCGCGGCGGCGTGGCGGCCGCCGCCCTCGGCGCGGTGCTGGTCACGGGCGCCGCCCTCGTGTGGGGCGCCGGATGGCAGACCGTCCTGGCCGCCCTCGCCTACGTGGTCTGCTCCGCCGCCGCCGTCGGCCGCCCCCTCACCGGCCGCCTCGACTGGCTCGTCCCCCCGCTGTTCCGCGCCGCCGAGTACGGAACCGCCCTGGTGCTGGCGGCCGACGCGGAGGTGAACGGAGCCCTTCCGGCGGCCTACGGACTGGTGTCCGCGGTCGCCTACCATCACTACGACACGGTCTACCGCATCCGCGGCGACGCGGGCGCGCCCCCGCGCGCGCTGGTGCGGGCGATCGGGGGGCACGAAGGTCGCACGCTCGCGGTCGCCGTCCTGGCGGCCGTGCTCACCGCGTCCGGATTCACCGTCGCGCTCACGGCCCTCGCCGTGGCCGTGGCTCTCGTGGTGCTCGCCGAGAGCATCCGCTTCTGGGTCGCCGCCCACCAGGGTGGCGCACCCGCCGTACACGACGAAGGAGAACCCGCATGATCGGCCTCGTGCTGGCGGCCGGCGCCGGCCGGCGTCTGCGCCCCTACACCGACACCCTGCCCAAGGCGCTGGTGCCGGTGGGGCCCGCGGGCATAGAAGGGGAACCGACGGTCCTGGACCTGACGCTCGGCAACTTCGCGGAGATCGGGCTGACCGAGGTGGGTGTCGTGGTCGGCTACCGCAAGGAGGCCGTGTACGCGCGCAAGGAGGCGCTGGAGGCGAAGTACGGGCTGAAGCTCACCCTCATCGACAACGACAAGGCGGAGGAGTGGAACAACGCCTACTCGCTGTGGTGCGCGCGGGACGCCCTGAAGGACGGGGTGATCCTCGCCAACGGCGACACGGTGCACCCGGTGTCGGTGGAGCGGACGCTGCTGGACGCGCGCGGTGACGGCAGGAAGATCATCCTCGCGCTGGACACGGTGAAGAAGCTCGCCGACGAGGAGATGAAGGTCGTCGTCG
>NZ_JBHRWL010000021.1:0-56581 GCF_042647945.1 Streptomyces lusitanus
TGAGCCAGGATCAAACTCTCCGTGAATGTTTACCCGTAATCGGGTGACACATCACGAGAGCGGAACGTCGGGAGGAATAGTCCCGACGTTCACAGCGTCCTCGCTGTGTTTTCTTCAAAGGAACCTCGACCATCCGGAGATCCGGACGGACGGGGTATCAACATATCTGGCGTTGACTTTTGGCACGCTGTTGAGTTCTCAAGGAACGGACGCTTCCTTTGTACTCACCCTCTCGGGCTTTCCTCCGGGCGCTTCCCTTCGGTCTTGCGTTTCCGACTCTATCAGACCCTTTCGGTTCCGATTCCCGGTCGGCGGGATGTCGTTGAGCTTAGGGCTTTCGCCGTTCGACCTTTCGACATTCACTACGTTAACCGATCTCCCTGCCCGATTCATAATCGAGGCCGGCGACTTCGAATTCGGGCATGCGGACACGCCGAATTCGACCCCGCTGAAGGGGTGGTCGTAGGTAGTGAGTTGGCCGCTTCCGGATGCGGACGAATGCCCTGCCCGGCTCAAGCGGCTCGGGCTACATTACGCACCTTCAGCAGGCGAGTCAACTTCGGCGGCGACGCGGCACGTGGGCCCGGTACGGGCTGACCGTCGGGTCGTCCGCGACCCAGTACCGCCAGGGGTGCACGGCGCCCTCGCCGGAGACGCCGGTGCGCGGTCCGCTGCGTACCTGGGCGGGGTCGACGGGCGTGCCGTGGAGGATGCGCAGGGGGGTGGCGCCGGTGGCGCAGGCGTCGGTGCCGTTGAGGGAGCGGTCGACGTCCAGGGCCGTGGCGAGGCGGGCGGGGCCCTTGGCCAGTTCCTTGTCGTTGCGCGCGGCGAGCCGGCGGGTGCGGGCGAGCTCCGCGCCCTCCACGATCTCTCCCGCGCGCAGCAGGACCGCGCTCGCCCGGCCCTCGGGGCCGCAGACCAGGTTCATGCAGAACCACATGCCGTACGTGAAGTAGACGTACACGTGGCCGGGCGCACCGAACATCACCTCGTTGCGGGCGGTGCGGCCGCGATAGGCGTGCGAGCCGGGGTCGTTCTGTCCGTCGTAGGCCTCGACCTCGGTCAGGCGGAGGACGATCGGGCCGTCCGGGGTGTCGCGGACCAGGAGGCGGCCGAGCAGATCGGGGGCGACCTCGAGGACGGGCCGGTCGAAGAAGTCCCTAGGCAGGGGCGTACGGTCGGGGCTCGCGATCATGCCGTCCGAGGGTACTGGAGGCGGTGCGGGCCACGGGCTGGTCAAGGCGCCTCGGCGGTTGCCAGGGTGTGGGGTGCATGGAACCGGCCTCGGCCGGATCGCGTTGTTAGGGATCGGAGTCCGGCGCACGACGCGCTGCGGGCCGGTCGATCGGGTGTGGCCCACGGGGGTCGCCTGAAGAGGGAGAGACATGGCGTTCAAGAAGCTGCTGGCGAGTCTGGGGGCCGGCGGGGCCTCCGTCGAGACGGTGCTGCACGAGGTCAACGTCGTTCCTGGGGGTGTGGTCCAGGGCGAGGTGCGGATCCAGGGCGGGTCCGTGAACCAGCAGATCGAGGGGCTGGCGGTCGGTCTTCAGGCCAAGGTCGAGGTCGAGAACGGCGACCAGGAGTACAAGCAAAACATCGAGTTCACCAAGCAGCAGCTGGGCGGTGCCTTCGAGCTCCAGGCGGGCGCGGTGCACGCCGTGCAGTTCGGGCTGGAGATCCCGTGGGAGACGCCGGTCACGATGATCGACGGGCAGCAGCTGCGCGGGATGGACATCGGTGTGACCACCGAGCTGGCGATCGCGCGGGCCGTCGACTCCGGTGACCTGGACCCGATCAACGTGCACCCGCTGCCGGCGCAGAAGGCGATCCTGGACGCGTTCATCCAGCTCGGCTTCCGGTTCAAGACCGCGGACATGGAGCGCGGTCACATCCGGGGCACGCGGCAGAAGCTGCCGTTCTACCAGGAGATCGAGTTCTTCCCGCCGTCGCAGTACCGCGGGCTGAACCAGGTGGAGCTGAGCTTCGTCGCCGACGAGCAGGCGATGGACGTCGTGCTGGAGATGGACAAGAAGCCGGGTCTGTTCAGCGAGGGCAGCGACACCTTCCGCTCCTTCCAGGTGGGTCTGAACGACTACCAGGGGACCGACTGGGCGGCCTACCTGAACCAGTGGCTGTCGGAGGTCGGTTCGAAGCGCAACTGGTTCTAGGCTCGTGCGCGACTGAACGTCATCGATCAGGAGGTACCGAGGTGACCGAGCTCAAGCGGCGGCCGCTCCCCCATGACTTCCATCCGCCCGTGCCGTCGTTCACGGTGGCGAGCGACGATGTGACGGAGGGGGCGACGCTCAAGGACGCTCAGGTCCACGCGGCGGGCAACACGTCGCCGCACCTGCGGTGGGAGGGTTTCCCGCCGGAGACCAAGAGCTTCGCCGTGACCTGCTACGACCCGGACGCGCCGACGGGCAGCGGGTTCTGGCACTGGGTGCTGTTCGACATCCCGGTCTCGGTGACCGAGCTGCCGGCCGGCGCCGGCGGCGGTTCGTTCGAGGGGCTTCCGGAGGGCGCCGTCCACGCGCGGAACGACTACGGCACCAAGGATTTCGGCGGTGCCGCGCCGCCGCCCGGGGACGGTCCGCACCGGTACGTGTTCACGGTGTACGCGGTGGACCAGGAGGAGCTGGGTCCGGACGCGGACGCCTCTCCTGCCGTGGTGGGTTTCAACCTGCGGTTCCACACGCTCGCGCGTGCGCAGCTGATCGGTGAGTACGAGGTGCCCGCGGAGTCCTGAGTCCCCCGCGCGACACCGGACGTTCCCGGAACGTTTGCCCGCACCTGGTCATGGAATTGATCAGGGGCGGGCATTTTTTCCGCCGGGGTCCCCGGGAGGCGTCTTCCGTGGGAGCAGCGGATATTGCGTTGTCCATCCCGGCGCGCCCGGCCAGAGTTGTTCCAGCCCGCCGAGGGGCGGGCCGGTGCGCACGGGAGGTGGGCTGGTATGCGGGACACGCTGGTACTGAACGCGAGCTTCGAGCCGTTGTCGACGGTGACGCTGAACCGAGCCGTCGTTCTGGTGCTGCAGGACAAGGCCGTCGTCGAGCAGGCCCATCCCGAGCTGCGGATGCGGGGAGCCGCGGTCGACATACCGGCGCCCCGGGTGATCAGGCTCTGCCAGTACGTACGGGTGCCCTTCCGAAGACGTGCGCCGTGGTCGAGGCGGGGTGTGCTGGTGAGGGACCGGCACAGGTGCGCGTACTGCGGCCGGAGGGCGACGACCGTGGACCACGTGGTGCCGCGGTCGCACGGCGGGCAGGACACCTGGCTGAACACGGTGGCGTCGTGCGCGGAGGACAACCACCGCAAGGCGGACCGGACGCCCGAGCAGGCGGGGATGCCGCTGTTGCGGCGGCCGTTCGAGCCGACGCCCGCGGACGCGATGCTCTTGGCGCTGGGCGCGGAGGAGTACGACGCGTTGCCGGAATGGCTGGCGTCGGCCGCGGCGTGACGGTTTCGCCGTAGGGGTTTGGGTGGTTCCCCGGGCGCGGGTTGTGCGTGGTTGTCGCGCCCACGCGGCGGAGCCGCATGTCGATGGAGCCCCGCGCCCCTAGGGGGTTCAGTCGATGGAGGGCTTTTCGCGGCGTTCCTGGGCGGGGACGGTGCCTCCTGAGGCGCCGTTGCCGCCCAAGTTGGAGCCGAAGTTGCCGACCGCGCCAGAGAGGCCCTTGAGGGCGTCGCCGATTTCGCTCGGGACGATCCAGAGCTTGTTGGCGTCGCCCTCGGCGATCTTCGGGAGCATCTGGAGGTACTGGTAGGAGAGCAGTTTCTGGTCCGGGTCGCCGGCGTGGATGGCCTCGAAGACCGTGCGGACGGCCTGGGCCTCGCCCTCGGCGCGCAGCGCGGCGGCCTTGGCCTCACCCTCGGCGCGCAGGATCTGGGACTGCTTCTCGCCCTCGGCGCGCAGGATCTCGGACTGCCGGACACCTTCGGCCTGGAGGATGGCGGCGCGCTTGTCGCGGTCGGCGCGCATCTGCTTCTCCATCGAGTCCTGGATGGAGGTGGGCGGTTCGATGGCCTTGAGCTCGACGCGGTTGACGCGGATGCCCCACTTGCCGGTGGCCTCGTCGAGGACGCCGCGCAGGGCCGCGTTGATCTCCTCGCGGGAGGTGAGGGTGCGCTCCAGGTCCATGCCGCCGATGATGTTGCGCAGGGTGGTGACGGTGAGCTGCTCGATGGCCTGGATGTAGCTGGCGACCTCGTAGGTGGCGGCCCGGGCGTCGGTCACCTGGTAGTAGATGACGGTGTCGATGTTGACGACCAGGTTGTCCTGGGTGATCACCGGCTGCGGCGGGAAGGGGACGACCTGCTCGCGGAGGTCGATGCGGTTGCGGATGGTGTCGATGAACGGGACGACGATGTTGAGGCCCGCGTTGAGCGTCCGCGTGTAGCGGCCGAAGCGCTCCACGATGGCGGCGCTGGCCTGTGGGATGACTTGAATCGTCTTGATCAGGGCGATGAAGACCAACACCACCAGGATGATCAGGACGATGATGACCGGTTCCATCGTCGGTTCCCCGAACCCTTCTTAGCCTCGGCGCCTACGGCAGGTCGTGTGTGCCTGTGCACGGTCGTGCGGTTGTAGATCTTGCTGGTCGAGTCTGTCAGACCGCGGGCCCAACCGGGGGCGTGTTCGCGCCGGTTGTGTCGCGCGGGAGGTGCGGGATCACATGATGATCGCGGTGGCCCCCTCGATGTCCACGACGTCGACCTCCTGGCCGGCCTCGTAGGAACGGCCGGTGTCGAGGGCGCGGGCGGACCAGACCTCGCCCGCCAGTTTGATGCGGCCGCCGCTGCCGTCGACGCGTTCGAGGACGACGGCCTGTTTCCCCTTCAGGGCGTCGACCCCGGTGGCCAGTTCGGGCCGTTGGGAGCGGTGTCTGCGGGCGACGGGGCGGACGGCGGCGATCAGCGCGGTCGAGACGACGGCGAAGACCGCGACCTGGGCGACGGCGCCGCCGCCGAAGATGCCGGAAACCACCGCGGCGGCGACGGCGCCCACCGCGAGCATGCCGAGTTCGGGCATCGCGGTGATCACCAGGGCGATGCCGAGTGCCGCCGCGCCGATCAGCCACCACAGCCATGCGTCGATGTCCACACCGGTCATGGTAGAACCGCGCACCCGGTCACGGACAGGGCGCCGGTCGGTCGAACGTGCCTTGTCGTGCCGGGTGTTGTGCGCGGGGTGGTGCCAGGTCAGCTCATCGGCAGGCCCTGGGCGGTCCAGCGGTCGCCGACCTGCTCCACGACGAGCGGGAGGCCGAAGCACAGGGACAGGTTGCGGCTGGTGAGTTCGAGCTCGAGCGGGCCGGCCGCGAGGACCTTGCCCTGACGCAGCATCAGGACGTGGGTGAAGCCGGGGGCGATCTCCTCCACGTGGTGGGTGACCATGATCATGGAGGGGGCGATCGGGTCGCGCGCGAGGCGGCCGAGGCGGCGCACCAGGTCCTCGCGGCCGCCGAGGTCGAGACCGGCGGCGGGTTCGTCGAGGAGGAGCAGCTCGGGGTCGGTCATCAGGGCGCGGGCGATGAGGGTGCGCTTGCGCTCGCCCTCGGAGAGGGTGCCGAACTTGCGGTCCAGGTACTCGGACATGCCGAGGCGGTCGAGGAAGGCGCGGGCGCGCTGCTCGTCGATGTCCTCGTACTCCTCCTGCCAGCCGGCGGTCATGCCGTAGGCGGCGGTGAGCACGGTCTGGAGGACGGTCTGCTTCTTGGGCAGCTTGTCGGCGAGGGCGATGCCGGCCACGCCGATGCGGGGGCGCAGCTCGAAGACGTCGGTGCCGGGGCGGCCGAGCGTCTCGCCGAGGATGGTGGCGGTGCCCTTGCTCGGGTAGAGGTAGCTGGACGCGATGTTCAGCAGGGTGGTCTTGCCGGCGCCGTTGGGGCCGAGGATGACCCAGCGTTCGCCCTCCTTGACCGACCAGGAGACCTGCTCCACCAGAGCCCGGCCCTCGCGGACCACGGATACGTCCTGAAGTTCCAGAACATCGCTCATGAGCGCCTTGTCTCCCCTTGCAGTGTGGCCGGTCTCGGCTGTCGCGTACGCCTGGTGGGTCGGTCCGCCGCACCCGTGGGCGGGAGCCCATCATGAAATCTACGCCACCGGCCGACCCGGACATTCCATCGGTCCTGTTTCGGGGTGCTGTCTAGGGTGTACGCATGCTTTCGGAACCGCGCTCTGGTCGTCTCGCCGCTTGGGGCAATGCCCTTCTCGCCGGACTGGTCTCCCCGGACGAGGCGGCGCTCGCCGCCGTCGGGGAGGACGCCGTGCACCGGGTGGAGGGGGTGCCCGGGGAGTCCGCGCCGGTGGGGCTGACGCTGGCCCTGGGGCGGCTGCGGGGGCTCGGGGTGTCCGGGCTGCGGGTGGCGCTGCCGGCGCCGGGGCATCCGCTGGGGCTGAGCGGCCCGCCGGAGTTCAACGCGCGGGCGCTGGAGGCCGAGGAGGCCGTGGTGTGCCAGGGGGCGGCGCTGGGGCTGGTGCCTGAGGTGTCGGAGGCCGGGCCCGAGGGCGATGTGCATGTGGAGGTCCTCTGGCACTGTCTGCCGGTGCGGGAGGCGCCGCCGGCGGACGTGCCGTCGCTGGGTGAGGCGGAGCGGGAGCTGGCGGAGGCGCTGCGGGAGGCGACGGAGGCGCTGACGCGGCTGGACGTGGCCGGGTCGGGTCCGGTCGCGGAGGCGGCGATCGACGCGTACCGGGCGCGGGCGACGGCGTCGCGCGGGCGGGACGTGCTGGCGCCGGGGTATCCGCCGCGGGCGGTGCGGGTGCTGGAGCTGGCGCAGCGGGTGGGCGCGCTGGTGTCGCTGGCGACGGCGCACGGGCACGGGGGCGCGGTGAGCGCGTCGGAGATGTCGGCGCGGGCGCTGGCGCTGCGGCCGGTGGAGCGGACGGCCCGGCGGGCGCAGGTGGCGGCGTACAACGCATTCGTGGAGGAGCGCGGGGCGCGCTGATTCCGGCGTACGCCCCCCCCTGGACAGGGACGAGCCCCGGCGCCGGGTGGGGGCGGGCGGCCGGGGCTTGTCGTCTGGTGCGTCGGTCGTCAGTGGTTGACGGCGACGTTGCCGAAGGCCGGGTTCAGCACGCCGATGACGTTGACGCTGTTGCCCGACACGTTGACCGGGACGTCGACCGGGACCTGGACGAGGTTGCCGGAGACGACGCCCGGGGAGCCCACGGCCTTGCCGTGCGCGTGGCTGCCCTCGGTGGCGGAGGCCATGCCCGCTCCGGCGGCGAGCAGGCCGCCGGCCACCATCGTCACGGCCGCTGCCTTCTTCAGGTTCTTCACTTTCCGAGCCCTCCTTGCGACGACCGCGGCGAGCGCCGCGGTCCGCACTGGGCAACGCGTGGCGCGGGCACGGGATACGGGGCCCGGGGGGCATTCCCCCTACGGTATGAATCTCGCACCGGAGGGGAACCTTCCGGGTGACTGCGGTCCGGCGGTCAGCCGCTGAGCCCGTGCCGTACGGCCCACAGCGCGGCCTGGGTGCGGTCCGCCAGGTCGAGCTTCATCAGGATGTTCGACACGTGCGTCTTCACCGTCTTCTCGGAGAGCACGAGGGCGCGGGCGATCTCCCGGTTGGCGCGGCCGTCCGCGATCAGGCCGAGCACCTCGCGCTCCCGCTCGGTGAGGGAGCCCGCGCGTCCCGCCCCGGAGCCGCTCTCCTCCTGGGACAGCAGGGCGCCCGCCACCTCCGGCTGGAGCAGCACGTGCCCGGCGTGCACGGAGCGGATGGCGCCGGCCAGCGCGTCGGGGTCGATGTCCTTGTACACGTAGCCGGCGGCGCCCGCGCGGAGGGCGGGGATCACCGTGCGCTGCTCGGTGAAGCTGGTGACGACCAGCACCCGGGCGCGGTGGTCGAGCTCGCGCAGCCGGCGCAGCGCCTCCACGCCGTCCATGCCGGGCATCTTGACGTCCATGAGGATGACGTCGGGCTGGAGCTCCCCGGCCAGGGCGACTCCCTCCGCGCCGTCCGCGGCCTCGCCGACGACCTCGATGTCGTCCTGCACCTCGAGGAAGGTGCGCAGGCCGCGCCGGACCACCTGGTGGTCGTCGACCAGCAGCACCTTGATCGCGTCAGCCACCGGGGACCTCCATCTCGACGGTGGTGCCCTTGCCGGGCGCCGATTCCACGGTCAGCCTGCCGCCGACCCCGCTCGCCCGGTCCCGCATGGAGACCAGGCCCAGATGGCGGCCCGCGCGGCGGACGGCGTGCGGGTCGAAGCCGCCGCCGTCGTCGCCGACCCGCAGGACCGCGCCGTTGCCGCGCCGTTCCAGGGTGACGTCCACATGTGTCCCGCCGGAGTGGCGCAGGGCGTTGTGCAGCGCCTCCTGGGCGACCCGCAGCACCGCCTCCTCCTGGGCGGCGGGCAGGGCGCGCACGCCGTGGCCGGTGAAGGTGACGCGCGCGCTGTGGGCGCGGTCGAGGACCTGCACCTGGGTGCGCAGGGTGGCGACGAGACCGTCCTCGTCGAGCGCGGCGGGGCGCAGCTCGACGACGGCCGCGCGCAGCTCGTCGGCGGCCTCGGCGGCCAGCTCGGCCACCTGCTGGAGCTCGCCCTTGGCGCGGGCCGGGTCGCGGTCCACGAGACGGGCGGCGGCCTGGGCGGTCAGGCGCAGGGAGAACAGCTTCTGGCTGACGGCGTCGTGCAGCTCGTGGGCCAGGCGGGAGCGCTCCTCGGCGATGGTCAGCTCGCGGCTGCGCTCGTAGAGGCGGGCGTTGGTGAGGGCGATGGCGGCGTGCTGGGCGAGGATGCCGAGCAGTTCCTCGTCGTCCTCGGTGAAGCCGCAGGCGCCCTCCGGCTTCGGGCAGTTCTTGTTGGCGAGGAAAAGGGCGCCGAGGACCTCGTCGCCGTCGCGGATGGGCAGGCCGAGGAAGTCGGCCAGGTCGGGGTGGGCGCTGGGCCAGCCCTCGAAGCGGGGGTCGCGGCGTACGTCGGCGAGGCGCTGCGGGGCGGCGTCGTCGAGCATCGCGGCGAGGATGCCGTGCCGGCGCGGCAGGGGGCCGATGGCCTTCCACTGCTCGTCGCTGATGCCGTCGACCACGAACTGGGCGAAGCCGCCGTGGTCGTCGGGCACGCCGAGCGCGGCGTACTGGGCGTCGAGGAGGTCGCGGGCGGAGGCGACGATCGTCTTGAGGACGTCGCGCACCTCGAGATGCCGGCTCATGGCCAGCAACGCGGAACTCACCGCGGCGAGGCCGGACCGGGGGCCGTGGCTCATGTCCTCACGGTACCGGCGGGGCGCGGACCCCGGATCGGACCGCTGTCCGCACCTCTGCCCCGTCGCTGGTCCTAGGTCCCCGGTCCCGGTCCGGCCGTCGCGGCCCAGGGCGCGGGGCGGGGGCTTCCCGGCGTAGGCCGAAGGGACCCGGGCGGCTGCGTCCCGCGCCCGAGGCGGCGTCCGCGCCCTGATTCCTACGGTGATCACACGCCGCAAGGGGCGGAACGACACGACGGACGAGGGGACGGTTGTCATGCCGGTCGCGATCATCACGGGAGCCTCGAAGGGGCTCGGACGGGCGCTGGCGCTGGGGCTGGCGCAGCAGGGCTGGGACCTGGTGCTCGACGCGCGGGGCGCGGACCGCCTGGCGGAGACGGTGGCCCTGGCCTCGGCGCACGGCACGCGGGTGACGGCGGTGCCCGGGGACGTCACGGATGCCGCGCACCGGGCGGAGCTGGTGGCGGCGGCCTGGCGGCTGGGCGGAGTGGACCTGCTGGTGCACAACGCGAGCGCGCTGGGCGCCGAACCGCTGGTGCGGCTGGCGGAGCTGCCGCTGGAGGGGCTGCGGCGGGCACTGGAGGTGAATCTGGTGGCCGCGCTGGGCCTGGTGCAGGAGGCGCTGCCGCTGCTGCGGGCCGCCGGGACGGGCGCGGTGCTGGTGGTGAGCTCGGACGCCGCCGCGGAGGCGTACCCGACGTGGGGCGGGTACGGCGCGTCGAAGGCGGGGCTCGACCAGCTGGCGGCGGTGCTGGCTCAGGAGGAGCCGGGGCTGCGGGTGTGGGCGGTCGACCCCGGGGACATGGCGACGGACCTGTACGCGGCGGCCGTGCCGGACGACGACGATCCGCGGCCGGAGCCGGGGGCGGTGGTGCCGGGGTTCCTGCGGCTGCTCGACGAGCGGCCGGCCAGTGGCCGCTACGGTGCCGCGGCGCTGCTGGAGGGACGGCGGTGACGGTCACGTTCCGGGTGCCGGAGGAGCTGTCGGCGCGGGTGCCGGCCGAGGTGCGGGCGCCCGGCGGGGACCGGGACGCGGTGCGGCTGCTGGTGTCGCGGGGCACCGAGGTGTCCCATCACGCGTTCGCGGAGCTGCCGCCGCTGCTGCGGGCGGGCGACGTGCTGGTGGTGAACACCTCGCCCACGCTGGCGGCGGCCGTCGACGGGCGGATCGGCGACGCGCGCGTGGTGGTGCACTTCTCCACCCGCGGGGACGACGGGCGCTGGGCGGTCGAGCTGCGGGAACCGGACGGGCGCGGCACCACGCGCGTGCGCGCGGGCACGCGTGCGGGTACAGGGGTGCGGCTGGCCGGGGGTGCGCGGCTGGGGATCGAGGAGCCGCTGAGCCCGGGGGCGCCGCGGCTGTGGTGGGCGCGGGTGTCGCGGGACGTGCCGGGGCTGCTGCGGGAGCACGGGCGGCCGATCCGGTACGCGTACACGGAGCGGGACCAGCCGCTGTCGGCGTACCAGACGGTGTTCGCGCTGCCGGCGCGGGACGGCTCGGGGAGTGCGGAGATGCCGAGCGCGGGGCGTCCGTTCACCGCGCGGACGGTGACGGAGCTGGTGAGCCGCGGGGTGCAGTTCGCGCCGGTGCGGCTGGACACGGGGGTGGCGTCGGCGGAGGCGCACGAGCCGCCGTACCCGGAGCGGTTCGCGGTGCCGGAGGCGTCGGCGCGGGTGATCGGCGCGGTGCGGGCGGGCGGCGGGCGGGTGATCGCGGTGGGGACGACGGCGGTGCGGGCGCTGGAGTCGGCGGCCGGTCCCGACGGGGTGGTGCGGGCCCGGGCGGGGTGGACGGACCTGGTGGTGACCCCGGAGCGGGGGGTGCGGGTGGTGGACGGGCTGCTGACCGGGCTGCACGAGCCGGAGGCGTCGCACCTGCTGATGCTGGAGGCGGTGGCGGGGCGGGAGGCGGTCGCGCGGGGCTACGAGGAGGCGCTGCGCGGGCGGTACCTGTGGCACGAGTTCGGGGACGTGCACCTGCTGCTGCCGGGCTGACCCGGCCCGCGGAAACTCCTCACCCAGCGCGTTGCGCCAGCAACACGCGGTAAGGAGGGAGGGGGTCCGGTGTGAGCCCGCGCATAGGGCGCACATCACGTACGAAGCGGAGTAGGAGACACATAACGCCCATATGAACGGGGCGAACAGTCCCATCTGCCCGGTTTGGCACTCCCCTGATCCACTACCCGGCTTCGTAGGTCACACCTTTGCCCAGCGATTTTGCGGCCGCTAACAATGGCTGCGTCGCTCAGCGCCGTGGGCTTCTTGCCCGCGGCGTTCGTGTGCCGAAGACGCACCAGTCCCACCGGACATCGAGCGACCTCCGCGCTACTCGAAGAGGTCCGTTCCGCATGCCCAAGCACATCCTCACCCGTGGTCATAGTCGTGCCCTGACCCGTCACCACAAGATCGCCGCCGCGGGCGTCGCCGCTCTCGGCGCCGCCGCCATCGGCTTCTCGGCGGTCCCGAGCAACGCCTCCACGACGACCACGGCCGAGGCCCCCGTCCGGACGGCGAAGGTGGCCTACAGCACGAAGCAGATCGAGGGCGTCCAGGCCGACGTCAACAGCCTGCACACCGGTGCCGTGCAGGTCGAGCGGTTCGCCGCGCAGAAGAAGGCCGCCGCCGAGGCCGCCGCGAAGAAGAAGGCGGCCGCCGAGGCCAAGGCCGCGAAGGCCCGTGCGGCGGCGGAGTCGGCGAGCCGTTCCGCCGAGCGCGCCGAGGTGAAGAAGGCCGCTCCGCAGAAGTACGGGGACAACCTCGACGGCTGGATCCGCGAGGCGCTGTCCATCATGAAGAAGAACGGCATCCCCGGCTCCTACGAGGGCATCCACCGCAACGTCATGCGGGAGTCCTCGGGCAACCCGAAGGCGATCAACCTCTGGGACATCAACGCCCAGAAGGGCATCCCCTCCAAGGGTCTGCTCCAGGTGATCCCGCCGACCTTCGACGCCTACCACGTCAAGGGCACCCCGAAGGACATCTACGACCCGGTCGCCAACATCGTCGCCGCCTGCAACTACGCGGCCGACAAGTACGGCACCATGGACAACGTCGACAGCGCGTACTGAGAGGTCGGCGCGGACCTCTCCTGCCGCACACAGACGCCGAAGGGCGGCACCCTCCTGACGGGGTGCCGCCCTTCGGGGACGTACGGCGGGACTACTTGCGCATGACCTCGGGCTCGTGGCGGCGCAGGAAGCGGGCCACGAAGAAGCCGCAGACCACGCCGAGCGCGAGCAGCGCGCCCATGTCCGTCGCCCAGGCGGCGGCCGTGTGCTCCCACAGCGGGTCGTTGCTGTCGCCCTTGGCCGGCGGGCTGATGTTGTTGAAGTCCAGCGTCGCGCCCGCGGCGGCGACCGCCCAGCGCGACGGCATCAGGTAAGACAGCTCGTTGACACCGACCGAGTTGGCCAGCGGGAACAGGCAGCCGGTGAAGACGACCTGGACGATCGCGAACATCACCAGCAGCGGCATGGTCTTCTCGGCGGTCTTCACCAGGGCCGAGATGATCAGGCCGAACATCATCGCGGTGAAGCCCAGCGCCATGATCGGGACGCACAGCTCCAGCAGGATCTGGCTGCCGAGCACGAGGCCCTCGTCGGGCACGGTGCGGCTGGAGAAGCCGATGACGCCGATCATCAGGCCCTGGATCATGGTGATCAGGCCGAGCACGAAGACCTTCGACATCAGGTACGCCGAGCGGGACAGGCCGGTGGCGCGCTCCCGCTCGTAGATCACGCGTTCCTTGATCAGCTCACGGACGGAGTTGGCCGCGCCGGCGAAGCACGCGCCCACCGCGAGGATGAGCAGCACCGTGAGCGCCGTGCCGTTGGCGACGGGCCGCCCGGTCCTCGGGTTGATCTCCGTGTTGACCAGCAGGTCCTTGCCCTGGTCGATGAGCAGGCTGACCGAGCCGAGGACCAGCGGCAGGATGATCGACAGGGCGAGGAAGCCCTTGTCGGAGGCGATCACCGACACGTACCGGCGCACCAGGGTGGAGAACTGCGACGCCCAGCCCTGCGGCTTCGGCGGCTTCATCGCCTGCATCGCGGGGACCTGTACGGACTGCGGGGCGACCGCGTCGATGTCCGCGGCGTACATCTGGTAGTGCTGCGAGCCCTTCCAGCGGCCCGCCCAGTCGTAGTCGCGGTAGTTCTCGAAGGCGGAGAACACGTCGGCCCAGGTGTCGTAGCCGAAGAAGTTCAGCGCCTCCTCGGGCGGACCGAAGTAGGCGACCGAGCCGCCCGGCGCCATCACCAGCAGCTTGTCGCAGATCGCCAGCTCGGCCACCGAGTGGGTGACGACGAGGACCGTGCGGCCGTCGTCGGCGAGGCCGCGCAGCAGCTGCATGACGTCGCGGTCCATGCCCGGGTCGAGGCCGGAGGTCGGCTCGTCCAGGAAAATCAGCGACGGCTTGGTGAGCAGCTCGAGCGCCACCGACACGCGCTTGCGCTGGCCGCCGGACAGGGACGTGACCTTCTTGTCCTTGTGGATGTCCAGCTTCAGCTCGCGCAGCACCTCGTCGATGCGGGCCTCGCGCTCGGCGGCCGTGGTGTCGGCGGGGAAGCGCAGCTTGGCCGCGTACTTCAGGGCGCGCTTGACGGTCAGCTCCTTGTGCAGGATGTCGTCCTGCGGGACCAGACCGATGCGCTGGCGCAGCTCCGCGAACTGCTTGTACAGGTTGCGGTTGTCGTACAGCACCTCGCCCTGGTTGGCGGGCCGGTAGCCGGTGAGCGCCTTGAGCAGCGTCGACTTGCCGGAGCCGGACGGGCCGATGACCGCGATCAGCGACTTCTCCGGGACGCCGAAGGAGACGTCCTTGAGGATCTGCTTGCCGCCGTCGACCGTGACGGTGAGGTGGCGGGCGGAGAAGGACACCTCACCGGTGTCGACGAACTCCTCGAGCCGGTCGCCGACGATCCGGAACGTCGAGTGGCCGACGCCCACGATGTCGGTGGGGCCGAGCAGTTGCGAGCCGCCCTTGGGGATCGGCTGGCCGTTGACGTACGTGCCGTTGTGCGAGCCCAGGTCGCGGATCTCCATGCGCCCGTCGGGCGTCGAGTGGAACTCCGCGTGGTTGCGGGACACCTGGAGGTCGGAGACCACCAGGTCGTTCTCCAGGGCACGGCCGATGCGCATCACGCGGCCGAGCGAGAACTGGTGGAACGTCGTGGGGCTGCGGTCGCCGTAGACCGGCGCTCCGGCGCCGCCGCCGGGGCCCTGCTGCTGCGGGATGTGCGGCGCGGCCTGCTTCGCCACGCCCTGCTGCGGCTGCTGCTGCCAGCCCTGCTGGGCCGGGGGCTGCTGCTGGGCCGGCGGCTGCTGGGCGGGCGGCTGCTGCGCCCAGCCGGCGCCCGCGCCCTGGGCGGCGTACGGCTGCTGCTGCGGCTGGGCCTGCGGGACGGTGGCGCCGACACCGGACAGCGTCACGCGCGGCCCGTCGGTCGCGTTGCCCAGGTTCAGCGCCGTGTCGGCGGTGAACTGAAGGTGATGGATCCGCTGCCCCTGCACGAAGGTGCCGTTGGTGCTGCCGTGGTCCTCGATGACCCAACTGTGGCCGTTGAAGCTGATCGTGGCGTGACGCCAGGACACCCTGGCGTCGTCGATCACGACGTCGCCCTGCGGGTCACGTCCCAGGGTGTAGGTCCTGGACGGATCGAGCGTCCAGGTGCGTCCGTTTGATTCCAGTACGAGTTCCGGCACTCCATGCCCCACTGAGTTTGTTCCCCCGAATTTCCCCCGTCGCAGGGAGTCTAGGGATGTCGAACATCGGGGGGAACTATTTCAGGCGCGGCCCTCCGACCGAAAGTCGGCCCTGTCACGACCCGGCGACAAGGCGTCGACGGCCCTGTGCGGACCGGGGTTGAAATCGCCCCGGAGAGTGGTAAACCACGCGAGGGGGACATGCGCGGCCTGCCGGGCCGCTCCGCGGATCGGGGGGTCTGCTGCCATGAGTGCTGCCACAGGCGTTGCCGGGCCGGGGCGTGAGAGCCGTGTGCCGTGGGCGGACGTGGTGATGTCCGCGGTCGCCGCGGTGAGCTGGGCGCTGATCGGGATGGCGGGGACGGCGGCGCTGGGGCTGCATCTGCTGGACGCGGACAGCGCGGGGTCGTTGGCGCCGATGGCGGCCGCGGTGGTGGCGCTGGCGGTGGGCGGTTCGGTCACGCCGACGGGGGACGTGTCGGTGCTGGGGCTGTCCGGGGCCGAGGCGGAGACGGCGCTCGACGTGGTGCCGCTGGGCGTGGGGCTGGTGGGGGCGGTGCTGCTCTCCCTCATCTTCCTGAGGTCCCTGCGCACGGCGGGAGTTGTGGTGTCCGGCCGTGAACTGGCCGCGCGGGCGGGCGCGGTGGTCGCGCTGTCCGTCGCGACGGCGGGCGGGCTGGCGTGGGCGGGCCACGACGTGATCACCGTCGACGTGGCGGCGCTCGGCGTGGACGGCCTGCCGGGCACGGGCGGCGGGGGCGGGGACGGGGGTGGTGGTGGACTGGACGTCCCCGGGCTCGGCGACATCGGGGAGCTGCTGCCGGACCAGGTGGGGGACCTGGTCGGCGCGGACGTGACGGTGGGGTTCACGGTCGACACGGTGCCGACGCTGCTGGCCGGGCTCGGCTGGTCGGCGGGCGTGCTGCTGGTCGCGCTGCTGGCGTCCCGCCGCACTCCGCTGCCGCGCGGCTGGGACGCCCTGCACCGCGTGGTGCGGCCGGCGGTCTCGTCGGTGGTCGCGGTGCTGCTGGTGGCGGTGGCGGCGGGGATCGCCGCCGCGGCGTACGCGGCGCTCGGCGACGCCCACCCCCGGAGGATCGCGGGGGCCGCGCTGCTGGGCGCGCCCGACGGCGTGTGGCTGGGGCTGTCGGTCGGGCTGCTCGTCCCGTGGGACGCCCAGGGCGACGGGGCACTGCTGGGGGCACTCCCCCACCCCCTGGACGATCTGCTGAGGGCGGGGACCGAGGAGCCCGTCACCTTGGCCCGGCTGGCCGAGCTGGACGGGCGGGTGTGGCTGCTGGGGGTGGGGGCGGCGACGGCGATGCTGCTGGCGGGGGTGCTGACGGGGGTGCGGACGCCGGTGGGGGGTGCGGCTCCCGGGTCGGTGGGGGCGGGTGGTTCCGCGGGGGGCGCGTCCGCGCGGGGGTCGGCGCGCCGGCGGCCGGTGGGGGCGGGTGGTTTCGCGGGGCGGTGTGCGGTGGCGCTGGGCGCGGCCACGGCGGTGACGCTGCCGCTGCTGGTGTGGCTCACGGAGGTGTCCGTGGGCGCCTCGCTGTCGGTGCTGGGGTACGACGCGTTCGACGCGGGGCTGGACCTGCGCGGGCGTCTCGGCGCGGCGGTGCTGCTCGGCGCGCTGTGGGGCGCGGGGGCGGGCGCGGCGGGGGCGCTGCCGGCGTGGGCGTGCGGGGCGGCGGGGACGCGGGCTGCGGTACTGGCACGGGGTGCCGGAGACGTGGCCGGCTCGGTGCGGCCGCCCTCGGGTCCGTACACACCGGGGACGCCGCACCGGCCGCCCAACCCGGACACCAATCCGTACCTACGGCTGCCGGGGACGCGGCCGGAACGCGGGGCGCCCGAGGACGCGGTACCGGGACGGGCCACACCCGGGCCCGGGGACGGGGCGGACGACGTGTCCGCGGCCCCGACGGTCATCAGCCCCACCCCACCGCCACGCCCCCCACGCCCGGACCGCCGCCGCCTGTGGCCGGACAGGGTCCCGCCTCCTCCCCCACCACCCCCGGCGCCACCAGGATCCTCGGGTCCACGCGACCCCCAGGGAGGAAGGAACAGGGAGGGGGACGGCCGGGGGCCGGGAGGACGGTAAGGGTGTCCGGGTGGCGGACCTCGGGGGCGCGGGGCACTGGGTGCCGGATACGGTGGGAGCACCATGAGCGCATCGCAGACCTCCGACGTTCCCACCCTTCTGGTCAAGATCTTCGGCAAGGACAGGCCGGGCATCACGGCCGGCCTCTTCGACACTCTCGCCGCCTACTCCGTCGACGTCGTCGACATCGAGCAGGTCGTCACCCGTGGTCGCATCGTGCTGTGCGCGCTCGTGACCCACCCCCCGGCCGGGATGGAGGGTGACCTGCGGGCGACCGTCCACAGCTGGGCGGACTCGATCAAGATGCAGGCGGAGATCATCTCCGGCAAGGGCGACAACCGCCCCCGCGGTCTCGGCAGGTCCCTGGTGACCGTGCTGGGCCACCCCCTCACCTCGGAGGCGACGGCGGCGGTCGCCGCGCGGATCACCAAGGCCGGCGGCAACATCGACCGTATCTTCCGGCTCGCCAAGTACCCGGTGACGGCCGTGGAGTTCGCGGTGTCCGGCGTGGAGACGGAGCCGCTGCGCACCGCGCTGGTGACGGACGCGGCCCGGTTCCGGGTCGACATCGCGGTGGTCGCGGCGGGGCTGTACCGCAGGGCGCAGCGGCTGGTGGTCATGGATGTGGACTCCACGCTCATCCAGGACGAGGTGATCGAGCTCTTCGCCGCGCACGCCGGCTGTGAGGACCAGGTCGCCGAGGTGACGGCGGCGGCGATGCGCGGGGAGCTGGACTTCGAGCAGTCGCTGCACGCGCGGGTGGCGCTGCTGGAGGGGCTGGACGCCTCCGTGATCGACAAGGTGCGCAGCGAGGTGCGGCTGACGCCGGGCGCCCGCACCCTGATCCGCACGCTCAAGCGACTCGGCTACCAGGTGGGGGTGGTGTCGGGCGGCTTCACCCAGGTCACCGACGACCTGAAGGAGCGCCTCGGTCTGGACTTCGCCCAGGCGAACACGCTGGAGATCGTCGACGGCAAGCTCACCGGCCGGGTGACGGGCGAGATCGTCGACCGGGCGGGCAAGGCGCGGCTGCTGCGCCGGTTCGCCGCCGAGGCGGGTGTGCCGCTGTCGCAGACGGTGGCGATCGGTGACGGCGCGAACGACCTGGACATGCTGAACGCGGCCGGGCTCGGTGTCGCCTTCAACGCCAAGCCGGTGGTGCGCGAGGCGGCCCACACGGCCGTGAACGTCCCCTTCCTGGACACCGTCCTCTACCTGCTGGGCATCACGCGGGAAGAGGTCGAGGCGGCGGACACGCTCGCGGGCGACTGAGCCGCCCGCACCGGGACGGGACGGGCCCGGCGCCGACGAGGTCGGTGCCGGGCCCCTGTCGTGCCGGGCGGGTCAGCCGGGGGTCACTCGGCGGGGGCCCAGTAGTCGACCAGCGTGGCCGTGCCGGGCTCCAGGGACTTCCAGGGGCCGGTGAAGGTCAGGACCGCGAAGGCGGCGGCCGGGAAGCCGCGCCGCGTCATCCGCTCGCGAGCGTCGCCCTCGGACGCGCCGGCCAGGATGTCGGCCACCCCCTGCACGCCCGGGTTGTGTCCGACCAGCAGGACGTTCTGCGCGTCGTCGGGGGTCTCGTTGAGCAGGGCGATCAGCTCACCGGGCGAGGCCTCGTAGATCCGCTCCTCGTAGACGGTTTTCGGCCGCTTCGGGAACTCGTGGACCGCGAGCTTCCAGGTCTCGCGGGTGCGGACCGCCGTGGAGCACAGGGCCTGGTCGAAGGCGACGCCGGTGTCGGCCAGCTTGCGGCCGGCGGCCGCGGCGTCCAGGCGGCCTCGCTCGGCGAGGGGGCGCTCGTGGTCGGACACCGGAGGCCAGTCGGCTTTCGCATGCCGGAAAAGGACAATCCTGCGGGGTTCTGCGACGCTCATGGCACCCAGCTTCGCACGAAACAGGCCACGGGGCGCAGGGAGTTGACCGGCGCCTCGGCGCGTTCAGCGGGCTATGAGCTGCTGCGCCCGCTCGACGAGGAGCCTGAGCGCGGGCTCACCGGCGGTCGCGTGCGCGTCGGAGGGGTTGAGGACGAGGGCGAGCAGGGTCACGAAGGCGAGGGTGGGAAGGGCCAGGGCCCACCACGGCAGGCGGGTGGCGGCACCGGCCCGGGGGGCCGGGACGGGCCGGGAGTGCGTGCGCGCCGACATGGATGCCTCCGCTCTTCGAGTGCTCCGTGGCCGCCGCTCGCGGCCACATCTCGAAGGTACGGATCGGCGGGGCCTCAACCCATCCGGTGATCCACCCACTTGACCCTGAGCCTGGCCCCCTAGGGGATGGGGGTGCCAGCACCACCATCAAGGGGTCGAATCCGGTCACCCCGCTCAGGGGTCGAACGCCGGCGGTCCGCTCAGGGCGCGAGCACCGTCGCGATGACGCCGATGACGATGAAGATCGCGAAGAACGCGCCGAAGACGAGCAGCATCTTCTTCTGGCCGTTCTGCGGGTTCGGGTCGAGGACTGGCATGGGAAAAGTGTCGCACCCCGCCCGCCCGGCACCGGCCACGGGGTGCCCCGGCGGGCGTGGCGCGGGAACTGCGCGCTCAGCCCCCACGGACCCGCCCCCGAGGGGGCGCGGGAAACTGCGCGCCCAGCCCCCACGGACCCGCACGCGCCGACGGAGCACGAGCCCCGAGCTGGAAGGCGTACGGGTCCCGGCACCCCCGCGTCTTACCGTTGGCGCGCCCGCGACCCTCCGCCTCAGCGCCCGACCCGGGCCGCCCCCGCCTCCTCCTCCACCGTACGGTCCCGCCCCGCCAGCACCCCGACGATCATCTGCGGGACCATCAGCCCCGCCATGAGCGCGATCGGCAGCCCCCAGCCGCCGCTGTGCTGGTACAGCACGCCCACCAGCAGCGGCCCGGGTATGGAGATCAGATAGCCGGTGCTCTGCGCGAAGGCCGACAGCTGGGCCACGCCCGCGCCCGTGCGCGCCCGCATGCCGACCATGGTGAGCGCGAGCGGGAAGGCACAGTTGGCGATGCCCACCAGCACCGCCCAGGCCCAGGCGCCGGCGGCCGGGGCGAAGTAGAGGCCCGCGTACCCGAGCAGACCGCTGACGCCCAGCACGAGCACGATCGGGCCCTGTCGGGGCAGCCGGGCTGCGAGGCGCGGTATGACGAACGCCAGGGGGACGCCCATCACCATGGTGACGGCGAGCAGCAGTCCGGCCTGGCCGGCGGGGACGCCCGCGTCGCGGAAGATCTGCGCCATCCAGCCCATGCTGATGTAGGCGGCGGTGGCCTGGAGCCCGAAGAACACGGCCAGCGCCCAGGCGGTCCCGCTCCGGGTGATCCGCAGCGCCGGCGCCTGCCCTGCGGCCCGCTCCCCCGGCCGCCCGTCCCCCCGCGGCGACTCCGGCCTGCGGTCCCCCGCCGCCGAGGCCCCGCTCCGGTCCCGTACGAAGGCGAGCCAGGGCAGGACGGCGGCCGCCGCGAGCGCCGCCCAGACGGCGAGCCCCGCCTGCCAGTCGCCGCCGAGGGCGTCGGTCACCGGGACGGTCGCGGCCGCCGCCGAGGCGGTGCCCAGGGCGAGGGCCATGGAGTACAGGCCTGTCATGGAGCCGACCCGGTCGGGGAACCAGCGCTTGACGATGACCGGCATCAGCACGTTGCTCACGGCTATGCCGGCGAGCGCGAGGCCGCTGGTGAGGAGGAAGGCGGCCGTGTTGCCGACGAAGGGCCTCACCAGCAGGCCGGTGGCGATGGCGGCCATGCCGGCGCACACCACCGCGCCGGGGCCGAAGCGGCGGGCCAGACGGGGCGCGGTGACGCCGAAGACGGCGAAGCACAGGGCGGGCAGGGAGGTGAGGAGCCCCGCCACGCTTCCGCTCATGCCGAGCCCGTCGCGTACCTCTTCGAGCAGCGCGCCGAAGCTGGTGATGGCGGGGCGCAGGTTCAGGGCGGCCAGCACGATGCCGGCGACGAGCAGCCGTTTCCGCCACGCGCGCGTGCGGGCGCCGGACTGCTCCGGAAGCACGGTCGTGGCGGAGGTACGGGCGGTGGCGGACGCGGCGGTCCGGGTCTCGTCCGCCGTCCCCGTCCCGTCCGCCGTTCGGGTCTCGTCACCAGTCATACGAGTCATGCGGCCCATCATAGAATCATGGGATGATTGGTTGTCCAGGTCGTGGGCGCCCCACCGTGCCCCTGCCGTGCGAAGGTGAAGCATGCCTCTGAGCCATCCGCGCCGATCCGCGCTGTCCGAGCAGGTCATCGCCGCCCTGCGGGCCCAGATCACCTCGGGCGAGTGGCCGGTCGGCTCACGCGTCCCCACCGAGCCGGAACTCGTGGAGCAGCTGGGGGTGGCCCGCAACACCGTCCGTGAGGCGGTGCGCGCGCTGGCGCACAACGGCCTGCTCGACATCCGCCAGGGCTCGGGCACCTATGTGGTCGCCACCAGCGAGCTGGCGGGCGTGATGCACCGCCGCTTCGCCGGCGCCGACCCCCGGCACATCGCCGAGCTGCGCTCCTCGCTGGAGTCGTCGGCGGCGCGGCTTGCGGCGCGGCGGCGTACGGAGAAGGACCTCAAGCAGCTCGACGCGCTGCTGCTGCGCCGCGAGGAGGCCTGGGAGTCGGGCGACGCGGAGGCGTTCGTGACGGCGGACGCGACGTTCCACATGGCCGTCGTGGCGGCCTCGCACAACGACGTGATGACCGCGCTGTACGCGGACCTGGGCGAGGTGCTGCGGGACTGGCTGCGCGACGACGTGGGCGGGGACATGTCGCCGGAGACGCACATGGACCACAGCCGGCTGGTGGACGCGATCCGCGCGGGCGACGAGGCGACGGCGGCCGTGGAGGCCGCCGCCTACCCCATGGCGTGCAAACCGGGGCGGCTGACGGCCCCCGCGGGCGACTGAGCGCGCCTCCCAGGACGGCGGACATACGCGAGGGCGGCGGACGTACGCGAGGGCCCGCGCCCCCTCAGGGGGACACGGGCCCTCGTGCGGCTGTGCTACGGATCAGGCGCCGATGGCGTGCAGACCGCCGTCGACGTGGATGATCTCGCCGGTGGTCTTCGGGAACCAGTCGCTCAGCAGGGCGACGATGCCGCGGCCGGCCGGCTCGGGGTCCTTCAGGTCCCACTCCAGCGGGGAACGGGTGTCCCAGACGGACGCCAGCTCGCCGAAGCCCGGGATGGACTTGGCGGCCATGGAGCCGAGCGGGCCCGCGGAGATGAGGTTGCAGCGGATGTTCTGCTTGCCCAAGTCACGCGCGATGTAGCGGCTGGTGGCCTCCAGGGCGGCCTTGGCCGGGCCCATCCAGTCGTACTGCGGCCAGGCGAACTGCGCGTCGAAGGTGAGGCCGACGACCGAGCCGCCGTTCTGCATCAGCGGCAGGCAGGCCATGGTGAGCGACTTCAGGGAATACGCCGAGACGTGCATGGCCGTGGCGACCGACTCGAACGGCGTGTTGAGGAAGTTGCCGCCGAGCGCGTCCTGCGGCGCGAAGCCGATGGAGTGCACCACGCCGTCCAGGCCGCCGAGCTCCTCGCCGACCACGTCGGCCAGGCGGCCCAGGTGCTCGTCGTTGGTGACGTCGAGCTCGATGACCTTGGTCGGCTTGGGCAGCTTCTTCGCGATGCGCTCGGTCAGGGTGGGGCGCGGGAACGCGGTCAGGATGATCTCGGCGCCCTGCTCCTGGGCCAGCTTGGCGGCGTGGAAGGCGATGGAGGACTCCATCAGCACTCCGGAGATCAGGACGCGCTTGCCCTCGAGGATTCCGCTCATGGTGTTCAGTGACCCATTCCCAGTCCGCCGTCAACGGGAATGACGGCTCCAGTGATGTACGAGGCGTCGTCCGAGGCGAGGAAGCGCACCGCGGCGGCGATCTCCTCGGTCTTCGCGTACCGCGCGAGCGGCACCTGGGCGAGGATCTTCGCCTGCTGCTCCTCGGTGAGCTCCCGGGTCATGTCGGTGTCGACGAAGCCGGGCGCGACGACGTTGAAGGTGATGTTGCGCGAGCCCAGCTCACGGGCGAGGGAGCGCGCGAAGCCCACCAGGCCGGCCTTGGAGGCGGCGTAGTTGGCCTGGCCCGCGGAGCCGAGCAGCCCGACGACCGAGGAGATCAGCACGACGCGGCCCTTGCGGGCGCGCAGCATGCCGCGGTTGGCGCGCTTGACGACGCGGAAGGTGCCGGTGAGGTTGGTCTCGAGGACGGACGTGAAGTCCTCCTCGGACATGCGCATCAGGAGCTGGTCCCGGGTGATGCCGGCGTTGGCCACGAGCACCTCGACGGGGCCGTGCGCCTCCTCGATCTCCTTGTAGGCCTGCTCCACCTGCTCGGTGTCGGTGATGTCGCACCGGACGGCGAGGAAGCCGGCCGGGGGCTCCCCCGAGCGGTACGTGATGGCGACCTTGTCGCCGGCGTCGGCGAACGCGCGGGCGATGGCGAGGCCGATGCCCCGGTTGCCTCCGGTGACGAGAACCGAGCGGCTCAACGGATCACCCCTTCGATAGCGGTCTGGTCCACCCGCCCGGACACCGTGACGACAGGCGGCTGCACTGAAAACCTATCGGTCCCGGTCCGCCTCGGGACATCGGGGCACCGACAGTGGCCGGGGGGCCGCTCTGTCGGGTCCCTACAGAATGAACCCGGCCGGGCGACGGCGGTCACCGGCCCGGTGACACGAACACGGCGGGGCGCGCCGCAAAGGTGTGGTCCCGGTCCGGGCCGGCGCGACATGATGCGCCGCAGCGCCAACTCGACGCAGCGACAACCGAACGATTCAAACCCGACAGGAAGAGACGTAGGTGTCTCATAGCATTGACGAAGCCTTCACAGCCCTGCCGCTACGCGCCCTCGCCGACGCCGCGCTCGCCCGGGCGCGGGCGCTCGGGGCGGAGCACGCGGACTTCCGTCTGGAGCGGGTGCGCAGCGCCTCCTGGCGGCTGAGGGACGCCAAGCCCGCCGGTTCGTCGGACACCACCGACCTCGGGTACGCGGTGCGGGTGGTGCACGGCGGCACCTGGGGCTTCGCGTCCGGGGTGGACCTCACCCTCGACGCCGCCGCGAAGGTCGCCTCCCAGGCGGTGGCCATGGCGAAGCTGTCCGCGCAGGTGATCCGGGCGGCCGGGTCGGACGAGCTGGTGGAGCTGGCCGACGAGCCGGTGCACGCCGAGAAGACCTGGGTGTCGTCGTACGAGATCGACCCGTTCACCGTGCCCGACGAGGAGAAGGCGGGGCTGCTGGCCGACTGGAGCGGGCGGCTCCTCGCGGCGAACGGCGTCGACCACGTGGACGCCTCGCTGCTCACGGTGCACGAGAACAAGTTCTACGCGGACACCGCCGGGACCGTGACCACGCAGCAGCGCGTCCGGCTGCACCCGGTGCTGACGGCGGTGTCGGTCGACGACTCCAGCGGCGAGTTCGACTCCATGCGCACGCTCGCGCCGCCGGCCGGGCGCGGCTGGGAGTACCTGACGGGCACCGGCTGGGACTGGGACGACGAGCTGGCGCGGATCCCCGAGCTGCTCGCCGAGAAGATGCGCGCCCCGAGCGTCGAGCCGGGGCTGTACGACCTGGTGGTGGACCCGTCCAACCTGTGGCTCACCATTCACGAGTCGATCGGGCACGCCACCGAGCTGGACCGCGCCCTCGGCTACGAGGCCGCCTACGCGGGCACGTCGTTCGCCACCTTCGACCAGCTCGGCACGCTGCGGTACGGCTCCGAGCTGATGAACGTCACCGGTGACCGCACCGCCGAGCACGGGCTCGCGACCGTCGGCTACGACGACGAGGGCGTCGAGGCGCAGTCCTGGGACCTGGTGAAGGACGGCACGCTGGTCGGCTACCAGCTCGACCGGAGGATCGCGAGGCTCACCGGGTTCGAGCGGTCCAACGGGTGCGCGTTCGCCGACTCCCCCGGCCATGTGCCGGTGCAGCGCATGGCCAACGTGTCGCTGCGGCCCGACCCGGCGGGGATGTCCACGGAGGACCTGATCGGGGGCGTCGACCGGGGCATCTACGTGGTCGGCGACCGGTCGTGGTCGATCGACATGCAGCGCTACAACTTCCAGTTCACCGGCCAGCGCTTCTACCGGATCGAGAACGGGCGGCTCGCCGGGCAGCTGAGGGACGTCGCCTACCAGGCCACGACCACCGACTTCTGGGGGTCCATGGCCGCCGTCGGCGGTCCGCAGACATACGTCCTGGGCGGCGCCTTCAACTGCGGCAAGGCCCAGCCGGGCCAGGTCGCGGCGGTCTCCCACGGCTGCCCGTCCGCCCTCTTCAAGGGAGTCAACATCTTGAACACGACGCAGGAGGCCGGGCGATGAGCGCGCGTACCACCAAGCCGCACGAGATCGTCGAGCGGGCGCTGGAGCTGTCCCGGTCCGACGGCTGTGTCGTGATCGCCGACGAGCACTCCTCCGCCAACCTCCGCTGGGCGGGCAACGCGCTCACCACGAACGGGGTCACCCGCGGGCGCACCCTCACCGTGATCGCCACGGTGGACGGCGCCCAGGGCACGGCCTCCGGGGTGGTGTCCCGGTCCGCGGTGACCGTGGACGAACTGGAGCCGCTGGTGCGGGCCGCGGAGGCCGCCGCGCGCGGCGCGGGACCCGCCGAGGACGCGCAGCCGCTGGTGACGGGGGTGGATCCGTCCCCCGAGTTCACCGAGGCGCCCGCCGAGACGACCTCCGCGGTGTTCGCCGACTTCGCCCCGGCGCTGGGCGAGGCGTTCGCCCGGGCGCGGGCCGGCGGCCGGGAGCTGTACGGGTTCGCGAACCACGAGATGGTGTCCACCTACCTCGGCACGTCGGCGGGGCTGCGGCTGCGGCACGACCAGCCGAACGGCACGCTGGAGATCAACGCGAAGTCCCCGGACCGCACCCGGTCGGCGTGGGCGGGCCGCTCCACCCGCGACTTCAAGGACGTCGACCCGGCCGCGCTGGACGCCGATCTGGCCGTACGGCTGGGGTGGGCCCAGCGGCGGCTGGAGCTGCCGGCGGGCCGGTACGAGACGCTGCTGCCGCCGACCGCCGTGGCGGACCTGCTGATCTACCAGCTGTGGTCGGCGTCCGGGCGGGACGCGGCGGAGGGCCGCACGGTGTTCTCCAAGCCGGGCGGCGGCACCCGGGTCGGCGAGCGGCTGTCCGAGCTGCCGCTGACGCTGCGCAGCGACCCGGGCGAGCCGGGTCTGGAGTCGGCGCCGTTCGTGATCGCGCACTCCTCCGGCGGCGACCAGTCGGTGTTCGACAACGGGCTGCCGCTGACGGCGACGGACTGGGTGCGCGAGGGCGAGCTGCACCGGCTGACCACCAGCCGGCACAGCGCGGGCCTGACCGGCCTGCCGGCCGCGCCCGCCGTCGACAACTTGATCCTGGACGGCGGCGAGGACCGCTCCCTGGAGGAGATGGTCGCGTCCACCGAGCGGGGGCTGCTGCTGACCTGCCTGTGGTACATCCGCGAGGTGGACCCGGCGACGCTGCTGCTCACCGGGCTGACCCGGGACGGCGTCTACCTGGTGGAGAACGGCGAGGTCACCGGCGAGGTGAACAACTTCCGGTTCAACGAGTCGCCGGTGGACCTGCTGGGCCGGGCGGTCGAGGCGGGCCGTACGGAGAAGACGCTGCCCAGGGAGTGGGGCGACTGGTTCACCCGGGCCGCGATGCCCGCGCTGCGCATCCCCGATTTCAACATGAGCTCGGTCAGCCGGGGCGTATAACCTCGTAGGCGTTCGCAGCAGGCCGTCACCCGTACGGCCGCAGATCACCGAGGAGACACGAGAACCGTGACGGACATCGTCGACGAGCTGAAGTGGCGCGGGCTGTTCGCCCAGTCCACTGACGAGGACGCTTTGCGCAAGGCGCTCGCGGACGGTCCCGTCACGTTCTATTGCGGTTTCGACCCGACCGCGCCGTCGCTGCACGTGGGGCACCTGGTGCAGGTGCTCACCGTGCGCCGGCTCCAGCAGGCCGGTCACCGGCCGCTGGCGCTGGTCGGCGGCGCGACCGGGCAGATCGGCGACCCGCGGCCGACGGCCGAGCGCACGCTGAACTCGCCGGAGACGGTCGCGGGCTGGGTGGAGCGGCTGCGCGGCCAGATCGAGCCGTTCCTGTCCTTCGAGGGCGAGAACGCGGCCGTCATGGTCAACAACCTCGACTGGACGGCGAACCTGTCCGCGATCGAGTTCCTGCGGGACATCGGCAAGCACTTCCGCGTCAACAAGATGCTGACGAAGGACTCGGTCGCCCGGCGCCTGGAGTCCTCCGAGGGCATCAGCTACACGGAGTTCAGCTACCAGCTGCTCCAGGCGATGGACTTCCTCCAGCTGTACCGCCGCTACGGCTGCACGATGCAGCAGGGCGGCAGCGACCAGTGGGGCAACCTCACGGCGGGCCTGGACCTGCTGCACCGGCTGGAGCCGGACGCCACGGTCCACGCCTACGCGACGCCGCTGATGACCAAGGCGGACGGCACCAAGTTCGGCAAGACCGAGGGCGGCGCCGTCTGGCTGGACCCGGAGATGACCACGCCGTACGCGTTCTACCAGTTCTGGCTGAACGTGGACGACCGGGACATCTCGGGCTACATGCGGATCCTGTCCTTCAAGTCCCGCGAGGAGCTGGAGGAGCTGGAGCGGCAGACGGAGGAGCGCCCGCAGGCCCGTGCCGCGCAGCGCGCGCTGGCCGAGGAGCTGACGACGCTGGTGCACGGCGCCGACCAGACGGCCGCCGTGATCGCCGCGTCCAAGGCCCTGTTCGGCCAGGGCGAGCTGGGTGAGCTGGACGAGCGGACGCTGGCGGCGGCGCTGTCCGAGGTGCCGCACGTCAAGGTGGCCGAGCTGGGTCCGGTGGTGGACCTCTTCGCCGAGGTCGGCCTGGTGCCCAGCAAGTCGGCCGCGCGGCGCACGGTGAAGGAGGGCGGCGCCTACGTGAACAACGTCAAGGTCGCCGCCGAGGACGCCGTCCCCGCCGAGGAGGACCTGCTGCACGGGCGGTGGCTGGTGCTGCGCCGCGGCAAGAAGAATCTGGCGGCCGTGGAGGTCACGGCCGGCTGAGCCGGTGGACGTGAGGGGCGGGTCCTTCCGGGACCCGCCCCTTCGCCGTACCCGGCGGGCGGGTCAGGCCCGCTGCCGCTCGTGCTTCCTGCGCTGCATGGCGTTGTAGATCATCTCCACGAGCAGCACGACGACGATGGCCGCGCCGAGCTGGAAGATGTGCCGCCCCCAGTCGATGCCCCGGGTCTCCTCGATGCCGAAGCCGCGCGCCATGGCGTTGCCGATGACCGCGCCGGCGATGCCGCAGAGGGTGGCCAGCCAGAGCGGGATGTGCTGCTTGCCAGGGATCACCGCTTTGGCCAGCAGGCCGAGCACGAATCCCACGATGATCGCCCACAACCAGCCCATGACTGCCTCCTCGTACGACTTGACGCGAGCATTACGGCAAGTGTCGGCCCGGTCGCGATACGCCGCATGTCGGACATGCCGCACGCGGTACGGCGCAGCCGGGCCGGAGCGGTGCGGGGTGACCCGCTCTCGTGACCGGGCGGAGCGCGGCGTACCGTTGGTTGTCCGGACCAGATGTCGCAGACCGGGACGCTGGACGCCGGGTACGGAAAAGGGTCCGATGCGGGCGGATGGTGGAATGTGATGCGGAAGCAGCGTGGCGGCGGCGCTCAGGTGTTCCGGATCACGGGCGCCCGGGCGGGCCTCCAGGAGGACGTACGGGGACGGCAGCGCCGGTACGTGATCTCGATGACCGTTCGCACGATCTCGGTCATCCTGGCGGCCACCCTGTGGAACGTGGAGCGGCATGTCGCGATCGTGGCGCTGGTGCTCGGGGCGGTCCTGCCGTACATCGCGGTGGTGATCGCCAACGCGGGGCGGGAGAACGCGCCGTCCTTGCCGTCGACCTTCGTGACGACCCCGATGAAGCCGATGATCGCACCGCCGCGGACGGACGACGGTTCCACGGAACCCGATGCGGAAGAAGTGCCGTCGCAGGCGGCGCCGGGCGGACGATCCGAGGGTCCGGGACGCTCCTGAACAGTGAGGTGTGAGCACCGGACGCCGGGAGCGGAAGTACCTTCCCGGTCAAGCTCAAAGAAACCTCAGATCAATCATGTTCTTTCGGTGCCGGGGGCGGGGTGACCCATGACATACTTCGTACGCGCTCCGCATCCCCCGTCGGAGCGACGGACCGACGCCGGGCAGCTCCCCCCGTGGCTGCTCGGCGTCGCCTTTTCCCGCCGCGTTTCTCCTTACGCCGCACGGGTTAGGGTCGGACGGTGATCAACCCCGACCCCGAGACGCCCATCTGCTCCGCGAAGGGCTGCCGCGCCCCCGCCGTGTGGGTGCTGGCCTGGAACAACCCGAAGATCCACACGCCGGAGCGGCGCAAGACATGGCTGGCCTGCGAGGAGCACCGGGAGCACCTGGCGCAGTTCCTCGGGGTGCGCGGCTTCCTGAAGGACGTGGTGCGCCTGGAGGAGTGGGAGGCTCCGGAAGGGGCCTGAGCCCGGCGGCCGGACGTCTCCCGGCCGGCTCGGTCGCTGAGCCGCTCGGTGCTCGGCGCTCGGCCGCTCAGCCGCCGATGGCGGACATCGGGCGGTCCGGCTGGACGAAGGCCGGGTCGTCCAGACCCGCGCCCGCCTTCTTGCCCCACATGGCGAGCTTCCAGATGCGGGCGACCTCCTCGTCGTCCGCGCCGGAGCGCAGGGCCGCCCGCAGGTCGGTCTCCTCGGTGGCGAACAGGCAGGTGCGGACCTGTCCGTCGGCGGTGAGGCGGGTGCGGTCGCAGGCGGAGCAGAAGGGCCGGGTGACGGAGGCGATGACGCCCACCCGGTGCGGGCCGCCGTCGACCAGCCAGCGCTCGGCCGGTGCGGAGCCGCGCTTCTCCTCGCCCTCCGCGGTCAGCTCGAACCGGGTGCGCAGGGAGGCGAGGATGTCCCCCGCGGTGATCATGCCGTCGCGCTTCCAGCCGTGCTGGGCGTCCAGCGGCATCTGCTCGATGAAGCGCAGCTCGTAGTCGTGCTCGACAGCCCAGGCGAGCAGGTCGGGGGCCTCGTCGTCGTTGAGCCCCGGCATCAGGACCGAGTTGACCTTCACCGGGGTCAGTCGGGCCTCGCGGGCCGCGTACAGGCCGTCCAGGACGTCCTGGTGGCGGTCGCGGCGGGTGAGGGTCTTGAAGACGTCCGGGCGGAGCGTGTCGAGGGAGACGTTGACCCGGTCGAGGCCGGCCGCCTTCAGGGCGCTCGCCGTGCGGCGCAGCCCGATGCCGTTGGTGGTGAGGGACATCTGGGGACGGGGTTCGAGGGCGGCGACCCGCTCGACGATGCCGACCAGGCCGGGGCGGAGCAGGGGCTCGCCGCCGGTGAAGCGGACTTCCTCGATGCCCAGGGAGGTGACCGCGATGCCGACGAGCCGGACGATCTCGTCGTCGGTGAGCAGATCGGGCTTGGCGAGCCACTGCAGACCCTCCTCGGGCATGCAGTACGTGCAGCGCAGGTTGCACCGGTCGGTCAGCGAGACCCGGAGGTCCGTCGCCACCCGGCCGTAGGTGTCGATGAGCACGTGGGGCCCCTCCCTGTACGCCGGTCGGTACGCCGGTCACTCGTGTCCGGTACCTGCGAGCGTACGTGACGCCGCCGACATCACCCAGCGACGCGATGTGACGATATGCCGACGGCCGCGTCGTCAGGACCTACGAGAGTCCACGACGCGGCCGTCGCGCGGGGGGGCTGCGTCAGTGGGCGCCGGTGCCGGTGAGGGACCGGACCTCCAGCTCCGCGTACTTCTTGACGTCGGGCTCCTCCTTGGACAGGACGGTGCCCAGCCAGCCCATGAGGAAGCCGAACGGGATGGAGATGATGCCCGGGTTCTTGAGCGGGAACCAGGCGAAGTCGACGTCCGGGAACATCGCCTTCGGGTCGCCGGAGACGACCGGCGAGAACAGCACCAGGCCGACGGCGACGATCAGACCGCCGTAGATCGACCACAGCGCGCCCTGGGTGGTGAACCGCTTCCAGAACAGGCTGTAGAGGATGGTCGGCAGGTTGGCCGAGGCGGCGACCGCGAAGGCCAGCGCGACCAGGCCGGCCACGTTCAGGTCGCGGGCGAGGGCGCCGAGCGCGATGGAGACGATGCCGATGGCGACGGTCGCCCAGCGGGCCGCCCGCATCTCCTCCTTCTCCGTGGCCTGCCCCTTGCGGATGACGTTGGCGTAGATGTCGTGCGCGAAGGAGGACGACGAGGCCAGGGTGAGTCCGGCGACCACGGCGAGGATGGTCGCGAAGGCCACCGCCGAGATGGTGGCGAGCAGGATCGCGCCCCAGGCCGAGTCGACGCCGCCGATGTGCAGGGCGAGCAGCGGGGCGGCCGTGTTGCCGGACGGGTTGGACGCGATGATCTCTTCCGGTGAGATCAGTGCCGCCGCGCCGAAGCCGAGCGCCAGCGTCATCAGGTAGAAGCCGCCGATGATGCCGATGGCCCAGTTCACGGACTTACGGGCGGCCTTGGCGTTCGGCACCGTGTAGAAGCGGATGAGGATGTGCGGCAGGCCGGCGGTGCCGAGCACCAGGGCGATGCCCAGGGAGATGAAGTCCAGCTTGGTCAGGTTGTCGGCGCCGTACTGGAGGCCGGGCTCCAGGAAGGCGTCGCCCTTGCCGCTGTTCTCGGCGGCCTTGCCCAGCAGGTCGGAGATGTTGAAGTTGAACTTCAGCAGCACCAGGAAGGTGATGAGGATCGTGCCGCTGATGAGCAGCACGGCCTTGACCATCTGGACCCAGGTGGTGCCCTTCATGCCGCCGATGGAGACGTACACGATCATCAGCACGCCGACCAGGGCGACGATGAGGATCTTGCCGGCGTCGGAGGTGATGCCGAGCAGCAGCGACACCAGAACGCCCGCGCCGGCCATCTGGGCCAGCAGGTAGAAGATCGACACGACGATCGTGGAGGTGCCGGCCGCGGTGCGGACCGGGCGCTGGCGCATCCGGTAGGCGAGGACGTCGCCCATCGTGTAGCGGCCGGAGTTGCGCAGCGGTTCGGCGACCAGCAGCAGGGCGACGAGCCAGGCGACCAGGAAGCCGATGGAGTAGAGGAAGCCGTCGTAGCCGAAGAGGGCGATGGCGCCGGCGATGCCGAGGAAGGACGCGGCCGACATGTAGTCGCCGGAGACGGCCAGTCCGTTCTGGAAGGCGCTGAACTGCCGTCCGCCCGCGTAGAAGTCGGCGGCGTCCTTGGTCTGCCGGCCGGCCCAGACGGTGATGCCGAGGGTGGCGAGGACGAACAGCGAGAACAGCACGATGATGAGCGTGCGGTGTTCGCTGGCCTCGTTCGCCGCGAGCGTGACGTGGGTGATCGCGGGGCTCATGCGCCGCCCTCCATACGGGTCTTGATGGCCTCGGCCTTGGGGTCGAGCTTGGCGGCGGCGTGCCGGGAGTACCACCAGGCGATGAGGAAGGTGCTGAGGAACTGGAGCACGCCGAAGACGAAGGCGACGTTGATGTGGCCGGCCACCTTGGCGCCCATGAAGCCGCCCGCGTAGTTGGACAGCAGCACGTACAGCAGGTACCAGACGATGAAGCCGATGGTCAGCGGGAAGGCGAACGAGCGGTAGGAGCGGCGTAGTTCACCGAACTCAGCGCTCTCCTGAACCTCGGTGAACTCCTCCGGTGCGGGGAGTTTTGCTTGCTCTGTCGAGGGGGGCGGTGCTTCGGCGGCCACGGAGTCTCCTCGCGGTGCGGGTCGGTTCTTGCGTCGACGAAAGGCGAGTGTCCTCGCGCTTCCTGCCCAAGGGCACGGCGCCACGCGAGGACCGGTTCAACTCGGCACGGTTCTTTTCCGTGGACGATTTCCGAAGACGTTGCACCCAAATCATTGCTGGCCAGCGGACGCGCGGGATAGCTTCACCCTGCACCACCCGTCATGTACCTGCCCGGGCAGCCACCCCTGTCTCGGGCCGGTTTCGTTTCCGGATGATGTGGAGACCCCATGGCTCATCTGCGTTCCAGACGCCGGCTCGCTCTCGCCGTGCCCGTCGTGCTGTCGCTGACCGCCTCGCTCGGCTTTCTGCCCGCGGCGGCCTCCGCCGCCCCGGTCACGGCCTCGGCGGAGCAGGCGACGGACGCGCCCGTCCTGGCGTACGTGGTCAACACCAGGGCGGACCACCGCACGATCGCCTCGGTGAAGCGGGCGATCGCCGCGGCCGACGGCGAGGTCGTCGTCGCGTACGAGAAGATCGGCGTCATCGTCGTCCGCTCCGCCAGCGCCGACTTCGCGAAGACCCTCCGCGCGGTGCCCGGCGTGCAGTCGGCCGGCGCCACCCGCACCGCTCCGCTGGCCCCGGCCGGGACGACGGACGCGGGCTCCGCCGAGTACCTGACGGCCGCCGACGCCGCGAAGCTGAGGGCCGCCTCGGCGAAGACGCCGGGCAGCGAGCCGCTCGAGGCCGACCAGTGGGACCTGCGCGCCATCGGCGCCGACCAGGCCGCGAAGATCAACCCGGGCAGCAGGAAGGTCACGGTCGCCGTCATCGACACCGGCGTCGACGACACCCACCCGGACATCGCCCCCAACTTCTCCGCGTCCCAGTCCGCCAACTGCTTCGGCGGCGCCCCGGACACCGCGCCGGGCGCCTGGCGGCCGTACACCGCGGACGACTACCACGGCACGCACGTGGCCGGTGAGATCGCCGCCGCCCGCAACGGCATCGGCGTCGCCGGTGTCGCGCCCGGCGTCAAGGTCTCGGCGATCAACGTCACCGACCCCGCCAACGGGCTGTTCTACGCGGAGGCCGTCGTCTGCGCGTTCGTGTTCGCCGCCGACCACGGCGTGGAGATCACGAACAACAGCTACTACGTCGACCCGTGGATGTACAACTGCATGGACGACCCGGACCAGCGGGCCATCGTCGACGCGGTCAACCGGGCCCAGCTGTACGCCCAGCGCAAGGGCACCCTGCACTTCGCCTCGGCCGGCAACTCCAACCACGACCTGGCCTCCGACGCCATCGACGACGCGTCCAGCCCCAACGACACCACTCCGGTGCCGCGCACCATCGACCCCGGCGAGTGCTTCGACGTCCCCACGCAGCTCCCCGGCGTCGTCACGGTCAGCGCGACGGGCTCCAAGAACCTCAAGTCGTACTACTCCTCGTACGGCAAGGGCGTCGTCGACGTGGCCGCCCCGGGCGGCGACAGCCGGTACCAGCTGCCGGACACCCCGTCGAAGAACGGTCGCATCCTCTCCACGATGCCGAACGGCGAGTACGCCTGGCTCCAGGGCACCTCGATGGCCTCGCCGCACGCGGCCGGCGTCGCCGCGCTGCTGAAGTCCGAGCATCCGTGGCTGCCCCCGGCGGCGCTCCAGGCGCTGCTCACGGCGCAGGCGGACAACCCCGGCTGCCCCGCGTCGTACGACCAGGACGGTGACGGAACGCAGGACGCGACATGCGAGGGCGGCCGGCTGGTCAACGGCTTCTACGGCCGCGGCATCGTCGACGCGCTGCGCGCCGTCAAGTGAGCCACGCACCCGCACACCCGCCGTACCGTCCCTGGCACCTCAACGTGAACGAACTGGAGACTTCATGACAGCGTCACATCCGCGCCACCGCCGGGCGCTCGTCGTCCCGGCCGGCATGGCCCTGGCGACCACGCTCGCGTTCCTGCCGAACACGGCCGCCACGGCCGCCCCGGCCGCCCCCGCCGGCCAGGGCGCCGCCTCCGCGGAGGCCGCCTCGCTGAGCTACGTGGTCAACGTGCGGGGCGGGCACGGCGCGCCGGCGCACGTGAAGAAGGCGATCGCCAAGGCCGGCGGGACGATCGTGACGTCGTACGAGAAGATCGGCGTGATCGTCGTCCACTCGTCGAACGCCGACTTCGCCAAGGCGATCCGCAAGGTGCCGGGCGTGCAGTCGGCCGGCGCGACCCGCAACGCGCCGCTGCCGTCGGCCGCCACGACGGACCTGGGCTCCCCGAAGGTGCTCAGCGCCACCGAGGTCGCCGAGGCCACGGAGCAGGCCGCCGGTGACCAGGACCCGCTGCAGAACCTCCAGTGGGACCTGCCCGCCATCAAGGCGGACAAGGCGCACGAGAAGTCGCTGGGCAGCGCGAAGGTGACCGTCGCCGTCATCGACACCGGCGTCGACGACACCCACCCCGACATCGCGCCCAACTTCGACCGGGCCGCGTCGGTGAACTGCGTGGCGGGCAAGCCCGACACCAGCGAGGGCGCCTGGCGTCCGGGCGCGGCCGAGAGCCCGCACGGCACGCACGTCGCCGGTGAGATCGCCGCCGCGAAGAACGGCGTCGGCATGACCGGTGTCGCCCCCGGGGTGAAGGTCTCCGGCATCAAGGTGTCCAACCCGGACGGCTACTTCTACACCGAGGCCGTGGTGTGCGGCTTCATGTGGGCGGCCGAGCACGGGGTCGACGTCACCAACAACAGCTATTACACCGACCCCTGGTACTTCAACTGCACGAACGACCCCGACCAGAAGGCGCTCGTCGAGGCCGTCACCCGGGCCACGCGGTACGCCGAGCGCAAGGGCGCGGTCAACGTCGCCGCGGCGGGCAACGAGAACTACGACCTCTCCGCCGACGAGATCACCGACCCCTCGTCGCCGAACGACGGCACCCCGTCGGACCGTACCGTCGACCCGTCGGAGTGCCTGGACATCCCCACGCAGCTCCCGGGCGTGGTGACGGTCGCGTCGACCGGCGCGAAGGGCCTGAAGTCGTCGTTCTCCAACCACGGCCTCGGGATCATCGACATCGCCGCGCCCGGCGGTGACTCGACGGCCCTCCAGACCCCCGCGCCGCCCGCCACCAGCGGCCTGATCCTGGGCACGCTGCCCGGCGGCAAGTGGGGCTACATGGCCGGTACGTCGATGGCGTCCCCGCACGTCGCGGGCGTGGCCGCGCTGATCAAGTCGCGGCACCCGTACGCGCCGCCGGCGCTGGTGAAGGCGCTGCTGTACGCGGAGGCCGACGCCACCGCCTGCACGACGCCGTACGACATCGACAACGACGGCAAGGTCGACGCGGTGTGCGAGGGTCCGAAGAACCGCAACGGCTTCTACGGCTGGGGCATGGCCGACGCGCTGGACGCGGTGACGCGGTGACGCGGTGACGCGGTGACGCGATAGGCGCCGCGGCGCCGGGTGGAGGGGCCGGGCGGCGGTTGCGCCCGGCCCCTCCCGCCGTCCTGGGCGGGCGGTGCTGCACAGTAGGGGCATGACTCGTCTCGCGTCCTTCTGGTCAGGTCTCGGCGGGGATCCCGCCCTCGTGTCGCGGGTGTCCGCCGTCGAGCGGCCCGGTGTGCTGCCGTCGCGGCTGCCGGTACGGGAGTTCGCGGGGGCGTGCGTCGGCGCCTGCGCGCTGGCCGCCGCCGAGCTGGCGGCGCGCCGCGCGGGCGGTGGCGAGGTCCCGCCGGTGCGGGTGGACGAGAGGGCGGTGGCCACGGCGTTCGTGAGTGAGCGTCATCTGCGGACCGACGGGCGGGCCGCCGAGAGCTTCGCCCCGCTGTCACGGTTCTGGCGTACGGCGGACGGCTGGGTGCGCACGCACGCCAACTATCCGCACCACAGGGCGCGATTGCTCTCCGCCCTCGGCACGCCGGAGGACCCGGACGCGGTGGCCGCGGTGCTCGCGCGGAGGTCCGCGCGGGAGGTGGAGGAGACGGTCACCGCGGCGGGCGGGCTGGCCGTCGCCCTGCGCACGCCGGAGGAGTGGGCGGCACACGAGCAGGGGGCGGCGGTGGCGCGGCTGCCGCTCGTGCTGCGGGAGCGGCTGGACTCCACTCCCGCGCGGGAACTGCCGGCGTCGGGCGTCGATCCCCTGCTGCCCGCCGCGGGACTGCGGGTGCTGGACCTCACGCGGGTCATCGCGGGCCCGGTCGCCACCCGCACCCTGGCCCTGCTCGGCGCGGACGTGCTGCGGCTGGACCCGCCGGGCCTGCCGGAACTGCCCGACCAGCACACCGACACGGGCTTGGGAAAGCGGTCGGCGCTGGTGGATCTGGCCTCCGGCCGGGAGACGGTGGAGGAGCTGGTGGCGCGCGCGGACGTGGTCGTCACCGGGTACCGGCCCGGCGCCCTGGACCGCTTCGGCCTGGGCGCGGAGGCTCTGGCCGAGCGGCGGCCGGGGGTGGTCGTGGCGCAGCTCTCGGCGTGGGGCGCCACCGGGCCGTGGGCGGGGCGCCGCGGCTTCGACAGCCTGGTCCAGGTGGCGACGGGCATCGCCCGCATCGAGGGCAAGGACGGCCACCCGGGCGCGCTCCCGGCCCAGGCCCTGGACCACGGCACGGGGTACCTGCTGGCTGCGGGGGTACTGCGCGCCTTGTCGGACCGGACGGAGGCGGGCGGCAGCCGGCTGGTCCGCGTGGCGCTGGCCCGCACGGCGCGCGAACTGCTGACGGCGGCGGGCGGTTACGGGGGTGAGGAAGGTGAGGCCGACGTGCCCGCCACCCCGTGGCTCGCTGAACGCGACAGCGCCCTGGGCCGGTTGCGGTACGCGCTCTCGCCGGTGGAGTTCGAGGGAGGCCCACGGGACTGGGCGCGGCCGCCGGGGCGGTGGGGCGCGGATGAGGCACGGTGGTTGTGACCGGCGCTCAGCAGCGCCCGCCCTCCCCTCGCACAACCGGCGGGCAAAGGCCGCACATCTCCCCGGACTTGCCCCACTCTGTGTGATCTTGTGAAGATCCTGGGGTGACTCTGACGACTTCCGGGGAGCGGGCGGCCCGGGCTGCCGGTGGGCGGTGGCGGGCCGGGGCCGTGCTGGTTCTGGTGGTGCTCGGTGCGTTGATTCCGCTGCTCGGGCCGGCGCCCGCGTTGCGCGGCACCGGGGAGGCGGACGCGCCCGGGACCGGTGGTATCGCCCTGCTGCGGACGGTGCTGTTCGCCGCGCTGGCCGTGCCCGTGGGCGAGTTGTTCGCCGTACGGCTGGCGCGCACGCTGCCCGGCGCCCCGCCCGCCCTGCCGCGCAGGTGGTCGACCGTGGCCAACTCCGTCGGTTTCGTGGCCGCCCTCGGACTGGCCTCCGTGGTGGCCACCGGCAACCTCGTGCCGTCCCACCCCGCCGACATCGACGTGGGCGGCCTCTACGAGACGCGGGACGGCAAGCTCGCCCTGCTGGAGGTCAACGGCTTCCTCGCCGCCGCCCTGTGCTCCGCGTCCCGCCGTCCGGCCACCCAGGCGCTGCCGCTCGCCGCGGTGGTCGTGGGCGAGGCGCTGCGGGCCCACCCGACGACGGAGTACAGCCCGCTCGTCGGTTCGGGACTGACGCTGGTGCACCTGACGTGCGCGTCGCTGTGGGTGGGCGGCCTGCCGCACGTGCTGCGCACCCTGCGGCTGTGGGGGCACGCCGAGGCGGGTGCGGCGCTGCTGGGCCGCTACGCGCGCGTGGCGCTCGTGCTGCTCGTCGCCATGACCGCCACAGGGGTGTGGAGTTCACTGCGCCGGATGCCGTCCGGGACGATCCTGGAGCAGCTGACGGACACCGCGTACGGGCGGGTGCTGCTCGCCAAGGTGGTTCTGATGGCGGGGGTCTCGGCGCTCGCCCTGTGGGCGCGGGTGCGGCTGGCGCGCGCGGCCGACCCGCTCACCGCGAGTTCACCCGCGCGGGCGGAGGTGTGCGTACTCGCCCTGGTGGTCGCGGTGTCGGGGCTGCTGACCGCGCTGCCGGTGCCGATCCGCTGGTGAGCGCCCCGCGCGCCCTCACGCGCGCGTGGTGAACGGACGGGCCGCACGGGCCACCTGACGGACAGGCCTGTCAGCAGCGGCCCGTATCCTCATGAACCATGCTCGAAGACCTCACCGCCGCAGCCGCCTCCCCCACCGCGTGGCCGGCCGCGTATCCGCAGGGATACGCGGTCGTCGACGTGGAGACGACGGGGCTGGCCCGGGACGACCGCATCATCTCCGCGGCCGTCTACCGGCTGGACGCGCGCGGCGAGGTCGAGGACCACTGGTACACGGTGGTCAACCCGGAGCGCGACCCGGGCCCGGTGTGGATACACGGGCTGACGAGCGAGATGCTCGAGGGCGCGCCCCTCTTCGCGGACATCGCGGCGGAGTTCGCGGCGCGTCTGGAGGGCCGCGTCCTGGTGGCGCACAACGCGGTGTTCGACTGGCAGATGATCGCCCGCGAGTACGCCCGCGCGCGCGGCGAGGCCCCCGTGCGGCAACGGCTGTGCACCATCGCCCTGTCGAAGGAGCTGAGGCTGCCGCTGCCCAACCACAAGCTGGAGTCGCTCGCGGCGCACTTCGGCGTGGTGCAGCGGCGGGCGCACCACGCGCTGGACGACGCGCGCGTGCTGGCGGAGGCGTTCCGGCCCAGTCTGCTGGCCGCCGCGGCGGGCGGTGTGCGGCTGCCGCTGCACGAATGCCGGCCGCTCACCGAGTGGTCGGACCGGCCCCGCATCGGGCAGCAGGCGTCCTACGGCGGGCGTGCGCCCTCCAGTTGGCGCCCCTCCCGCAAAAGACCCGCATGCCCCTATCCCAACCCGGGGCGGTACGAACCGGGCAAGCGTCTCAAGCAGGGCATGCGGGTGGCGTTCTCCGGGGACACCTCCGTCGAGCGGGACCTGCTGGAGGACCGGGCGACCGAGGCGGGGCTGCACGTGGCGACGAGCCTGTCCCGGCTCACCAGCCTGCTGGTCACCAACGACCCGGACTCGGGCACGTCGAAGACGGTCAAGGCCCGCCAGTTCGGCACCCCGGTGGTCGACGAGGCCGCCTTCGGCCAGCTCCTCGCCGACGTCGAGCCCGCCTCGGAGACCTGACCTCCGTCCCGGGCGCGGACGGGCGCGGGACGGGCCCGGGCGGGCGCGCGGGGCCGTACCCGGCTCGGAGCACCCCGCGCCCGGGTTGTACCTTCGTGGGGTGTACCGCTTCCTGCTGTCCCGGCAATGGGTGACCCTCACGCTGGTCGCCCTGCTTCTCGTCCCCACGATGATCGCGCTGGGCTTCTGGCAGATGAGCCGCTACGACGAGCGCTCCGCGCGCAACCAGCTGGTGACCGACGCGCTGGCCGCCGACCCGGTGCCGGTGGAGAAGCTGGCGGCCCCCGGCCACACGGTGACCCGCGCCGAGCGGTACCGCACGGTGACCGCGACGGGCCGCTTCGACACGGACGCCGAGGTCGTGGTGCGCCGCCGCACCAACGCCGACGAGGAGATCGGGTTCCACGTCCTGACCCCGTTCGTCCTGGACGACGGCAAGGTGCTGCTGGTCAACCGCGGCTGGATCCCCGCCGACGGCCCCAGCCAGACCGAGTTCCCGAAGGTGCCCGCGCCGCCGCGCGGCGAGACCACGGTCACGGGCCGGCTGATGCCGGACGAGACGACCGAGGCCAGCGGCATCAAGCACCTCGAGGGCCTGCCGGACCGGCAGATCATGCTGATCGACAGCGCGCGGGAGGCGGAGCGGCTGGACGCCGAGGTGCTCGGCGGCTATGTGGCGCAGACCGCTCCCGAGCCCGCCGGCGGCCTCCCCCAGCGGCTCGGCGACCCCGGCAAGGAGAACGCGGCGCTGAACTACGCGTACGCGATCCAATGGTGGCTGTTCGCCGCCGCCGTCCCGGTCGGCTGGGTGGTGCTGGCCCGCCGCGAGGTGCGCGAGCGGGCGGCGAAGGCGGGCCAGGAGGACACGGACGCCGGGGCGTCCGACGCCGCCCCCACCCAGTCCGCGGCCGTCTGACCTCCCCCTCCCTGCACTTCCCCCACTCCCCGTTCTCCCCGATTGCCGGGTTCTGTGCGAGAGTGGCGCACCGGTCGGGCATGTCGCCGATGCGTTCCGGACACGGAACCGGCCGGTTTCCGTCATCCGGGCGGGCCGTCCACGCGACTGCGCCCGAGGGCACAGCACACCAAGGACGGTGATTCATGGCCGGCGCAGCCATGACCGCGACGTTCCTCGCCGTGATCGGCGGGGCGTCGCTGCTCGCCGTCACCGCGCGCCGGCTGCGCCCGAGCGACCGGCTGCCCTCGCTGGAGGGCTGGGCGCTGGCCGACCGCAGCCTCGGCCCCGGCTGGACCTGGCTGCTGCTCGGCGGGACGATCTACACCGCGTACACCTTCACCGCCGTGCCGGGGCTGGCGTACGGCAACGGCGCGCCCGCCTTCTTCGCGGTGCCGTACACGGTGATCGTGTGTCCGCTGGCGTTCGTGCTGCTCAGCCGGCTGTGGAGCGTGGCACGGCGGCACGGCTACATCACCGCCGCCGACTTCGTGCGCGGCCGCTACGGCTCGGCCCCGCTGGCCCTGGTCGTCGCGCTGACCGGCATCCTCGCGACGATGCCGTACCTGGCGCTCCAGCTGCTCGGCATCCGCGCGGTGCTCACCGCGGGCGGGCTGTACCCGCCGGGCGCCGCCGGCGACCTGGCGATGGTCGCCGTGTTCGCGGGTCTGGCGGTGGCCACCTACCGGCACGGGCTGCGCGCCCCCACGGTGATCGCCGCGCTGAAGGCGGCGGCGGTGTTCGTGTCGCTCGCCGCGGTCTGCTGGCTGGTCCTGGACCGGTTCGGCGGCCCCGGCGCGGTCTTCGACGGGGCCGCCCGCGCCCTCGGCGGCACCGACACGGCCCACTCGCCCCTGGTGCTCACGCCGGGGCAGCAGCCCGCGTACGCGACGCTCGCGCTCGGCTCCGCGCTGGCGCTGCTGATGTACCCGCACGTGCTGACCGCCGGGTTCGCCGCCGACGGGACGCGCACCCTGCGCAAGGTGTCGGCGGGGCTGCCCGCCTGGACGGCGCTGCTCGCGCTGTTCGGCTTCCTCGGCATCGCGGCGCTCGCCGCCGGGGTGCGGGCGCCCGCGGGCGGCGCGGAGGCGGCCGTGCCGATGCTGGTCGGCCGGCTGATGCCGGGCCCGCTCGCCGGGCTGGTGTTCGGCTCGATCGTGGTCGGCGCGCTGGTCCCGGCGGCGGTGATGTCCATCGCCGCCGCCACCGGCTTCGTGCGGAACGTGTACGTCGAGTACGTCCATCCGACGGCCACGCCGAAGCGGCAGGTGCGGGTCGCCAGGGCGGTGTCGCTGACCGCGAAGCTGGGCGCGGTGGCGTTCGTGTTCGGACTGCGCGACCAGGACGCGATCAACCTCCAGCTGCTCGGCGGGGTGTGGATCCTCCAGATCTTCCCGGCGGTCGCCGTCGGGCTGTACACGCGCTGGCTGCACCCGCGGGCGCTGCTCGCCGGCTGGACGGTGGGCATGACCACCGGGACGTACCTGGTGGTACGGGAGGGCTTCTCCTCGATCGTGCCGCTCGTCGCGGGCTCGCCCGAGATCTACGCCGGGGTCGCCGCCCTGGTGCTGAACCTGGCCGTCGCGGTGGCCGCCACGCCCGTCCTCGCCCGCCTCGGCGTCCCGCGCGGCCCCGACGCCACCGACCTGCCGTCCCGCCCGCACTCCGGGCGACGTCCACCGACGGGAGCGAACAACGCGTGAGACGCAGACACCACCCCCCGGTCACCGTGCCCCCGGCCCCGGCCGCCGCCCCGCAGCCCGAGCCGCCCGCACCGCCTGTTCCGCGCGAGCCGCCCGTCCCGCCCGCGCCGTTCACGCCCGCGGTCGCCGACCCCGCCGACCTGGAGCGGGAGGCCGGTGTGGCCCGCCTCTTCGAGCTGCACTACTCCTCGATGCTGCGGCTCGCCGTGCTGCTCGGCGCGGACGACCCGGAGAACGTCGTCGCCGAGGCGTACTACCAGATCTACCGCCGGTGGCGGCGGCTGAAGGACGTGGCCGCGGCCGAGGCCTCGCTGCGCTCCACGGTCTGCGACCTGACCCGGGTGCGGACGCGTCCCCTCCAGGCCGCCCGCCGGTCCGAGGAGCGTCCGGCCTCCCCGCCCGAGCCCACCGTGGCGTCCGCCGAGAACACCGCGCTGCTGCGGGACGACCAGCGGGTGCTGATCGACGCGCTCCAGCAGCTCCCGGCCCGGCAGCGGGAGGCGCTGGTGCTGCGCCACTGGCTCGGTCTGAAGGAGGCCGAGATCGCCGCCGCGATGGGCATCTCCCGCGGCTCCGTCAAGACGCACACCTCACGCGGCATCGCCGCGCTGACCCAGGCCATGGAGGCCCGGCGATGAAGCATCAGGACGCGACCCCGTCGCCTGGGACCGGCCAGGACGGCACCAGCCAGGACCGCGCCGGCCGGGACCGCTCCGGTCAGGACCGCACCGGCCACGCGCGGTCCGAGGCGCCCCGCCCCGCGGACGAGGAGCGCACCGAACGGGAGTTGGCCGACGCCCTGCACGCCCTGGCCGGCGGGGTGCTGCCCGACCCGGACGCCTACCGCACCGCGCGCCGCGAGTGGCTGCGCCGGGAGCGCCGCCGCCGGCTGGTGCTCACCGTGCTGGTCGCCGTCGTCTTCACGCTGGCCACGCTGATCGGGCTGTGGGTGCTCAACCGGACGCCCGCCGAACCCGGCGTGATCTACTCCGGCCTGGGCGCCGCCGCGGCCGACGGTCCGTCACTCCCGCGGCCCGCGGGCTGATTGCGGCACCCCGAGGCCGGGAACTGGCACCCCGTGCTGCAAATCGAGGACTACGCGCTCATCGGCGACGAGCAGACCGCTGCCCTGGTGGGCACCGACGGCTCGATCGACTGGCTCTGCCTGCCCCGCTTCGACTCGGCGGCCTGCTTCGCCCGGCTGCTCGGCGACGAGAGCAACGGGCACTGGCGCATCGCCCCGCCGGGCCAGGAGCGGTGCACGCGCCGCGCCTACCGCGAGGACTCGCTGGTGCTGGACACCGTGTGGGAGACGCCCGAGGGCGCCGTGCAGGTCACCGACCTGATGCCGCAACGGCACACGGCGCCCGACGTGGTGCGGATCGTGCAGGGGATCAGCGGTGAGGTGACCGTGCGCAGCACACTGCGGCTGCGGTTCGACTACGGCTCGGTCGTGCCCTGGGTGCGCAAGGCGGACGGGCACCGGGTGGCGGTGGCCGGGCCCGACTCGGCGTGGCTGCGCAGCGTGCCGGAGGTGCGTACCTGGGGCGAGGACCTGGGCACCCACTCGGAGTTCACGGTGAAGGAGGGCGAGCGGGTCGCCTTCGTGCTCACCTGGCACCCCTCGCACGAGCCGCGGCCCGCGCTGGTCGACCCGTACGCCTCGCTGCGGCACAGCCTGAAGGACTGGCAGGCGTGGGCGTCCCGCTGCCGCTACCGGGGGCCGCACCGGGACATGGTGGTGCGGTCCCTGATCACGCTGAAGGCGCTCACCTACCGTCCCACCGGCGGCATCGTCGCCGCCGCCACCACCTCCCTGCCGGAGGAGCCGGGCGGCGTACGGAACTGGGACTACCGCTTCTGCTGGCTGCGCGACTCCACGCTCACCCTGAGCGCGCTGCTCGCCGCCGGCTACGTGGAGGAGGCCGAAGCCTGGCGCAACTGGCTGCTCCGCGCGGTCGCCGGCGACCCGGCGGACCTTCAGATCATGTACGGGCTCGCGGGCGAGCGGCGGCTGCCGGAGTTCGAACTGCCGTGGCTGTCCGGCTTCAACGGCGCCGCCCCCGTACGGGTCGGCAACGACGCCGTGAACCAGCTTCAGCTCGACGTGTACGGGGAGGTCGTGGACTCCCTGGCGCTGGCCCGCCGCGCGGGGCTGTCGGCGCAGCCGGACGTGTGGGCGCTCCAGTCGGTGCTGCTGAACTTCCTGCGCACGGCGTGGCGTCAGCCGGACGAGGGGCTGTGGGAGGTGCGCGGCGGGCGGCGTCACTTCGTGCACTCCAAGGTGATGGTGTGGGTGGCCGCCGACCGTCTGGTGCGCGGGATGGAGACGTTCCCGGAGCTGGACGGCGACCTGGAGGGGTGGCGCGAACTGCGCGACGAGGTGCACCGGGAGGTGTGCGAGAAGGGCTACGACCCGGAGCGCAACACGTTCACGCAGTCCTACGGTTCGCGCGAGCTGGACGCGGCGCTGCTGCTGATCCCCCGGGTCGGTTTCCTGCCGCCGGACGACCCCCGGGTGCTCGGCACCATCGACGCGATCCGCACGGAGCTGGGCCAGGACGGCCTCGTACGCCGCTACACACCGGACGCCGCCGACCTGGACGGGCTGCCCGGGCAGGAGGGCGCGTTCCTGGCGTGCGCGTTCTGGCTCGTGGACGCCCTGCACATGACAGGCCGGACCGAGGAGGCCCGCGACCTGTTCGAACGGCTGCTGGGCCTGGCGAACGACGTGGGGCTGCTGGCGGAGGAGTACGACACGGTGAACGGCCGGCTGCTGGGCAACTTCCCGCAGGCGTTCAGCCACATCGGCCTGGTGAACAGCGCCCTCGCCCTGTTCGGCGACGAGGAGGCAGGATAGGGCCATGGATCTTGGACTGAAGGACCGGGTGTACGTCGTCACCGGGGCGACCCGCGGGCTGGGCCACGCCTCCGCGCGGGCGCTCGTCGCCGAGGGCGCGAAGGTGGTCGTCACGGGGCGGAAGGAGGACGCGGTCGCGGAGGCCGTGTCCGCTCTGGGGCCGGACGCTGCGGCCGGGGTGGCCGTGGACAACGCCGACCCCGCCGCCCCCGAGCGGCTGATCGCGACCGCGCGCGAGCGGTTCGGCCGCTTGGACGGCGTCCTCGTCAGCGTGGGCGGACCCCCGCCCGGGTTCGTCGCCGACACCACGGACGAGCAGTGGCAGGCGGCGTTCGAGTCGGTGTTCCTCGGCGCGGTGCGGCTGGCCCGCGCGGCCGCCGCGGAGCTGGGCGAGGGGGGTGTGATCGGCTTCGTGCTGTCCGGCTCGGTGCACGAGCCGATCCCCGGCCTGACCATCTCCAACGGGCTGCGCCCGGGCCTGGCCGGCCTCGCCAAGTCCCTCGCCGACGAGCTGGGTCCGCGCGGCATCCGCGTCGTGGGCCTGCTGCCCGGCCGGATCGACACCGACCGGGTCCGGGAGCTGGACTCCCTGTCCGCCGACCCGGAGGCCACCCGTCAGGCGGCCGAGTCCCGCATCCCGCTGCGCCGCTACGGCACCCCGGAGGAGTTCGGCCGCACGGCGGCGTTCCTGCTCTCCCCGGCCGCGTCGTACGTCACGGGCGTGATGCTCCCGGTGGACGGCGGCTCCCGGCACGGGTTCTGAAACCGGCCCCGGGATCAGGTGACGCGTTCCGGGCGGTGTTTCACCGCCCGGAGCCGGACCTCCGCCGGAAGGGCCTGGAGGCCGGTGGACTCCCGGGCGTGCGTGAGGGGGCCCGCGGTGAACGTGTCGAGGGCCGTGCCGGGGTCCACGTGGGGTTCCAGGAGCAGGACGACGCGGGTCCGTGGTGTGCCGCGGCGGCCGGTGAGCAGGACGCGGGCCTCGGCGACGCCGTCCTCACGGTTGATCTCCTCGGCGAGCGCGTGCTCCAGGGCGCGGCCCCGCAGCGCCGCCCCTTCGCCGTCGCCGGTGTCGACGAGGACCTCCGGCATGCGCCGGCGGCGGAGCACGGAGACCAGCCACCACAGGCAGAGCAGGACCACCACGGCGAGCACGGCGATCACCACCGGCCACCACCAGCCCTGATCCCGCCACCGGGTCCGCTCGGAGTCGTCGAGCAGCACGTCGTCGCGGCCGTCGTGCAGCCACCAGGAAGGCGCGGGCGCGCCCAGTCCGATCGCCAGCACCGAGCCGCCCAGCGCGAACAGCACCAGTCCCACGAGCGCCAGCAGCACCCGGTTGACGGTCGTGTTCACGGTCACCGCCCCTTCCGGCCCGGCCGCCGCACGTGCAGCGTCAGCGGGGACGGCCGGGCCAGGCCCAGTCCCCGGATCGCCCCTTCCAGCACGGCGGTCAGGTCGTCCCGTACGTCGTCCAGGTCCCGGAAGTGCGACACGGCCCGCACATCGGTCTTCTTCCGCTTCACGGCCACCCTCACCGACTGCACACCGGCCACCTCGAGCGCCCGGTCCCGCAGCACGGTGGCGGCCGCGTCCCGGTCGAGGCCCGCGCGGACGTCGGGGTGGGTCCGGTGCATCGTCAGCACGGACCGCAGTCCCGGGGTGAGGGCCAGCGCCAGCAGCCACAGGCCGAGCGCGGCGGCGACGGCCGCCCCGGTCAGCACCCACACGTCGTCCAGGTGCCGCTCGGCGAGCTGCCGGGCGAGGTCGTGCCGCCAGCTCATCCCGGGCCGGTGCGCGCGTACCGCCGCGATGTCGTACAGGAACATGCCCGCGATCACCAGCAGCACCAGCGCCAGCAGGCCGGCGGGGACGCGGCGGGCCGACCAGAAGCGCCGGCGTCCGCCGCTCGCGCCGCCCATCGTCGCGCCGCTCTCCGTCGGCGGCGCCGCCGGTCCCGCCGTCGTGTCCGGCGTGCCGCTCATGGCGTCCTCCCGCCCGCCGCGTCGTGACGGTCGTGCAGGTGCAGCCGCTCCACCTGCACGACGACCTCCGGCACGGACATCCCCGCGAGGTCACGCACCCGCTCGACGATCCGCCGCCGCACGCGCGCGCACCGGCCGCCGATGTCACCCGGGAAGCCGAGTTCGACATGCACCCGCACGCGTGCGCTGCCGTGCCTGACGACGACGTGCGCGTGCGGCGGCTCGGCGTCCCGCGGCAGCGCGCCGACGGCCTCCCGCGCCGCCTGGGACGCGATCTTCGCGACCACCCGGTCGGCGATCGTGGTCTCCCCGCGCTCCCCCGGAGGGACGGTCCGCGGGTCTCCGCCGAGCTCCACGGCCCCCGCGCCCACCTCCGTCACCGCCGCCTTTCGTCACGGGGACGGAAGAAGTCGCCGAGGTCCAGGTCGCCCTCGAGCAGCCGGCCGACCACGAAACCCACCGCGCCCAGGGCCGCCACCAGCAGGAAAGCCCCGAATCCGCCGAAGTATCCGGCGAAGCCCAACGCCATGCCGGCGATCATGCCGACGACGGCCATCCTCATGCCTCGCTCCTCCGCTCAGCGTGTCCTACTGAAGCCGGGTCTCGGGCTCGTCCTCCTCCTCGTCGGGCAGTTTCACGTCGCTCACCGCGATGTTGACCTCGACGACCTCGAGGCCGGTCATCCGCTCGACGGCCGCGATGACGTTCTCCCGCACGTCCCTGGCGACGTCGGCGATGGACACGCCGTAGTCGACGACGATCTCCAGGTCCAGCGCGGTCTGCACCTCGCCGACCTCGGCCTTCACCCCGCGGGTCGTCGACTTCGATCCGCCGGGCACCCGCTCGCGCATGGCGCCGAAGGTGCGGGAGATCCCGCTGCCCATGGCGTGCACGCCCAGGACGTCCCGGGCGGCCAGATGGGCGATCTTCTCCACCACTCCGTCGGCGATGGTGGTACGGCCCCGGCTCGCCGGGTCGCCGCCGCCGCGCCGTGTGCCCTGACCCCGGCGTGCGCCGGAGTCGCCGAGCGTCTTGTCGGTGTCAGGAGCCCGTACCGAGCCGCCCTCGGTCATGTCGGTCATCACCACACATCCCTTCGGTCGTCCTCCTTCGACCACCGTATGTGCGGTTGCCCCGATCCGCTCCGCTGATACGGCAGGCTGGAGGAATGACGGCGGACCGATGGACGCGGATGGTGCGGCAACAGGTGGGGCTGGGCAGGTTCCTGCCGCTGGGCGGGCGGCACGACGGGGCGTGGATCGCGGAACGGGCTGCGGGCGCGGTGCTGCGCCGCGCGGCGGAACGGGACGTGCCGGAGGTGCGCCTGGACGGGATCCGGATCGGCCTCGCCGATCCCGGCGCGGCGGCGGAGCCGGCCGTCCCGGCGCCGCCGAGCGCCCTGCCCCCGGGGCCCCTGCGGCTCACGGCGGAGTTCGCGGCGACGGCGGCGTGGCCCCTGACGGAGACGGTGTCCCGGCTGCGGGCGGCCCTGGCGGTCGCCGCGACGGAACGGATCGGCCTGGAGGTGACGGAGGTGGACCTGCGGGTGACGGACCTGCTCGACACCGAGCCGGCGACGGAAGGGCGGGCCGGGGTGGCACAGGCGCCCGGCCGGGACGGGGCGGGCGGTACGACAGACGTGGCGGGCGGTACGGCGGAGCCGCATGGGGTCGCCGCGACGGCCGGGGCGTCGGTCACCCCGGGAGCGGCGCAGGATGCCGGCGTCGCCGCGCGGGCGCCGGGGGTGACGGACACCTCGGAGGACAGCGGCGGCTCGGAGGCGGACCGCGTCGCCGGTGTGGTGCTCGGGGTGCCCGGGGTGAGCCGGCTGACGGGGGTGTGGGGGCGGCCGGTGCGGCTCGGCGAGCAGACGCCGGCCGCCGGGGACGCCCTGCCGCGCCGCCACGCGCGCGTGGATCTCGCCGTCGCGGCAGGGTTCCGCCCGCTGGAGGTGGCGCGGGCCGTGCGGGCCGCGGTGGCGGCCGCGGGGCCGGACCGGCCGACGGTGGCCGTCCTGGTCACCGACCTGGACTGACCCGGCGCCGTCGGCCGGTCGGGGCGTTACGCGCCTACTCGCCCAGGCCGGCCAGGTCGCGCAGGCGGCGGGCCTGGGCCGCGCGCTCGGCGCCGCGCTGCTCGTCGTAGGTGCGGCCCAGGGCGCCGCGCAGCAGCGCCTTCGTCTCGATCACGGCGTCGCGGGGCGCGGCCAGCAGCGCAGCGGCGAGGTCTTGCACCGCCCCGTCCAGGTCGGCGGCGGGCACGGCGAGGTTGGCCAGGCCGATGGTCACCGACTCCTCGGCCGTGACGAAGCGCCCGGTCGCGCAGATCTCCAGCGCGCGGGCGTAGCCGACGAGGCCGACGAGGGGGTGCGTGCCGGTCAGGTCGGGCACCAGACCGAGGCTGGTCTCGCGCATGGCGAACTGCACGTCGTCCGCGACGATGCGCAGGTCGCAGGCGAGGGCCAGCTGGAATCCGGCCCCGATGGCGTGTCCCTGCACGGCGGCGACGGACACGATGTCGTTGCGCCGCCACCAGGTGAACGCGTCCTGGTAGCCGGCGATGGCGGCGTCCAGCGCGGCGTCGTCACTGCGCGCGAGGTCGACGAACGACGGCTCGCCGGGGATTCCCTCGGGCGAGAGCATCTGCCGGTCGAGTCCGGCGGAGAACGACTTGCCCTCCCCGCGCAGCACCACGACCCGGACGGATCCGGGCAGCAGCTGCCCCGCCTCGGTCAGCGCCCGCCACAGAGCGGGGCTCTGCGCGTTGCGCTTGGCCGGGTTGGTCAGCGTCACCGTGGCGATCGCGTCGTCGACGGTGAGCCGTACGCCGTCCTTGTCGAGAACCGGACCGAGGTCCTGGGGGGACGAAGCCATGGGGCGCCTCCGATGGGTGCGGTCGTCTAAGTGACTGCACAGTAACCACCCGGCCGGTCGGACGGCCGGCCGGGTGGCCACCATCGGGTCCGCGGGGCCCCGGGGTCAGGCCGAAGGAGACTTCTTGCCCCGTGTCGCCCCGCCACGCCCTCGGAGCGTGACGCCCGACTCGCTCAGCATGCGGTGCACGAATCCGTACGAGCGGCCGGTCTCCTCGGCCAACGCCCGGATGCTCGCACCGGCGTCGTATTTCTTCTTCAGGTCTGCCGCGAGCTTGTCGCGCGCGGCGCCGGTCACCCGGCTGCCCTTCTTCAGAGTCTCGGCCACCCGTGCCTCCTCATGGGAAGTGCGCTCTGGTCTCCTCATGATCACCCCTCCCGGGCCCGATGGCCACCCATTCGGCAAGGTCGATAAGACAACCTTGTGACGACGGGAGCGTGTCCCCACATCCGGAATCGAGAATTCCACGAGGCTTCGACGCGACCGCCGAACGGGTTTTCTCCGGATATTCGCAGGTCAGAGAAACGCGACGGCCGGACCCTCGTTCCGGGAGGATCCGGCCGCGAAATCCGTGTAGGACACACCTCGGGATGAGGAGATCTCACACGATTGATGGATCACCGATGGGCCGAATGATCCATACACAGTGGATCACGTATTCGATCAATGACGGGTGACGGCGCGGTGGCCGATGCGCGGGCCGGCGATCAGAGGATCAGGCGAGCGCGACCAGGTCCGCGTAGTCGGAGCCCCACAGGTCCTCGACGCCGTCCGGCAGCAGAATGATCCGCTCCGGCTGGAGCGCCTCGACGGCGCCCTCGTCGTGGGTGACGAGGACGACCGCGCCCTTGTAGGTGCGCAGCGCGCCGAGGATCTCCTCGCGGCTGGCCGGGTCGAGGTTGTTGGTGGGCTCGTCGAGCAGGAGGACGTTCGCCGAGGAGACGACGAGGGTCGCCAGCGCGAGACGGGTCTTCTCGCCGCCGGAGAGGACCCCGGCCGGCTTGTCGACGTCGTCGCCGGAGAACAGGAACGAGCCGAGCACCTTGCGGACCTCCACGAGGTCCATGTCGGGCGCGGCCGAGCGCATGTTCTCCAGGACCGTGCGGTCCGCGTCGAGGGTCTCGTGCTCCTGCGCGTAGTAGCCGAGCTTGAGGCCGTGGCCGGGGACGACGGCGCCCGTGTCGGGCTGTTCGACGCCCGCGAGGAGCCGCAGCAGGGTGGTCTTGCCGGCGCCGTTCAGCCCCAGGATGACCACCCGGGAGCCCTTGTCGATCGCCAGGTCGACGTCGGTGAAGATCTCCAGCGAGCCGTACGACTTCGACAGGCCCTCCGCCATCAGCGGCGTCCTGCCGCAGGGCGCGGGCTCGGGGAAGCGCAGCTTGGCGACCTTGTCGGACTGGCGCACCTCCTCCAGGCCGGACAGCAGCTTCTCGGCGCGGCGGGCCATGTTCTGCGCGGCGACCGTCTTCGTCGCCTTGGCGCGCATCTTGTCGGCCTGGGCGTTGAGCGCGGCGGCCTTCTTCTCCGCGTTCTGGCGCTCGCGGCGGCGGCGCTTCTCGTCGGCCTCGCGCTGCTGCTGGTAGAGCTTCCAGCCCATGTTGTAGACGTCGATGGTGGCGCGGTTGGCGTCCAGGTAGAACACCTTGTTGACGACCGTCTCGACCAGATCGACGTCGTGGGAGATCACGATGAAGCCGCCGCGGTAGGTCTTCAGGTAGTCCCGCAGCCACACGATCGAGTCGGCGTCGAGGTGGTTGGTCGGCTCGTCGAGCAGCAGGGTGTCCGCGTCGGAGAACAGGATCCGGGCAAGCTCCACGCGGCGGCGCTGACCGCCGGAGAGGGTGTGCAGCGGCTGGCCGAGCACCCGGTCGGGCAGGTTCAGCGCGGCGGCGATCGTGGCGGCCTCGGCCTCGGCGGCGTACCCGCCCTTGGTGAGGAACTCGGTCTCCTGGCGCTCGTACTGTCGCAGCGCCTTCTCGCGGGTGGCGCCCTGGCCGTTCGCGATGCGCTGCTCGTTGTCCCGCATCTTGCGGATCAGTACGTCGAGGCCGCGGGCGGACAGGATGCGGTCGCGGGCGAGGACGTCGAGGTCGCCGGTGCGGGGGTCCTGAGGGAGGTAGCCGACCTCGCCGGAGCGGGTGACCGTGCCGGCGGCGGGGATGCCCTGGCCGGCGAGGACCTTGGTGAGGGTGGTCTTGCCCGCGCCGTTACGGCCGACGAGGCCGATGCGGTCGCCCTTGGCGACGCGGAAGGTGGCACTTTCGATGAGGACGCGGGCACCGGCGCGCAGCTCGATGCCGGAGGCGGAGATCACGGACAGACTCCAGGGCAGGTGTGTAGGTGGCGGTGGGCGGCTGAGGGCGTTCCCGCCGTCTAATGCGCGAGGAGAATGGCCATGCGAGCCATTCTAACGGGGCGGGGCAAGCGCTTTTCCGCCTGCGGCTTGCTCTTGGCCTGCTGCCGCTTTCCTTCCGGCGATTGTCGGTGACCGGTGTCACACTGACGACTGCCGGGACATCCCGGTGCACTCCGGACACGAGGAAGTGATCACCATGGCAGGCACGGGCAGCTCGCGGCCGGGTGTCGTCCCGACGCTGGTGTACGCGGACGCGAAGGCGGCGATCCGGCAGCTGACGGAGGGCCTCGGCTTCACGGAGGTGTCGGTGTACGAGGGGGAGGACGGGACCGTGGAGCATGCCGAACTGTCCTACGGCAGCGGGATGGTGATGCTGGGGTCGAAGGGGCGCGGGGGTGCGTTCGACACGGCGATGAAGGGGGCGGGGCCGGCGGGGGTGTATGTCGTCGTGGACGACGTCGACGCGCATCACCGGCGGGCGGTGGAGCAGGGGGTGGAGGTTCTGATGCCGCCGACCGACCAGGACTACGGGTCTCGGGACTACATGGCTCGGGATCTGGAGGGGAATGTGTGGAGCTTCGGGACGTACGCGCCGGAGGTGGGGGCGTGAGGAGGCGCCTCCCGGGGTGCGGGGAACTGCGCGACCAGCCACGGCGCCGCCTGCACGCGGCGTACAACAGTTACCGGCACCCCGGTGGCCGTACGGAGTGAGGCGCAGGCCCGCTGGAGGGTGCCGCCTGCGCCCACCCTCCCCCACTCTCGGCTTCGCTCGAGCGGGAGGTACCCCCATCGCCCCTAGCGGCACGACTGCCCGCAGGCGGTAGGGGCAGCGCCCCTTAAGGGGCGCGGGGAACTGCGCGATCAGCCACGGCGCCGCCTGCACCCGGCGTGCAAGAGTCCCCGGCACCCCGGTGGCCGTACGGGGTGGGGCGCAGGCCCGCCGGAGGGGTGCCGCCTGCGCCCACCCGTGCCGCCCCCAGCGGCACGACTGCCCGCAGGCGGTAGGGGCGCGGGGAACTGCGCGATCAGCCACGGCGCCGCCTGCACCCGGCGTGCAACAGTGCCCGGCACCCCAGTGGCCGTACGGGGGCGCGGCGCGGGCCCGCTGAGGGGTGCCGACGGCACGGCGTTGACACAAAGGCGCCCCGCGTGAGCGGGGAGGTCAGCCGCCCTTGTGGACCTGGAAGGCCGCTCTTCGGAGGGCCTTGGCGAAGGCCGGGTCCGGGTGGGCCGCTGCCAGGGCCACCAGGACCTGGACCGTGCGGGGGTGGCCCACCGCGCGGACCTCGTCCAGGAGGGACGGCACCGTCGGCTGGACCGCGGTCTCCAGATGGCGGAGCAGCAGCGGGGCCTCTCCGTGGTCGGCGACCGCGGCGGCCGTGTCCACCCACAGCCAGGTCGCCTCCTCGCGGGTGAGCACCTCGTGGGCGTCCTCGGGGTCCGCCCCGTCGTGCTCGGCGAGCCACAGCAGGGCGTACGGCCGCAGCGCGGGCTCGTCGAGGGCGGCGCGCACCTCCGGCTCGGCGGGGGCGCCGACCACCCGGAGCGCCTCGAAGGCGAGGCCGCGCAGCAGGGCGTCCTCGCCGCGGGCGGCGGCGATCAGCTCGGTGACGGCGCTGCCGACGGGCCGTGCGGCGAGCCAGGCGCGGTACTCGGCGCGGGCCGCGGCCGGGCGGAGCTGCGCGCACCCGCGCAGCATGTCCTCCGCGCCCTGCTCGATGTTGCCCGCCGGGCTCTGCGCGGCGACGCAGATCTGCTCCAGCTTGACCCACACCGCCCAGCTGCCGAGCGGCGTGAGGGTGGCCTGGCCGTCGCCGTAGGTGAGCGCGCCGACGGAGGCGAGGGCGCGCAGCGCCCAGTCGAGGAGGGGCTGGAGCGGGGCGTCGGCGGCGGGCGCGGGGCGCGGCTCCGGGGCGACGGCGGGCGTGCCGGAGGCGCCGGAGGTGCCGGGCCGCGGCTCGTAGTCCACCTCGCAGCGTTCCGTGCGCAGTTCGGTGACCCGCTGCTGGAGCAGGTCGAGCAGCTGCGGCACGGGCACCGGCCCTGCGGACAGCTGGAGGAAGGACAGCACCTGCGGCATGGCCGTCACGACCTCGGCGACGGCGGCGTGCTCGTGGTCCTCGGGTTCGGGGCAGGCGAGGGACCAGGCGTCGCAGAGGGCGACCCAGCCGCGCAGCACGGCGCTGTCGTCGCGGTCCCAGGCGCGCAGCCGCCAGCCGGGGCGTGCGCTGTCGCCGTGCACCTCGATGAGGCCGGCCAGCCGGGCGGTGTCCCAGTCGGCCCGGACCTGATCGGCGGTCAGGCCGAGAGCCTCGGCGGCGCGGCGGGCGGTCGCGTCGGACAGGGTGGCCTTGCCGTCGGCGGTGGCGCTGTCGCCGCCGGGGCCGAGGGCGCGGTCGGCCCAGCGGGCCACGCGGGCGGCCGCCGCCAGGACGGAGCGTGCCATTCCGGCCAGCTCGGCCGGTGCGGGCGTGCCCTCCGGGGGGCGCGGCGCGGGGCGGCGCGCACGCCGCTGCTGCATCGCGGCGGGGGCGGCGGCCAGGGGTCGCGGGCGGACGAGTCGAAGCCTGGAGTCGCGCGGGATACGGGACGTCACGGGTGCAGTCTTCCGGTTGACGGTCCGAAAACCCAAACGGAATGCCGGGGGACGCCCCGGCGTCCGGTGTCGTCCCGCCCCGGACGGTGCCGGAGGGGCCCGATCCGGCCAATGGTCCGGCACTAAACGGAATCCTCCGCACCGCCCCCTGCGCCGCCCCTCGCGCCGCCCGCGACGGCACCCCCGGGGCGGGCCCGGGGCGGGCCCGCCGGGAGGGCCACCGCACGGCGCGCCGGTTCACATCAGCGGCACGAGGAACCTGCGCAGCGACTCCTCGTACGTGGCCGGGTCGGCGTTCCACATCGCGGCGTGCGGGGCGCCCCTGACGGTCTGAAGGGTGACCGTGTTGGGGTGGGCAGCGGCGAGGCGCCGGGAGAACCGCCAGGGGGCCACCGTGTCGTCGGGGCCGTGGAAGATCTGCGTCGGGATCGCGACGCCGTCCAGGCGCACCGCGCCGGGCCGGTGGTCGCCGTACAGCCCGGTGCGGCCCTGGGCGGCGCGGACGGCGAGCGGCAGGAGGAGACCGGGGGTGCGGCGGGCGCCGGCGAGGGCGCGCAGGGTGGACTCCCAGTCGAGCACCGGAGAGTCCAGGAGCAGCCCGGCGACGTGTTCGCGCAGTTCCGAGCGGGCGGCGGTGCGCAGCGCCATCGTCGCGCCGGTGGACCAGCCGTAGAGGACCACCTTGCGGGCGCCGGAGTCGACGGCGTGCCGCAGCGCGGCGTCGAGGTCGCGCCACTCCGTCTCGCCGAGGTGGTTGAGCCCGTCCGGGGAGCGGGGCGCCTCCGGGTCGCCCCGGTAGGCGGGGACGAGCACCGGGAACTGGTTGCGGCGCAGGGCGTCGAGCACGTTGAGGACGTGTTCGCGGGTGGCGCCCAGGCCGTGCACGGCGATCACCCAGGTGTCCCGGGCGCCGGGCACGAACCAGGCGGGCAGCGGTCCGAGTTCGCCCGGCACGTCGAGGACGGTGTGGTCGACACCGAGCGCGGTGGCCGGGTCGCCGACGTGGACGTTCGGGGTGAAGCGGGCCCGGTCGCCGGGCTCCGGCGTCCCGTAGGTGACGCGTTCGAGGCGGCGTACGACGGTGTCGGCGGAGTGGGACGCGGCCGCCAGCACGGGCCCCACGACCGCGTGGAACCGCTCGCCGACGAGGCCGTAGCGGCCGGGGCGCAGGGCGGCGAGGTCGCGGGTGAGGGTGACCTGGCCGGCGGCGGTGGCGTGGACGGTGAGTCCGGGCTCGGTGGGCAGGGGCCGGCCCGAGGGGATCCTCAGGGCGGCGTCGCTGGCGAACCGGCCGGCGGCCACCGCGGCGGCGCCGGCCCCTATCACGGCGGTGACGGCTGCGGCCGTCGCTCTGGCAGTGCGCACGTTCTCCAGTGTCATGTCGGGACGGGTACCCGGCCAGTGGGCGGCGCACGGGTGGGCTGCGCCTGGGCTTTTCCGTCCGTGCGGTGCCGCCGTCGTGGGGCGTAGGAGGGTCTCGCCCCCGCCGCCCCTTCCCGTC
>NZ_JBHRWL010000021.1:56640-172436 GCF_042647945.1 Streptomyces lusitanus
CCCGTCCCGTCCCCGGGGGCTGCGCCCCCGGACCCCCCTCGTCCTCAAACGCCGGACGGGCTGGAAGGGCCGGACGGGCTGGAAGGGGCGGAGGGGCTGGAAGGGCCGGACGGGCTGGAAGGGGCGGAGGGGCTGGAAGGGCCGGACGGGCTGGAAGGGGCGGAGGGGGCCGGGGGGCTGAACAGGCCGGAGGCGGTGGACGGGCCGGAGGCGGTGGACGGGCCTATTGCCCGTAGCCCCTCAGCCGTTCGCCCGCCTCCGCGAGCTGGTCCGGGGTGAGCAGGGTCGGGGTCAGGCCCGGGACCGAGGAGGCGGTGAGCCACACCCGGCACATCCACTCCAGCTGGGCCGTGCGGTCGTACGCCTGGTCGAGGGTGGCGCCGTGGGTGAGGGTGCCGTGGTTGCGCATCAGGCAGCCGGTGCGGTGGTCGAGGGCGCGCAGGGCGTTCTCGGCCAGTTCCTGCGTGCCGTAGGCGGCGTAGCGGGCCACGCGGACGGGGCCGCCGAGGGCGGCGGTCATGTAGTGGATCGCCGGCAGCTCGTCGACGAGGGTGGAGACGGCGGTGGCGTGCACGGCGTGGGTGTGGACGACGGCACGCGCGTCGGTCGTGCGGTGGACGGCCAGGTGCAGGGGCAGCTCGCTGGTGGGGACCAGCGTGCCGATCACCTGCCGGCCTGTGAGGTCCACCCCCGTCACGTCGGCCGGGGTCAGCCGGTCGTAGGGGACGCCCGTGGGCGTCACGAGGACGGTGTCGCCGACCCGTACGGAGACGTTCCCGGAGGTGCCGACGACCAGGCCGTCGGCGACGGTGCGGCGGGCCGTCGCGACCAGTTCCTCCCAGGCGCGCGCCACCGCCTCGTCCACCCGCTCGTCCACCCCCGCGGAGCGCTCACCGCGCGTGCCCGGGACGCCACGCACGGCGCCCTCCGCTTCCTGTCCGGTCCTGTGTCGTTCGGCCATGTGGAGATCCTGCCAGGAGCCCTGGCGGCCTGGGCTGGACGGCGGAGCACACACCCCCTCTTACGGTCACCGCGATGCCCGTTCCAGTTCATCTTCCGTTCACCCTGGTTACTTACGTTCGACCAGCCAATGACCTCGAACGATTGCCTGGGTAAATGGAAAGCTTCTCGCTGATCCTCGCGATTGTGGTGGTAACCGCACTCGCGTTCGATTTCACGAACGGTTTCCACGACACCGCCAACGCGATGGCAACGACCATTTCGACCGGTGCACTCAAGCCCAAGGTCGCGGTGGCCATGTCCGCCGTGCTGAACCTTGTCGGCGCATTCCTCTCGGTGGAGGTCGCCAACACGATCTCCAAGGGCCTCGTCGACGAGGCCGGCATCCGTCCCGAGGTCATCTTCGCCGCGTTGGTCGGCGCGATCCTCTGGAATCTCCTCACGTGGCTGGTCGGCCTGCCCTCCAGCTCGTCGCACGCCCTCATGGGCGGTCTGATCGGCGCGACGGTCGCCTCCGCCGGCTTCGGCGCGGTGCACGGCGACGTGCTCGTCACCAAGGTCCTGCTCCCCGCGATCGCCGCCCCGCTGGTGGCCGGCATCGCCGCGATGCTCGCCACCCGGCTCACCTACCGCCTGGGCCGCGACGCCGACACCAAGGCCTCCGAGAAGGGCTACCGTGCCGGGCAGATCGCCTCGGCCGGCCTGGTCTCCCTGGCCCACGGCACCAACGACGCCCAGAAGACGATGGGCATCATCACCCTCGCCCTGGTCGCGGGCGGCGCCGTCGCCCCCGACTCCGACCCGCCGGTGTGGGTCATCCTCTCCGCGGGTCTCGCCATCGCGCTGGGCACCTACCTGGGCGGCTGGCGCATCATCCGCACCATGGGCAAGGGCCTGACCGACCTCCAGCCGCAGCAGGGCTTCGCCGCCCAGACCAGCGCCGCGACGGTCATCCTGGCCTCCTCGCACCTGGGCTTCTCCCTCTCCACGACGCACTCCGTGTCCGGTTCCGTGATGGGCGCCGGCCTCGGCCGCAAGGGCGGCGTGGTCCGCTGGTCCACGGCCACCCGGATGTTCGTCGCCTGGGGCCTGACCCTGCCGGCCGCCGCCCTGGTCGCGGCCCTCGCCGAGTGGGTGTGCGGCTTCGGGAGCTGGGGCACGGCCGTGGTGGCCGTCTTCCTGGTCGCCTCCAGCGCGGCCATCTGGAAGATCTCCCGGCGCGAGGTCGTCGACCACACCAACGTCAACGAGCACGACACCCCCGAGGCCTCCGAGGAGCCCGCCGGTGTGGTCACCCAGGCGATCGCCGCCGTGACCCCGCCGCCGGCCGGCCCCGCCGCCGAGGAGCTCTCCGCCACCATCCCCGCGCCGGTCGGCGCCGACCCGCAGGCCCCGTCGGCCGCCTCGACGACCGTCTGACCGCGTCCGGCACGAAGGAAGAAGCAGCATGAAGATCGACTGGGCGGCCCTCGGCTCCGTGTTCGGCGTCAGCCTCGTGGTCACCGTGGCCCTGGTGGCCCTGTTCACCCTCGGCATCTCCGGTCTGTCCCGCCGCGAGCGGGCGACCGCCGAGGGCCGGTCCGCGGGCCTCGCGGTCACCGGCGCCTACGCCTGCTTCGCCGCGTGCGCGGCGGCGGTGGGCTACGGCATCTACCTGATCATGGCCTGACCACCGGGCCGCACGCGTGAGCGGGCGGGGCAGGAGCAGCGGCTCCCGTCCCGCCCTTCGCCGTGTCCGCGCCCCCGCCGGCCGGTCACGGCGTGCACGGCCGTCACCCACGTGAGCCCCTCTGTGGGCCTCGGCACACTTCAGCCCCGCAGGTCAACGGCAAGTTGACGGCCCTTCCGGGGGCATGGTGGACTGCCTCCGCCATTACGGCGGCAGGAGAGGAAGCCGGTGCGAATCCGGCGCGGTCCCGCCACTGTCACCGGGGTCACCACCCCCGGGAGCCAGGAACTCTCGCCGCCGGTCTCGTCGAACCAGGGCGCGGACACCCTGAGTGAGGACATATCGCCATGCGCGGCAGCCTGCCGAGGTCGACCAGCGACACCCCACCCCCCTTCGGGGCCGTTCCCTCCGGATCCGTCACCGGCTGACCCATGGGTGCCGATCGCGTGTTCGCGTACGGCGCCGCCGCCGGCCTCCTCGGCGACCTGCTGCTCGGCGATCCGCGCCGTGGGCATCCGGTCGCCGCTTTCGGGCGGGCCGCGGCCGCCGTGGAGCGGGTGCTGTGGCGCGACGACCGGGGCCGCGGAGCCGTGCACACCGCCGTGTGCGTCGGCGGAGCCGTCGCGTCGGCCGCCCTCGCCTCCCGTCTCGTACGCTCCTCCCCCGCCGCCTCCACGGCCCTGACCGGCGTCGCCACCTGGGCCGTCGTCGGCGGGACCTCGCTGGCCCGCGAGGCCCGCGTCATCGCGCGGGCGCTGGAGGCCGGGGACGTCGAGGCCGCCCGGGAGCGGCTGCCGCACCTGTGCGGGCGTGACCCGCAGGCCCTGGACGCCGACGGGATCGCCCGCGCCGTGGTGGAGTCCGTCGCCGAGAACACCTCCGACGCCGTGGTGGGCGCCCTGGTGTGGGGCGCGGTCGCCGGGGTGCCGGGTCTGGTGGGCTTCCGGGCCGTCAACACCCTGGACGCGATGGTGGGTCACAGGTCGCCCCGCTACCGCCGCTACGGCTGGGCGTCCGCCCGCCTCGACGACGTCGCCGGCTGGCCGGGGGCACGCCTGACGGCCGTCCTCGCCGCGCTCACCGGGCCCGACCCGCGCGGCGCCGTACGGGCGTGGCGCGCGGACGCGGCGAAGCACCCCAGCCCCAACGCCGGTCCCGTCGAGGCGTCCTTCGCGGGCGCGCTCGGCGTACGGCTCGGCGGGCCCCTCTCCTACGGCGGCCGGGTCGAGCACCGGCCCGTCCTCAACGGCGGCGGACGCCCCGTCGCCGTCTCCGACATCGACCGGGCGGTGCGCCTGTCACGGCGCGTCGGCTGGCTGGCGCTGGCGGCCGGTGTGGCGGCGCGGCGCGTGCTGAAGGGACGTGCGACGTGAGCGGTGGCGGACTGCTGGTCGCCGGGACCACCTCGGACGCCGGCAAGAGCGTGGTCACCGCCGGGATCTGCCGGTGGCTGGTGCGCCAGGGCGTGAAGGTCGCGCCGTTCAAGGCGCAGAACATGTCGCTGAACTCGTTCGTGACGCGGGAGGGCGCCGAGATCGGCCGGGCGCAGGCCATGCAGGCCCAGGCGTGCCGCGTCGAGCCGACCGCGCTGATGAACCCGGTGCTGCTGAAGCCGGGCGGCGAGCGATCCAGCCAGGTGGTGCTGATGGGCCGCCCGGTCGGCGAGATGAGCGCCCGCGGCTACCACGGCGGACGGCAGGAACAACTGCTCGGCACGGTCCTCGACTGTCTGGAGCGGCTGCGGGGCACGTATGACGCAGTGATCTGCGAGGGGGCCGGCAGCCCGGCCGAGATCAATCTGCGGCGCACCGACATCGTGAACATGGGCGTCGCACGCAACGCGGGCCTGCCGGTCCTCGTCGTCGGCGACATCGACCGGGGCGGCGTCTTCGCGTCCTTCTTCGGCACCGTCGCGCTGCTCTCCCCCGAGGACCAGGCACTGGTCGCCGGGTTCCTGGTGAACAAGTTCCGCGGCGACGTCTCGCTCCTGGAGCCGGGCCTGGACATGCTGCACGGCCTGACCGGGCGGCGCACGTACGGCGTGCTGCCGTTCCGGCACGGGCTCGGCATCGACGAGGAGGACGGACTCAGGGTGTCGCTGCGGGGCACCGTGCGGGAGTCCGTGGTCGCGGCTCCGGTCGGCGAGGACGTGCTGCGGGTCGCCGTGTGCGCGGTGCCGCTGATGTCCAACTTCACCGACGTGGACGCGCTCGCCGCCGAACCGGGCGTCGTGGTGCGGTTCGTGGACCGCCCCGAGGAACTGGCCGACGCCGACCTCGTGGTCGTACCGGGGACGCGCGGGACCGTGAAGGCGCTGGAGTGGCTGCGGGAGCGCGGGCTGGCGGACGCGCTGCGGCGGCGGGCGGCCGAGGGGCGGCCCGTGCTGGGGATCTGCGGCGGCTTCCAGGTGCTCGGCGAGCACATCGAGGACGACGTCGAGAGCCGGCGGGGACGGGTCGACGGGCTCGGCGTGCTGCCCGTACGGGTGCGGTTCGCGCGGGAGAAGACCCTCACGCGTCCGTCGGGCGAAGCCCTCGGTGAGCCCGTCGAGGGGTACGAGATCCATCACGGGGTCGCCGAGGTCCTCGGCGGCGAACCCTTCCTGGACGGGTGCCGGGTCGGACAGACCTGGGGCACCCACTGGCACGGCTCGCTGGAGTCGGACGCCTTCCGGCGGGCCTTCCTGCGCGAGGTGGCGCGGGCCGCGGGCCGCCGCTTCGTGCCGGCCCCCGACACCTCCTTCGCCGCGCTGCGCGAGGAGCAGCTCGACCGGCTCGGCGACCTGATCGAACAGCACGCGGACACGGACGCGCTGTGGCGGCTCATCGAGTCCGGCGCGCCGACAGGACTGCCCTTCATCCCACCGGGAGCGCCCGCATGAGCACAGTGTTGTTGTTGTCGACCGCCGACACGGACCTGCTGGCGGCCCGGGCCTCCGGCGCCGGCTACCGCATCGGCAACCCCACCCGCGTGGACGTCGCGGAGGAACTGCCCGCGCTGCTCGACGGCGCGGACCTCGCCGTCGTACGGCTGCTCGGCGGCAAGCGCGCCTGGGAGGACGGTCTTGCCGCGCTGAAGGCGTCCGGCATCCCCACGGTGCTGCTCGGCGGGGAGAGCGTGCCGGACGCGGAGCTGATGGCCGAGTCGAGCGTCCCGGCGGGCGTGGTGGCCGAGGCGCTGCGGTACCTCGTCGAGGGCGGCCCGGAGAACCTCGCGGAGCTGGCGCGGTTCCTGTCGGACACCGTGCTGCTGACCGGCGAGGGGTTCGAACAGCCGCGCACGATGCCGGAGTTCGGCGTCCACGGCTCCCGGGACCTCGTGGAGGGCCGCCCGACGGTCGGCGTGCTCTTCTACCGCGCGCACGAACTCAGCGGCAACACCGCCTTCGTGGACACGCTGTGCGACGCGATCGAGGCGCGGGGCGCCAACGCGCTGCCCGTGTACTGCGGTTCGCTGCGCGGCGCGGACCCGAAGCTGTACGAGCTGCTGGGGCGGGCGGACGCGCTGGTCGCCACGGTGCTGGCGGCCGGCGGCAGCCACGCCTCGCAGGCGTCGGCGGGCGGCGAGGAGGAGGCCTGGGACGTCGGCGCGCTCGCCGAGCTGAACGTGCCGGTGCTGCAAGGGCTGTGCCTCACCACCTCACGGGCGGCCTGGGAGGAGTCCGACGCGGCCCTCTCCCCCATGGACGCGGCGATGCAGGTCGCGATCCCGGAGTTCGACGGGCGGCTGATCACCGTCCCGTTCTCCTTCAAGGAGCAGGGCCCCGACGAGGTGCCGGTGTACGTCGCCGACCCCGAGCGGGCCGCGCGCGTCGCCGGGATCGCCGTACGGCACGCGGCGCTGCGGCACAAGCCGAACGCGGAGAAGAAGCTGGCCCTGGTCTTCACCGCGTACCCGACGAAGCACTCGCGCGTCGGCAACGCGGTGGGGCTGGACACGCCCGCCTCGGCGGTGCGCGTCCTGGACGCGCTGCGGGACGCCGGGTACGTGGTCGAGGGACACCCTGCCGAGGGCGACGAGCTGATCCACCGGCTGATCTCCGCCGGCGGGCACGACGTGGAGTGGCTGACGGAGGAGCAGCTGGCCGCCGCGCCCGCGCGGGTGCCGCTGGCCGACTACCGGGCCTGGTTCGAGACGCTCGACCCGGAGCTCAAGGAGGCGATGACGCAGGCGTGGGGTGAGCCGCCGGGCTCGCTGTACGTCGACGGGGACGACATCGTGCTGGCGTCCCTCCAGTTCGGGAACGTCGTCGTGATGATCCAGCCGCCGCGCGGCTTCGGCGAGAACCCCATCGCGATCTACCACGACCCCGACATGCCGCCCTCGCACCACTACCTGGCCGCCTACCGCTGGCTGGAGAACACTTTCGGCGCGGACGCGGTCGTGCACATGGGCAAGCACGGCACGATGGAGTGGCTGCCCGGCAAGGGCCTCGGGCTGAGCGCCGGGTGCGCGCCGGACGCGGTGCTGGGCGACCTGCCGCTGGTCTACCCGTTCATCGTCAACGACCCCGGTGAGGGCACCCAGGCGAAGCGGCGCGGGCACGCGACGGTGGTCGACCACCTGGTGCCGCCGATGGCGCGGGCCGACACCTACGGCGACCTGGCGAAGCTGGAACAGCTGCTCGACGAGTACGCGCTGGTCAGCGACCTGGACCCGGCGAAGGCGCCGGCCGTCCGTGCGCAGATCTGGACGCTGGTGAAGGCCGCCGAGCTGCACCACGACCTGCACGTGGACGACCAGCCGGACGACGACGCGTTCGACGAGTTCGTCATGCACATCGACGGCTACCTGTGCGAGATCAAGGATGTGCAGATCCGCGACGGACTGCACGTCCTCGGCGGCGGCCCGGTCGGCGAGCCGCGCGTGAACCTGGTGCTCGCCGTGCTGCGCGCCTCGCAGGTGTGGGGCGGGCAGGCGAACGCGCTGCCGGGGCTCAGGGCGGCGCTGGCCGAGCACTTCGGGCTGGCGGAGAAGGAGTTGCTGGCCGAGCCGGGCGCGCCGGTGAAGGCGCCGGTGGAGCTGACGGATCTGGTGGACGGCCCGGCGCGGTCGGCGGCGGACGCGATCGACCTGCTGGAGCAGCTGTGCCGACGGCTCGCGGAGGGCATGGAGCAGCGGGACTGGGCTGCCGGGAGCGTGGCGGGCCTGGTGCGGGAGGTGCTGGGGACCGAACTCCCGGACGCCGTGGCGGTGTTGCAGTTCGCCTGCACGGAGGTCGTACCGCGCCTGGCCCGGACGACGGACGAGATCGGGCACATCCTGCGGGCGCTGGACGGCGGATACGTCCCGGCGGGACCGTCCGGATCACCCACGCGTGGACTGGTCAACGTGCTGCCGACCGGCCGGAACTTCTACTCGGTCGACCCCAAGGCGATCCCGTCGCGGCTGAGTTGGGAGGTCGGGCAGTCGCTCGCCGACTCGCTGGTGCAGCGCTACCTGGCGGACACGGGTGAGTATCCGAAGTCCGTCGGCCTGACGGTGTGGGGCACGTCGGCGATGCGGACGCAGGGTGACGACATCGCCGAGATCCTGGCGCTGCTCGGCTGCCGTCCGGTGTGGGACGACGCGTCGCGGCGCGTGACCGGGTTCGAGGTGGTCGGCCTGGAGGAGCTGGGCCGCCCTCGCATCGACGTCACGGTCCGCATCTCCGGCTTCTTCCGGGACGCGTTCCCGCACGTGGTGGGGCTGATCGACGACGCGGTACGGGCGGTGGCGGAGCTGGACGAGCCGGCCGGGTCCAACTACGTACGGGCGCATGTGGAGGAGGACGCGGCGGAACACGGCGACCGGCGGCGGGCCACGGCCCGCATCTTCGGCTCCAAGCCGGGGGCGTACGGCGCCGGGCTGCTGCCGCTGATCGACGCGCGGAACTGGCGGTCGGACGCGGACCTCGCCGAGGTGTACGCGGTGTGGGGCGGCTACGCCTACGGGCGCGGGCTCGACGGGCGCGCGGCGCGCGGCGACATGGAGACGGCGTTCCGGCGGATCGCGGTGGCCGCGAAGAATGTCGACACGCGTGAGCACGATCTCGTCGACGCGGACGACTACTTCCAGTACCACGGCGGCATGGTCGCCATGGTCCGGCACCTGACGGGCGCCAGCCCCGAGGCGTACGTGGGTGACTCGGCGACACCGGACCAGGTGAGGACGCGGACGCTGGGCGAGGAGACGCACCGCGTGTTCCGGGCTCGGGTGGTCAACCCGCGCTGGATGGCCGCGATGCGGAGGCACGGCTACAAGGGCGCCTTCGAGATGGCGGCCACCGTGGACTACCTCTTCGGGTACGACGCCACGGCCGGGGTCGTGGACGACTGGATGTACGAGAAGCTCAGCGCGGAGTACGTGTTCGACCCGGAGAACCGCGACTTCATGAAGAAGTCCAACCCCTGGGCGCTGCGCGGCATCACGGAACGCTTGCTGGAGGCGGCGGACCGCGGGCTGTGGGACCAGCCGGACGCCGACACGCTCGAGCGGCTGCGCGCCACCTACCTGGAACTCGAGGGCGACCTCGAAGGCGACTCGGAGGGCGACGACCAGTGACCACCCCCTTTCCTTTCACGGCCGTTGTCGGTCAGGACGATCTGCGGCTCGCGCTGCTGCTGAACGCGGTCTCGCCGTCCGTCGGCGGTGTGCTGGTGCGCGGCGAGAAGGGCACCGCCAAGTCCACGGCGGTGCGTGCGCTGACCTCGCTGCTGCCGGAGGTCGCGGTGGTGCCGGGTTGCCGGTTCTCCTGCGAGCCCCTGTCGCCCGACCCGGGGTGCCCGGACGGGCCGCACGAGGGCGGGGGCGGAGGCGCTTCGCGGCCCGCGCGGATGGTGGAGCTGCCCGTCGGCGCCTCCGAGGACCGGCTGGTCGGCGCGCTCGACATCGAGCGGGCGCTGGCGGAGGGCGTGAAGGCGTTCGAGCCGGGGCTGCTGGCCGCCGCGCACCGGGGCATTCTGTACGTCGACGAGGTCAATCTGCTCCATGACCACCTGGTCGACCTGCTGCTGGACGCGGCGGCGATGGGTGCCTCGTACGTCGAGCGCGAGGGCGTGTCGGTGCGGCACGCGGCGCGGTTCCTGCTCGTCGGCACCATGAACCCCGAAGAGGGCGAGCTGCGGCCGCAGTTGCTGGACCGCTTCGGCCTGACCGTCGAGGTCGCCGCCTCACGCGAACCCGACCAGCGGGTGGAGGTCGTACGGCGGCGGCTCGCGTACGACGACGACCCGGCCGGGTTCACCGCGCGGTGGGCCGACGAGGAGGCCGCCGTACGGCAGCGGATCGTCGCGGCGCGGCAGTTGCTGCCGTCGGTGCGGCTCGGGGACGGGGCGCTGCGGCAGATCGCGGCGACGTGCGCCGCGTTCGAGGTGGACGGCATGCGGGCCGACATCGTGATGGCGCGTACCGCGACCGCGCTGGCCGCCTGGGCGGGGCGGACGGACGTGCTCGCCGAGGACGTCCGGCAGGCCGCGCTGCTCGCGCTGCCGCACCGGCGGCGGCGCAATCCGTTCGACGCGCCCGGTCTGGACGAGGACAAGCTCGACCAGACGCTCGAGGAGTTCTCCGGGGACGACGACCCGGACCACGACCCCGACCCGGACGGGGACGGCGGTGGTCCCGGTGGTCCGGGTGGGGGCGGTGGACAGCCGGAGCCGGACGAGGGGCCGGCGGGCGACGGGGCCGGCGCCCGGCCCGAGGAGGGTGAGGGAGCGCCCGCCCCCGGTGGCGGCGGGGAGCAGTCCCCCGTGCGGGCCGCGGAGCCCTTCCGCACCAAGGTGCTGAGCGTCCCCGGCATCGGTGAGGGCGCCGCCGGGCGGCGGTCGCGGGCACGGACCGAGCACGGGCGCACCACCGGGGCGCACCGGCCCCGGGGCGCCCTGACCAAGCTGCACCTGGCGGCGACCGTGCAGGCGGCGGCTCCGCATCAGCGGGCGCGGGGGCGCTCGGGGCGTGGGCTGGTCGTGCGCCGGGACGATCTGCGGCAGGCGGCCCGGGAGGGCCGCGAGGGCAACCTGGTGCTGTTCGTCGTGGACGCCTCCGGGTCCATGGCGGCGCGGCAGCGGATGAGTGCTGTGAAGGGCGCGGTGCTGTCGCTGCTGCTGGACGCCTATCAGCGGCGGGACAAGGTGGGTCTGGTGACCTTCCGGGGGTCGGCGGCCGATGTGGCGCTGCCGCCCACCTCGTCGGTGGACGCGGCGGCGGCCCGTCTCGAGTCGCTGCCGACCGGAGGGCGTACCCCGCTGGCGGCCGGACTGCTCAAGGCGCACGACGTGCTGCGGGTGGAGCGGCTCCGGGACCCCGCACGGCGGGCGCTGGTGGTCGTGGTGACGGACGGGCGGGCGACCGGTGGTCCTGAGCCGGTGGCGCTGGCGTCGCGTGCGGCGCGGCTGTTCGCGGCCGAGGGCATCGCGTCGGTGGTCGTGGACTGTGAGTCGGGGCCGGTACGGCTGGGGCTCGCCGGGCAGCTCGCCGGGGAGCTGGGCGGGACCGCCGTGACCCTGGACGAGCTGCGGGCGGACAGCATCGCCGGACTGGTGAAGGACGTGCAGAGGAGGGCCGCGTAATGCCGAAGGGGCAGCCGAGTGTCGTGCCGGACGACGGGCTGACGACGCGGCAGCGGCGGAACCGTCCGCTGGTCGTCGTGCACACGGGCGTCGGGAAGGGCAAGTCGACGGCGGCGTTCGGGCTGGCGTTGCGCGCCTGGAACCAGGGGTGGCCGATCGGGGTGTTCCAGTTCGTCAAGTCGGCGAAGTGGAAGGTCGGCGAGGAGCGGGCGCTGCGGGTGCTCGGGGACTCCGGTGAGGGCGGGTCCGTCGCCTGGCACAAGATGGGCGAGGGCTGGTCCTGGGTGCAGCGCGAACTGCAGGGGGACAACCTCAGCAACGAGGAGAAGGCCCGCGAGGGCTGGGAGCAGGTCAAGCGGGACCTGGCCGCCGAGACGTACAAGCTGTACGTGCTGGACGAGTTCGCCTACCCGATGCACTGGGGGTGGGTGGACACCGCCGAGGTGGTGTCCGTGCTGCGGGAGCGGCCGGGCACCCAGCATGTGGTGATCACGGGGCGCAACGCGCCCGCGGAGCTGGTGGACTTCGCCGATCTGGTGACCGACATGTCCAAGGTGAAGCATCCGATGGACGTCGGGCAGAAGGGGCAGAGGGGGATCGAGTGGTGACGGGGGCGGCGGGCTCCGTGGGGTCCGCGGGCTCCGGTCGCTCCGTCCCTCGGTTGGTGATCGCCGCGCCCTCGTCGGGGAGCGGGAAGACCACCGTGGCCACGGGGCTGATGGCCGCGTTGTCCCGGCGCGGGATGGCCGTGTCGCCGCACAAGGTGGGGCCGGACTACATCGATCCCGGGTATCACGCGCTCGCCACGGGGCGGGTCGGGCGGAATCTCGACGCGTATCTGTGCGGGGCCGAGCTGGTGGCTCCGTTGTTCGCGCACGGCGCGCGGGGGTGTGACATCGCCGTCGTCGAGGGCGTGATGGGGCTGTTCGACGGGGCCGCCGGGGAGGGGGAGCTGGCGTCGACCGCGCAGGTGGCGAAGTTGCTGCGGGCGCCGGTGGTGCTGGTGGTCGACGCGTCGGCGCAGGCTCGGTCGGTGGCGGCGTTGGTGCACGGGTTCGTGAGCTGGGATCCGGAGGTGCGGGTCGGGGGCGTGATCCTGAACAAGGTGGCCTCGGACCGGCACGAGGAGTTGTTGCGGGAGGCGTTGGACTCCGTCGGGGTACCGGTGATGGGGGTTCTGCGGCGGGCCGCTCAGGTGGAGACGCCGTCTCGGCATCTGGGGCTGGTGCCGGTGGCCGAGCGGAGCGGTGTGGCTGTCGAGGCGGTTTCCGCGATGGCCGCGCAGGTGGATGGTGGGTGTGATCTGTCCGCGTTGGTCGCGCTGGCGCGGAGTGCGGGGCCGTTGGCGGGAGCGGGGTGGGATGCGGGTGAGGCGTTGGTTTGCTCGCCCCCGCCGCCCCTTCCCTCCCCCACTCTCGGCTTCGCTCGAGCGGGGGGACCCCCATCGTCCCCGGGGGCTTCGCCCCCAGACCCCCATCGGCCCTTCGGGCCTCGTCCTCAAACGCCGGACGGGCTGGGGGGTGCGGACCTGGGGGGCCGTCCGCAGAAGACGCGTGAGCCGGTTGTCGCCGTTGCCGGTGGGGCCGCGTTCACCTTTTCCTATGCCGAGCATGCCGAGCTGCTGGCCGCCGCCGGCGCCCACGTCGTCACCTTTGATCCGTTGCGGGACGAGGAACTGCCCGAGGGGACCTCCGGGGTCGTGATCGGGGGTGGGTTTCCCGAGGTGTACGCCTCCGAGCTGTCCGCCAACGAAGCCCTGCGCAAGCGGATCGCCGAACTCGCCGCGCGTGGCGCGCCCGTCGCCGCCGAGTGTGCCGGGCTGCTGTATCTGTGCCGGGAGTTGGACGGGATGCCCATGTGCGGCGTCCTGGACGCCTCCGCCCGGATGTCGGAGCGGCTGACGCTCGGGTACCGGGATGCCGTGGCCGTCGGCGACAGCGTGCTGGCGCCGGCCGGGACGCGGATGCGGGGGCACGAGTTCCATCGGACGGTCGTCGAGCCGGGGGCCGGGAGCTCGCCCGCGTGGGGGCTGCGTGCGCCCGTGCGGCGGGTCGAGGGGTTCGTCGTAGGCGGCGTGCACGCCAGTTATCTGCACACGCACTGGGCGTCGGCGCCCGGTGTCGCCCGTCGGTTCGTGGAGAGGTGCCGGACGTCATGAGCAGCAGGCTGATCGGGGTGGGCGTCGGGCCCGGGGACCCGGAGCTGGTGACCGTCAAGGGGGTCAACGCGCTGCGGGCCGCCGATGTCGTCGTCGTCCCCGTGATGGACACGGGTGAGCGGGGGCGGGCCGAGGCGACCGTGCTGCACTACGTGCCCGCCGAGAAGGTGGTCCGGGTGGTGTTCGCGCTGAACGAGCGGACCGACCGGGCGCGGCGGGAGGCGGCCTGGGACGCGGCCGGTGAGCGGGTCGCCGGGATGCTGCGGGAGGGCGGCACCGTGGCGTTCGCGACCATCGGCGATCCCAACGTCTACTCGACGTTCACGTATCTCGCGCTGACCGTCGGTGAGCTCGTGCCGGGCGTGGTCGTGGAGACCGTGCCGGGGATCACCGCCATGCAGGATCTCGCCGCCCGGTCCGGGGCCGTGCTGACCGAGGGGACCGAGCCGCTCACGCTGGTGCCGGTCACCGCCGGGGCCGCCGTGCTCAGGGAGGCCCTTGCCGGGCCCGGCACGGTCGTCGCGTACAAGTTCGGGCGGCAGGCCGGGGAGGTCGCCGACGCGTTGCGGGAGACCGGGCGGCTCGACGACGCGGTGTGGGGGTCCGCTCTGGGGCTGCCGGAGGAGTCGGTGCGGCCCGCGGCGGAGCTGGACGGGGAGCCGTTGCCGTATCTGTCGACGCTGATCGCGCCGCCCCGGCGTTCGGGCGGGCGGGGCGGCAAGCTGTGAGCGGGGCGGACGGGCGGTCAGTGGGCGGCGCCCACGACCAGCCAGATGAACAGCACTCCGGCGACCGTGCACACCAGGGTGGAGCGGGCCGGGTGGGCGTGGTGGGCCTCGGGGAGGATCTCGGCCGCCGCGAGGTACAGCAGCGCGCCGCCGAACAGGCCGAGGTAGCCGCCGAGCAGCGGCTCGGGGATCGTGAAGAACAGGGTGGAGGCGGCGCCGACGACCGGCGCCACGGCGTCCGCCCACAGCATCGCGAGCGCGCGGCGGCGGGCGTTGCCGTAGGCGTGGGCGAGCGTGTACGTGTTGAAGCCGTCCGCGAAGTCGTGGGCGGTGACGGCGACCGCGACGGCGGCGCCCATGCCGCCGCCGACCTGGAAGGCGGCGCCGATCGCCACGCCGTCCATCGCGCTGTGGCCGACCATCGCCGCGGCGGCCGTGAGGCCCACCTCGGGGGTGCGGCCGTGGTTCTCGGCCGCGCCGTGCGCGGCCTGCCGGTGGGCGAGCAGGCGTTCCACCAGGTGGGCCAGCAGGAAGCCGGCGACGAAGAGGAGCAGCGCCGCCGGTACGCCGTGCACCTCGGTGCCGGCGGTCTCCAGGGACTCCGGGAGGAGTTCCATGCCGACGACGCCGAGCATCAGTCCGCCGGCCAGGCCCAGCACCAGGTGGCGGCGGTCGGTCACACGGTGTGCCGACCAGCCGCCGGCCAGCGTCATCAGGAACGCGCCCAGCGCGACGAGGACCGCCATGTGCTCTTCGTATCCGATCGGCGTGTGCTCGCGCACGCGTGACAGCCGCTCGGCCCCCTTCGACTTCCGAACCGCACGCAGGGAAGGACCTGTTTCCATGACCGACGCCCCCACCGGCAAGGTGACCTTCGTCGGGGCCGGTCCCGGCGCCGCCGATCTGCTGACGTTCCGCGGCGCGCGGGCCGTCGCCGAGGCGGACGTGGTGATCTGGGCCGCCAGCCTGGTCCAGGCGGAGATCCTGGAGCACGCACGCGAGGACGCGGAGGTCCTCGACTCGGCGGCGATGTCGCTGGAGGACGTGGTGGCCGTCTACGCGCGCGCCCGTGACGAGGGGCTGAAGGTCGCGCGGATCCACTCGGGTGACCCGGCGCTGTGGGGCGGCACCCAGGAGCAGGTCGACCGGTGCGCGGAGCTGGGCATCGCCACGGAGATCGTGCCCGGGGTGTCGTCGTTCTCTGCGGTGGCGGCGCTCGCGGGGCGGGAGCTGACGATCCCGGAGGTGGCGCAGTCGGTGATCCTGACCCGGCTGGGCGGCGGCAAGACGCCGATGCCGCCGGGCGAGGAGGTCCGGGAGTTCGCGCGGCACGGCACCACGATGGCGGTGTTCCTGTCGGCGGCGCGCAGCGGGCAGCTGGTGCGGGAGCTGCTGGAGGGCGGGTATCCGACGTCGACGCCGGTCGTGGTGGCGTACCAGGCGACATGGCCGGAGGAGCTGGTGGTGCGGTGCACGATCGGCACGCTGGAGGAGACCGTCAAGGAGCACAAGCTGTGGAAGCACACGCTGTTCCTGGTCGGTCCCGCGCTCGACGCGCACGGCACCCGCTCGCACCTGTACCACCCGGGACACTTCCACGGCTTCCGCAAGGCCGACCCGCGGGCGCGCAGGGAGCTGCGGGAGCGGGGGGCGAGCACATGATCACCGTGGTGGGGACGGGTACGGGCGCGCCGGTCGACCTGCCCGAGGTGGGGAAGGCCGCGCTCGTCGTCGGCGGGCGGCGGCATCTGGACGCCGTGGAGGTGCCGGAGGACGCCGAGCGGATCGTGCTGGGGCCGCTGGCTCCCGCGCTCGACACGATCGCCGCGTACGTGGCCGAGGAGCGGCCGGTGGTGGTGCTGGCGTCGGGCGATCCCGGGTTCTTCGGGATCGTGCGGGCGCTGGCCGAACGGTTCGGTCCTGAGCGGCTGGACGTGCGGCCGGGGGTGTCGTCCATCGCCGCCGCGTTCGCGCGGGCCGGGCTGCCGTGGGACGACGCGGTGGTGGTGAGCGCGCACGGGCGGGATCCGCGTACGGCGGTGAACCTGTGCCGGGCGCATCCGAAGGTCGCCGTGCTGACCGGGCCGGGCGCGGGACCGGCCGAGCTGGGGGCGGCGCTGCGCGGTGAGCGGCGGGTGCTGGTCGTCGCGTCCGCGCTGGGGTCGGCGGGTGAGTCGGTGGAGCGGGTGACGCCCGAGGAGGCGGCCGGCCGGGACTGGGGTCCGGCGGTGAGCGTGGTGCTGTGCCTGGACGAGGCGCGGGCGCTCGGCCCCGTGCGTACGGTCGCGGGGCTGCCGGAGCGTCCGGCCGGGTGGGCGCTGCCGGAGACGGAGTTCACGCACCGGGACTCGATGATCACCAAGTTCGAGGTGCGGGCGCTGGCGCTGGCCCGGCTGGGTCCGCGCCCCGGCGACCTGGTGTGGGACGTCGGCGCGGGGTCGGGCTCGGTGGCCGTGGAGTGTGCGCGGCTCGGCGCGGCCGCCGTCGCCGTGGAGCGTGACGCGGACGGTGTGGAGCGGGTGCGCGCGAACGCGGCCGCGCACGGGGTCGGCGTGCGGGTGGTGCACGGGGAGGCGCCGGGCGCGCTGGACGGGCTGGGCGACGACCCGGACGCCGTGTTCGTCGGCGGCGGGGGCCGGGAGCTGCCGGCGGTCGTCGCCGCGTGCGCGCGGCGGGCGCGGCGGACGGTCGTCGTCGCGATGGCCGCGCTCGACCGGGTGCCGGCCGCGCGGGCGGCGCTGACCGACGCGGGCCTGACGTGTGACGGCGTGCTGGTGCAGTCGTCGCGGCTCGCGCCGCTGCCGGGGGACGTGACCCGGCTGGCGGCGACCAATCCGGTTTTCCTGCTGTGGGGCGTCCGGCCCCCGGCGCACAGTGAAGGAGTCTGCGAGTGATCGGCCTCATCTCCGCCACGGCGGCGGGCGCGGCGGCGCGGGACCGGCTGGCCGCCGCCTGGCCGGACCGCACGCGTGTGTACGACGGTCCGGTGGCGGACGCGGTACGGGCCGCGTTCGCGGAGTGCGACCGGCTGGTGTGTTTCCTCGCCACCGGGGCCGTGGTGCGGCTGGTGGCTCCGCTGCTGCGCGGCAAGACGGACGACCCGGGCGTGGTGTGCATGGACGAGGCCGGGCGGTTCGCGGTGTCGCTGCTCGGCGGGCACGGCGGCGGGGCGAACGAGCTGGCCCGCGAGGTCGGCGAGGTGCTGGGCGCGGAGCCGGTGGTGACGACCGCGACGGACGCGGTGGGGCTGCCCGGACTCGACACGCTGGGCCTGCCGGTGGAGGGCGATGTCGCGGCCGTGTCGCGGGCGCTGCTGGACGGGGAGGCGGTGGCGCTGCGCGCCGAGGTGACGTGGCCGCTGCCGCCGCTGCCGGTCGCCGCCGAGGGCGCTTACACGGTGCGGGTGACGGACCGGCTGGTCGAACCGGCCGACGGCGAGGCGGTGTTGCGGCCGCCGACGCTCGTCGTCGGGGTCGGAGCGTCGAAGGGCGCCCCCGTCGAGGAGGTGCTCGGGCTGGTCGGGGACGCGCTGCGGGAGGCGGGGCTGTCGGCGGCGTCCGTGGCCGAACTGGCCACCGTGGACGCCAAGGCCGGGGAGCCGGGGCTCGTGGAGGCCGCCCGGCGGCTCGGGGTGCCGCTGGTGACGCACGCGGCCGAGGCGCTGGCGCGGGTGGAGGTGCCCAACCCGTCCGAGGCGCCGCTCGCCGCCGTCGGCACCCCGTCCGTCGCGGAGGCCGCCGCGCTCGTCGGCGGGGGCGAACTCCTCGTGCCCAAGCGGAAGTCGGCGGGCTCCCCCGCCATGGCGACCTGCGCGGTCGTACGGCGTCCGGGGCGGGGGCGGCTCGCGGTGGTCGGGCTCGGGCCCGGCGCGCGGGACCTGCTCACCCCGCGGGCGCGGGACGAACTGCGGCGCGCGTCCGTGCTGGTGGGGCTCGACCAGTACGTCGACCAGATCCGCGACCTGCTGCGGCCCGGCACGCGCGTGCTGGAGTCGGGGCTCGGCGCGGAGGAGGAGCGGGCGCGTACGGCCGTCGAGGAGGCCCGGCGCGGGCAGGCGGTCGCGCTGATCGGCAGCGGTGACGCCGGGGTGTACGCGATGGCGTCGCCGGCGCTCGCGGAGGCGTCCGACGACATCGACGTGGTCGGCGTGCCCGGGGTGACGGCGGCGCTCGCGGCGGGCGCGCTGCTCGGGGCGCCGCTGGGCCACGACCACGTGTCGATCAGCCTGTCCGACCTGCACACGCCGTGGGAGGTCATCGAGCGGCGGGTGCGGGCGGCGGCCGAGGCGGACCTGGTGGTGACGTTCTACAACCCGCGCAGCCGGGGCCGTGACTGGCAGTTGCCCAAGGCGCTCGCCGTGCTCGCCGGACACCGCTCCCCCGCCACACCCGTCGGCGTCGTACGGAACGCGTCCCGTGCGGACGAGTCGGTGCGGCTGACCACGCTGGCCGCGCTGGACCCGGCGACGGTCGACATGATGACGGTCGTGACCGTGGGCAACACGGCGACCCGGGACGTCGCGGGGCGCATGGTCACCCCGCGCGGCTACCGCTGGCAGGAGGAGACCCGGTGAACCGTGTGATCCACCCCATCGAGCAGGAGTCCTTCCGGCGGCTGCGGGCCCGCCTGGACACCTCCGGCTTCCCGCCGCTGACCCGGGCGGTCGTGGAGCGGGTCATCCACTCCGCGGCCGACCTGGAGTACGCCACCGACCTCGTCATGGACGAGGACGACCTGGTGCGGGCGCACGCCGCGCTGCACGCGGGCGCGCCCGTCGTCACGGACGTGGAGATGGTCGCGGCCGGGATCACCCGCCGCGAGACCGTGTGCCGGCTGCGCGAGGCGCGGTCCGGGCCGGGACTCACCCGGTCCGCGCACGCCGTGCGGCTCGCCTACGAGGAGGTCGGGCCGGGCGCCCTGTGGGTGATCGGGTGCGCGCCCACCGCGCTGGAGGAGCTGCTGACCCTGGACGCCTCCCCCGCGCTCGTCATCGGCCTGCCCGTCGGGTTCGTCGGCGCCGCCGAGTCGAAGGCGGCGCTGCGGGAGAGCGGACTGCCCGCCGTGAGCAACGTGTCCGAGAAGGGCGGGTCGGCGGTCGCCGCCGCCGCGCTCAACGCCCTGCTGTACCACCCCGTTACGACCGAGGAGACCCTGTGACCACCCCGCCCGCCCTGCTCATCGCCGGCCACGGCACCCGGGACGACGCCGGAGCGGAGGCGTTCCGCGCCTTCGTGCGGGAGCTGGGCCGCCGCCGGCCCGGCCTGCCCGTCGCGGGCGGATTCATCGAGCTGTCCCCGCCGCCGCTGGGCGAGGCCGTCGCCGAACTGGTGGAGCGGGGGGTGCGGCGGTTCGCGGCCGTGCCGCTGATGCTGGTGTCCGCCGGGCACGCCAAGGGCGACATCCCGGCGGCGCTGGCCCGGGAGAAGGAACGCCACCCCGGTCTGACGTACACGTACGGACGTCCGCTGGGGCCGCATCCTGCGCTGCTGCGGGTGCTGGAGCGGCGGCTCGCGGAGGCGGTGGACCCGTCCTGGGATCCCGCCGAGGTGACGGTGCTGCTGGTGGGGCGCGGGTCGACGGACCCGGACGCCAACGCCGAGGTGTTCAAGGCGGCCCGGCTGCTGTGGGAGGGGCGCGGATACGCGGGCGTGGAGACGGCGTTCGTGTCGCTGGCGGCGCCGGACGTGCCGAGCGGCCTCGACCGGTGCGCGCGGCTGGGGGCGCGGCGGATCGTGGTCCTGCCGTACTTCCTGTTCACCGGCATCCTGCCGGACCGGGTGCGGACGCAGACCGAGGAGTGGGCGGCGGCGCACCCCGACACCGAGGTGCGCTCGGCGGACGTCATCGGCCCGGAGCCGGAGCTGCTGGACCTCGTGCTGGAGCGGTACGAGGAGGCCGTGAAGGGCGATCTGCGGATGAACTGCGACTCCTGCGTGTACCGGATCGCGCTGCCCGGCTTCGAGGACAAGGTGGGACTGCCGCAGCAGCCGCACTTCCATCCCGACGACGACGGGCACGGGCATGGGCACGGTCACGCGCACTCGCACAGTCATGCCCACTGAGCCGGGGTCCGGGCACGATCTGCGGCACCACGGGGACGCCGAGGTCCGTGACGACGGCCGCGCGCTGGTCGACCTCGCGGTGAACGTCCGCGCGGGCACGCCCCCGGCGTGGCTGCGGGAGCGCGTCGCGGCGTCGCTGGCGGGGCTCGCCGCCTACCCGGACGGGCGGGCCGCGAGGGCCGCGGTGGCGGCGCGGCACGGGCTGCCCGTGGCGCGGGTGCTGCTGACGGCGGGCGCGGCGGAGGCGTTCGTGCTGCTGGCGCGGGCGCTGAAGGTGTCACGGCCGGTGGTGGTGCACCCTCAGTTCACCGAGCCGGAGGCGGCACTGCGGGACGCCGGGCACACGGTGGACCGGGTGCTGCTGCGGGAGACCGACGGTTTCCGTCTCGACCCCGCGGCCGTCCCGGAGGACGCGGACCTGGTGGTGATCGGCAACCCGACCAACCCGACGTCCGTGCTGCACCCGGCGGACTCGCTCGTCCGGCTGGCCCGTCCGGGGCGGACGCTGGTGGTGGACGAGGCGTTCATGGACGCGGTGCCCGGGGAGCGCGAGGCGCTGGCCGGGCGGACGGACGTGCCGGGCCTGGTGGTGCTGCGCAGCCTGACCAAGACGTGGGGCCTGGCGGGCCTGCGCGTCGGGTACGTCCTCGCGGCCCCGGAGACCGTCGCCCTGCTGGAGCGGGCGCAGCCGCTGTGGCCGGTGTCGACACCGGCGCTGGCGGCGGCGGAGGCCTGTGTGGCGCCTGCGGCGCTGGCCGAGGCGGAGGAGGCGGCGCGGGGGATCGCGGCGGACCGCGCGTTTCTGCTCGCGGGGTTGCGGGACTTCGCGTCCCACGGCCTGCGGGTGGTGTCCCCCGCGGAGGCCCCCTTCGTCCTGGTGCGCGTGCCGGACGCGGCAGCGGTGCGGCGGCGCTTGCGCGCCCTGGGGTACGCGGTTCGCCGCGGGGACACGTTTCCGGGTCTGGACGAGGAGTGGCTCCGGCTGGCGGTACGGGACAGGGGGACGACGGAGGGGTTCCTGCGGGCGCTGGGGCGGGCGCTGGACGCCTGAGAGGTGCGGGTGGTCTGTCGCAGATCGCGCAGTTCCCCGCGCCCCTGAAGGGGCGCTGCCCCTGCCACCTGCGGGCAGTCGTGCCGCTGGGGCGATGGGGGTACCTCCCGCTCGAGCGAAGCCGAGAGTGGGGGAGGGTGGGCGCAGGCGGCACCCCCCAGCGGGCCCGCGCCGCACCTCCGTACGGCCACCGGGATGCCGGGGACTGTCGCACGCCGGGTGCGGGCCGCACGGTGGCTGGTCGCGCAGTTCCCCGCGCCCCTGACAGGGCGCCCCCGCCGACTGCGGGCAGTCGTGCCGCTGGGGCGATGGGGGTACCTCCCGCTCGAGCGAAGCCGAGAGTGGGGGAGGGTGGGCGCAGGCGGCACCCCTTCAGCGGGCCCGCGCCACACCCCCCGGACGGCCACCAGAGTGCCGGGAACTGTCGCACGCCGGGTGCAGGCGGCGCCGTGGCTGGTCGCGCAGTTCCCCGCGCCCCTGAAGGGGCGCCCCGGCACCCGTGCCTCAGTTCCGGCGCCCCCGCCGCGCCACCAGCACCGCTCCCCCGCCCGCGGCGAGCAGCGCCACCGCCCCCGCCGCCACGTACGGCGTCGCCGAATCCCCGCCCGTTTCCGCGAGGTTCGTCTCCGCCCGGGCGCCCTGCGGCTCGACAGCCGCGTCCTCATCGGCGGGGGCCTCGGGGGCGGCCGCCTCCGGTTCCCCCTCCTCACCCGCCGCAGGCGTCTCGCAGCGGGACTCCGCCAGCGTGAGGCGCCCCTCCACCTCGGCCACATTCAGCTCCGCCGGGTCGACCGACACCTCCAGCTTCAGCGCGGTGGCCGCGGCCGTGGACGACGTCGTCTCCGTCTGCGACAGGTCGAGCCGGACCGCGCCCACCCCCGGCACCTCGACGTGGGTCGGGCCGCCGGCGCTCAGGGAGACCCGCTTGCCGAGGACGGTGACGGCGGCGGGCAGGGTGACCGAGGCGTGCGGGGTCTTCCCGGCCTCGCAGACCGCCTTGGAGCTGACCGCCTCGAGTTCGACGAGCGACAGCAGCGGCAGCCCGGGGACGTGCAGGCGGGCGTCCGCGAGGGTGGTGGACGCCTCCGCCCTGTCCCCCTCGACGGTCGCGACCGCGTCGGCCGTCCCGGCGCGCAGCACGCTGAACGGCTTGCCGTGGTCGACGCCGTCGAGGGTGGCGGTGAGGGCCGTCTTCCGCGCGCTGCGCGGGGCCTCGACCTGGTTGAGGGAGACGGTGAGCGGGACCTGCACCGACTTGTTGAGCAGGGACACGTCGAGGTCGGTGCGCAGCACGGAGGCGCTCGCGTGGCCGTGGCCCTCGGTGGCGTGCGCCGGTCCCGCGCCGGCGAGGGCGACGGGTCCGGCGGTGAGCGCGCAGGCCGCGGCGAGCGCGGACCAACGGCGGGCATGCGTGGGCACGTTGATGGTGTTCAAGGCGGTGGGACCCCCATGGGACTGTGCTGGGACCCGGAAAGAATGTCCGCGCCCGCGCCACCCCGTCAGCGATCCGGCGACTCTTCACTCCTTCGGGGAAGACCGGAGCACCTTTTCGATTCCCTGGGTACGGCTGTTCCCCGCCGTCACCCTCCGGGGCCTCACCGGTGGGCGCGTCCTATGCGACGACGCGCCCGTTTAGCACCACCCGGCGCGGAGCGGTGAGCACCCCGAGGTCCGCGCGCGGGTCGGCGTCGTAGACCACCAGGTCGGCCGGGGCGCCCTCGTCCAGGCCGGGGCGGCCGAGCCACGCCCTGGCCTTCCAGGTGCCGGCGGCGAGGGCCTCCACGGGCGGGAGGCCGGCCTTGGCCAGTTCCGCCACCTCCTCGGCGGCGAGCCCGTGCGGGAGGGCGCCGCCGGCGTCGGTGCCGACGAAGACGGGGATGCCGGCGTCGTACGCGGAGCGCACGGTGTCGTAGCGGCGCTCGTGAAGCCGGCGCATGTGGGCGGACCAGCGCGGGAACTTGGTCTCGCCGCCGTCGGCGAGCGCGGGGAAGGTGGCGATGTTGACCAGGGTGGGGACGATCGCCACGCCCCGCTCGGCGAACAGCGGGATCGTCTCGTCGGTCAGCCCGGTGGCGTGCTCCACGCAGTCGATGCCGGCCTCGACCAGGTCCCGCAGGGAATCCTCGGCGAAGCAGTGGGCGGTGACGCGGGCGCCCAGCCGGTGCGCCTCGGCGATCGCCGCCTCGACCGCGCCGCGCGGCCAGCAGGCCGACAGGTCGCCCAGGTCGCGGTCGATCCAGTCGCCGACCAGCTTCACCCAGCCGTCGCCGCGCCGCGCCTCCTGGGCGACGTACGCGGCGAGGTCGTCGGGCTCGACCTCCCAGGCGTAGTTCCGGATGTAGCGGCGGGTGCGGGCGATGTGCCGCCCGGCCCGGACGATCTTCGGGAGGTCGTCGCGGTCGTCGGTCCACCGGGTATCGGAGGGCGAACCGGCGTCGCGCAGCAGCAGGGCGCCGGCGTCCCGGTCGGTGAGCGCCTGCTTCTCCGCGACGTCCTCGGGGACGGCGCCGTGCCGGTCGAGACCCACGTGGCAGTGGGCGTCGACCAGGCCGGGCAGCACCCAGCCGTCGACGTTCCGGACGTCGCGGGCGCCGGCCGGACGGTCGTAGGAGACGCGTCCGCCGACCACCCACAGCTCGTCGCGGACCTCGTCGGGGCCGACGAGGATCCGTCCCTTCACGTGCAGCACCGCGCGTTCGCTCATGCACCGCACCTTAGGGCCTCTCGTTTGGATCACCCCGGCGTCGCGGGGCCTGGCACGCACATCTGCGGCGTTGTCGTCGGTTGCCAACGCTCCGCGTTGACGCCCTCCTCCGCCTTGCAGCTGCACGCACCAGACCCCGCTCGGGCCAGTCGACGAGGCACCGCGCCTCACGGCCGGCCTGATCCAAACGAGAGGCGCTAATGACCCGCTACCCGGACTTGCCCACCTGGTCCGAGGTCTCCTCCTCGACCTCCGCCATGGCGGGGTCGAGCAGGCGGGAGAGGAAGTGGCGGGTGCGTTCGTGCTGCGGGGCGCCGATGACACGTTCGGGGGCGCCGTCCTCGACGATCACTCCGCCGTCCATGAAGACGACCCGGTCGGCGACCTCGCGGGCGAAGGTCATCTCGTGGGTGACGACCATCATCGTCATGCCCTCGTCGGCGAGCATCCGCATCACCGCGAGCACGTCGCCGACCAGTTCCGGGTCGAGCGCCGAGGTCGGCTCGTCGAACAGCATCACCTCGGGGCCCATCGCGAGCGCCCGGGCGATGGCGACGCGCTGCTGCTGGCCGCCGGAGAGGGAGGCGGGGTAGGCGTCCGCCTTCTCGGCGAGGCCGACCCGCTCCAGGTTCTGCGCGGCGACCTTCGCGGCCTCCGCCTTGCCGCGCCGGAGCACCCGGCGCTGCGGCAGCGTGAGGTTCTCGGTGACGGTCAGGTGCGGGAACAGGTTGAACTGCTGGAAGACCATGCCGATGCGGCGGCGTGCGGCGTCGATGTCGACGTCCGGGTCGGTCAGCTCGATGCCGCCGACGAAGACCTGGCCCTTGCTGGGCTCCTCCAGGAGGTTCACGCAGCGCAGCAGGGTGGACTTGCCGGACCCGGACGGGCCGATGACGCAGACGACGTCGCCCTGGCCGATCTCCAGGTCGATGCCGCGCAGCACGTGATTGTCGCCGAACGACTTGTGCAGTCCGCTGACGCGGATCTCCGGTCGGCTCGTGCTCATTTGACGGCCTCCTGGGCCTTGGCCTCCATGCGGCGCACGACGAAGCCGAGCGGGATGGTGATCAGCAGGTAGCACAGGCCGGCCACCAGGATGGGCGTGGAGTTGGCGGTCTGGCTGGCCAGGTCGCGGCCGTACTTGGACAGCTCGCGCTCCTCCAGGGTGACGCCGAGGAACAGCACCAGCGAGGAGTCCTTGAACAGCAGGACCAGCTCGTTGGTGAGCGGCGGCAGGATGATCCGGAAGGCCTGCGGGATGATGATCGACACCATGGCCCGGCCGGGCGAGAAGCCCAGCGAGCGGGCCGCCTCCATCTGTCCCCTGGGCACGGCCTGGATGCCCGCCCGGATGGTCTCCGCCATGTAGGCGGCGGCCACCAGGCCGAGGGCGAGGGCGACCTTGCCGTACGTCCCGCCGACGATCTCGGTGCCGGGGAAGGCGAGCGGGACGGCGACGCCGATGAAGATGAAGATCAGCAGGGCGGGCAGGCCGCGGAAGATCTCGATGTAGATGCCGGCCAGCCACCGGTAGGGGCCGACGGACGACAGCCGCATCAGGGCGATCACCATGCCGAGCGCCAGCCCGACGCCGAAGCCGGTCACCGTGTAGAGGACTGTGTTCTTCAGCGCCAGCGTGATGACGTCCGGGAACATCCGCTCGGCGATGTCGACCTGCGCGAACTGGTTCTGCAGCCGTCCCCAGTCGGCCGTGACCCCGAAGGCGATCACGGCCGCGGCGAACACGGCGTACTGGATACCGCGCGACAGGCTGCGCTTCTGCCGCCGGGTCAGGCCCTTCCGCTTCGGCGGGAGCGGTGTCTTCTCCGTGTCGGTCATGGGGTCAGGACGCGGCCGGCGAGGCGGCGGACTCGTCGTACGGGCCGATCCACTGCTCGTACAGCTTCTTGTACGTGCCGTCGGCCTTGGCGTCCTTGATCGCCTTGTTGACGGCCTCGCGGAGCTTGTCGTTGCCCTTCTTCACCGTGACGCCGTACTGCTCACCGGTGTTGACCTGCTCGGCCACCTCGAAGGCGGCGGCGTTGGCCTTGTCCTTCAGCCAGCCCTGGACGACCGGGTAGTCGATGACGACGGCTTCGACCTGGCCGGTGCGCAGGCCGTTGAGGACCGCGTCGGAGGACTCGAAGGAGACCGGGTCCAGGCCCTTGCTCTTGGCGTAGTCCTCGCCGGTGGTCTGCGCCTGGGCGCCGACCTTCCTGCCTTCGAGGTCCGCGAAGGAGGAGATGCCGCTCTTCTTGTCGACCAGGACGGCCTGGGTGGCCTCGAAGTACGGGTCGGAGAAGTCGACGTTCTTCTTGCGCTCCTCGGTGATGGTCATGCCGGCGGCGGCCAGGTCGCACTCGCCGGAGTTGAGGAAGGCGCCGGTCTTGAAGTTCTCGAACGGCGTGTCGAGGATCTCCTGCTTCACGCCCAGGTCGTCGGCGACCAGGTCGATCAGGGCGACGTCGAAGCCCTGCACCTTGCCGTCGATCTCCGACTGGAACGGCGGGTACGGCAGGTGGGTGCACGTGGTGAGCTGCCCGGCCTTGACGAGCTCGACCCCGCCGGCGGTCGTGGACCCGCCGCCTGAGTCGTCGGTGGACGTGCAGGCGGCGAGGAGCACCATCCCGGCCGTCGCGGTGGTGGCAACCAGGACCCGGGTCCTGCGGCCGAGGAGCGTGTTCACGAGGAGCCTCCAGTAAGCGAACGAGAAGTTCCGATTATAAGGAAAGGTTTGAGCACCTCACATCAATCGGAGGAGGAGTACGCCGTTCGGCCTCCGATCTTCCGCCTCACGCCGACGGCCCGGACCGCGTGGGAAGCGGTCCGGGCCGTCGGGCGGAAGGGGACGTCAGGGGTGCGCCTACTTGTTGGCGAAGGCGTCCCGCAGCCGCATCTCGTTGAACTTGTTGCCGTCGTAGTCGTCCGAGTACGTCAGGGACAGCCGGCCGCTCGGCGCCAGGGCGACCGCGGGGCCGCCCTGTCCGCCTCCCGAGACGACGTTCATCCGCAGCGCCGGGAGACGTCCGGTGGTGCTGCCGTCGGCGTTGAAGCCGCGGGCCCACACGTCGTCCAGGCCGTCGACGAACGCCTCCTTCCAGGTCACCACGAAGTCACCGGCGTCGGAGACGGCCACGTCCGGGTCGGCCTGGGTGCCGATCGGACGGCCGGACGGCACCTGGGCCGTGTCCGGCGTGGTGCGCACCTCGGCGCCCGCGGGGGCGCCGGCCGCCGAGAAGATCCGGTGGTACACCCTCTGCGGGCGCTCCACCGTCCCGCTCCCGGTGGTGTACGCGTCGGCCCACGCGGCCACGATCCGTCCGTCGCCGGCCACCGCGACCGCCGGCCTGGTCTGCTGGCCGTCGGTGAGCGTGTTGGCGACCTTGCGCGCGACCGCGAAGCCGCCCGAGGTGTCCAGCGTCGCCAGGCCGATGTTCAGGCCGCCGTTGCCGTCCGCGTCCTCCTCCCACACGACCGTCGCCCGGCCGGCGTCGTCGAGGGCGACGTCCGGGCGGCGGTTGGAGCCGGCGGCGCCGGAGTTGATCGTGCTGACCCGCACGTCCTGGTACTGCAGGGCGCCGGTACCGGACCAGCTGCCGGCGTACACCTGGTTCAGGGTGGACCCGTCGGCGGTGGACTCCCACGCCACGGCGTAGGAGCCGTCCGGGGCGACGGCCACGGTCGGGCGGAGCTGGTCGCCGTCGCCCGAGGCGTGCGGACGCGGCAGGCTGGTCACGGTTCCGTCCGGGGCGACCTTGCGCACGGCGATGTCACCGTACTTGTTGCCGTCGTCGTCGGCGGTCCACACGACGATCGCGTTGCCGTTCGCGTCGACGCCCACGTCGGGCTTCTGGTGCGACCAGGTGGCGCCGGTGCCGCCGGGGCTGAGCTTCTTCTCGCTCCACAGCGGCACGCCGTCCTTGTACATGCGGATGTACACGTCGGTGCCGAGCTCGGTGTCCGAGGAGTCGTGGCGGTCGCCCTCCTCGTAGACCACCGCGGTCCAGGTGGTGGAGCCGGTGCCGCCGGAGGCGACCGCGCTGTAGTGCTGGTCCCCGTCGGCCTTGGTGTTGACCCGCGAGTAGTGCTGGGCGGTGGAGCCGTAGACGGTGGAGTCGATGTCGTACGTGCCCTGGCGCACCGCGTCGAAGTTGTCGACGTACGCCTGGTAGATCACCGGGTCGTCGATCCGCAGCAGCGTCTCGTCGTTGCGCTGGAGGGCGCCCTTGGTCCAGTTGTGCGAGCCGGTGAAGACATGCCGGACCTCGGTGCCGTCGGCCTTCCGCCACTCGGTGAGCAGGTACTTCGAGTGGGTGGTGCCGCGGTTGCAGGTGACGGTCGCGTAGCGGCAGCCGCCGGGGCGGTTGGCGTGGACGGGGATGTCCAGGCCGGTGAGCTCGTTGACCCCCGCGTTGTCGCCGTCGCCGTTGGGGTCGCTCAGGTCCCGCCCGTTGACCTCGATGGCGCAGCCGGCGGCCTTCTTGGCCTCCAGGGCGGTGTAGATCGCGGGCCGCGAGCTGCGCTCGTCGAGCTCGGCCGCGGAGATCCGGATACGGCCGCCGCGGGCGCAGTCGACGTCGTCGATGAAGGAGGCGACGATGTCGGCGTTGCCGTAGTGCGAGGCGTCGGACGCCGTGTCGCGGGGGAAGAAGAACGCTTCCACCGGGGCGTCCGGGTCGCTCGTCGTGTGGTCGTACGTGGTGTGCGCGCTGTCGCCGGCGTGCTTGACCTGATCCTGGAAGTGCGCGATGTAGCGCGCGGCGAGCTGCGCGTTGTTCGACACGATCAGCGCGTTGTTGAGCTCCCCGGACTGGGAGACGGCGATGTTCTCGGAGCTCTGCCAGACCACGTTCTTCCGCCCGTCGTCGAGGGCGGTGAAGACGAAGTACTTGTCGTGGTTGATGGCGTTGACGTCGTCGGGTCCGTTGCCCAGGCAGCTGTTGGTGCACCAGGTCCAGGTGGAGCCGTTCTTCAGCTCCGCGGCCGTGAAGGGCGTGCTGATGGACTCGTTGCGCTTCTCCGAGACCATGCGGAAGGTGACCCCGCGGTCCTGCGCCTCGAGCATCTTGGCCTTCAGCTCCTCGAGCCCGAACCAGTACATCCCCATGTAGACGGTGGAGCCCGGCGCCGCGTGGTCGACGAGACCGGCGAGGTCGTTGAGGATCGAGTGGTCGAGCGTGGTGCTGCCCGGCTTGGTGTAGTTGAACACCGCCTTGTAGTCGCCGGACGTCACGTCCGCGGCCTGGGCGGTGGTGGGGGCCACCAGGGAGAGGCCCAGCAGGGCGGGTACGGCGAACGAGCCGGCGAGCCGTATGCGTCTTCGCACGCGAGCGCCTCCTTGTGAGGGGTGTGGGAGCAGAGACGTCACGCTAGTGAAACGGGCAGGCAAGATCAACGCGGTGGTTCGGCCATCCTGCGGGGCGGTGCGGGAAGAACGGTTAGGCTCGCAGGCGCGTACCGCGATCCTGAGCGAAAGAGCACCACCGTGACGAACCTCCTCCTGGACCTGCCGCCGCTGAGCGCCGCCCGCTTCGCCTCCGTCGAGGACCGCGTGGCACGGCTGCTGGGCACCGGGCAGGACGTGCTGATCACCCAGGGCGAGGCGCTGCTGCCGCTGGAGGGCGCGATCCGCGCGACGGCCGGGCCCGGGACGACCGCGCTGAACGTCATCACCGGCCCCTACGGGCAGACCTTCGGCGACTGGCTGCGGGACTGCGGCGCCACCGTCGTCGACCTGGCCGTGCCGTTCCACACGGCGGTGACCGCCGCGCAGGTGCGGGACGCCTTCGCCGAGCACCCGGAGATCGACTTCGTGTCGCTGGTGCACGCCGAGGCCGCCACCGGCAACACCAACCCGGTCGCCGCGATCGGCGAGGTGGTGCGCGAGCACGGTGCGCTGTTCTACCTCGACGCGGTCGCCTCGGTGGGCGCGGAGCCGGTGCTGCCGGACGCCTGGGGCGTGGACCTGTGCGTCATCGGGGCGCAGAAGGCGATGGGCGGGCCCGCCGGGGTGTCGGCGGTCTCGGTGAGCGAGCGGGCGTGGGCCCGCATGGCGGCGAACCCGAACGCGCCGCGCCGCTCCTACCTCTCCCTCCTGGACTGGAAGGAGCGGTGGATCGACGGCGGCCGCAAGACGCTGCTGCACGCCCCGGCGCAGCTGGAGATGCTCGCGCTGGAGGCGTGCGTGGAGCGGATCGAGGCGGAGGGGCTGGAGACGGTGATGCGGCGGCACGCGTCGGCCGCCGCGGCGACCCGGGCAGGGGCGGTGGCGCTCGGGGGCGGGGTCACGCCGTACGTGCGGGACGCGGCGGATGCGGCGCCGGTCGCGACGACGCTGCGGGTGCCGGCCGGGACGACGGCGTCCGAGCTGGTCGCTCGGGCGTTGGCCGCGGATCCGGGGGTGCCGCTCGCGGCGGGTGGGGGTGAGCTGGCTCGGGAGATGATCCGGGTCAACCATTACGGGGCGGAGGCGACTCGGGGGGCGGTTCGGGGGTGCCTGACGGCGCTGGGTGCGGCGCTGGCGGACGCGGGGGTGGCCGTTGACCTGGCTGGGGCGTTGGCTGCTGCGGAGCGGGCCTGGGGGTGAGCGGCGGGGCGGGCGCCCGGCGGTTCTGAGCGTGCGCCTTCTTTCGGCGCCGGTGCTGGTGCCGGGCGGGGGGTGTTGCGCAGCCCGGCGTTAACGGGGTGCCGCCCGCGCCCACCCGTGCCGCCCCAGGCGGCACGCATGCCCGCGGTTTCGCGGTCCCCCGGCGCCCCAGGCGGCACGACTGCCCGCGGATGGCGGGGGCTTCCCCGTGGCATGCTGCGGCGTATGTCTGTTGATGCCTTCTCGGATCCGGCCGATGCCCTTAGTCTGCCCGACGGGCGGCCCGTGCCCCTGTTCACCGGGGATGAGCGGGCCATGCTCGAGAGTTGGCTGGACTACCATCGCGCGACGCTCGCGCTGAAGTGCGCCGGGCTGGACGACGCGCAGGTGCGGGTCGCGTCGGTCGAGCCGTCGGCGATGACGCTGCTGGGGCTGGTGCAGCACATGGCCGTGGTGGAGCGGAACTGGTTCCAGCGGATCGTCGCCGGTCAGGACGTACCGCCCGTGTTCGACGACGTCACCGGGTTCTCGCTCGACCCGGCGCGCGGGATGGACGAGGCGCTCGACATGTGGCGGCGGGAGATCGCCCGGGGTCGGGAGCTGTGCGCCGGGCTTCCCCTGGACGGCACCGGGCGGATCGCCGACGGCCCGATGGCCGGCGCGGAGGTGAGCCTGCGCTGGGTGCTGATCCACATGATCGAGGAGTACGCGCGCCACAACGGTCACGCCGATCTCCTGCGGGAGCGCATCGACGGGGTGACCGGCAGCTGAATTCCGGGGGATTATCGAAATCCCTCGCACAGATACTCCCGCGACATTCTCCGGCTTATTTCCCTATTACTCGGCAGCGCAGCTTCCCGTCCTCTTCTGCCCGCTCTTCCCGACCCTAAACGCCCCGATCGGAGAAGCGGCTACCGGACGTTTCCGGGTGTGGTCACGAGAGTTACACCAATGTGACCGGTTCCACATCGTGCCCGATTCATCATGCTTCCTCCCGTGCGAAACGGGGCATTTCGCCGACCCCTCGCGCGGACACGCCCGCACGCGCGATAACACAGGACACGCTCGTACGTAACCCCGCAGGACGATGCAATTTTGAATTTACCTCGGTAAGTTCAATTCGCATGACTGCCGCACAAGCAGACCTGCAAATCGACCGCCCGACCGTGGCGGACGGAGCCGTGCTGTGGCGGATAGCCAGGGACTCGAAGGTCCTCGACCTGAACTCGTCGTACAGCTATCTGCTGTGGTGCCGTGACTTCGCCGCCACCTCGGCCGTCGCTCGCGACGAGCGCGGGGAGCCGGTCGGCTTCGTCACCGGTTACCTCCGCCCGGACAGCCCGCGCACCCTGCTGGTCTGGCAGGTCGCCGTCGACGAGGCGCACCGCGGACGCGGTCTGGCCGCCGCCATGCTCGACGCACTGGCCGCCCGGACCGCCGCGGAGCACGGCGTGGACACCGTGGAGACCACCGTCGCTCCCGGCAACACCGCCTCCGAGCGCCTGTTCACCGCGTTCGCGGAGCGCCACGGCGCCCTGCTGGAGCGCGAGGTGCTCTTCGGGACCGCGGACTTCCCCGACGGACCGCACGACCCCGAAGTCCTGCACCGCATCGGGCCGTTCGCGCTCTGACGCGCCGGCCCGGCCCTCCGATCTTCCGACTCCCTCTGACCTCCCACGCCACCGAGGAGCGATTCGTCGTGACCATCACCCAGCCCGACCTCAGCGTCTTCGAGACCCTCGAGTCCGAGGTGCGCAGCTACTGCCGCGGCTGGCCCACCGTCTTCGACCGTGCGCACGGCAGCCGCATGTACGACGAGGACGGCCACGAGTACCTCGACTTCTTCGCCGGAGCCGGTTCACTCAACTACGGCCACAACAACGCCGTCCTGAAACGCGCCCTGATCGACTACCTGGAGCGCGACGGCGTCACCCACGGCCTCGACATGTCGACGACGGCCAAGCGCGCGTTCCTGGAGTCCTTCCAGAACTACGTCCTGCGCCCCCGCGACCTGCCGTACAAGGTCATGTTCCCGGGCCCGACGGGCACCAACGCCGTGGAGTCCGCGCTGAAGCTGGCGCGGAAGGTGAAGGGCCGCGAGTCCGTGGTGTCGTTCACCAACGCCTTCCACGGCATGTCGCTGGGCTCGCTCGCCGTGACCGGCAACGCGTTCAAGCGGGCCGGCGCGGGCGTCCCGCTGGTGCACGGCACGCCGATGCCGTTCGACAACTACTTCGACGGCCAGGTCCCGGACTTCCTGTGGTTCGAGCGCATCCTGGAGGACCAGGGCTCGGGCCTCAACAAGCCGGCCGCGGTGATCGTCGAGACCGTGCAGGGCGAGGGCGGCATCAACGTGGCGCGGCCCGAGTGGCTGCGCGCCCTGGCCGACCTGTGCGAGCGCCAGGACATGCTGCTCATCGTCGACGACATCCAGATGGGCTGCGGCCGCACCGGCGCGTTCTTCTCCTTCGAGGAGGCCGGCATCACGCCGGACGTCGTCACCGTCTCCAAGTCGATCAGCGGCTACGGGCTGCCCATGGCCCTCACCCTGTTCAAGCCGGAGCTGGACGTCTGGGAGCCGGGCGAGCACAACGGCACGTTCCGCGGCAACAACCCCGCGTTCGTGACGGCCACCGCCGCCCTGGAGGCGTACTGGGCGGACGGCTCCGCGATGGAGAAGCAGACCCGCAGGCGCGGCGAGCAGGTGGAGCAGGCGATGACCGCCATCACCGAGGAGAACCTCGCCGACGTCAAGGAGTACCGGGGCCGCGGCCTGGTGTGGGGCCTGGAGTTCCACGACAAGGAGCGCGCCGGCCGGGTCGCGAAGCGCGCCTTCGAGCTCGGGCTGCTGATCGAGACGTCCGGCCCGGAGAGCGAGGTCGTCAAGCTGCTCCCCGCCCTGACCATCACCCCGGACGAGCTGGACGAGGGCCTCACCGTCCTCGCCCGCGCCGTCCGTGAGACCGCCTGAAACACACACCCCAGCCGAGGAGGCATCGCAACACCGTGATCGTCCGTTCGTTCAAGGAGATCGAAGGCACCGACCGGCACGTGAAATCGGCGTCCGGCACGTGGGAGAGCAAGCGCATCGTCCTCGCCAAGGAGAAGGTCGGCTTCTCCGTGCACGAGACGATCCTGTACGCGGGTACGGAAACGGACATGTGGTACGCGAACCACATCGAGGCCGTCGTCTGCACCAAGGGCGACGCCGAGCTGACCGACCGCGAGACCGGGAAGACGTACCACATCACCCCCGGCACCATGTACCTCCTCGACGGCCACGAGCGGCACACGCTCAAGGTCAAGGAGGACTTCCACTGCATCTGCGTCTTCAACCCGCCCGTGACCGGACGGGAGGACCACGACGAGAACGGCGTCTACCCGCTGCTCACCGAGGAGGTGTGATCCACCGTGACCACGACCACGCACGTCACCGATCTCTACCCGACCCGCGGTGCCACCGAGGTGGTCACCCCGCGCCAGGACCCGGTCGTCTGGGGCTCCCCGGACACGCCCGGCCCCGTCTCGGCGGGTGACCTCCAGGCGCTGGACCGCGACGGCTTCCTGGCCGTCGACCAGCTGATCGGCCCGGACGAGGTCGAGGTCTACCGGCGTGAGCTGGACCGGCTGGTCACCGACCCGGGGATCCGCGCGGACGAGCGCTCGATCGTCGAGCCGAAGTCCCAGGAGATCCGCTCGGTCTTCGAGGTGCACAAGATCAGCGAGGTGTTCGCCCGGCTCGTGCGCGACGAGCGGGTCGTCGGCCGCGCCCGGCAGATCCTCGGCTCGGACGTGTACGTCCACCAGTCCCGGATCAACGTCAAGCCGGGCTTCGGCGCGAGCGGCTTCTACTGGCACTCGGACTTCGAGACCTGGCACGCCGAGGACGGCCTGCCGAACATGCGCACCATCTCGGTCTCGATCGCGCTCACCGAGAACTACGACACCAACGGCGGTCTGATGATCATGCCGGGGTCGCACAAGACGTTCCTCGGCTGCGCGGGCGCGACGCCGAAGGACAACTACAAGAAGTCGCTCCAGATGCAGGACGCGGGGACGCCGTCCGACGAGGCGCTGACCACGATGGCGTCGGAGTACGGCATCAAGCTGTTCACCGGCAAGGCCGGCTCGGCGACCTGGTTCGACTGCAACTGCATGCACGGCTCCGGCGACAACATCACGCCGTTCCCGCGCAGCAACGTGTTCATCGTGTTCAACAGCGTCGAGAACGCGGCGGTCGAGCCCTTCGCCGCCCCGATCCGCCGACCGGAGTTCATTGGGGCGCGGGACTTCACTCCGGTGAAGTAGGCACGACGCGCGGTACGCCCCGAGCGCACCGCGCCGGCACGGCGGTGAGGTGTGCGCACCGCCGCACCGACTGCGGGCCGGGCCTCCTCGTGTGGGACAAGGAGGCGCCGGCCCGCTGCCGTGCGCTCAGCCGGACAGCGCGTCCAGCAGCCGGTCCACGTCGGCGGCCGTGTTGTAGAGGTGGAAGGACGCCCGCAGGTTGCCCGCGCGGTTCGACACCTGGATGCCCGCCGCGGACAGCTCCGGCTGCGTCCGTCCCAGCCCCGGCACGGACACGATCGGCGAGCCCGGCGCGGGCACGGGCTCGTGGCCCAGCGTGGCGAGCCCCGCGCGGAACCGGTCGGCGAGGGCGAGGTCGTGGGCGCGGACGGCGTCCACGCCGATCTCCTCGAGCAGTCCGAGGGACGCCCGCAGTCCCGCGTAGCTGAACAGGGCGGGACTGGCGTCGAACCGCCGTGCGGAGTGGGCGAGTTCGACGACGGGACCGTAGCAGCTGGCCCACGGGTCCTCCCCCGCGACCCAGCCGGCCTGCACCGGGACGAGGTCGCCGAAGTCCTCGGGGACGACGAGGAAGGCCGCGCCGTGCGGTCCGAGCAGCCACTTGAAGGTGATGGTGACGCTGTAGTCGTACGCGTCGGCCTCCACCGGCAGCCAGCCCGCGGCCTGGGAGAAGTCGACGTAGGTGCGCGCCCCGTGGGACCGGGCCGCCTCGCGCAGCGCGGGCAGGTCGGCGATCCGGCCGTCGGCGGACTGGGCGGCGCTCACCGCGACCAGCGCGGTGCCCGGCCGCACGGCGTCGGCGAGCCCCTCCAGCGGCACGGCCCGCACCTTGAGGTCGCCGCGCGCGTGGAAGGGGTTCAACACCGAGGTGAAGTCGTCGTCGGCGGTGAGGACTTCGGCGCCCGGCGGCAGGGACGCGGCGACCAGCGAGGAGTACAGGGCGACGGTCGCCCCGGCCGCGACCCGCTCGACGGGCACGCCCGCCAGCCGGGCGTACGCGGCGCGGCACGCCTCGACGTCGGCGAACAGGGGGTCGAGCGGGCGCCCCGCCGCGCGCAGCCGGGCGGCCGCGTCGAGCGCGGCCACGGTCCGGGCGGGCAGCAGGGCGTTGCTCGCGGTGTTCAGGTAGGTGTTCTCCGGGGTGAACTCGGCACGGACGAGGCTCTCGAAGGTCTCCATGGAACCACTGTGCGGCCCCGCCGTCCCCCCGTCCATTGCATATGTCTGCGCGGTATCGCGAAAAATTTCTTATACATCCGCGCCGGCCTGCGCGTTCTACCGCTGGGGCACCGCGCACCCGTCGGGACCGCAGGCGTCGGCGTCCGTGTCGCCGTCGACCAGGGTCAGCGGCGACCGCTCGCCCCAGGCCTGGGTGAGCGCCCGGGTGAAGACCTCGACCGGCTGGGCGCCGGAGACGCCGTACTTCCGGTCGAGCACGAAGAACGGCACCCCGCGCGCGCCGAGCCGCGCGGCGTCCTGCTCGTCGGCGCGGACCTCGGCGGCGTACGCCTCCGGGTCGGCGAGCACCTCGCGGGCCGCCCCGGTGTCGAGGCCTGCGGCGCCGGCGAGTTCGACGAGCCGCTCGTCGTCGCCGAACAGGGAGCGCTCCTCGGCGAAGTTGGCCCGGTAGAGCAGGTCGAGCAGCTGCTCCTGGCGGCCGTGCTCGCGGGCGAAGTGCAGCAGGCGGTGCATGTCGAAGGTGCCGGCGTGGTCGCGGCCCCGGGTGCGGTAGGGCAGGCCCTCGGCGGCGGCCTGGGCGCCCAGGTTGTCCTCGCCGGCCTCGGCCTGCGCCTGGCTCATGCCGTACTTCTTGGTGAGCATGGTGAGCACGGGCTCGACGTCGTCCTTGGCGCGGTTCGGGTCGAGCTCGAAGGACCGGTGCACCACCTCGACCCCGTCACGGTGCGGGAAGGAGGCCAGCGCCTTCTCGAAGCGGGCTTTTCCGACATAGCACCAGGGGCAGGCGATGTCGCTCCAGATCTCGACGCGCATGGGCGGGCTCTCTCCAGGGTCGGCACGGCTGCGGAGACGCCCTCCGCAAACCGGTGAACGTTCAAGCAACCGGCGGCATTCCCCGTGCGGGCAGGTTTCGCTCAGCTGCCGTCGCGCAGGTCCGGCGGCCAGTGCGGCCGGTACTCGAGGTGGTCGAAGGTCACCACGCACCCCTCCCCGATCGGCGACTGCGTCGCGAACCCGACCAGGGCGGCGCCCGTCTCCTTCTCGTCGCCGAGCGTGAACAGACGGACGAAGGTCCACTGCTTGCCGTCGCGGGAGGCGTGGAAGGCGAAGGCGCGCCCGGTGCGGCTCACCCGCAGCCAGACGGTCTTGCCGTCCACGGTGAAGGAGTTGGCGTCGTCGGAGTGGCCCCGGGTGACGACCGTGCAGACGGTGGGCACGTCCGGGGAGTACTCCAGGCACAGCTTGGCCCAGGCGCGCTCGCCGACGTGGACGTAGAGCACCCCGGCGTCGAAGCTGCCGGCGAAGCCGACCGTGACGCGGGCGATCAGCTGGAAGTCGCCCTCGGGCGCGCCGAGCAGCCGGGGGGCGTCGGCGGCGGGCTCCAGGGACTCGCCGGTGGGCGGCACGAAGCGGTCCTGCCGGGGTCCCGCCCATCCGGTGAGGACGCCGTCCTCGTAGGACCAGGAGCCGTCGGGGCCGTAGGTCCGCAGCGGGAAGGGGAGTTCGGGTATGTCCAGGTCCATGGCGGGATTGTCCCAGGCGCCGCCCCGGCCCGCGCACCCGGTCCCGGTCGGCGCACCCGGTCCCGGTCAGCGGCCCTGGTAGGTGTCGAGGGCGACCGCCTGGGCGACGGCGAGCCGCGGGTCGAGGCCGGGGGCGGTCGCCTCGACCAGGTGGCGGTCGCGCAGGGCGATCCTCTGCTCGACCGTCATCACCGGCTTGCCGTCCGTCTCGAAGTCGAAGTGATAGGGCCAGGCGAACGGCACCGGCTCCAGCGGCAGCACGTCCCGGGCCCTGCGCAGCACGGCCACGAACCGGTTGCGCTCCCGTCCGACGGCGTCGGGCGCGCCCGGCTGCCGCATCACCCAGGTGGAGCGGACCAGCGAGGCGAGGACCCTCTCGCGGAGGGAGCCGATCGGCGTGCCCTCCGGTTTAGCAGGTCGAAGCCGTCGCCCGGCGCGGTGCGCTGCTCGACGGTGAACGCGACCAGGCGCTGGGAGGCGTCGGTGTAGAAGGTCAGGTTCCGGTCGAAGAAGAACCGTCTCCGCTCGGTGCAGGCGAGGACCGGGCCGTCGGAGCCGTCCGGCGCTCGCCGGCGGGGGTCCGCATCGGCGCCGCCATCGTCGCCGGGCGGGCCGCGGGGGCGCAGTCTCCGGACGTCGCGGTCCCCAACGACCGAAGAGCACACGGATGTTGACGGACGCCGTTCACTTTGGTCGTCCGGCCCCGCTACGGAGGGAGGATGCCGGCGCCCCGGTGCGGGACCCTAGGGTCGGGCGCGTGGACACAGCGCAGATCTCCCGCCCCGCCCGTCCCCTGCTGTCCCGGTTGGCCGCCGCCTCCCCCTGGTCGCGCGGCCGGGTCGCCGGGGAGAGCGTGCTGCTCGTCGTGCTCGCCGGCATCGCGGGAGCGGCGTACGCCACGGAGAGCGGATCCCCCGCGAAGGGCTGGGCGCTGGCCCTGCTCGTCGGGCTGCTGTCCCTGGCCCGGCGCGCGCTGCCCGCCACCGTGCTCGTCGTCTCGTCGGCCCTGGCCGGCTCGGTCCTCGGGGCCGGCCCGCTGCTGATCTACGTGAGCTGGTCGGCGGGCAGCCGCATCAGGCGTCCCTGGCGCGCGGCCGGCGCGTACGCCGCCGGGATGGCGCTGTACGTCGCGCGCGGTCTGCTCGAGGGCGGGGGCGAAGCGCTGGAGCTGTCGCTGCTGATGACGGCGGCGCTGGGCGCGGGCCCCTATCTGGTGCTGGCGGTCGTGCCGGGGCTCGCCTCCCGGTACCGCGCCCAGCGCCGTGACCTGCTGGAGGCGCTGCGCCGGCACAACGCCCAACTGGTGCGCGAGCGGGCGATGGTGGCGCGGCAGGCGCGGCTGCTGGAGCGGCAGCGCATCGCCCAGGACATGCACGACAGCCTCGGCCACCAGCTCGCCCTGATCGCCGTGCACGCGGGGGCGCTGGAGGTGGACCCGGAGCTCGGCGACCGGCCGCGGGAGGGGGTGGGCATTCTGCGGGAGGCCGCCAGGTCGGCGATGCGGGAGCTGCGCGAGGCCGTCGGCATCCTCCGGGACGACGCCGAGGAGCCGCCCGCGCCCGTTCCCGGCCCCGGACCGGAGGCGTCCGGGGCGCCGCCCGCCCGGGGCGCGGCCGGGGTGGACGCGCTGGTGGCGTCGTCCAGGAGCGCGGGCGCCCCGGTGGAGCTGCGCCGCTCGGGCGAGGAGCGGCCGCTCGCCCCGGCCGCGGACCACGCGGTGTACCGCATCGTGCAGGAGGGCCTCACCAACGCGCACAAGCACGCGCCGGGCGCCCCGATGACCGTGGAGCTGCGCTACGAACCGGACAGCCTGGTGGTGGAGGTGGCCAACGGGCCGGTGCCGGACGGGGCGCCCGCGGCGCCGCCCGCGGTCAGCGGCGGCCAGGGCCTGGCGGGACTGCGGGAGCGGGCCCGGCTGGTCGGCGGCATGGTGCACAGCGGCCCCTCGCCCGACGGCGGCTTCCGCGTCGCCGGGGTGCTGCCGTACGGCGACGGCGGCTCGCCCGCCGGCCGTGAGGACGCGACGTCCGTCGCGCCGGGCGGCGACTTTCGGGGGCAGACCGGGGCGGGCGGCGCGGGCGACGGTGGAGCGGACATCGACCGCTCCGACCCGAAGGAGTACGCCGCCATCATGAGCAGCAAGAAGAACGTCGCCCTGGGCTGCGCCCTCGTCTCCGTCGCCCTCGTCGCCGGCACCGTCACCCTGCTGGTGTGGGGGGTGGGCAAGCTGGTCGACGAGGTGGAGAAGGGCGTCATACCGGCGAGCGTGTACGAGGAGGCACGCGTCGGCGACGCCGAGGCCGGCCTGCGCGAGAAGTTCCCGGAGGGCGGCTCGATCCTCACCGACGGCGTGGAGAAGCAGGGCCCGCCGCTGCCGCAGGACGCGGTGTGCGAGCACTTCGTGGACGACGAGAAGGACATCGTGTACCGGTTCTGCTTCCGCGACGGGAAGCTGGTCGCCAAGGAGTCCTACCCGCACGAGATCTGACGGGCGGCCGGCTCCGGGCCGGCGGGGGGATCGGGCATGATGGCACGGCACCGCCGTCCGCCCGTCCCACCGCACCGCGCAGGAGGCCGCGTGATCCGGGTCCTGGTCGCCGACGACGAGCCGCTCATCCGGGCCGGCATCAGGATGATCCTCACCTCGGCCGACGACATCGACGTCGTCGCCGAGGCGCGGGACGGCCGGGAGGCGGTGGAGACCGCACGCTCGACCGCCGTCGACGTGGCGCTGCTGGACATCCAGATGCCGGTGATGGACGGGCTGACCGCGCTGGCCGAGATGGGCCGGGCGGCGCCGGGGGTGCGGGTGCTGATCCTGACCACGTTCGGGGAGCGGGAGAACGTGCTGCGGGCGCTGGGCCACGGCGGCGCCGGGTTCCTGCTGAAGGACTCCGCGCCGCAGGAGCTGATCCACGCGGTCCGCGCGGCGGCGGCCGGCAACGCCTATCTCTCCCCGGCCGCCACCCGGCACGTGGTGGACACCCTGGCCTCGCCGGCCGCGACCGCGCGCGGCGAGGAGGCCCGCCGCCGCCTGTCCGCGCTCACCGAGCGGGAGCTCCAGGTGCTGGCGCTGCTCGGGGAGGGCCTGTCCAACGCGGACGCCGGGGCCCGGCTGCACATGAGCGAGGCCACGGTGAAGACGTACGTCAGCCGGATCCTGGCCAAGCTGGACTGCGACAACCGGGTGCAGGCCGCGCTCCTGGCCCGGGACGCGGGCCTGGAGCCGGCCGGCGGGTGAGCGCGGGTCAGCGCTCCAGGCGGCCGTTGAAGCGGCGGGGCAGCCCGAGCGGGTTGTCGTCCCTCAGCTCCGGCGGCAGCAGCGCCTCCGGGGCGCCCTGGTAGACGACGGGCCGCAGCCACCGCTCGATCGCCGTGCCGCCCACGGAGGTGGACGTGGAGGTGGTCGCCGGGTAGGGGCCGCCGTGGTGCTGGGCGGGGGCGACGGCGACGCCGGTCGGCCAGCCGTTCACCAGCACGCGTCCGGCCAGCGGGGTGAGGTCCCGCACCAGTTCGGCGCCGCGGCCCTGACCGGCCGCCTCCTCGGAGGACACGTGCACGGTCGCGGTGAGGTTGCCGGGGAGCCTCGACAGCACCTGTCGCACCTGGGCCTCGTCCGTGTAGCGGGCCACCACGGTGACCGGTCCGAAGCACTCCTCCAGCAGCAGGTCGTGCGCGCCCTCGCGGGTCAGCCGCTCCGCCGGGACGGTGAGGAAGCCGGCGCTGACGGTGTGCTCGCCGCCCGCGCCCGCGGTCACCGGGGACTCCACGTCGGGGAGCTGGGTGCGCTCGGTGACGCCGGCGAGGAAGTTGTCGCGCATGCGGTGGTCGAGCAGGACGCCGGGGTCGGTGTCGCTGACCGCGTCCGTCAGGGACTTCAGCAGGGCGTCGCCGGCCGCGGAGGCCGGGGCGAGGACCAGGCCCGGCTTCACGCAGAACTGGCCGACGCCCAGCGTCATCGAGCCGGCCAGTCCGGCGCCGATGGCCTCGCCGCGCTCGGCGGCGGCGGCCTCGGTGACCAGGACCGGGTTCAGCGAGCCGAGTTCGCCGTGGAAGGGGATGGGGACGGGCCGGGCGGCGGCCTCGTCGAAGAGGGCGCGGCCGCCGCGCACCGAGCCGGTGAAGCCGGCCGCCGCGACCAGCGGGTGCCGGATCAGCTCGATGCCGGCGTCGAAGCCGTGCACCAGGCCGAGCACGCCGTCGGGCACCTGGTGCCGGGCGGCGGCCCGCCGGATCACCTTGGCGACCAGCTCCGACAGCGCGGGGTGGTCGGGGTGGGCCTTGACGACGACCGGGCAGCCGGCCGCCAGCGCGCTCGCGGTGTCGCCGCCGGCCACGGAGAAGGCGAACGGGAAGTTGGACGCGGAGTAGACGGCGACGACGCCCAGCGGAATCTTGTAGCGGCGCAGGTCGGGCACGGGCGGGGTGGCGGTGTCGTCGGGGTGGTCGATGACGACGTCGAGGAAGGCGCCCTCCTCGACGATGCCGGCGAAGGCGCGCAGCTGGTAGCAGGTGCGGGCGAGTTCGCCGGTGAGCCGGACCGGGCCGAGCGCGGTCTCGGCGTCGGCGGCCTCGACCAGCCGGTCGCGGGCCGCCTCGAGTTCGTCGGCGGCGGAGCGCAGGAAGGCGGCACGGACGGTGCGGTCGGTCAGCGCCTCGCGGGCGTCGTGGGCGGCCCGGACGGCGGCGTCCACCTCCTGGGCTGTGGCCTCCACCGCAACCTGTTCACGCTGCTTCCCGGTTCGGGGGTCGACACTCCAGACTGGTGCTGCTGCCACCGCGGGTCCCTCCACTTGAATGCCGCATGCAATGCCGCAGTATGTACGTCACCCAAGGCGGGTGTTCGATATACTGAACACTGTCTCTGTGGGTGAATGCGCTTCGGAGAGTATTTCCCGGCGAACGAAGGGGTCAAGGGCGATGTCGGCTGGCGAGACGGGCGGCGGGGCGCAGGTCAAGTCCGCGGTGCGGACCGTTGAACTGCTCGAATACTTCGCCGGGCGCCCCGGGATGCACTCCCTGGCGGCGGTCCAGGAGGCCGTCGGCTACCCCAAGTCAAGCCTGTACATGCTGCTGCGCACGCTCGTCGACCTCGGCTGGGTGGAGACGGACGCGACGGGCACCCGGTACGGCATCGGCGTGCGGGCGCTGCTGGTGGGCACCTCGTACATCGACGGCGACGAGGTCGTCGCGGCGGCCCGGCCCACGCTGGACCGGCTCTCCGACGACACCACCGAGACGATCCACCTGGCGCGCCTGGACGGCACCAACGTCGTCTACCTCGCCACCCGCCAGTCCCAGCACTACCTGCGCCCCTTCACCCGGGTCGGACGCCGGCTGCCCGCGCACTCCACGTCGCTGGGCAAGGCGCTGCTGAGCACGTACTCGGACGAGCAGGTGCGCAAGATGCTCCCCGAGACGCTGCCCGCGCTCACCGAGAACACGATCACCGACCGGGAGAAGCTCATCGAGGAGCTGCACCAGGTGCGGGAGCAGGGCTTCGCCGTGGACCGCGAGGAGAACACCCTGGGGCTGCGCTGCTTCGGCGTGGCCATCCCGTACCGCACGCCCGCCCGGGACGCCATCAGCTGCTCGGTCCCGGTGGCCCGGCTCACCCCCGCCCACGAACAGATGGTGAAGGACGCCCTGTTCGACGCCCGCGACCGGCTGACCCTGGCCACCCGGAGGCTCTGACCCGTGGACATCGCCCTGCGCCCGGTGCACGACAGCGACCTGCCCGTCTTCTTCCGCCAGTTCAACGACCCCGAGTCGCTGCGGATGGCGGCCTTCACGCCCGAGGACCCGGCCGACCGGGACCGCTTCGACGCGAAGTGGGCGCACATCCGCAGCTCCCCCGAGATCGTGGCGCGCACCGTGCTGGCGGACGGCGACGTGGTGGGCAGCGTGTCCGTCTACGGCGAGGCGGGCGAGCGCGAGGTGACGTACTGGATCGACCGCGCCTACTGGGGCAAGGGCATCGCCACGGCCGCGCTGCGCGCCCTGCTGGCGGAGGTGACCGAGCGCCCGCTGTACGCGCGCGTGGCCGCCGACAACGCGGGCTCGCTGCGGGTGCTGCGCATGTGCGGCTTCGAGGTCACCGGGAAGGCCCGTGGGTACGCGGCGGGGCGCGGCGCGGAGACGGACGAGCTGGTGCTGTCCCTGGAGCGCTGACGCGGCCCTCCCCCGGCCGCGCGGGTGAGCGGGCTCACGCCGGGCGGGGCGCTGTATGAACGGCAGGTGAGAATCCGGGCGGACGGGAACGTTCCGACGCCTGCCGTTCGTCTGTCCGGACGCGATGAACAGGACGATCAGGCGTGCCTCCGTCTTCACCCTGCTCCTGGTGTTCGCCCTGCTGGTGCGGGCGACCTGGGTGCAGTTCTACGAGGGCCGGGCACTGGCGGACGACAACGACAACCGGCGCAACGCGATCGAGACGTACGCGGAGCCGCTCGGGAACATCGTCGTGGGCGGTGAGCAGATCACCGGCTCGGCGCGGACGAAGGGGAGCGACCTCGCGTACAAGCGCACCTACACGGACGGTCCGCTGTACGCGGCGGTGACCGGCTACGCCTCGCAGGCCTACGCGCCGACCCAGCTCGAGGGCATCTACGCGGACGTGCTCAACGGCACCGACCCCCGGCTGAGGACGGTGACGGATACGGTGACCAACGGGCGGGCGGCCCCGGGGGACGTGGTGACGACCGTCGACCCGGCCGTGCAGAAGGCCGCGTACCAGGCGCTGGGCGACAAGAAGGGCGCCGCGGTCGCCATCGACCCGGAGACCGGCCGGATCCTCGCCGCCGTGTCCACCCCGTCCTACGACCCGGCGGCGCTGACCGACGCCAACACCGCCGGCGAGGCCTGGACGCGGCTGAACGACGACCCGGACAAGCCGCTGACCAACCGGGCGCTGCGCCAGCCGCTGCCGCCCGGCTCGACGTTCAAGCTGGTGGTGGCGGCCGCCGCGCTGGAGGACGGCCGGTACTCCTCGGTGGACGAGCGCACCGACAGCCCCGACCCCTACCCGCTGCCGGGCACGGAGAGGAACCTCGGCAACGAGAACCCGGACGCGCCCTGCGAGAACGCCTCGATCCGGGTGGCGCTCCAGTACTCCTGCAACAACGTCTTCGGGAAGATGGCCGTCGACCTGGGGCAGGACAAGGTGCGCGACATGGCCGAGAAGTTCGGCTTCAACGACGACGAGCAGGACGTGCCGGTGCGCGCCTACGCCAGCGTGTACCCCTCGGACATGGACGAGGCGCAGACCGCGCTCAGCGGCATCGGCCAGTTCGACGTGACGGCGACGCCGCTGCAGATCGCGATGGTGTCGGCGGCGCTCGCGAACGACGGCGAGCTGGTGTCGCCGCACATGGTGTCCCGGGTGACCGACAGCGGCGGCGACGTGCTGGAGGACCACGACGAGGACGCCTCCACGCGGCGGATCGTCAGCTCCTCGACCGCCGAGCAGCTGCGGTCGGCGATGCAGACGGTGGTGGACGCGGGCACGGGCACCAACGCGCAGCTGTCCGGCGCCACGGTGGGCGGCAAGACCGGCACGGCGCAGCACGGCGAGAACAACAGCAAGACGCCGTACGCCTGGTTCACCTCGTACGCGGAGTCCGAGTCCAACGGCAAGAAGGTGGCCGTGGCGGTGCTGGTGGAGCAGTCGGACGCGGAGCGTTCGGAGGTCAGCGGCAACGGCCTGGCCGCCCCGATCGCGCGGGAGACCATGAAGGCCGCGCTCCGGGACTGAGCCGAAGAGGAAGCGCCTGCGGGCCGCCCCCGGTACGCGAAGGGGGCGGCCCGCGGTGGTGTGCGGCGGTCAGACGCCGAGCAGCTGCTCGATCGGGTCGATCGCGAAGTAGACCAGGAACAGCGCCGAGGCGCCCCACAGCAGCCAGTGGACCTCCTTGGCGCGCCCCAGCACCGTCTTGACGAGGACGTAGGCGAGGAAGCCGGCGCCGATGCCGTTGGTGATGGAGTAGGTGAACGGCATCACGGCGATGGTCAGGAACGCCGGGATGGCGATCTCGTACCGGTCCCAGTCGATGTGCCGGACCTGGGTCATCATCAGGAACCCGACGGCGACCAGGGCGGGGGCGGCGGCCTGGAGCGGGACGATGGTGAGCAGCGGGGTGAGGAACAGCGCGAGCCCGAACAGCGAGCCGGTGACCAGGTTGGCGAAGCCGGTGCGGGCGCCCTCGCCGACGCCGGCCGCCGACTCGATGTAGGAGGTCGCCGAGGAGGCGGAGGCGGCGCCGCCCGCGACGGCCGCGGCGCCGTCGATCAGCAGGACCTTGCCGAGGCCGGGCACCTTGCCGTCCTCGTCCAGCAGGCCCGCCTCGGCGCTGACGCCGACGACGGTGCCCATGGTGTCGAAGAAGTCGGACAGGATCAGGGTGAACACCAGCAGCACGACGGTGACCACGCCCACCTGGCCGAACGCCCCGAACAGGCTGAACTGGCCGAGGAGGCCGAAGTCGGGGGCGTCCACCACCTTGTCGGGCCACTCCGGGGTGGTCAGGCCCCAGGTCTTGACGTCGGCGAGCGCGTTGACGACGAGCGCGACGACGGTCATGGTGACGATGCTGATGAGGATGGCGCCGCGCACCTTGCGTGCGAGCAGGCCGACGGTGAGCAGCACGCCCAGGCAGAACACCAGCATCGGCCAGCCGGCGAGGGTGCCGGTGCTGCCGAGCTGGACCGGCACGGTGGTGTTGGCGGCGTCCGGGATGCGGGTGACGAACCCGGCGTCGACGAAGCCGATCAGGGCGATGAACAGGCCGATGCCGACGCTGATGGCCTGCTTCAGCTGTTGCGGGATGGCGTGCATGACCGCCTCGCGCAGCCCGGTCACCACCAGGACGCAGATGAGCAGGCCCTCCAGCACGATCAGGCCCATCGCGTCGTCCCAGCTCATCAGCGGGGCGAGCTGGAAGGCGACGACCGCGTTGAGGCCGAGCCCGGCGGCCAGGGCGAGCGGCAGGTTGCCGCCGACGCCCATGACGATCGTCATCACGGCGGCCACCAGGGCGGTGGCGGTGGTGAGCTGCACGGGGTCGAGCTGCTCACCGAACTTGTCCTTCGCGCTGCCCAATATGAGCGGGTTGAGCACGAGGATGTAGGCCATCGTGAAGAAGGTGGCGAAGCCGCCGCGTATCTCCCGGCCGAACGTCGAGCCTCGTTCGGTGATCCGGAAGAACCGGTCGGCACCCGTCACCGTGGACGGCCCGGCGTCCTGCCGGCCGGCCGTCTTCTGCGCCTCGGACATGCAACTGCTCCTCGATGAGCGGGAGATGATGATCTGGGGAACGCTGGCTGGATTGTGCCCGTGCCGTACGTCGTTCCGGTGTGCTTCGTGTGACGGATTGGCATACCGGCCGGCCGGACACGGTCCGGGCCCTCGCACGGGGGGTGCGTCACGCGCGGGGTGCGTCAGGCGTGGAGCACGGAGTCCAGCCAGGCGTACGTCTCGTCCTGCATCGGGGAGTCGAAGGTGTGGCCGTGTCCGGGCCGGACCTCGAGCCGCAGCCGGTCCTCGGCGTCCCAGGCCCGCCAGACCGTGCGCAGCCTGTCGTACGCGGCCCGTACGCCGTCGGCGGGGAAGAGGGGGTCGCGCCCGCCGTGGAGGAACAGCATCGGCTTGGGCGCGGCGATGCCCGCCACGTCGGGGAGGTCGAGATGGCGGGCGAGTCCGGGGTGCAGCATGTGGAACGCCGACTGGCCGCGCAGCGTGTTGTTGCCCGGCACCAGCAGCTGTTTCAGCCCGGTCATCCAGCAGACGCTCGCGGCGGCGGTTACGTGGTCACTGAGCGCGGCAACCTGCCAGGCGCGGAAGCCGCCCATGGACCAGCCGGCGGCGGCGACCCGGCGGGCGTCCACCCGGTCGAGCCCCGCGAGGAAGGCGGCGGCGCGCTGGTCCTCGCGGGCGTGCAGTCCGGCGAGGGAGGAGCCCAGCTGGTAGAGGGTGCTCGCGAGCGCCTGCTGGTCCTCGTACGCGAGCGGGCCGCGTTCGCCCCAGCCGAGGGCGTCGAGACAGAGCACGACGTGCCCGCGGCGGGCGAGTTCGTCGCCGGGGAAGCGGCCGTCGAAGTGGCGCCCGGCCCACTCCTCGGCGGAGGCGAGCCGGGTGTCGTCGTACCACGGGCGGACGCACTTCTCCTTGCCGATGTCGAAGCGGGAGCCGTGGTCGTGGAGCAGCAGCACGCCAGGGAAGGGTCCGGTGCCGTGCGGGGTGAGGAGGACGCCGCGGGCGCGGGTGCGGCGGGTGAGCGTGACGGTCACCGACTCGCGCGCGTAGCCGTCCCCTTCGGGCCCGGGGACATGCACGGGGTCGAAGGGCAGGGCGGGTTCGGCGGGGACGAGGAGCGCGTCCTCCACCGCGGCCCGGGCCGCCCGGCGCCAGCGCGCGGGGTCGCGGACGGGTGAGGTCCCCCAGGCGAGCGGGAACGTCAGGTCGTCCTTGAGCGCGTCGAGCAGGCCGGGCGGTCCGGGCGGTCCGCACAGTCCGGGCAGTCCGGGCATTCCGGGCAGGGAGGTCATGCCCGGGGCCGCCAGTCGCCGAGCCAGGCCTGGCGGGTGTGCGCGACGGCCTGGGCGGGGCTGAGCTGGGGCCGGTTGGCCGGGACGGTGATGACGGCGCCGGGTCCGGTGTTGCGGTACTCGGCGAACCGCTGGTCCTGCCAGGGGTGGCCGCTCGCCATGTTCGTGTAGGGCGCGACGGCGTCGATGCCGGGGCCGAGGCGGGTGTCGCGCACGGTGAGCATGGGCCGCGCGGTCGGGTCGGAGCTGGGCACCCAGGGGCGGGCCAGCTTGTAGTGACCGTCGGGGACCTCGCCGCTGATCCTGCTCCGGGTGACCAGGAAGCCGCGCGGGGTGGTGACGGCGGTGGAGGGCGCGAAGACGAAGCCGAACGGGGCGGAGGTCAGGTCGGGGCGGGTCAGTGTGCGGAAGTCGCAGTCCTCGAACACCGCGGTGGCCCGGCCGAAGACGAAGTCGACGTCGCCCTCGGCGTAGCAGTGCGCGAAGTACTGGCGGGCCACGGTGTCCAGGGACGCCGTGTCGGCGTAGAGGGTGTCCTGGTGGCCGAGGAACCGGCAGTGGAGGAACGCGCTGCGGTCGCCCATGACCTTGACGGCGACGGCCTGGGTGCCGGTCATGCCGGGGTGGTCGGCGCGCAGCCAGTCGTTGGCGAAGGTGATTCGGCGGGCGGTGAAGCCGTCGGGGCGCAGGGTGGTGGTGGCCGACCCGGAGGTGCCGTAGGTGCCGGAGCCGTCGGGCTTGGGGGTGCCGGCGGCGTTGTCGTACACGACGACCACGTCACGGGGGTCCTCGGAGGCGCCGAGCCAGGTCATGCCGGTGCGGTCGGCGGGGACGGAGACGGTCTCGCGGTAGACGCCGGGGGCGATGACGAGGGTGCGTCCGGTGCCGGTGGCGGCGTCGACGGCGGCCTGGAGGCCGGTGAAGTCGCCGGCGCCGCGCGGGTGGACGTAGAGGGTGGCGGGGGTGAGCCGCGCGGACGGCGAGCCGTAGCGGCCGAAGGGGCGGGGCGGCGGGCGGTGCGCGTGGGCCGGTGCGGCGGCCAGGGCGAGGGCGGAGCCGGCCGCGGCGCCGGCCAGCAGGACGTTCCTCCGGGACAGGTGCGAGGGCATACGAGGGCTCCTTGTGGGGACGCGTGGGGTGAGCCGGTGCGGTCCGCAGTGGGGGCGGACCGCACCGGCGGCCTGGGACGGCGCGCGGGTCAGCGGGCGCGGCCGGCGCCCGCGCCGAGGGCGACCAGGGCGGGCACGGCCCACGCGGGGTGCACGGAGGTGCGCAGGGTGGGCGTCCAGCCGGCGCCGGAGCGCAGGGCCTCCTCGGGGATCTCCGCGTTGTGCACGGCGATCAGGTCGACCGGGCGGCCGTTGACGAGGTTGTGCCGGGCGGTGAGCGGGGCGTCGTTCCACCGCTTGAGGACCTTCGCCGGGCTGACGCCCCGGGGCAGGGTGAACGCGTTGTGCTCGGCGACGAGCTGGGACTCCTTGCCGACGCCGAAGCTGTAGCCGTACCCGGAGCCGGCCACGAAGTGGTTGTTGTAGACGTCGACCTGCCCGAACCGGACGCGCGGGGTGCGCTCGGTGAGGTCCTCGAACAGATTGTGGTGGAAGGTCGCCTTCAGCTTGCCCCGGTCGCCCACGGCGGTGGACTCGCTGTCGCTGTTGCCGATGAGGATCGTCTTGTCGTGCTCGGTGAAGACGTTCCAGGAGGCGGTGACGTGATTCGCGCCCTTGACGATGTCCAGCTCGCCGTCGTGCTGCTGGTAGAGCATGCCGAAGTGGGTGGGGGCGGCGCTGTCGGGGTGCGCGCCGTCGGTGAACGTGTTGTGGTCCAGCCACACATGGGTCGAGCCGTGCACGACGACGGTGTCGTACTCGCTGTTCCAGTTGCCGCGGTCGCCGTCGGTGGGGTCCCACTGCGGGAAGCAGTCGACGGGGCTCTCCAGGGTGAGGTTGCGGACGATGACGTTGTCCACGTCCTTGATCTGGAGGCTGGCGCCCTTGATCGCGGCGTTGCGGCCGACGCCGATGATCGTGGTGTCGGAGGGGACGTTCACCTTGACCGTCGCGTCCTGACGGGCGGCGGAGGCGCGGCGCAGCCCCTCGGGGCTGTCGTCGGGCTCGCCGGTGAGGTCCCGCTCCAGGCCCCAGGTTTCGGGGGCGTAGGTCTCCAGGTAGGCGTCGAAGTCGTAGCCGGGGACGGCGAGCGCGTCGCAGCCGTCGGCGACGGCGTCGATGACGCCCTTCACCTTGATGATCCTCGGGGCGTCCCCGCCCTCCGCGAGCGCGGCGGTGAACTGGGCCCAGTCGGTCACGGTCCGGACGTGCGCGGCGTCGGCGGCGGCGCCTCCGGTGGTGCCCGTGCCGTAGGAGGCCCAGCCGTCGCCCGCGGGCAGGGTCCGGCGGGCGGGGTCGTGGTGCGCGGGGGTGCGGGCCTGCGCGGCGGTACCGGTCAGGGCCAGCACGAGGGCGGCGCAGCCGGCCGGAACACCGACGCGCCTGGCATGTCCATGCCATTTTGATCTGTCCATGGTGCGGCTCTCCTGTTCGCGGGGATGTGAAGCGCCCCTCAGGGGCGCGGGGAACTGCGCGCCCAGCCGGGGACGGCCGGCAGCCGAACAACCACAGGCCGCCCCCGAACCGGGATCAACCCATCTGCTCGTCCCACTCGGCCTGAGCCTCGTTCAGCTGCTCGGCGAGCCCGTCCAGGAAGGACTTCGCGCTCATGTCCCCCAGCAGCACCTTCTGGAAGTTCGGCTCGTTGTCCGCCTTCGAGACGGTGTTCCAGTCCGGCAGGTAGTACGGCAGCTGCACGATGGTCGTGGACCCGTCCGACAGCGCCTGCGCCGCCAGCTTCGTCGGCTCCGCCTTCGCGATCCACGCGTCCTTCGCCGCGTCCGCGTGCGCCGGCACCTGCCCCGCCGACTCGTTGAACTTCGAGTTCGACTGCGCGGAGGCCGCGAACTCGATGAACTTCCAGGCCGCGTCCTTGTTCTTGGAGCTCTTGAACAGGCCGATGCCGTCGACCGGGTTGGAGACCTGCACCCGCTTGCCGCCCGGGCCGACCGGCTGCGGGATGCCCCGGAACTTCTCCGTGCCCAGCGCCTTCACATGGTCCTGGTACGAGCCGAGGTTGTGGTTCAGCATCCCGATCTCGCCGGAGTCCCACTGCGCGACCATCTTGGTGAAGTCGTTGTTGAGGTCGGCGGCAGGGGTGACCTTCTTGAACAGCGCCGCGTACCGCTCCAGCGCCTTGACGTTCCGCGGGTCGTTGACCGTGGTCCTCTTGCCCGTGGAGTCCCAGAACGAGGTGATGCCGGACTGACCGTACATGGCGTCGAGGGCCTGGGCGATGGAGCCGGCGCCGCCGCGGATGGTGTAGCCGAAGCGGTTGCTGCCCTTGTCGGTGAGCTTCTCTGCCGCGTCGAAGAAGCGGTCCCAGGTGGTCGGCTCCTCCAGACCCGCCTTCTCGAACATGTCGGTGCGGTAGTACAGGACGCCGTTGTTGGCGGAGGTCGGCACGGAGTACAGCTGGTCGTCCCCGCCGCCGGCCGCCCGCAGCGACTCGATCATGTCCTTGTTGAGCTTGCCGTTCAGGGACGAGCCCTCCAGCCGCTCGTCCAGCGGCTCCAGCGCGCCCTGGGCGGCGAAGCCCGCGAGCATCGACGCGCTGATGCCGCCCACGTCCGGCAGCCCGCCGCCCTGGATCGCGGTGTCCACCTTCGACTGGTACTCGGTGGACGCGATGCCGACGTACTCGACGTCGATGTCCGGGTTCTTCTTCTCGAAGTCGGCGATGATCTCCTTCCAGATGTCGGTGCGGACACCGCCGTTGTTGTCCCAGAAGACGATCTTTCCCGTGCCGCTGCCCTCGGCGCCGTCGCCCGAGCCGCTGCCGTCGTCCCCGCAGGCGGTGGCGGTCAGCGCCAGGACCGCTCCCAGGGCGACGGCCACAGACGTCCTGCCGCGGCGCCCTCTGTCCGTGCTTCTTCCGAGAATGCTGATCTTCATCGGTCGGCTCTCTTCTCCTGGATACGGATCCTGAACTGCGTGAACGTGGCGGTACCGGCGTGTCCCTGACCGGTGGGCGCCAGGGCGACCAGGCCGAGCAGAGCACCGACCCAGCGCCAGGGAGTCGCGGCGAAGACCTGGCCGGAGGGGCGGAAGCCCTCCCCGGCGCCGTCTCCGGTGTCGTACGAGAAGCGGCAGCGCGCGCCGGCGCCGATGTCGACGCGCAGCCGGGCCCGGCCGCCGGGGGCGGGGCGCGGGGGCGCGGCGTCCCGTTCGTGGTCGGCGGCCGGCTCGGCGAACCGGTGCACGAGCCGCACCGTGCCGTCCGGGCCGCGCTCGAGTCCGATCCAGCTGTAGGCGTCCCCGAGCACCGCGAGCCCGGCGCGAGCCCCGGGTTCGCCGTCGTCGAGCCGCAGGTCCACCTCGACGGTGCACGGGGCGCCGGGCAGCCGCTGGGTGAGGACGTTCGGCAGGGCGCGCAGATCGTGCGCGTCGGCGGTGCGGACGCAGGTGAGGCGCAACCCGTCGGCGAAGTGGTGGGTGGCCCAGCCGTCCCGGGGGTTGGCGGTCCACTGCCACTGGCGGCCGGGGCGTCCGCCGGGGAAGTCGTCGTCGGTGGCGGGCGCGGCGGGCGGCTGCGGCGGCAGGTCGGGGCGGCGGTGCCAGGCGACGGGCGCGCCGTCGTCCCCGATCACCGGCCAGCCCCCACCGTCCCACCGCATCGGCTGGAGGTGGACCACCCGGCCGTAGGCGCCGCGCTGCTGGAAGTGCAGGAACCAGTCCTCGCCGGACGGGGTGCGCACCCAGCCGCCCTGGTGCGGGCCGTTGACGTCGGTGTCCTTCTGCTCCAGGACCACCTTCTCCTCGTACGGGCCGAAGAAGGCGCGGGAGCGGAAGGCGCCCTGCCAGCCGGTCTCCACTCCCCCGGCGGGGGCGAGGATCCAGAACCAGCCGTCGTGCTGGTAGAGCTTGGGCCCTTCGAGGGTGAACCAGCCGGGGACGCGGTCGCCGTCGACGATCACCTTGCCCTCGTCGAGAAGTTCGGTGCCGTGCGGGTGCATCCGGTGGCCGGTGAGCCGGTTCTTGACGCCGGAGCGGGACTTGGCCCAGGCGTGGACGAGGTACGCCTCGCCGGTCTCGTCGTCCCACAGCGGGCAGGGGTCGATCAGTCCCTTGCCGGCCTTGACCAGGTGGGGGCGGGTCCACGGGCCGCGGATCTCGGGCGCGTTGACCTGGAAGATCCCCTGGTCGGGGTCGCCCCAGAAGATCCAGAAGCGGCCGTCGTGGTGGCGCAGGGCGGGGGCCCACACCCCGCAGTCGTGCCGGGGGACGGCGAACTCGCCCTCGGGTTCGAGGCGTTCGAGAGCGTGTCCGACGAGGGTCCAGTTGACCAGGTCGCGGGAGTGCAGCAGGGGCAGCCCAGGGACGCGGCCGAAGCTGGAGGCGGTGAGGTAGAAGTCGTCGCCGACGCGGATCACGTCGGGGTCGGACCAGTCGGCGTCGAGGACCGGGTTGCGGTAGACGGGGTCGCCGGGGGCGGCGCTCATGCGCTCACCGCCTTGGCGGCCAGGGCCGCCGCCTCCCGGCGGTCCAGGCGGCCGTCGGCGACGACGGTGACGACCCGGCGCTCCACCGTCTCCCCGGGCGGGACGGGCAGCCGCGCGTCGTGCGCGAGGGAGGAGCCGACACCGGGGTACTCCTCGGTGCGCACGAACCACGGGTCCCGGCGGGTCGCCTCGGTGGCCGCGGCGAGGACGAGGGTCCAGGCGGAGCCGGCCAGGGCGACCCAGTCTGCGGTGTGACCGTGCACCGCGTCCGTGCCGTCGGCCGTCTCGGTGAACACCCCGGGCGCCGCGTCCTCCTTGCGGGCCCGCCAGAAGAAGCCCCCGTAGGCGGCGCCGGGGCGGCCGTTGGTGGCGGGGCTGCCGACGGACAGCGGGCGTCCGGAGACGTTGGTGAGGGCGAAGGCGAGATCCAGGGCCCACGCACTGTCGGTGAGCGCGGTCGCGGTGACCGTGCGCCGCTCGCGGAGCAGTTCGCCGGGCGCGGCCACCCAGCGCAGCTCCTCGGTGAAGCCGTCGGCCTCGCGCCGGTGGTAGGCGGTGTGCCGCTGGGCGCCGTGGTTGTCCAGCTCGGTCGGCCCCTGGTCGCGGACAAAGGTGCGTCCGCCCCAGAAGTTGAACCCCTCGACGTCGGGAACGGCGACACCGACGCCGAGGTGGTGGGTGTGGTCGGCGGGGCTCAGCTCGGTGACCGCCGTGCCGGCCAGGGTGGTGACGGGGTGCAGGTAGGGGCGCGGGGAGAGCCGGGCGGGCAGTTCGGGCCGGGTGACGTACCGGCCGACGGGCCGTCCGGCGACGCGCAGCACCACGGAGTCGTTGCCGGTCATCGGGGGCTCACCTCTTTCGGCGGATGGTGGTGGACGGGACGGGCCCAGGGGGCGCCCAGCTCGGAGTAGAGGGACAGGCTCTCCGCGGCGGCCGCGACCAGGGCGTCGATGCCGGGCACCACCCGGCGGTCCTCGCCGGGTACGCGGTGCCAGGCGTCGTCGGGCAGCGGGGCCGGGTCGGGGGCGGAGCGGACGGCCTCGACGACCCGCATGAAGGCGCCGGTGTCGTCGGGGGTGACGAGCAGGCCGGTGCCGTCGTGGAGGTGGGCGAGGAGGTTCTCCAGCAGGTCGGTGCGGCCGAAGCGGAGTTCCTCGGGGCCGTGGCCGGCGCGCTGGAGCAGGACGCGGTCCTGCTTGTACCAGAAGGTGATACGGCCGCTCGTGCCGTGCACCACCACGTACGGCTCGCCGTCGTGCTCCGCGCACAGGGTGGCGGCGACGGTGACCGAACCGCCCTGGACGGTGGTGACGCGGACGCAGGAGGTGTCGTCGGACTCGATGTCGTTGGCGCGCAGCAGCTCGGTCTCGATGCCGGCGACGTCCTCGGCGCGGATGCTGCCGGCCAGCGCGAGGGCGGTGGCGACGGCGTGCGCGAGGGGGTTGGTGAGCGCCCCGTCGACGACGTCGGCGCCGTCCAGCCGCCGGCGGCCCGCCCAGGGCGCGCGGCGGAAGTACGCCTCGTCGCGCACCCAGGCGCCGGCCCCGCCGATCCCCGTCACCCGGCCGACGGCGCCCTCGGCGATCAGCTCGCGGATCGCGGGCACGGCGTGCGAGCCGAGCGACTGGAAGCCGATCTGGCAGGCCACCCGGGCCGCGGCGACCCCGTCGGCCATCCGGCGGAACTCGGCGTAGGAGGGCGCCGGGGGCTTCTCCAGCAGCAGGTGCACGCCCCGCTCGGCCGCGGTGAGGGCGAGGGGGGTGTGGGTGGGGATGGGGGTGCAGATGACCGCGGCGCGGGCGCCGGTGGAGTCGAGCAGCGCGCCGAAGTCAGGTGACTGCTCGGGGAGTTCACCGCCGCACTCGTCCTCGGTGAGCGGGGTGAGCTCGCAGATGCCCACGAGCCGGGCCAGGTTCTTCGCCTGGAGGCGGCGGATGTTCTCCAGGTGCCGGCGGCCGTGGCCGCGGGCGCCGGCGAGGACGACGGGAACGGGCGCGGACGTCATCCCTTCACCGCCCCCGCGCTGAAGCCGGTGATCAGCCACTTCTGGATGAAGGCGAACACGATCACGACGGGGACGGCCGCGACGATGCCGCCCGCGGCGAGCGCGCCGAGGTCGACGCTGTCCGCGCTCATCAGGGTGTTGAGGCCGACCGGGATGGTCTGCTTCTCCTGGTTGTTGAGGAACATCAGGGCGAACAGGAAGTGGTTCCAGGAGTGGACGAAGGCGAAGGAGCCGACGGCGATCAGACCGGGCCGCAGCAGCGGCAGGACGACCACCCGGAACGCCCGGAACCGGTCGCAGCCGTCGACCCAGGCGGCCTCCTCGAGCGAGTACGGCACGTTCTTGATGAAGTTGCTGATCAGGATCATCGACAGCGGCAGCTGGAACACCGTCTCGGCGAGGATGACGCTGCCGAGCGAGTTGATCATCCGCAGCTCGGCGAAGATCTCGAACAGCGGGACGAGGAGCAGCGCGCCGGGCACGAACTGCGAGCAGAGCAGGGCGAGCATGAAGCCGCGCTTGATCCTGAAGTCGAACCGGGCGAGGGCGTAGCCGCCGGCCAGGGCGACCAGGGTGGTCATGATCAGGGTGGCGACACCGACCAGCACGCTGTTCTGGAAGAAGGTGGCGAAGCCGCGGTCGGTCCACACCTTCTCGAAGTGGGCGCCGGTCATCGGCCAGGGCACCAGCGAGGTGGAGCCGGCCGGGCGGAGCGCGAACAGCAGGATCCAGTAGAAGGGGATGAGGGTGAAGACGAGGTAGATGCCGAGCGGCAGGTAGATCTGCCAGCGGGGCGCCTCGTCCCAGGCCCGGCGCCTCTTGGCCGGCCGGGGCGGCTCGGGGACGGCCGGCGCGGGGGCGGGGGCGGCCGCGGTGGCCTCCTTGGTGATCACTTCTCGCCTCCGAACTTGCTCAGCCGCAGGTAGACCGTCGAGCAGAAGAGCAGGATCACGAACGCCACCGTGGTCAGGGCCGACGCGTAGCCGAAGTCGTGGGCGTCGACGGAGGTGTTGGCGATGTACAGCGGCAGCGTGGTGGTCGTGCCGGCGGGTCCGCCGCCGGTCAGCGTGTAGAGCAGGTCGACGTTGTTGAACTCCCACACGGCGCGCAGCAGCGTGGAGAGGATGATGGCGTCCTTCAGGTGCGGCAGCGTGATGTGCCAGAACTGCTTGAAGCGGCTGGCGCCGTCCACCTCGGCGGCCTCGTACAGGTCCTTGGAGACGGACTGGAGGTCGGCGAGGATGAGGATCGCGAAGAAGGGCACGCCGCGCCACAGGTCGGCGACGACCGCGGCGGGGAACACCGTGGAGGTGTCCGACAGCCAGCTCACCCCGTACTCGCCGATGCCCATGTCCGCGAGGTAACGGGTGATGCCGGTCTGGGAGTTGTAGAGCAGCACCCAGATCGCGGAGGTCAGCACGCCGGAGACGGCCCACGGGGAGAACACCAGCGCGCGGCCGAGGGCCCGGCCGACGAAGGTCTGGTTGACGACGAGGGCGAGGGCGAGCCCGAACAGCAGCTGGAGACCGACCTCGACGAACACCCACTTGGCGCTGAAGACGAGGGTGTCCCGGAAGAGGGGGTCGTCGGTGAAGATGCGGGTGAAGTTGTCCAGTCCCGCGAAGCCGTTCCGCCAGGGCTTGGTGGGGTTGTAGTCCCGCAGGCTGTAGTAGAAGACGCTGAGCACCGGGTACGCGATGAACCCCAGCATGAGCAGGGCGGCCGGCGCGATCAGCAGGTAGGGCAGTCGGCGGGGTGCGGCGGAGGCACGGCGCCGCCTCGGTGGCGCGGGCGGTTTCGCCACGGCTGCGGCTTGGGCCATGACTGTTCTCCGTTTCTCGGTACGTCGTGCTGTGCGGGGTGCCTGGGCCGATCCGGGGGGCGCTTGGCAGGAAGCGCTTTCTGCACGGGTGTGCGGGAGCCCGGTCCGCCCGGGGAGGGCGGATCAGCCCGCGTACGGGTCCTGGACGGCGCCCGGCCGGGCGAGGAACTCGAAGTCGCAGCCGGTGTCGGCCTGGGTGATCTGGTCGAGGTAGAGCGCGCCGTAGCCGCGTTCGTAGCGCGCGGGCGGCGGCGTCCACTCCGCGCGGCGGCGGCGCAGTTCCTCGTCGTCCACGTCGAGGGTGAGGGTGCGGTTCTCGACGTCGAGGGTGATCGGGTCGCCGGTGCGCACCAGCGCGAGCGGTCCGCCGACGTGCGACTCGGGGGCGACGTGCAGCACGCAGGCGCCGTAACTCGTGCCGCTCATCCGGGCGTCGGAGATCCGCACCATGTCCCGTACGCCCTGCTTGAGCAGGTGGCCGGGCAGGGGCAGCATGCCGTACTCGGGCATGCCCGGACCGCCCTTGGGTCCGGCGCCCCGCAGCACCAGCACGCTGTCGGCGGTGATGTTCAGCGCCGGGTCGTCGATGGTCCGCTGCATCTGCTTGTAGTCGTCGAAGACGACGGCGGGACCGGTGTGCTTGAGCAGGTGCGGCTCGGCGGCGATGTGCTTGATGACGGCGCCGTCAGGGCAGAGGTTGCCGCGCAGCACGGCCACCCCGCCCTCGGCCGCGACCGGGTTGTCGCGGGTCCGGATCACGTCGTCGTCGTGCACCCGCGCGCCGGCGAGCTGCTCGCGCAGGGTGTCGTGGCAGACGGTGGGACGGTCCAGGTGCAGCAGGTCCGGGATCCGGGAGAGGAACCCGGGCAGCCCGCCCGCGAAGTGGAAGTCCTCCATCAGGTATGTCCGTCCGCCCGGCCGTACGTTGGCGAGCACGGGGACGGTGCGGGCGATGCGGTCGAAGTCGTCGAGGGTGAGCCGCACGCCCGCGCGTCCGGCCATGGCGATCAGATGGATGACGGCGTTGGTGGAGCCGCCGAGCCCGAGGACGGTCGTGACCGCGTCCTCGAAGGCGTCCGCGGTGAGGATGTCGCCGATCGTGCGGCCCTTGTGGATCAGGTCGACGATCGTCATGCCGGCCTTCGCGGCCATCCGGTCGTGCCCGGAGTCGACCGCCGGGATGCTGGACGCGCCCGGCACGGTGACGCCGAGCGCCTCGGCGGCGGCGGTCAGCGTGGACGCGGTGCCCATGGTCATGCAGTGGCCGGGCGAACGGGCCAGGCCGCTCTCCAGTTCCTGCATCTCGCAGTCGCCGATGACGCCGGCCCGCTTGTCGTCCCAGTACTTCCACATGTCGGTCCCGGAACCGAGGGTCTCGCCCCGCCAGTGCCCCGGCAGCATGGGCCCGGCGGGCACGAACACGGCGGGCAGTCCGGCGCTCGCGGCGCCCATCAGCAGGGCGGGCGTCGACTTGTCGCAGCCGCCCAACAGCACGGCCCCGTCGACCGGGTAGGAGCGCAGCAGCTCCTCGGTCTCCAGGGCGAGGAGGTTGCGGTAGAGCATGGGGGTCGGCTTCTGGAAGGTCTCGCTGAGGGTGGAGACCGGGAACTCCAGCGGGAAACCGCCCGCCTGCCACACGCCCCGCTTCACGGCCTGCGCGCGGTCGCGCAGGTGGACGTGGCAGGGGTTGATGTCGGACCAGGTGTTGAGGATCGCCACGACCGGCTTGCCCAGGTGCTCCTCGGGCAGATAACCGAGCTGCCGGGTGCGGGCGCGGTGGCTGAAGGAGCGCAGGCCGTCCGTGCCGTACCACTGGTGGCTGCGGAGCTCTTCGGGTGACTTCATATCGACCATCCGGCGGCGATGGCGGCGACCTCGGCGCGCTCGCTCTCGGGCAGCGGCCTGCTGGGCGGGCGGACCTCGCGGCGGCACAGCCCGAGGGAGGCGAGGGCCTCCTTGACGACGGTGACGTTGTTGGCGGAGCCGTTGGCGGCGCGCAGCTCCTCGAAGCGGCGGATCTGCTCCCACACCTTCATCGCGGTCGGGTAGTCGCCGGAGCGCAGCGCCTCCAGCATGGCCAGCGACACGGACGGGGCGACGTTGACCAGGCCCGAGGTGAAGCCGGTCGCCCCGGCCGAGAAGTACGAGGGGGCGTACGGCTCGGCGAGCCCCGCCACCCACACGAACCGTTCCAGGCCCGCGTCGCGGGCGAACGCGGCGAACCGGGCCGCGTCCGGCACCGCGTACTTCACGCCGATCACGTTGGGGCAGGCGTCGGCGAGTTCGGCGAGCCGGGCTCCGGTGAGCTGCGCGTTGCGCAGGTAGGGGACGACGCCCAGCTCGGGCACCGCCTCGGCGATGGCCCGGTGGTAGTCGACCCAGCCGCTCTGCGACACGTACGGGTGGACGGGCTGGTGCACCATCACCATCTGCGCGCCGAGGTCGCGGGCGTGGCGCGCGGAGGCGACCGCGGTGGGCACGTCGTGGCCCACCCCGACCAGGATCGCGGCCCGGTCGCCTGCCTCCTCGACGGTCAGCTCGGCGACGAGCCGCCGCTCTGAGGGGGTGAGGGCGTAGAACTCGCCGGTGTTGCCGTTCGGGGTGAGGGTGGTGATGCCGCCGTCGAGGAGGCGGCGCAGCAGCGCCCGGTAGGTGTCCGGGTCGACGGAGCCGTCCTCGGCGAACGGGGTGACGGGGATCGCCACCACGCCGGCGAGGGCCGCGCGCTGCGCCTCGAACGACGGGAGCCCGGCCGTGCGAGGTGCGCGCGTCCGGGTGGGAGACGTGGTCGTCATGCCTGACCGTCCTTCCGGGATTCCCGCTCCGCCGCGGACTCGGTCTCGAACTCCGCCTCGGGGAAGGCGCGTCGGACGAAGGACGCGATGTGCGCGTGCAGGGCGCGCGCGGCGCCGTCCGCGTCCCCGGCGAGGGCCAGGTCGAGGATCACGCGGTGCTCGTCGGCCTCCCGCTCCCAGGACGGGTCGGCGGCCCAGGCGACCGCGGAGACCAGGGCGGCCTGGTCGCGGACCTCGTCCAGCATGCGGCCGAGCAGCGGGTTGCCGCAGGGCAGGTAGAGGGCGCGGTGGAACTCGCGGTTGGCGAGGGAGCGTTCGGCGGTGTCGGTGGCCCCGTCGGCACGGGTCAGCGCCTCGCGGGCGTCGTCAAGGGAGGCGCCGCGGCGCACGGCGCGCCGGAGCGCCTCCGGCTCGAGCAGCAGCCGCACGTCGTAGACCTCGCGCGCCATGTCCGCGTCGACCATGCGCACCGTGACGCCCTTGTACTGGCTCATCACCACCAGTCCGGTGCCGGCGAGAGTCTTGAGCGCCTCCCGCACCGGGGTCTTGGACACCCCGAACTGCGCGGCGAGGTCGGTCTCGACCAGGGCCTGGCCGGGGGTCAGCCGGCCGGTGAGGATGCGGCGTTTGATCTCCTCCAGCACGTACTGCGTGCGGGAGGGGATCGGCGTGGGCACAGAGGTCATGCGCGCCTCTCGGATCTCGCGTCGGATCGCGTATCGGATCTCGCGTATCGCGTCTCATATATGACGTACGAAGTACGACGCGGATGACCGTAGGAGCGGGCCGGTGGTTCGTCAATGCTTCTGACAAAGGAAGGTGAGGTCGCTTCTCGCGGGCGCTCTTCGGGGGCGGTCGGTCGCGGCCCCGTCCGCTCCTCAGGCGGGCCTGGTCCAGTCCGGGTCGCGGCCGCTGAGGCCGATCGCCCGGTCCAGCAGCGGGGCGTCCGCCGGGACGGGGACGACGGGTCCGAAGATGCCGCCGCCCCGGTCGCCCTCCTCGGCGGCGGCCCGGAGGAAGGCGTGGGCGCGCTCCAGCGCGGCCGGGTCGGGCGTGTACGGCTGCCCGGTCGCGCGGGCCAGGTCCCAGCCGTGGACCACCAGTTCGTCGAGGGCGACGGCGGCGGTGACCTCGCCCGGCATGTCGACGCCCCCGGCCCGTGTCATGCCGGTCCAGGCCGCCGGATCCCGCCAGGCCTCGGCGAGTTCGTCGAGCGCCTTGGGCAGTTCGGCGCGCCAGGCGGGTCCGACGTCCGGCAGGGCGTCCTGGGGACCGGTGTCGGTGGTGGCCCCGAGGTCCTTGCGGCCCGCGTCACGGAAGGCGACGGCCAGCCCCAGGAGGTGGCCCAGGACATGACGCACGGCGTACCGCGGGCACGGCGTGCCGTCCGACAGCTGCGCGTCGGTCACCCCCTCGGCCAGACGGGCGACGATCGCGGTCTGCGGTCCGAAGTCGAGCGGAGTGTCGGTCATGGCTGCTCCCGGGATGCGATGGCGTACGAAGGGGTGACCGGACACGGCCGCGGAACTCATCGGCGAGCGGTTCCGGCGCCCGCCCCCGTCCGCTCCCTAGGGCATTCGCCCGATGCCGTCCCCGCCGCCTTAGGACCACGATGACCAGGCATGACGACGAGATGGACGGCGGTCCGCGTGATGCGTGACCGCACCGCGGGGCGGTGTCTGACGGCGGTGGTGGTCTCCGGGTTCGGCACCTCCGCGCTGTGGCTGGCGTCGGGGGTGTGGGTCAAGGACCTCACCGGTTCGGACGGTCTCGCGGCGCTGTGTCTGCTGGCGATGTGGGCGCCCACCCTGGCGGGTCCGCTGCTGGGCACGCTCGCCGACCGTCACCGGCGCCGGCCGCTGCTGATCGCGCTGAGCCTGTTCATGGCGGCGCTGCTGCTCACGCTGTGCGCGGTGGACGGGCCCGGGGAGCTGTGGCTGCTCTACGCGGTGCTGTTCGTGTACGGCGCGGCGGGCACGGTGCACGACGCGGCGGAGTCGGCGCTGGTCGCGGGCGCGGTGGACGGCTCCCTGCTGGGGGACTTCAACGGGCTGCGGATGACCGCCAACGAGGGCATGAAGCTGCTCGCCCCGCTGGCCGGCGCGGGGCTGTACACGGCGTACGGCGGGCCGGGCGTCGCCGTCCTGGACGCGGCGAGCTTCCTGGCGGCGGCGCTGGTGTACCTGTCGCTGCGGGTGCGGGAGGAGCGGCCGGCGCCCCGGCGGGAGGACGGCCGGAGCGCGACCGCCGAGGGCGTCCGGCGCCTGTGGGCGGACCCCGTGCTGCGCCCGCTGGTCCTGGCGGGCGGGGTGACCATGCTGTGCGCGGGCGTGAGCGGGGCGCTGACGTACGCCGTGGTCGAGGCCCTCGGCCACCCGCCCGCGTACGCCGGTGTGCTGTACGCCGTGCAGGGGGCGGGGTCGGTGGCGGTCGGGCTGCTGTCCGGGCCGGCCCTGCGGCGGACGGGCGCCCGGCGGTTCGCCGCGTACGGCATCGCCCTCCTGGCCGTCGCGGTGGCCCTGCGCGCGGTGCCGTACGACCCGGTGGCGTGGGCGTGCTCGGCGGCGATCGGCGTGGGGCTGCCCGCCGCGCTGATCGCCGTGCTCACGAGCGTCCAGCGGCGCACTCCGGGCCCGCTGCTGGGCCGGGTCACGGCCACCGCGAACACCCTGGTGTTCACGCCGAACGTGATCGGCCTCGCGGCGGGCGCGGCGCTGGTCGAACTCCTCGACCAGCGCGTGCAGCTGGTGGTCCTCGGGGTGGTGCTGGGGGTGACGGCGGCGGTGCTGGCGGGTCAGCGGCCGGACAGCGCCGAGCGTACGGCGGCGAGGTCCGCGTCGGAGGCCAGTCCGGCGTGATAGAGCCGCAGCTCGGTCGCGCCCAGGCGGCGCGCCTCGGCGGCGTCGGCCGCGAGGGTGCCCGGGCTGCCGCCCAGGCCGGAGACGACGGTGAAGTTGGCGGCGAGCACGGCGCCCTCCCGGCCCGCGCGGGCGAACGGGGCGACCGGGCCGGGACCGCCGGTGCAGGGGACCACCACGCCGTCGGCGACGGAGAGGACGTGGGCGGGGTCGACCCCGGCGTTGGCGCCGCAGTGGTAGGACACCGGGTCGGCGTGCAGCAGCACCTGGAAGCCGTCGGGAGCGGCCCGGCGCACGGCGGCGACGGCCTCCTCCTGGAGGGCGCGGGCCGTGCGGTCGCGCCACGCGCGCGTGGCGTGCGCGCGGGTGTCCCCCAGCAGCTTCTCGATGCCCGTCCAGCCGCCCCCGGAGGACGCCTCTCCCCGCCACACGGGGTCCAGCGCGTCCCGTACGGCGGCGGCGAGCGCGTCCGCGTCCAGGCCCTCGGCGCCGTAGCCGTCCCGGCAGGCGGGGCAGAAGCACAGGGACATCAGGTACTGCCCGGCGTCCCCGAGCGGGACCCCGGCGGTCTTGTCGTGGGCGTGCAGATGGGCCAGCCCGTACCAGCCGAGCGACTCCAGTTCGGTGCCGCGCGCCCCGGGACGCACGGCCGCCTCGGCGGCGAGGTCCGTCAGGTAGGCGCGGACGTCCGGCTGCGCGATGCACGGCGCCCAGGGGTAGCGGTCGCCGTAGGCGTTGACCACGGAGGTGTCCGGATGCTCCTCGCCGAGGCGCGAGTTGTGCGCGAGCACCACCCAGGTGTGCACCTCCAGGCCCGCGTCCGTGAGCGCGGCGGCGGCCTCGCCGAAGGCGTCCCCCGGCGCCCAGTCGCCCGCCGGACGGGGACGCGGCACGCGCCCGGACCAGCGGGACTCGTCGGCCGGGTACAGCACGGCCGCGTACTCGGCGGTGACCACGCGGTGCCGGGGATGGCGGGGGGTCAGCGCGCGGGTGGAGTGGTAGGCCGAGGCGAGGGTCACCTGGGCGGTGCCGAGCTCCGCGATCCGCGCGGGCGCCCCGGGGTCCCCGTTGACGTCCCAGGGGTAGACGAACGCCGATGCCTTCACATGCCCTCCTCGAGCAGCGCCTGTCCCCGCTCGATCAGCTGAGCGAGCTGCTTGAGATGATCCCCGGCCGGCTCGTGCAGCGGGGGGCGGACCTCCCCGACGTCCAGCCCGCGCAGCCGCACCCCCGCCTTGACCAGCGAGATCGCATAACCCTGGCCCTTGTCGCGCAGTTCGACGAACGGCCGGTAGAAGTGGTCGGTCAGGCGGCGCACGGTCGCCTCGTCGCCGGTGCGCAGGGCGGTGTGGCAGGCGAGGGCGATCTCCGGCACGAAGCAGAACACCGCGGACGAGTACAGGGTGACGCCGAGGCCGTTGTAGGCGGGCTGGGTCAGCTCGGCCGTGGGCAGCCCGTTGAAGTACAGGAACTCCTCGACGCCGGCCGCGCGCACGGCGCTGACCGTGCGCTGCATCAGGTCGAGGTCGCCGTAGCCGTCCTTGAGGCCCACGACGCCCTCGGTGCGGGCCAGTTCGACGACGGTGGCGGGGGTGAACACGGCGTTGTCCCGCTGGTAGACGATCACCGGCAGGGACGTCGCGGCGGCCAGTTCGCGGTAGTGCCGCAGCAGCCCCTCCTGCCCGGCCTTGACCAGGTACGGCGGCATGGCGAGCAGTCCGTCCGCGCCGGCGGCCTCGGCCAGCCGGGCGTAGCGGACGGCGAGCGCGGTGCCGTAGCCGGCGCCCGCGACGACCGGGACACGCCCCTCGGCCGCCTCCACCGCCACACGCACGCAGGTCTCGAACTCCTCGGGCGTCAGCGCGTGGAACTCACCCGTGCCGCAGCAGGCGAAGACGGCGGCGGCCCCGGCCTCGACGCCGCGCCGCACATGGAGCCGGTAGGCGGCGGGGTCGACGGCGCCGTCGGGTCCGAAGGCGGTGACCGGGAAGAACAGCGGCCCGCTGGGGATACTGAGTCGCGCGGCGAGAGGGGCTGGCGTCACTGTCTCTCCCTGGTCGTGGTCCTGGTCCATATTCTTGATTGGCGTCCATATTTCTGAACGGGACCACGCTAAGACGGGCCGGGGAGGCAGGTCAAGCGGATCGCTGCGCGGGGCTGACGCGGGAGGGGGGAGGCCGGGGTACTTGACGCGTCACGTCGGGGCTCCTTAGCGTGTCCATGCACGTGAACGCTGTGCTTCCACCTGCACGTTCGCTTCCGTGTTCCGGCCGGCGCCGCAAGGAGATTCGCAGATGCCCGCTCCCCGCACCGTCCTGCTCACCGGCGCCGCCGGCGGACTCGGCACGCTGATGCGGGAGCTGCTCCCGCCCTACGGCTACGAGCTGCGGCTGTTCGACATGCGGCCGGTCGACGGCGCGCCCGACGCGATCGTCGGGGACCTGGGCGACCGGGACGCCGTGCGCGAGGCGGTGCGGGGCGTCGACGCGGTGGTGCACCTGGCGGGCATCTCCCTCGAAGCGTCCTTCGACAAGATCCTCAAGGCCAACATCGAGGGGACGTACCACCTGTACGAGGCCGCCCGCGAGGAGGGCGTACGCCGGATCGTCTTCGCCTCCTCCAACCACGCCGTCGGCTACACCCCGCGCCCCCAGGGCGACGACCCGCTGATCCCCGTCGACACGCCGCGCAGGCCGGACACCTTCTACGGGCTGTCCAAGTGCTTCGGCGAGGACCTGGCCCAGCTGTACTGGGACAAGCACGGGGTGGAGACGGTCTCCGTGCGGATCGGCTCGTGCTTCCCGGAGCCGACGAGCGTGCGGATGCTGTCGGTGTGGATGAGTCCGGCGGACGGGGCGCGGCTGTTCCATGCGGCGCTGACGGCGGAGGGGGTGGGGCACACCGTGGTGTACGGCTCCTCCGCGAACACGCGGTTGTGGTGGGACCTGGGGTCGGCGCGGGCGATCGGCTACGAGCCGCGGGACGACTCCGAGCGGTACGCGGAGAAGCTGATCGCGGAACAGGGCGAGCTGGATCCGCGGGACCCGTCCCACGCCCACCTGGGCGGCCACTTCGTGACGAACCCGCCCATCTGGCCGTACTGACGGCCACCGGGGTGCCGGTAACTGTTGTACGCCGGGTGCGGGCCACAGGGTGGCTGATCGCGCAGTTCCCCGCGCCCCTGAAGGGGCGCTGCCCCCGCCGCCTGCGGGCAGTCGTGCCGCTGGGGCGGCACGGGTGGGCGCAGGCGGCACCCTCGAGCGGGCCTGCGTCACACCTCCGTACGGCCACCAGGGTGCCGGGCACTGTTGCACGCCGGGTGCGGGCCGCGCGGGGCTGGTCGCGCAGTTCCCCGCGCCCCTGAAGGGCGCTGTCCCCGCCGACTGCGGGCAGTCGTGCCGCTTGGGGCGGCACGGGTGGGCGCAGGCGGCACCCCCTAGCGGGCCTGCGCCGCACCCCCGTACGGCCACCGGGGTGCCGGGCACTGTTGCACGCCGGGTGCGGGCCGCGCGGGGCTGGTCGCGCAGTTCCCCGCGCCCCTGAAGGGCGCTCCGCGCCCCCGGCGGCCACCGGGGTGCCGGGGACTGTTGTATGCCGGGTGCCGGTCGCGCTGTGGTTGCGCGCGCAGTTCCTCGCGCCCCTGAGGGGCGCTGCCGCGCCCGGCGGCGTGAAACGCACCCCCCGTGGACACGGACGGGCAGGAAGCGGGCGCGCCCGCACCGACAACCGGGCACGGAGTCTGCCCGCTCTCACCCCCCACCCAGGTCCGAGCCGGGCACCCGCCCGCCCACCCGGGCACAACCGGGCAGCAACGGACCCGCAACAAGCCTGGTCAGCACCCGGCCGTCGCTGTAGAACTTCTTGGCAACAGCCCGAACGGGCAACCGAGCAACACCACGCACCACCAAGCACCACAGCGGCAGCGCAGAAAGCAGGGGTCCGGCCATGCCCAACAGAACGGCCGAGGAGCGGCAACGCGAGATCGTGCGGGTGGCCCGCGCCACCGGCTCGGTCGACGTGACCGCGCTCGCCGCCGAGCTGGGCGTGGCCAGGGAGACCGTCCGCCGCGATCTGCGCGCCCTCGAGGACCACGGGCTGGTCCGCCGTACCCATGGCGGCGCCTACCCCGTGGAGAGCGCCGGCTTCGAGACGACGCTCGCCTTCCGCGCCACCAGTCACGTCCCCGAGAAGCGCAGGGTCGCGGCCGCCGCGGCCGAGCTGCTCGGGGACGCCGAGACGGTCTTCGTCGACGAGGGCTTCACCCCGCAGCTCATCGCCGAGGCCCTGCCCGCCGACCGGCCGCTCACCGTGGTCACCGCCTCCCTGCCGGTCGCGGGCGCGCTCGCACAGAACGGCAACGCGACCGTGCTGCTGCTGGGCGGCCGCGTCCGCTCCGGGACGCTCGCCACCGTGGACCACTGGACGACGAAGATGCTCTCCGGCTTCGTCATCGACCTGGCGTACATCGGCGCCAACGGGATCTCCCGCGAACACGGCCTGACCACGCCCGACCCGGCGGTCAGCGAGGTCAAGGCGCAGGCGGTGCGGGCCGCCCGCCGTGTGGTGTTCGCCGGCGTCCACACCAAGTTCGGAGCGGTCAGCTTCTGCCGGTTCGCCGAGGTCGGCGCGCTGGAGGCGATCGTGACGAGCACCCTGCTCCCGGCCTCGGAGGCCCACCGCTACTCCCTGCTCGGGCCTCAAGTCGTACGGGTGTAACCCAACTCTCTCAGCACCACGTCCCCACGGGCCCGAACCATGCCAGGTGACGCCCGATGTCTCCCTATACGTCCAGGAGCGATCCATGCGAACCCAGAGCCGACGGAGGCCACGAGGCGTACTCGCCACGGCCGCCGCAGGGACGCTGATCGCCCCGCTGCTCTCCGGCTGCTGGGTCGGAGCGGGCGGGGCCGGATCCGGCGGCGACGCCATCAACGTCCTGATGGTGAACAACTCGCAGATGGTCGAGTTGCAGAAGCTGACCGCCGCCCACTTCACCAAGGAGACCGGCATCAAGGTGAACTTCACCGTGCTGCCGGAGAACGACGTCCGCGACAAGATCAGCCAGGACTTCGCCAACCAGGCCGGCCAGTACGACGTGGCCACCCTGTCCAACTACGAGATACCGATCTACGCCAAGAACGGCTGGCTGAAGGAGATGGACCCGTACGTCGCCGAGGACACGGCGTACGACCAGCAGGACATCCTCGAGCCGATGCGGCAGTCCCTCACCGGCGAGGACGGCAAGCTGTACGGCCAGCCGTTCTACGGCGAGTCGTCGTTCCTGATGTACCGCAAGGACATCTTCGCGGAGAAGGGCCTGACGATGCCGGCCCGGCCCACCTGGCAGCAGGTGGCCGACCTGGCCGCGCAGGTGGACGGGGCCCAACCCGGCATGAAGGGCATCTGCCTGCGCGGACTGCCCGGCTGGGGCGAGGTCATGGCGCCGCTCACCACGGTGGTCAACACTTTCGGCGGCACCTGGTTCGACAAGGACTGGAAGGCGCGGCTCGACTCCCCCGAGTGGAAGAAGGCCGTCAACTTCTATGTCGACCTGGTGCGTGAGCACGGCGAGTCCGGCGCGCCCCAGGCCGGCTTCGCCGAGTGCCTGAACAACCTGACCCAGGGCAAGGTCGCCATGTGGTACGACGCCACGTCCGCGGCCGGCTCCCTGGAGGCCGACGGCTCCCCCGTCGCCGGGAAGATCGGCTACGCGCCGGCGCCGGTGGAGGAGACGGAGTCGTCCGGCTGGCTCTACACCTGGGCGTGGGGCATCCAGAACGCCTCCCGCAACCCCGACAACGCCTGGAAGTTCGTCTCCTGGGCGTCCAGCAAGGAGTACGAGCAGCTGGCCGGCGAGAAGGTCGGCTGGTCCAACATCCCCGCCGGCAAGCGCGCCTCCACCTACGCCAACCCCGACTACCGGGCGGAGGCCTCCGCCTTCCAGGAGATGACCAAGCGGGCCATCGAGCAGGCCCGTCCCGACGACCCCGGCGTCCAGCCCCGCCCGGCGCCCGGCATCCAGTTCGTCGGCATCCCGGAGTTCACCGATCTCGGCACCAAGGTCTCCCAGGAGATCAGCGCGGCCATCGCCGGACGCCAGTCCGTCGAGGAGGCCCTGAAGAAGTCCCAGCAGCTGGCAGAAGAGATCGCCGAGGAGTACGAGGGACGATGACCGCCACGACCACGGCCCCGACGGCCGTACCACAGACGTCCGCCGCACCCGGCCGGCCCTCCGCCCGGCTGCGCGCCTGGGCCACCCGCGCCCCGCTGCTGCCCGCCCTGATCTTCATGATCGTGGTCACCCAGCTGCCGTTCGTGGCGACCCTGGTGATCTCGTTCTTCGACTGGAACTCCCTCTACCCGGACGCCCGTCACTTCGCCGGGTTCGCCAACTACCAGGAGGTGCTGACCGATCCGGCGCTGCGCAAGTCCGTCTGGGTGACCGTCCTGCTCACCGTGGGCGTCGTCCTGGCCAGCCTGGTGATCGGACTGCTCCTCGCGCTGCTGCTGGACCGGAAGTTCCGCGGCCGGGCCGTGGTGCGCACCCTGCTCATCGCGCCGTTCCTGGTGGTCCCGGTCGCCGCCGCCCTGCTCTGGAAGCATGTCCTCTACAACCCGGAGTACGGCCTGCTCAACGGTCTGCTGCACTACGTCGGCGGCCCTCAGCCCGACTGGATCTCCGGCACCCCGCTGCTCGCCGTGCAGGCGTCGCTGGTGTGGCAGTGGACACCGTTCATGATGCTCATCCTGCTGGCGGGGCTGCAGAGCCGGGACCAGCAGCAGATCGAGGCGGCCCGCGTCGACGGGGCGAGCGACTGGCAGATCTTCGTGCACATCACGCTGCCGCATCTGCGCCGCTACCTCGAACTGGGCGCCCTGCTCGGCTCGATCTACATCGTGCAGAACTTCGACGCGGTGTTCACGCTCACGTCCGGCGGTCTCGGCACCGCCAACCTGCCCTACACCGTGTACCAGACCTTCTACCAGGCGCACGAGAACGGTCTCGCCTCGGCGGCCGGCGTCCTGGTCGTCATCGGCTCCATCGTCATCGCGACCTTCGCCCTGCGCGTGGTCTCGTCCCTGTTCCGCGAGGAGGTGTCCCGCGCATGAGCAGCACCACCGTGAACACCCGCGGCCGGTTCCGCGGCGGAGCGGGTCTCGGCCTGGTCGCCTGGCTGGCCGGCATCGTGTTCTTCCTGCCCATCGCCTGGATGGCCCTGACGTCCTTCCACTCCGAGACCGACGCGGCCACCAACCCGCCCTCGTGGGGCGCCGCCCTCACCCTGGACGGCTACCGCGAGTTCTTCGGCTCGGGCGGCGGCGCCAGCCCCTGGCCCGCCCTGATCAACTCGACGGTCGCGTCGGTGACCTCGACGCTGCTGGTCCTGGTGCTGGCCCTGCCCGCCGCCTACGCCCTGTCCATCCGCCCGGTGAAGAAGTGGACGGACGTCCTGTTCTTCTTCCTCTCCACCAAGATGCTGCCCGTGGTGGCCGGCCTGCTGCCGATCTACCTGTTCGCCAAGAACGCCGGGATGCTCGACAACATCTGGCTGCTCGTCATCCTCTACACCTCGATGAACCTTCCGATCGCGGTGTGGATGATGCAGTCCTTCCTCTCCGAGGTCCCGGTCGCGGTCGTCGAGGCCGCCCAGATCGACGGCGCCCGGCTGCCGACGGTGCTGACCCGGGTGATCGCCCCGATCGCCCTCCCGGGCATCGCGGCGACGGCGCTGATCTGCTTCATCTTCAGCTGGAACGAGCTGCTGTTCGCCCGGGTCCTGACGGGCGTGGTCGCCGAGACCGCCCCCGTCTTCCTGACCGGCTTCATCACCAGCCAGGGCCTGTTCCTGGCCAAGGTGTGCGCCGCGTCGCTCGTCGTCTCCCTGCCGGTGCTCGCCGCGGGGTTCGCCGCCCAGGACAAACTGGTCCAGGGCCTGTCGTTGGGAGCCGTGAAATGAAGGCCGCCGTCATCGAGTCCGTGGGCCGGGCCGTCGTCACCGAGGTCCCGGACCCGACACCGGGCCCGAGGGACGTCGTCGTCGAGGTCGCCGCGTGCGGGCTGTGCGGGACCGATCTGCACATCCTCCAGGGCGAATTCGCGCCCAAGCTGCCGATCGTCCCCGGGCACGAGTTCGCCGGCGAGGTGGTCGGCGTCGGCTCCCAGGTCACCGAGGTGGCGCTCGGCGACCAGGTCGCGGTCGACCCCTCCCTGTACTGCCACGAGTGCCGTTACTGCCGTACCGGCCACAACAACCTCTGCGAGCGCTGGGCGGCGATCGGCGTCACCACGGCGGGCGGCGCCGCGCAGTACGCGGTGGCGCCGGTGGCGAACTGCGTCAAGCTCCCGGAGCACGTCCGCACCCAGGACGCGGCGCTGATCGAGCCGCTGTCCTGCGCGGTGCGCGGCTACGACGTGCTCCAGTCGCGGCTCGGCGCCCATGTGCTGATCTACGGCTCCGGGACCATGGGCCTGATGATGCTGGAGCTGGCCAAGCGGACCGGCGCGGCGAGCGTCGACATGGTCGACCTGAACCCGGCGCGCCTGGAGACGGCCCGCAAGCTGGGGGTCACCGCGTCCGCGGCCACCCCGGACGAGCTGGACCGGCCGCAGGGCTGGGAGCTGGTCATCGACGCGACGGGCAACGCGGCGGCGATCCAGGACGGGCTGAACCGGGTCGCCAAGGCGGGCACGTTCCTCCAGTTCGGCGTCGCCGACTACGCGACCCGCGTGGAGATCGACCCGTACCGGATCTACAACCAGGAGATCACCATCACCGGCTCGATGGCCGTTCTGCACAGCTACGAGCGCGCGGCGGAGCTGTTCGCGAACGGCGTCCTCGACCCGGACGTCTTCATCAGCGACCGCCTCCCCCTGGACCAGTACCCGCAGGCGCTGGAGCAGTTCGCGGCGGGCGTGGGCCGCAAGATCGTGGTGGTGCCGTAGCCTTCCGGCTCCGCGGTGCGGGGCGCGGGCGCCGGGGTGGATCCCCGGCGCCCGCGCCCCTTCCACCGAACGGACCACAGGTAAGGGAACGGTAAAACGGCCTCGCTCGTTCACCCGGCATGACAGCTATGACCCCCGGCTCGAACATCCCTCTTCCCACCGCCCGCGTGACGGTGGACGTCGCCGCGCCCGTGCGGCTCGACGTATCGGGCCTGCTGCTCACCGCCGACGGCAAGGTGCGCTCCGACGACGACTTCATCTTCTACAACCAGCCCGCGGGCCCGGGCGTGACCTACCGCTCCGGCGGAGGCACGGCCCCCGACGCGATCACGGTCGACACCGCGGCCGTACCGCCCGGCATCGAGAAGATCGTCGTGACCGCGAGCCCCGACGCGGCGGGCCAGACCTTCCAGGGCATCGAGCCCACCGCGACCGTCCGCGACGCGGACACCGGCGCCGCCCTGGCGACCTTCACACCCCCGCAGCTCGGCGCGGAGACGGCCCTGGTGGTCGTCGAGGTCTATCTGCGCAACGGCGCCTGGAAGGTCCGGGCGGTGGGCCAGGGCTACGCCAACGGCCTGGCCGGCATCGCCACGGACTTCGGCGTCACGGTCGAGGAGCCTGCCGCCCCGGCCCAGCCGGTGACCCCGCCGGCCCCGCAGGCCGCGCCGCCCGCCCCGGCGGCTCCCCCGGCCCCGCCCGCCGCCGCGCCCGGCACCGGCAAGATCAACCTCGACAAGGGCCGGGTCAGCCTCCAGAAGAACCAGACGGTCTCGCTGGTGAAGGGCGGCCGTCCGCTGCTGTCCCAGGTGAAGATGGGTCTCGGCTGGGAGCCCGCCTTCCGCGGCAAGGACATCGACCTGGACGCGTCGGTGATCGCGTACGGCCCGCAGCGCAACCACCTCGACAGCTGCTACTTCGGCAAGCTCCAGATCCTGGGCGGCGCGGTGCGGCACTCCGGTGACAACCTCACGGGCGAGGGCGCCGGCGACGACGAGGTCATCACCGTCGACCTCGGCCGCCTCCCCATGGAGGTCTCGGGCCTGGTCTTCACGGTGAACTCGTTCTCCGGCCAGAAGTTCACGGAGGTCGCCAAGGCGTACTGCCGCCTGATGGACGCCACCACCGGCGAGGAGCTGGTCCGCTTCGACCTGACCGGCGCCGAGCCGCAGACGGGCGTGCTGATGGCGAAGCTGATCCGGCAGTACTCCGGCGAGTGGGAGATGACCGCGATGGGCGAGTTCGTCAAGGGCCGCACGGTCCGCGGCATGGTCAAGCCCGCCGCCCAGGCCCTCTGACCCGCCCCGTCTCCACCGGCGTCCGGCGCCCCTCCGCGAGGGGGGGCGCCGGACGTCTCGTTCACGCCGGGGCGCGCCCCCCCTCAACCCCCGTGCTGGGAGCGCGCCTTGAACGCCGCCTTCCGCGCTTCCTTCGCGATCTTCTTGTCCGGGTGGAGGCGTCCCATCGCCTCCAGGACGTCCGCCGTGGCCGGGTGGTCGACCCGCCACGCCATGTCGAAGAAGCCGCTGTGCTGCCGGGCCAGCCCCTCCACCAGGGAGCGCAGCTCCTCCGAGTTGCCCTCCGCGGCGAGCTGCGCGGCCACCGTGTCGATGGTGAGCCAGAAGATCATCGCCTCGGACGGCGGCGGCACGTCCGGGGCCCCGTGCTCGGCGAGCCACACCCGCGCCAGACCGCCGAGCTCGGCGTCGTCCAGGACCTCCCGCAGCGCGGGTTCCGCGGCGCCGCCCACCAGCGACAGCGCCTGCTGGCAGCGCAGCCGCCGCAGCGGCGCACCCTCGTCCGCGCCGCGCGCCGCGGACAGCAGCTCGCGCGCCGCCTCCAGCGGCCGGCGCCGCTCCAGCCAGTGCTCGGTCTCGGCGTGGGCGGCGGCCGGCGGGTACCCGGCCGTGCCGTCGAGCAGCGCGTCGGCGCCCTTGTCCGCGAGGTCGCCGACCGCGGGCGCCTCGAAGCCCGCCTCCAGCAGCCGGGCGCGCAGCCCGTACAGGCCGAGCGGGGTCAGCCGCACCAGGCCGTAGCGGGCGACGTCCGTCTCGTCGACGGGGGCGGCGGGCTCCTCGTCGGCGTCGGCCATCAGGTCCTCGTCGAGCGGCCGGTACTCCACCAGCCCGACGGGCTCCAGCATCCGGAACTGGTCGTCCAGCCGCATCATCGCGTCGGACACCTGCTCCAGGACGTCGTTGCTGGGCTCGGCCATGCCGTCGGGCACGAGGACGGAGGCGGCCAGCGCGGGCAGCGGCACCGGGGCGTCGCCGGCCTTGTCCTCGCCGACGGTCAGCAGATACAGGTTGCCGAGCACCCCGTCGAGGAACTCCGCCTCGGCCTCCGGGTTCCAGTCCAGCGCGTCGAGGTCCAGCTCCCCCGACCCCTCGCCCCCGGCGATGGCGTCGACCAGCCCGCCCAGGTCGGGCACGCTCGCGTCGCCCAGCACCGTCTCCAGCGCGCCGAGCCACACGCCCAGCACGTCCTGCGGCGAGCCGCCGGTGAGCAGCGCCAGCTCGTCGCCCGCGCGGACGGTGCCCTCCTCCTCGTCGACCACCTCGACGAGCCCGGTGTCCACGGCGACCCGCCAGGCCTCGCCGGCGTCGGCCGCCGCGTCCTCCCCGCTCAGACCCAACTCCGCGGCCGCATCGGGGAGCTGCTCCTCCACCAGTGAGCCGCCGGCGTCCACCCGGGTCGCGGGACCGGCCCAGCGGGCGAGCCTGGCGGCCCGGGACAGCACCGGAGTGGACAGGGCGTCGCGCGCCAGCTCCGCTTCGGGGCGCAACCGCGCCGGCGGCAGGATGGAGCTGTCTGACATCGGCTGAATCTCCTAGTGCCCTCTACGTCTCAGCCGCTCAGCCTAGACGGATTTCCACCCATGCCGCCCACTTCATCTCCGCGTCAGCCGGCGTACATGGCCGAAACCTTGACAAGTGGCCTGACCAGGCTGGACATTGACGCGCGTAGACAGGGCGTGTTCCGCACCGCACCCGCCCACCCTCGTTCCGGTCCCCGGAGGGAATCCGTTGCCGAGCAAGCCGTCCGCGCGCCTCGCCGCGCTCACCGTCGCCGCCGTGTGTTCCGCGGCGTCCACCGTCGTCCTCACGACACCCGCGCACGCCGAGTCCGTGCGCGTCCACGACATCCAGGGCGACACCCGTCTGTCGCCGTTCGCCGGCCGGCAGGTCACCGACGTGACCGGCATCGTCACCGGCATCCGTACCTACGGTTCCTCCCGCGGCTTCTGGATCCAGGACCCCGCCCCCGACGCCGACCCGGCCACCAGTGAGGGCGTGTTCGTCTTCACGAGCTCCACCCCGCAGGGCGTCGCGGTGGGCGACGAGGTGTCCGTCTCCGGCACGGTCTCGGAGTACGTCCCCGGCGGCACCTCCTCCGGCAACCAGTCGGTCACGGAGATCACCAGGCCCACCGTCACGGTCGTCTCGCGCGGCAACCCGGTCCCGGCCCCGGCGGCCCTCGACGCCCGCACGGTCCCGGCCGCGTACGCGCCGCAGGGCGACCCGGCGGCGAACGGCTCGGTCAACGCCCTGCCGCTGCGTCCGGGCGCCTACGCCCTCGACCTGTACGAGTCGCTGGAGGGCATGAACGTGCGGGTCGCCGACGCGCGCGTGGTCGGCGCGACCGACCCGTACACGGAGCTGTGGGTCACGGTGAAGCCCCACGAGAACCGCAACCGGCGCGGCGGCACGGTCTACGGCTCGTACGACGCGCAGAACACCGGCCGGATCCAGATCCAGTCGCTGGGCAAGGCGGCCGACTTCCCCGACGCGACCGTCGGCGACGTCCTCGCGGGCGCCACCACCGGGCCGCTGGACTACAACCAGTACGGCGGCTACACCCTGGTCGCGAGCGAGCTCGGCACGCTGACGCCCGGCGGCACGGAGCGGGAGACGACCCGCGCGCAGCACCGCTCCGAACTCGCCATAGCCACCTACAACGTGGAGAACCTCGACCCGTCCGACGACACCTTCGCCGCGCACGCCGAGGCGATCGTGCACAGCCTCTCCTCGCCCGACATCGTGTCGCTGGAGGAGATCCAGGACAACAACGGCGCCACGGACGACGGCACGGTCGCCGCCGATGTGACGCTGGCGAAGCTGATCGACGCCATCGAGGCGGCCGGCGGCCCGCGCTACGACTGGCGTGCCGTCGACCCCGCCGACAAGCAGGACGGCGGCGAGCCGGGCGGCAACATCCGCCAGGCGTTCCTGTTCAACCCGGCCCGGGTGTCCTTCACCGACCGGCCGGGCGGCGACGCCACCACGGCGACCGACGTGGTCAAGGTCCGCGGCAAGGCGGCCCTGACCCTGTCCCCCGGCCGGATCGCCCCGGACTCGGCGGCGTTCGAGGACAGCCGCAAGCCGCTGGCCGGCGAGTTCGTCTTCCGCGGCCGCACGGTGATCGTCATCGCCAACCACTTCTCCTCCAAGGGCGGCGACCAGGGCCTCACCGCGCAGTACCAGCCGCCGGTGCGCGGCTCGGATACGCAGCGCCACCTCCAGGCTCAGGAGGTCCACGACTTCACCGCGAAGATCCTCAAGGCGCAGAAGAACGCGGCGGTCGTGGCGCTCGGCGACATCAACGACTTCGAGTTCTCCCGCACCACCCGCATCATGGAGGGCGGCGGCGTGCTCTGGTCGGCGATCAAGTCGCTGCCCGCGTCGGAGCGTTACTCGTACGTGTACCAGGGCAACAGCCAGGCGCTCGACCAGATCCTGATCAGCCCGTCGATCCGCCGCCCGTGCTCGTTCAGCTACGACAGCGTGCACATCAACGCGGAGTTCCACGACCAGATCAGCGACCACGACCCGCAGGTTCTGCGCTTCAGGCCGTGACCGCGCCGTGGTGACAGGCGGCGGGGGACGGGAAGCGGCTGTCCGCTTTCCGTCCCCCGCCGCCCTCCGGCCCGCACCCGGCGCCGGATCACCCCGGCCTCGCGGCCCGCCCGCTAGTGATGGCGGCGCTGCATCATCACCGCCGCCCCCACGGCCAGCATCACCAGCGCGCCCGCGGCGGCCACCAGCTGCGTGCGGTGCTGCTTGCCGACCTCGCCGGCATGCGCGGCGCTGCTGCGCATCTGCACGCTCATCGCGCCGGCCCGGTCCTTCAGTTCGTCGGCGCGCGCCCGTGCCCGTGCCTTGACGTCCATCTTCCCGGCCAGTTCCTCGACGGTGTCGCCGAGTTCGTGCCGGGTCCGTTCGATCTCCCGGCGCAGCTCGTCGGGGCCCTTGGCCCCACGCGCCGCCTCACTGCCGGCGTCCACGTGGGCTCCCGACGGGGACGCCGAGCCCTTCACCTCGTGCGTCATCGGTGCGCCCTTCCCTTGATCTCCTCGACGTCGGCCTTCACGCTGCCCAGCGTGCGCTCCGGCTTGGGCGGCGTGGCGCGGCGCAGCTGCCCGCGTCCGGCCAGCGCCAGCACGCCGGCGATCAGGAACAGCACGCCCGTGATGATCAGCGCCGCCGCCCACAGCGGCAGCACCAGGTCGAGTGCGGCGATTCCCGTGGCGGCCAGCGCGAGCAGACCCGCGTATCCGAACGCCCCCGCCGCTCCCAGCATCCCGCCGCCGACTCCGGCCCGGCGCCCCTTCTCCGCCAGTTCCTCCTTGGCGAGCGCCACTTCCTGCCGTGCGAGCCGCGAGATCTGTTCGGTGGCCTGCCCGACGAGCTCGCCGACGCTGTGCTCGTCGCGTACAGGCCGTTGTTGGATGGTTCCGGCCACGGTGCGCCTCCTCTCGGTGGGGTAACCCGAGTACCCCCGCGCGCTGCGCCCTATCCCTCAAGCAACGCTTACGGATATCGATGAGAACCTGTAAGTGGACCTTCACCGTCCCCGCGCCGACACTACCTCCATGACCTCCACGCCCCCTTCCCCCTCCCTCGGCCGCACCCTGTGCGCGATGATCACCCCCTTCACCGCCTCCGGCGCGCTGGACCTGGACGGTGCGCAGCGCCTGGCCGGCCATCTGGTCGCCCAGGGCTGCGACGGTCTGGTGCTGTCCGGCACGACCGGGGAGTCCCCGACGACGACGGACGCGGAGAAGCGGTCCCTGATCGCGGCCGTCCGGGAGGCCGTCGGCACCCGCGCCACGCTGATCGCCGGCGTCGGCACCCCCGACACCGCGCACACCGTCACCCTGGCCCGCGAGGCCGAGCGGGCCGGCGCGGACGCCCTTCTGCTGGTCGCCCCGTACTACAGCCGCCCGCCGCAGGACGCGATCGAGGCGTATTTCCGGGAGACCGCCGACGCGACGGGCCTCCCCGTGGTCCTCTACGACATCCCGGTCCGCACCGGGGTCCGCGTCGAGCCGGACACCCTGCTGCGTCTGGCCGAGCACCCCCGCGTCGTGGCGGTGAAGGACTGCTCCGGCGACTTCCTGGCCGCGCAGAAGGTGATGGCCCGCACGGACCTGGCGTACTACGCGGGCTGCGACGAGCACAATCTGGCGCTCCGCGCGGTGGGCGGCGCCGGATGCGTCAGCACGGTGGCCAACGTGGCCCCCGCCGCTGTCCGCCGCGTCCTCGACGCCTTCGACAAGGGAGACACCGCCGAGGCGACCCGCCTCCAGCACCGCCTGACCCCGCTGATCGAGGCGATGATGGCGAGCGGCCTCCCCGGCACGGTCACGGCGAAGGCCCTGCTCCCCGTCCTGGGCCTCCCCGCGGGCCCGGTCCGCCCGCCCCTACGCCCGGCGGACCCGAGCACGACGGCCGCCCTGCGGGAGGCCTACGCCCGTCCGACCGCGGACGTCAGTTCCACACCTGACGGTCGCTGAACAGCAGCACGTGTTCCAGCACGTCCTCGGCGGGGTCGTCGATCTGCCCGAGATCGGCGTTGACCAGCCCGACCCGGGGCCCGTTCTTCGACCCGCTGGTCGTCTCGTCGGCGTGCGCGGTACCCGCCAGGGTCCCGCAGAGCATCAGCATGGCGGCCACGCCCATCACGCCGATCACACAGCGCAGCACGCCCCGCACCCACTTGTCGGTCATCGCCCGTCCCCATTTCCGTGCACATTCAGTCGCCTTGGCGTCTGATCGGACCCTGTGTCCACCCGTTCATCCGCCAAAACGACCTCAAGGTCACGGAAAGTAACCCATACGAGGATCAGCCCGCCGTCACCGGTCAGTCCCGCCCGGGCCAGACCGGGCCCTGGTCGGTCCAGACGACGCCCTTGTTGCGGCACAGGCAGAAGGGATGACCGATCGGGTCGGTGAAGATGCGCCACCCGTATCCCTCGGGCCCGGTGAAGTCCTGCCGCAGCGTCGCCCCGAGCCCGAGCACGCGGGCCTGCTCGGCCTCCAGGTCGTCGACTTCGAAGTCGAGATGGAACTGCTTGGGGTGCTCGGTGTCGGGCCACTGCGGAGCCCGGTAGTCGTCCACCCGGATGAACGCCAGCTCGATCTCTCCGAACCGGATCCCGGCCCAGTCCGCGGAACTGTGCTTCTTGAGCGGCCGGCCCGTCACCTCGGAGTAGAAGCCGGCCAGCTCCATGGTGTCCGGGCAGTCGATGATGAAGTCGGTGAGTCGCAGCATCCCGCGATGGTGCCACAGGGCCGCCGCGTCGTCTTCGTCAGATCGGCCGGCCGTCGGAGCCGGGCACGAACGTCGCGCCCAGGTCGTACCGCGCGATGCCGAACGGCCGGAAATCGGCGTCGGCGAGGACACGGTGGAGGAACTCGGAGGTGGACATGTCGTACCGGTACCAGGGTCCTGGGTCGTGGGACCGCGCGAGGACGGGGTAGTCGCCCGGCCGCTCGGCGTCGATCAGCCAGCAGTACTCGTCGGCCCATTCGGTGGAGCCCCATGTGAGCACCCCCTTGCCGCCCGGCGTGAATTCCTCGTACGGCCCGCCCGCGGAGAGGCTTGCGTACGGCAGCCCGGCCCGCCACCGTGCGGGCAGGTCGAACGGGACGCTCGCGCCGCACCCCAGGAAGGAGACGGAATCGCTGAAGACACCGCCGCCGAACGCCGCGGCGAGCTCCTTGTAGTCCGCCGGCAGCGGGACCCCCAGCTCTGCCTCCACGGCCGCCCAGTCGGGGGTGAGCCCGAGGGGCTCCCACCCGGTCAGATCGATCACGCGCCGCACCCACGTACGACGGTCGTCGGGGTGCGTGACACGGCGGGGAGCGGCCACGTGGACGACGTCCTCCGGCGGTTCGTCCGACGGCGGCGCGTCCCGCTCCGCGACGAGCACCACCAGCTGTTCACCGTCCCCGTCACGCACCGCCCCGCAGCCGATCCACCGATTGCCGTACGCCCACCCGCGCATCTCGGTCAACTCCCCCGCGAACGGGGCGAGGAGCGGCGACCCGGTCCGCTCGGTCACCTTCGGATCCGTGTGACCGCCCATGACGAGATTGCGCAGCTGCCCGTACCGGCGGCTGAACCGAGCGCGCAGAGTTCCCAGCTCCACCCCGTCGGGCACCCTCAGACACACATGCCCCGCCCCGTGCCCGCCCCGCCCGCACACCAGCCCCCGCCCGCCGGACCTGACCAAGGAGCCAACGTCTTCGAGCAGTTCCCGTTCATCCATGGCCGGAAAGTGAAACACACGCCACGGACAACGCCCGGCACCGGGCGTACTGCCCCTCTATGCTCCTGCACACGGGGCAACCACGGGGGGCGGGAGTGGTCGTGCGGGAAGACGGGCGCCTGCCGGCAATGCGCCGGGCGAACGGTCCGCGGCAGCTCACGGAGCTGACCGACGTGTACGACTTCCTCGACGAGGTGCGGCTCCGACCGGGGATGTGGCTTCCCCGTAGCTCGCTCAAGCACTTGGAGTCCCTGCTGACCGGCTACCGAGCCGCCATGGTCGTGCACGGCGTCGAAGGCGAATTCGACTTCTGGAGCCCTGGCACGCAGGGCCCGTTCACCGAGTGGCTGTGGCACCGGCTCGGCCGCGAGAGCCCGCTGAGCTGGGCCACCGAGATCGAGCGCGAAGCCGAAGCGACCGGCGTGCCCGCGATCGAGCTGCTCTTCCGCCTCTTCGACGAGTACCGGGCCGACCGCGACCGAGCCTCGTAGGCCGGCCGATGCGGTCCCCGCCCGAGCTTTCCGACGCGGTGCTCACGCACGAGCGCCCTTCCGGGCCGTCCTGGGGCCGTGGAAGGGCGCTCGGTGCCGACAGCGGCGGCGGGTCAGGGCGTTGAGCGACAGGGCGGCCGTAAGTCACGGCCGTCCGCCGTCAGTTGTGGCTGTGCAGGACCTCGTTCAGGCCGCCCCACACCGCGTTGTTCGGGCGGGCCTCCACGCGGCCCGTCTCCGAGTGGCGGCGGAAGAGGATGTTGGAGGCGCCGGAGAGTTCGCGGGCCTTGACGACCTGGCCGTCGGGGAGGGTGACGCGGGTGCCGGCGGTGACGTAGAGGCCGGCCTCGACCACGCACTCGTCGCCGAGGGCGATGCCCACGCCCGCCTCCGCGCCGACCAGGCACCGCTCGCCGATGGTGATGCGGACGTTGCCGCCGCCCGACAGGGTGCCCATCGTGGACGCGCCGCCGCCGATGTCGGAGCCGTCGCCGACGACGACGCCCGCCGCGATGCGGCCCTCGACCATCGACGTGCCGAGCGTGCCGGCGTTGAAGTTGACGAAGCCCTCGTGCATCACGGTGGTGCCCTCGGCGAGGTGCGCGCCGAGACGGACGCGGTCGGCGTCGCCGATGCGCACGCCCTTGGGGGCCACGTAGTCGGTCATGCGCGGGAACTTGTCCACGGACGTCACCTGGAGGTGCAGGCCCTCCGCGCGGGCGTTGAGCCGTACCTTCTCCAGCTCGTCCACGGCGACCGGGCCCAGCGAGGTCCAGGCGACGTTGGCGAGGTGGGCGAAGATGCCGTCCAGGTTCTGGCCGTGCGGCTTGACCAGGCGGTGGGAGAGCAGGTGCAGCCGCAGGTAGACGTCGTGCGCGTCGACCGGCTTGGCGTCCAGGGAGGAGATGACCGTGCGGACCGCGACGACCTCGACGCCCCGGCGCCGGTCCGGGCCGACCGCGGCGGTGGCGCCGCCGCCCAGCAGCTCGGCCGCCTGCTCGGCGGAGAGCCGCTCCGTGCCGGACGGGCCCGGCTCGGCGGCCAGCTCGGGCGCCGGGAACCAGGTGTCGAGGACGGTGCCGTCGGCGGCGATGGTGGCGAGGCCGGCGGCCACTGCGCCGGTGGTGCTCTGAGCAGTCGTGTCGGTCATGAGGGCAACCTAACCGGCCGGAGGCGCCGGACGCGAACCGGTGCCGCCCGCGTCTCGGGTGCCGGTCCGGAACACCGTTCAGGGGCTGGTCCGGAACATTGTTCAGGTGCCCGTCCGGAACACCGTTCAGGTACCGATCCGGGGCCCGCCGTGCCCCGGCAGCAGCCGCCCCAGCATCTCCCGCGCGTACTCCTCGTCGTACGGCGTGCCGGTCAGCAGCACCTGGAGGCAGATGCCGTCCATCAGGGCGACCAGGGCCCGCGCCGTGACCGGGTCCGTGCGGCGGGACAGCAGCGCGGCGAGGTCCTCGCACCACTCGGCGGCGACCGGGCGCAGGGCCGGGCGCCGCAGCGCGGCCAGATACAGCTCGTACTCCAGCTCCACGCCCGTCCGCTCGCCGCCCAGCCACTCCCCCGTCAGCGCCGCCAGCTCGGCCGCCAGGTCGGTCCGGGGGTCCTCCAGGCCGCCGCGCGAGGCGATCACCTTGGCGAAGCCCTCGTTGGCCTGGCGCAGGGCGGCCACCATCAGCTCGTCGAGGGTGGCGAAGTGGTACGTGGTGGACCCGAGCGGCACGTCCGCCTCCCGGGCGACGCTGCGGTGGGTGAGCCCCGCGAGGCCACTGCGGCCGACGACCCGGATCGCCGCGTCGATGATCCGCTGCCGCCGCTCCGGGTCGTACCGGCGCCCGGCCATCAGTGCGCCCCGCCCAGGTTCAGCACGACCACGCCGACGATGATCAGCCCGATGCCCGCTGCCTTGGCGGCCGTCATCCCCTCGCCGAGGAACACGATCCCGATGGTCGCGATGGCGGCGGTGCCCACGCCGGCCCAGATGGCGTAGGCGGTGCCGACGGCCACGGTGCGCAGGGTCTGCGCGAGGAGGGCGAAGGAGACGACGTAGCCCAGCAGGGTCAGCAGGGAGGGCCAGAGCCTGCTGAAGCCCTCGCTGTACTTCATGGCGGTGGTGGCGCACACCTCGGCCGCGATGGCCCCGGCCAGCAGCAGGTATCCCATGTGTACGAGCGTACACAGCGGCACCGCCCGAGAGACATGAAAACGGCGACGCCCCCCGAAGGGAGCGTCGCCATCCATCCGTGTGCGGCAGGCTCAGACGTTGAAGCCCAACGCCCGCAGCTGCTCACGGCCGTCGTCCGTGATCTTGTCCGGGCCCCACGGCGGCATCCAGACCCAGTTGATCCGCAACTCGTTGACCAGGCCGTCCGTGGCGGACTTCGCCTGGTCCTCGATGACGTCGGTCAGCGGGCAGGCCGCCGAGGTCAGCGTCATGTCCACGGTCGCGACGTTGGAGTCGTCGATGTGGATGCCGTAGATGAGGCCGAGGTTGACGACGTCGATGCCCAGCTCGGGGTCGACGACGTCCATCAGGGCCTCCCGGAGCTCCTCCTCCGAGGCCGGCTTCATCTCCACGGTCTCGCTCATGCCGTAGTCCTTTCGGCGTCGGCGCCCAGCGCCTGGGCCGTCGCGTCCTTCCACGCCATCCAGCTCAGGAGGGCGCACTTGACCCGCGCGGGGTACTTGGAGACGCCGGCGAACGCGACCGCGTCCTCCAGCACCTCCTCCATCGCGTCGTCGGGCTCGATCCTCCCCTTGGACTGCATCAGCTCCAGGAAGGTCCCCTGGATCTTCTGCGCCTCGGCGAGGTCCTTGCCGACCAGCAGGTCGTTCAGCACGGACGCGGACGCCTGGCTGATGGAACAGCCCTGTCCCTCGTAGCTGACGTCGCTGATGGTCGTGCCGTCGTACTTCACGCGCAGCGTGATCTCGTCGCCGCACGTCGGGTTGACGTGGTGCACCTCGGCGTCGCCGTCCCGGAGACCCCGCCCGTGCGGGTTCTTGTAGTGGTCCAGGATGACGTCCTGGTACATGGAGTCCAGCTTCACGCCTCAGCCCCTCATCCGAAGAAGTTCCGTACGTGCTCCAGACCGTCGACCAGTGCGTCGATGTCCGCCGGCGTGGAGTACAGATAGAACGACGCCCGCGTGGTCGCAGGAATTCCGTACCGCAGGCAGACGGGGCGGGCGCAGTGGTGTCCGACCCGGACCGCGATGCCCTGCTCGTCGAGGACCTGGCCCACGTCGTGCGGGTGGATGTCCCCGAGGGTGAAGGAGATCGCGGCGCCGCGCTCCTCGGCGGTGGCCGGACCGATGATGCGCAGGTCGGGCACCTCGAGGAGCCGCTTGACGGCGTACTCGGTGATGGCGTGCTCGTGCGCGAGGATCTTGTCCATGCCGATGGCCGACAGGTAGTCGATCGCCGCGCCGAGTCCGACCGCCTGGGCGATCGGCGGGGTGCCCGCCTCGAACTTGTGCGGGGCGGGGGCGTACGTCGACGAGCTCATCGACACGGTCTCGATCATCTCGCCGCCGCCGAGGAACGGAGGCAGGTCCTCCAGCAGTTCCTGGCGGCCCCACAGGACGCCGATGCCGGTCGGGCCGCACATCTTGTGGCCGGTGAAGGCCACGAAGTCGGCCTGGAGGGCCTGCACGTCCAGCGGCATGTGCGGCGCGGCCTGGGAGGCGTCGACGCAGACGAGCGCGCCGACCTCCTGGGCGCGGCGCACGATCGCCTCGACCGGGTTGACCGTGCCCAGGATGTTGGACACCAGCACGAAGGAGACGATTTTCGTCTTCTCGGTGATGATCTCGTCGATGTCGGAGAGGTCGAGCCGGCCGTCGTCGGTCAGCCCGAACCACTTCAGCTTCGCGCCGGTGCGCTGCGCGAGCAGCTGCCACGGCACGATGTTGGAGTGGTGCTCCATCTCCGTGATGACGATCTCGGTCTCGTGGTCCACGCGGTAGGGCTCGTCGGCCCAGCCCAGCATGTTGGCCACGAGGTTGAGCGACTCGGAGGCGTTCTTGGTGAAGATCACCTCGTCGCGGCTCGGCGCGTTGATGAACTCCGCGACCTTGTCGCGCGCGCCCTCGTACAGCGCCGTGGCCTCCTCGGCGAGGACGTGCACGCCGCGGTGGACGTTGGCGTTGTGCTGCTCGTAGTACTCGGAGAGCACGTCGAGCACCTGGCGCGGCGTCTGCGAGGTCGCCGCGTTGTCCAGGTACACGAGCTTTTTGCCGTCGTGAACCACGCGGTCCAGGATCGGGAAGTCCTTGCGGAGCGCCTCGGTGTCGAGGAGGCCCGGCAGCTGTGTCACTCGGATGCGCCACCCTTCGTGTAGGCCTCGTAGCCCTCCGCCTCGAGCTTGTCGGCGAGCTCGGGGCCGCCGGACTCGGCGATCCGTCCGGCCGCGAAGACGTGGACGTGGTCGGGCTTGATGTAGCGCAGGATGCGCGTGTAGTGCGTGATCAGCAGGGTGCCGACCTGGCCGGACTCGCGGACGCGGTTGACGCCCTCGGAGACGACGCGCAGGGCGTCGACGTCCAGGCCGGAGTCGGTCTCGTCGAGGATCGCGATCTTCGGCTTGAGGAGCTCCAGCTGAAGGATCTCGTGGCGCTTCTTCTCACCGCCGGAGAAGCCCTCGTTGACGTTGCGCTCGGCGAAGGCGGGGTCCATGTTGAGGCGCTCCATGGCCTCCTTGACCTCCTTCACCCAGGTACGCAGCTTGGGGGCCTCGCCGCGCACGGCGGTGGCGGAGGTGCGCAGGAAGTTGGAGACGGAGACGCCGGGGACCTCGACCGGGTACTGCATGGCGAGGAACAGGCCGGCACGGGCGCGCTCGTCGACGGACATCTCCAGGACGTCCTCGCCGTCGAGGGTGACGGTGCCCTGGGTGATCGTGTACTTGGGGTGACCCGCCAGCGAGTAGGCGAGGGTCGACTTGCCCGAGCCGTTGGGGCCCATGATGGCGTGCGTCTCGCCCTGCTTCACGGTGAGGTCGACGCCCTTGAGGATCTCCTTCGTGGCGTTGTCGGCCTCGACGGTGACGTGCAGGTCTCGGATTTCAAGCGTTGCCATGGGTGCCTCAGGACTCCTGGGTGAGGGAGACGAGCACGTCGTCCCCTTCGATCTTTACGGGGTATACGGGGACGGGGCGCGTCGCCGGGAGGGCGTCGGGCTTGCCGGAGCGGAGGTCGAAACGCGAGCCGTGCAGCCAGCACTCGATGTGGCAGTCGTCCACCTCGCCCTCCGCGAGGGAGACGTTCGCGTGGGAGCAGATGTCGTGGATCGCGAACACCTCTCCCTCGGTGCGCACCACGGAGACCGGCGTGCCGTCGAGTTCCACCCGCTTCGGGGTGTCCTCCTCCAGCTCGCCCAGTCCACAGACGCGTACGAAGGTCATGCGACCGCGGCCTCCAGCTCCTCCTCGATCTTGGCGATCAGACGCTCCTCGATGTCGGGGACGCCGATCTGCTGGACGAGCTCGGCGAAGAAGCCCCGGACCACCAGACGGCGGGCGTCCTTCTCGGGGATGCCGCGGGCCATCAGGTAGAAGAGCTGCTCGTCGTCGAAGCGGCCGGTCGCGGAGGCGTGGCCGGCGCCGACGATCTCGCCGGTCTCGATCTCGAGGTTGGGCACCGAGTCGACCCGCGCGCCGTCAGTGAGGACGAGGTTGCGGTTCATCTCGTAGGTGTCGGTGCCCTCGGCCTTGGCCTCGATGAGCACGTCGCCGATCCACACGGCGTGCGCGTCGTCGCCCTGCAGCGCGCCCTTGTAGGCGACGTTGGACTTGCAGTGCGGGACGTTGTGGTCGACCAGGAGGCGGTGCTCCTGGTGCTGGCCGGCGTCGGTCAGGTACAGGCCGAACAGCTCGGCCTCGCCGCCGGGGCCCGCGTAGGCGACGCGCGGGTGCAGGCGGACGACGTCGCCGCCGAAGGTCACGACGACCGACTTGAAGGAGGCGTCGCGGCCGACGAGGGCGTTGTGCTGGGCGACGTGCACCGACTTTTCGTCCCAGTCCTGGACGGACACGACGGTGAGCTTGGCGCCGTCGCCGAGGACGTACTCGACGTTGGCGGCGAGCACCGCGTCGCCGGTGTGGTCGATGACCACGACGGCCTCGGCGAAGGCGCCGAGCTCGATCACCTGGTGGCCGTAGGCGGTGCCGCCCTCGCCGTGCACCGCGATGCGGACCGGCTCGGTGAGGACGGTCTCCTTGGGCACGGTCACGACCGACGCCTGGGTGAAGGCCGAGTACGCCTGGGCGGCGACGCGGTCCACCGGGGCTCCGGTGCGGCCGAGCCGGGCGTCGTCACGGCCGACGGTCTCGACGGTGACGCCCTCGGGCGCCTCGACGGCGACCTTGAGGCCCCCGTCGGTGGCGGCGGCGGTGCCGTCGTGCAGCCCGCGCAGCCGCTCCAGCGGGGTGAACCGCCACTCCTCCTCGCGGCCGTGGGGGACGGGGAAGTCCGCCACGTCGAAGGACGGGGGCGCGCTCATGCGGGTGGCGACGGTCGACTCGGCGGCGACCGCGATCGAACCGGCGGTCGTCGAACCGACCGGGATGTTCTGAGCCTCAGCCATGGCTGTCGTAGTGCTCGCTTTCCTTTGCGTAAGGGGCTTGACGGAACGGCGTGGTGCTTTAGCCGACCGCGCCTTCCATCTGGAGCTCGATCAGCCGGTTGAGCTCGAGCGCGTACTCCATGGGCAGTTCCTTGGCGATCGGCTCGACGAAGCCGCGCACGATCATCGCCATCGCCTCGAACTCGCTCAGGCCGCGGCTCATCAGGTAGAAGAGCTGGTCCTCGGAGACCTTGGAGACGGTCGCCTCGTGGCCCATGGACACGTCGTCCTCGCGGACGTCCACGTAGGGGTAGGTGTCCGAGCGGGAGATGGTGTCCACCAGCAGCGCGTCGCACAGCACGTTGGACTTGGAGCCCGGGGCGCCCTCGCCGATCTCGATGAGACCGCGGTAGGAGGTCCGGCCGCCGCCGCGCGCCACCGACTTGGAGACGATGTTCGACGAGGTGTTCGGGGCCATGTGGACCATCTTGGCGCCGGCGTCCTGGTGCTGGCCCTCGCCGGCGAAGGCGATGGACAGGGTCTCGCCCTTGGCGTGCTCGCCCATGAGGTAGACGGCCGGGTACTTCATCGTCACCTTGGAGCCGATGTTGCCGTCGACCCACTCCATGGTCGCGCCCTCGTAGGCCACGGCGCGCTTGGTGACCAGGTTGTAGACGTTGTTCGACCAGTTCTGGATGGTCGTGTAGCGGCAGCGGGCGTTCTTCTTGACGATGATCTCGACGACCGCGGAGTGCAGCGAGTCCGACTTGTAGATCGGGGCGGTGCAGCCCTCGACGTAGTGCACGTAGGCACCCTCGTCGACGATGATCAGGGTCCGCTCGAACTGGCCCATGTTCTCGGTGTTGATCCGGAAGTAGGCCTGGAGCGGGATCTCGACGTGCACGCCCGGCGGGACGTAGATGAAGGAGCCGCCCGACCACACGGCGGAGTTCAGCGACGCGAACTTGTTGTCACCGACCGGGATGACCGTGCCGAAGTACTCCTTGAAGAGCTCCGGGTGCTCCTTCAGGGCGGTGTCGGTGTCGAGGAAGATGACGCCCTGCTCCTCCAGGTCCTCGCGGATCTGGTGGTAGACGACCTCCGACTCGTACTGGGCGGCGACGCCGGCGACGAGGCGCTTCTTCTCGGCCTCGGGGATGCCCAGCTTGTCGTAGGTGTTCTTGATGTCCTCGGGGAGGTCCTCCCAGGACTCCGCCTGCTTCTCCGTCGACCGCACGAAGTACTTGATGTTGTCGAAGTCGATGCCGGAGAGGTCGGAGCCCCAGTTCGGCATGGGCTTCTTCTCGAACAGGCGCAGGCCCTTGAGGCGGAGCTTCGTCATCCACTCCGGCTCGTCCTTCTTCGCGGAGATGTCCCGGACGACGTCCTCGCTCAGGCCGCGGCGCGCCGACGCACCGGCCTCGTCACGGTCGGCCCAGCCGTATTCGTAGGTGCCCAGACCCTCCAGCTCGGGGTGGGCAGTCTCCGTGGGGAGAGTCATGCGGGGTTCCTCCCGGACGTGCTTGCAGATGCGTGGTGGGAAATCTTGGGGATGAACGTCGTGCAGACGCCGTCGCCGTGCGCGATCGTCGCCAGCCGCTGTACGTGCGTACCGAGAAGCTCGGCGAAAAATTCCGTCTCGGCCTCGCACAGCTGCGGGAACTTCTCGGCGGCGTGGGCGACCGGGCAGTGGTGCTGGCAGAGCTGCTCGCCGACCGGTGCGCTGCGCGCGGTCGCAGCGTACCCGTCCGCGCTGAGCGCCTTGGCCAGGGCCTCCGTGCGCTTCTCCGGCGGTACGTCCTCGACGGCCTTGCGGTAGGCGCCGGCCTGGGCGGCGATGCGGGCCCGGGCGAACGCGGCGATCGCCTCGTCGCCGCCCTCCCGCTCGCCGATCCAGCGCAGCGCGTCCACCGCGAGCTTGTCGTAGGACTGGTCGAAGGCGTCCCGGCCGCAGTCGGTCAGGGCGAACACCTTGGCCGGGCGCCCGCGTGAGCGCGCGCCGTAGACGCGGCGCTCGCGGGCCTCCACGACGTTGTCCGCGGCCAGGGCGTCGAGGTGGCGGCGCACGGCCGCCTGGGTGAGCTTCAGCCGCCCCGCCAGTTCGGCGACGGTCGACGGGCCGTGGTCCAGGATGGAGCGGGCGACCCGGTTGCGGGTGGACCGCTCACCGGTTGCCAGATCCTCCTGGGGAGGCGTCGTCGGATGCTCGCCGTTTTTCACAACGCCATTGTTGCGTAATTCCTCGGAGCCCGGCAAGCGGCGTCCGGACGGCCCGACGTGCCTTGCATCACTTAGGTATACCTAATGTGACCTGCGGAAACGATCTTTGATCGATCAGCCGGAGGCCTGCGGGAGCGCCCCGCCGGCACCGCCCGCACCCCCTCCGACCGGCGCACTTGCCGTTCCGCAGCACACTTGGCGGGCTCCGCGCAAGAGCGCCTTTCCCGTCCGGGCGGCTTCCCGCACCCCCCGGCCCGGGACACCGGGCATCTCCCTAGACTCATGACCCATGCGAAGTGAGCCCGTGGTCCAGGTGCAGGCCCTGGTGAAGCGGTACGGCACGAAGACCGCGGTGGACGGCCTCGACCTGGCGGCAGGGCAGGGCGTGACCGCCGTGCTCGGCCCCAACGGAGCGGGCAAGACGACCACGGTCGAGATCTGCGAGGGATACCGGCGGCCCGACGCCGGCACGGTGCGCGTCCTGGGTCTCGACCCGGCCCGCGAGTCGGCGGCGCTGCGGCCCCGCATCGGCGTGATGCTCCAGTCCGGCGGCGTGTACGCGGGGGCCCGGGCGGACGAGATGCTGCGGCACGTGGCGAAGCTGCACGCGCGCCCGCTGGACGTGGACGCGCTGATCGAGCGGCTGGGCCTCGGCTCCTGCGGCCGGACCTCGTACCGGCGGCTGTCCGGCGGGCAGCAGCAGCGCCTCGCGCTGGCGATGGCCGTGGTGGGCCGCCCGGAACTGGTGTTCCTGGACGAGCCGACCGCCGGCCTCGACCCACAGGCCCGCCACGCCACCTGGGACCTGGTCCGCGACCTGCGCGACGACGGCGTCTGCGTCGTCCTGACCACGCACCACATGGACGAGGCCGAGCAGCTCGCCGACGACGTGGCGATCATCGACGGCGGCCGGGTCGTCGCCCAGGGCTCCCCCGAGGAGCTGTGCCGCGGCGGCGCCGAGAACACCCTGCGCTTCTCCGGGCGGCCCGGACTGGACGTGGCGTCCCTGCTGAAGGCGCTGCCCTCCGACGCGTCGGCCGCCGAGGTGACGCCGGGCTCGTACCGGGTCGACGGCAAGGTCGACCCGCAGCTGCTCGCCACGGTGACGTCCTGGTGCGCGCAGCACGGGGTGCTGCCGGACCGGATCTCGGTGGAGCGGCACACCCTGGAAGACGTGTTTCTGGAGCTGACCGGCAAGGAGCTGCGTTCGTGACGGCCACCGGGACCTATTCTCCGCAGCCGGGCGCGGCGCCGCTGGCCCGCATGATCGCCGCGCAGGCGGTGCTCGAGACGAAGATGCTGCTGCGCAACGGCGAGCAGCTGCTGCTCACGGTGGTCATCCCCACCCTGCTGCTGGTGCTGTTCAGCACCGTGGACGTGGTGGACACCGGCGACGGCGCGGCGGTGGACTTCCTCGCGCCCGGCATCCTCGCGCTCGCGGTGATGTCGACGGCGTTCACCGGGCAGGCCATCGGGACCGGCTTCGAGCGCCGCTACGGCGTGCTGAAGCGGCTCGCGGCGTCTCCGCTGCCGCGCTGGGGGCTGATGACCGCCAAGACGCTGTCGGTGCTGGTCACCGAGGTCCTCCAGGTGGTCCTGCTGACGGTGATCGCGCTGATGCTCGGCTGGGACCCGCAGGGCGGCGCCCTCGCGGTGGTCGCGCTGCTGGCGCTGGGCACGGCCGCCTTCTCCGGGCTGGGGCTGCTCATGGCCGGCACGCTCAAGGCGGAGGCGACCCTCGCCGCCGCCAACCTGGTCTTCCTGCTGCTGCTCGTCGGCGGCGGGGTGGTCGTGCCGCTGGACAAGTTCCCGGACGCCGCTCAGGACGTGCTCGGGCTGCTGCCGATCGCCGCGCTGTCGGAGGGCCTGCGGGACGTGCTCCAGCACGGCGCCGGCATGCCCTGGGCCGACCTCGGGATCCTCACCGCGTGGGCGGTCGCGGGGCTCGCCGCGGCCGGCGCGTTCTTCCGCTGGGAGTAGGCGCGGGATGCCCGGAACCGACCCTCGTGAAAGCGTGCACAAGCGGCGGCCTACGATGGGACGCGTGCCAAACGTGACCCGCGCCGACGCCCAGGCGGCCCTGCGCAACCCGCTCGCCTTCATCGCCGCTCGCTGGACCCCGGATCCCCGGACCGTCCGCCGCGCGGCCCTCGCCGCGCTCGTCATGTCGGTGGTCATCGTGGTCACCGGCGGCGCGGTGCGGCTGACCGGCTCCGGCCTCGGCTGCCCGACCTGGCCCAAGTGCACCGACGACTCGCTGACCACCACCAGCGAGATGGGCCTGCACGGCGTCATCGAGTTCGGCAACCGCCTGCTGACGTACGTGCTGTGCGCCGCCGTCGGCTGGGCGATCGTCGCCGCGCGCTCGCAGAAGCCGTACCGGCGCAGCCTCACCCTGCTGGGGTGGGCGCAGTTCTGGGTCGTCATGGGCAACGCCGTCCTCGGCGGCGTCGTGGTGCTGGTCGGCCTGAACCCGTACACGGTCGCGGCGCACTTCCTGCTGTCCTCGGCGCTGATCGCGGTCGCCACGGTGATGTGGCAGCGCACCCGCGAGGGCGACGCCGAGCCGCGGCCGCTGGTCGGCAAGGCCGTGGTGCAGCTGGTGTGGTTCCTGGTGGCCGCGTCCGTGCTGCTGATCGCGGTCGGCACGGTGGTGACCGGCGCGGGCCCGCACGCGGGCGACTCCAGCGAGGTCGCGCGGATGCCGGTCGACTGGGAGGCGGTGGCCAAGCTGCACGCCGTGCTGGCGTGGATCGTGGTCACGCTGACCTTCGCCCTGTGGTTCGTGCTGAAGGCCGTGGACGCCCCCAGGGGACCGCTGGCCCGCACCCGTGAGCTGTTCCTGATCCTGCTGGCGCAGGGCCTCATCGGCTATGTGCAGTACTTCACCGACCTGCCCGAGGTCCTGGTGGGCGCGCACATGCTCGGCTCGTGCGTGATGTGGATCTGGGTGCTGCGCGTTTTGCTGTCGCTCCGGGAACGCCCGGAGGAGACGGCCCCGCAGCAGTCGGCCGTCCCGGCTCAGGAACCGGCCACCAGCGCGTCGATCGCCGGCCCCAGGTAGCCGCGCACCAGCTCGGCGCGGAGCCGGATCCATCCCTCGTCGGCGGCCACCGCCCCGCCGTACCGCCGCGCCCGGACATCCGCGACGACCTCCTTCGGAGCGCCCAGGCCCGGCAGCAGCTCCAGCGCCTCCCGCTTGGAGATAAGCCGGCCCTCCCGGACGGTGACCGTGGCGCGCGCGAAGGTCACCAGGCCCAGGTCGACCCAGATGTCCCGGGTCCACAGGCCGGCCCGGTCCACGCGGGGCCGCCAGTAGTCGCGCTGGTCACGCACCACGTACGCGGCGAGTTCACCGTCCGGCACCGGAGGCAGGACGTCCGCGGGCGGCGCGCCGTGCAGCACCCGGCCGACGGTGTGCAGCTCCGTGCGGGTGACCGGGGTGACGGTGCGCCGGAACAGCCGCTCGTGCGCCCATGTGAGGTGGCGCCGCTCCGCGCCCGCGGCGGTCGCGGAGGTGAGATACGTGCAGTGCAGCCCGCCCGCGAGCGGTTCGCCGCGCAGCCGGGCGTGCAGGACGGCGAGCCGCCACACCGTGCGCGGGCCGGCCGGGGGCGGCAGGACCGCGACCAGATCCAGGTCGCTGCGCCCCTCGACGTAGTCGCCGGCGGCCAGCGAACCGTGCGCCCACACGGCGACGGGGGCGAGGGGCGCGAGCCCGGCGAGAAAGCGGTCGAGCAGGGCATCGGTCTGCTGCATCCGCCCAGTCTCCCCTCGGGCACGCCCCTGGCGGGCGGGTTCCGGTCACCCCACCCCGTACACCCGCCCCGCGTTGCCGGAGGCGATCATCGTCGCGACGCGTTGGGCGTCGGCGAGGGACCACGCGCCCTCGGAGACCCAGGCGCCCAGGACCCGGGCGAGGGCCTCCCGGAAGAGGTGGGCGCCGACCACGTGCAGCTCGGGCAGGCCGCGGGCGCCGCTGGAGAAGAGGATCTTGCCGAAGGGGGCCAGCTCCAGCACCTCCGCGAGGACGGTCGCCGCGCGGGCGCCGGTGCGGACCAGGGCCGCGCCGCAGTCGGCGTAGACGTGCGGGAAGACGCCCGCGAGATGGGCGGCGTGCCGGTGGTACGGGTAGCCGTGCAGCAGCACGAGGTCGGTGCCGAGCCCGGCGGTGGCCCGCACGAAGTCGGTGAGCAGCACCGGGTCGGTGCGGTCGACGCGCGCGCCGGGCGCGCCCAGCCCGGCGTGCAGCTGGAGCGGCAGTCCCGAGGCCACCGCGATCCACAGCAGGTGGCGCAGCAGCACCGGGTCGGTCAGCCGGTCGCCCGCGACGCGCGCGGCCAGCCAGCGTCCGGCCGCGCCGCGCACCTCCCCCGCCCCTGGCGGCTCGGGGGCCAGGGCCAGTCCGTGGCGCAGTCCGGCGACGGAGGTGAAGGCGACCGCGTGCGCGGCGGCGCCGTGCACCGATTCGGCGAGGTTGGCGAGGAAGGACTCGACCGTGCCTGAGGTGTCGGCGACCTGTTCGGCGAGCTGCTCCAGGCGGACGATCTCGTGCGCCTCGGCCTGGCCGGCGCGGGCCAGCTCGCCGGGGTCGGTGAGGTCGTCGGGCAGGCCGGTGTCGACGAGGTAGGCGGTGATGCCGCTGCCCCGCAGCAGCCGGCGGCCCGCCTCCATCGTGCCCAGCTCGCGCCGGCGGGCGAGATAGCGGGAGGGCGCGCAGTGCGGCTCGAGACCCAGCAGCGGCGGGCACCAGCGGCGCACCGCGAACCCGGTCTGGGTGTCGAAGAGGGTGGTGCCGGGCGCCGGCGGTCCCTCGGTGCGGGCCAGCTGGGCCTCGAACGTGCCGAGGCCCAGCTCGGTGCGCAGTACGCCGTGGCAGTACTGGTCCACGAGGGACGGCGGGTCGATCATCTCCGGACTCCCCGGGTGGACGCTGTCGCTGCCTACAGGTCCTAACGGGTGAACCGGTGAAGAGGTGTTGCCCGAGGGGCGGTCAGTCGTTGGAGGGGCCGCCGACCTGGATGCCGGCCATGCGGCTCCACTCGTACGGGCCGGTCCTCACCTTGGCGGCGAAGTCGCCGTCGAACTGCTCGTGCACGGTGATGCCCGCCTTCTCGACGGCCAGCCGGGCGATCTCCACGGAGGGCGCGTGGACGTCCCCCCAGGCGCCGTCCTCGCCGACGAGGACGATCCGGGCGCCGCGCTGCCCGAGGTACTCCACGTGCCCCTCGGCGCCGCCGTGCTCCTTGGCGTAGCCGCCGATGCGCTTGGCGAGCTTGGCCGCCTTCTGCCCGTCCTTGGGATCCACCTGCTGCGTGTCTGCCATGAGCAGGATGCTACCGACGGGTAGATGGGACGGCGACGGGCGGGGTCCGTGGCCTTGGCCACGTCCCCCGCCCGGTCGGCGGGACGAGAGGCGTCAGCGCAGGAAGGGGTCCACCGCGATGGCGACGAAGAGCAGCGAGACGTAGGTGATGGACCAGTGGAAGAGGCGCATCTCCTTGAGCTTGGCGCCCGTCACCTCGGCCTTGGCGCGGTGCAGCAGCGCGTGCGCCTCCCACAGCCACCAGCCGCCGGCCGCCAGGGCGACCGCGGTGTAGAACCAGCCGGTGTAGCCCATCGGGGTGAGCAGCAGCGACACGCCGACCATCACCCAGCTGTAGAGGACGATCTGCCGGGCGACCGTCTTGTTGCCGGCGACGACCGGGAGCATCGGCACGCCCACGCGCGCGTAGTCCTCCTTGACCTTCATGGACAGCGGCCAGTAGTGCGGCGGCGTCCAGAAGAAGATGACGAGGAAGAGGACGACCGGGGCCCAGGACATCGAGTTGGTGACGGCGGACCAGCCGATCAGCACCGGCATGCAGCCGGCGATGCCGCCCCACACGATGTTCTGCGCGGTGCGGCGCTTGAGGATCATCGTGTAGACGACGACGTAGAAGAGGAGCGCGCCGAGGGACAGCCAGGCGGACAGCCAGTTGACGGTCAGGCCGAACAGCAGCGTGGAGACGACCGCCAGGGCGATGCCGAAGACGAGGGCCTCGCGCGGGCTGACCATGCCGGTCACCAGCGGGCGCTGCGAGGTGCGGTCCATCAGCGCGTCGATGTCGCGGTCGATGTACATGTTCAGCGCGTTGGCGCCGCCGGCCGACAGGTAGCCGCCGACGCAGGTCAGCAGCACGAGCGTCAGGTCGGGCACGCCCTGCTGCGCCAGGAACATCACCGGGACGGTGGTGATCAGCAGCAGTTCGATGATCCGCGGCTTGGTGAGAGCCACGAATGCCATCACGCGGGCCCGGAACGGCCGATGCGCAGGGCTCTGACTCGTCCCCAAAACCCCCGCCGGGCGGGATTCAACGGCCGTCACGCACACCCCTACAGAGACATCCCAGCGAGCCCCTTTCCTGTGAAGTCGCGGTAAAGGCTCGCGCGTACCACGCCACTCTAGACGTTGCCCAGACCCCGGCATTCGCGGGGGTCCGCTCGTGTTGGCCGGCCCCTCTCCGAGGTGCGTTCCGAAGCTCGATTGAGCACGCGGATGAGCGGCTCCGTATTCATCTGCCGAATGCGGAAACTCACCGGTCAGGAGGCGGATCCCGGGAGGTGCCCGCACTCTGGAACGACCCGGAAAAAGGCACGTCCTACGGGGGTAGGCTCGACCACGCCGGTGGGTCATCACCGGCATCCGACATGTGGAGAGGAGCCCTGACTCAGGGTGAGCACCAAGCCGACCACCACAGACCTCGAGTGGACCGAGTTGGACCAGCGGGCCGTCGACACCGCCCGCGTCCTGGCCGCCGATGCCGTACAGAAGGTCGGCAACGGCCATCCGGGTACGGCGATGAGTCTGGCGCCCGCCGCCTACACCCTCTTCCAGAAGGTGATGCGGCACGACCCGGCGGACGCGGACTGGGTCGGGCGGGACCGTTTCGTCCTGTCCGCCGGCCATTCGTCCCTGACCCTCTACATCCAGCTGTACCTGGCCGGCTTCGGCCTGGAGCTGGACGACCTGAAGTCCTTCCGCACCTGGGGCTCGAAGACCCCGGGCCACCCGGAGTACGGGCACACCACGGGCGTGGAGACCACGACCGGCCCGCTCGGCCAGGGTGTCGCCAACGCGGTGGGCATGGCGATGGCCGCCCGCTACGAGCGCGGTCTGTTCGACCCGGAGGCCCCCGCCGGGGAGTCCCCGTTCGACCACTTCATCTACTGCATCGCCGGTGACGGCTGCCTCCAGGAGGGCATCTCCGCCGAGGCGTCCTCGCTGGCCGGGCACCAGAAGCTCGGCAACCTGGTCCTGCTGTGGGACGACAACCACATCTCGATCGAGGGCGACACCGAGACGGCCGTCTCCGAGGACACGGTCAAGCGGTACGAGGCGTACGGCTGGCACGTGCAGCGTGTCGCCCCGAAGCCGGACGGCGACCTGGACCCGAACGCGATCTACGACGCGATCCAGGAGGCGAAGAAGGTCACCGACCGGCCGTCCTTCATCGCGATGCGCTCGATCATCGCCTGGCCCGCGCCGAACGCGCAGAACACCGAGGCCGCGCACGGCTCGGCGCTCGGCGACGACGAGGTCGCGGCCACCAAGCGGGTCCTCGGCTTCGACCCGGAGAAGACCTTCGAGGTCGCCGACGAGGTCATCGCGCACACCCGCAAGGCGCTGGAGCGCGGCCGGAGCGCGCGCGCCGTGTGGGAGAAGTCCTTCCAGCAGTGGCGGGACAACAACCCCGAGCGCGCCGCCGAGTACGACCGTATCGCCGCCGGCGAGCTGCCCAAGGGCTGGCAGGACGCGCTGCCGGTGTTCGAGCCGGGCAAGGGCGTCGCCACCCGCGCCGCCTCCGGCAAGGTGCTCCAGGCGCTCGGCGCGGTGATCCCGGAGCTGTGGGGCGGCTCGGCCGACCTCGCCGGCTCCAACAACACCACGATCGACAAGACGTCGTCGTTCCTCCCGGCCGGCAACCCGCTGCCGGAGGCGAACCCGTACGGGCGCACGATCCACTTCGGCATCCGCGAGCACGCCATGGCCGCGGAGACGAACGGCATCGCGCTGCACGGCAACACCCGCATCTACGCCGGCACCTTCCTGGTGTTCTCGGACTACATGCGCAACGCCGTCCGTCTATCCGCGCTGATGCACCTGCCGGTGACGTACGTGTGGACGCACGACTCCATCGGTCTCGGCGAGGACGGCCCGACCCACCAGCCGGTCGAGCACCTGGCGTCGCTGCGCGCCATCCCGGGCCTGAACGTGGTCCGCCCGGCCGACGCGAACGAGACCGCGATCGCCTGGCGCGAGATCCTGGGGCGCTGGACCAAGGAGTTCGGCAAGGGCGCCCCGCACGGTCTGGCGCTCACCCGCCAGGGCGTGCCGACGTACGAGCCCAACGAGGACGCGGCCCGCGGCGGGTACGTGATGTTCGAGGCCGAGGGCGGCGAGCCCGAGGTGGTCCTGATCGCCACCGGCTCCGAGGTGCACGTCGCCGTGGAGGCGCGGGAGCGGCTCCAGGCCGACGGCGTGCCGACGCGTGTGGTGTCCATGCCGTCCGTGGAGTGGTTCGAGGAGCAGGACCAGGGGTACCGGGACAGCGTCCTGCCGCCGTCCGTGAAGGCGCGTGTGGCCGTCGAGGCGGGGATCGGCCTCACCTGGCACAAGTACGTGGGCGACGCCGGCCGCATCGTCTCGCTGGAGCACTTCGGCGCCTCCGCCGACGGCAAGGTGCTGTTCCAGGAGTACGGCTTCACCGCCGACAACGTGGCCGCCGTCGCGCGGGAATCGATCGCCGCCGCCCGGCGCTGACGCTCATATACGACACGTAGGAGATGGAATTTCCATGACAGACGCACTGAAGCGCCTTTCCGACGAGGGCGTCGCGATCTGGCTGGACGACCTGTCGCGCAAGCGGATCACCTCCGGCAACCTCGCCGAGCTGATCGACCAGCAGCACGTCGTGGGCGTCACCACCAACCCGACGATCTTCCAGAAGGCGATCTCCGAGGGCGACGGCTACGACACGCAGCTGACCGACCTCGCCGCCCGCAAGGTCACCGTCGAAGAGGCCGTCCGCATGATCACCACGGCGGACGTCCGTGACGCCGCCGACATCCTGCGCCCGGTCTTCGACGCCACCGGCGGCAAGGACGGCCGGGTGTCCATCGAGGTGGACCCGCGTCTGGCGCACGACACCCGCGCGACGGTCGCCGAGGCCAAGCAGCTCGCGTGGCTGGTGGACCGGCCGAACACCCTGATCAAGATCCCGGCGACCGAGGCGGGCATCCCGGCCATCGCCGAGGTCATCGGCCTGGGGATCAGCGTCAACGTCACGCTGATCTTCTCCCTGGAGCGCTACCGCAAGGTGATGGACGCGTTCCTGACCGGCCTGGAGAAGGCGAAGGCGCGCGGCCTGGACCTGTCGAAGATCCACTCCGTGGCGTCCTTCTTCGTGTCCCGTGTGGACACCGAGATCGACAAGCGGATCGACGCGCTCGGCACCGACGAGGCCAAGGCGCTGCGCGGCAAGGCCGCCATCGCCAACGCGCGTCTGGCGTACCAGGCGTACGAGGAGGTCTTCTCCACCGAGCGCTGGGCGGCGCTGGAGCGCGAGGGCGCCAACAAGCAGCGTCCGCTGTGGGCGTCGACCGGTGTGAAGGACAAGGCGTACAAGGCGACCATGTACGTCGACGAGCTGGTGGCGCCGAACACGGTGAACACCATGCCGGAGGCGACGCTGTTCGCCACCGAGGAGAAGGGCGAGATCCGGGGCGACGCGGTCTCCGGGACCTACGAGCAGGCGCGCGCCGACCTCGACGCGGTCGAGGCGCTCGGCATCTCCTACGACGAGGTGGTGCAGCTTCTGGAGGACGAGGGCGTCGACAAGTTCGAGGCGTCCTGGAACGACCTGCTGAAGTCGACCGAGGCGGAGCTCCAGCGCCTCGCCCCCTCGGAGGGCTGAGATCTTGTCGAGCAGCAATCCGCTGCGTGACCCCGCGGACCGACGGCTCCCGCGCATCGCGGGGCCGTCGGGCCTGGTCATCTTCGGCGTCACGGGTGACCTGTCACGCAAGAAGCTGATGCCGGCCGTGTACGACCTCGCCAACCGGGGGCTGCTGCCGCCGGGCTTCTCGCTGGTGGGCTTCGCCCGCCGGGAGTGGGCGAACGAGGACTTCGCGCAGGAGGTCCACGACGCGGTCAAGGAGCACGCGCGGACCCCCTTCCGTGAGGAGGTCTGGCAGCAGCTCATCCAGGGCATGCGCTTCGTGCAGGGCACCTTCGACGACGACGAGTCCTTCGAGCGGCTGCGCGGCACGATCGAGGAGCTGGACAAGGCACAGGGCACGGGCGGCAACTTCGCCTTCTACCTGTCGGTGCCGCCGCGGTCCTTCCCGGTGGTCATCCAGCAGCTGAAGAAGCACGGGCTGGCGGACCAGACGGGCGGCTCCTGGCGGCGCGCGGTCATCGAGAAGCCCTTCGGGCACGACCTGAAGTCGGCGGAGGAACTGAACGCCATCGTCCACGAGGTGTTCGCGCCGGACCAGGTCTTCCGGATCGACCACTACCTGGGCAAGGAAACGGTCCAGAACATCCTGGCGCTGCGGTTCGCCAACACGATGTTCGAACCGATCTGGAACCGGTCCTTCGTGGACCACGTGCAGATCACGATGGCCGAGGACATCGGCATCGGCGGCCGGGCCGGCTACTACGACGGCATCGGCGCCGCCCGCGACGTCATCCAGAACCACCTGCTCCAGCTGCTCGCGCTGACCGCGATGGAGGAGCCCGCCTCCTTCGACGCGGACGCGCTGGCCGCGGAGAAGACCAAGGTGCTCGGCGCCGTGCGGCTGCCGAAGGACCTGGGCCGCGACACCGTGCGCGGCCAGTACGCGGCCGGCTGGCAGGGTGGCGCGAAGGTCATCGGCTATCTGGAGGAGGAGGGCATCGACCGGTCCTCCAAGACCGACACCTACGCCGCGATCAAGGTGGGCATCGACAACCGCCGCTGGGCGGGCGTCCCCTTCTACCTGCGCACCGGCAAGCGGCTGGGCCGCCGGGTCACGGAGATCGCCGTGGTCTTCCAGCGGGCGCCGCACTCCCCCTTCGACACCACGGCCACCGAGGAGCTCGGCCAGAACGCCATCGTGATCCGCGTCCAGCCGGACGAGGGCGTCACGGTGCGGTTCGGCTCCAAGGTGCCGGGCACGTCGATGGAGATCCGGGACGTGTCGATGGACTTCGCGTACGGCGAGTCGTTCACCGAGTCCAGCCCGGAGGCGTACGAACGGCTGATCCTCGACGTCCTGCTCGGCGACTCCAACCTCTTCCCGCGCACGGAGGAGGTCGAGCTGTCCTGGAAGATCCTCGACCCGATCGAGGAGTACTGGGACGCGCACGGCACGCCGGCCCAGTACCAGGCCGGCACCTGGGGACCCGTCGAGGCGGACGAAATGCTCGAGCGAGACGGACGGAGCTGGCGCCGGCCATGAAGACAGACCTCACGGACACCACGGCCAGCCAGATCAACAAGGCGCTGGTGAAGGCCCGGCGGGCCATCGGCACGCCGGCCGTCGGCATGGTGCTGACCCTGGTCATCGTGACGGACGAGGAGAACGCCTACGACGCCCTGAAGGCGGCCGGCGACGCCTCGCGCGAGCACCCCTCGCGCACCCTGGTCGTCGTCAAGCGCGTCTCCCGCTCCCCGCGCGACCGGACGCAGTCGCGGCTGGACGCCGAGGTGCGGGTCGGCGCGGACGCCGGCACGGGCGAGACGGTGGTGCTGCGGCTGCACGGCGAGGTCGTCGACCACGCCCAGTCGGTGGTGCTGCCGCTGCTGCTGCCGGACGCCCCGGTGGTGGTGTGGTGGCCGGTCAACGCGCCGCTGGACCCGGCGAGCGACCCGCTGGGCGCGCTGGCCCAGCGCCGGGTGACCGACACCTACGCCTGCGAGCAGCCGGTGAAGGAACTGGCCGCCCGCGCCGACGCCTACACCCCGGGCGACACGGACCTGTCGTGGACCCGCATCACGCCGTGGCGTTCGATGCTGGCCGCCGCGCTGGACCAGGTCGCCTGCCAGGTGCAGGGCGTCGAGGTGGAGGGCGAGGAGTTCAATCCGAGCTGCGAGCTGCTGGCGATGTGGCTCGCGGACCGGCTGGACGTCCCCGTGCGGCGCACCCGTTCGGCGGGGCCGGGTCTCACGGCGGTCCGCATGGACACCGACTGCGGCCCGATCGTGCTGGACCGCGCCGACGGTTCGCTGGCGACGCTGGCCATCCAGGGGCAGCCCAAGCGCGCGGTGGCGCTCAAGCGCCGGGACACGGCGGAGCTGATCGCGGAGGAGCTGCGGCGGCTGGACCCGGACGACACCTACGCGTCGGCCCTGCGGTACGGGGTGGAGCGGCTGAAGCAGGGGGGCGGCGGTGACGCGCCGGCCAAAGGAGAACGGAGGGCCGGGGAACGGGACGCCGGGGAACGGGACGCCGGGGAACGGGAAGCCGTCCCCGCTCCCGTCGAGTCGGCTGCGAAAGGTCCCGCGGCCGAGGCGACGGAGGAAGCACCGGTGACGAGGGCGGCGGCGAAGTGAGTACGGCACCGCAGCTGGTCGTGCACCGGGACAAGGAGCTGATGGCGCAGGCCGCGGCGGCCCGGCTGATCACCAGGATCGTGGACGCGCAGTCCTCGCGGGGCGAGGCGTCGGTCGTGCTGACCGGGGGCCGCAACGGCAACGGCCTGCTGGCCGCGCTGGCCGCCGCCCCGGCCCGGGACGCGGTCGACTGGTCGCGCCTGGACCTGTGGTGGGGCGACGAGCGGTTCCTGCCCGAGGGCGACCCGGACCGCAACGTCACCCAGGCCCGCGAGGCGCTGCTGGACGCGGTGCCGCTGGACCCGGAGCGCGTGCACGCCATGCCCGCGTCGGACGGTCCGCACGGCACGGACGTGGAGGCGGCGGCCGCCGCCTACGCGGCCGAACTGGCCGCTGCGGCGGGCCCGGAGGACCACGGCCCGGTGCCGTCCTTCGACGTCCTGATGCTGGGCGTGGGCCCGGACACGCATGTGGCGTCCCTGTTCCCCGAACTGCCCGCGGTCCGCGAGACGGAGCGCACGGTGGTCGGCGTCCACGGCGCCCCGAAGCCCCCGCCGACCCGGGTCACCCTCACCCTGCCCGCGATCCGCGCGGCCCGCGAGGTGTGGCTGCTGGCGGCGGGCGAGGACAAGGCGGAGGCGGCCGCGATCGCCCTCTCGGGCGCGGGCGAGATCCAGGCCCCGGCCGCGGGAGCGCACGGCCGCACCCGCACCCTGTGGCTCCTGGACGCGGCGGCGGCGTCCCAGCTGCCGAGGAATCTGTATCCGGCGGCATCGGCGTAGCCGGAGGGGCTGGATGTAGTCCCTCCGGCGTTCGAGGAGCGGGGGTCCGGGGGCAGCGCCCCCGGGGACGGGAAGGGAAGGGGCGGAGGGGGCGACAACCCTCCCCGCCCCACCCCCTACTTCACCGACCCCGCCATGACTCCCTGCACGAAGTGCCGCTGGAACGCGAAGAACACGACCACCGGCACCACCAGCGACAGGAACGCCCCCGGCGCCAGCACATCCACATTGCTGCCGAACTGCCGGATCTGCGACTGCAGTTCCACCGTCAGCGGCTGCGACGAGCTGTCCGCGAACAACAGCGCCACCAGCATGTCGTTCCACACCCACAGGAACTGGAAGATGGCGAGGCTGGCGATCGCCGGCCGCCCCACCGGCAGCACCAGCCGGGTGAAGATCCGCCACTCGCTGCCGCCGTCCATCCGCGCGGCCTCCAGCATCTCCTTCGGCATCTCCGCGAAGTAGTTCCGCAGCAGGAACACCGCGAACGGCAGCCCGTACGCCACGTGGAACAGCACCACGCCGGGGATGGTCCCGAACAGGCCGAGCTGGCCGAAGAGTTTGGCGACCGGCAGCAGACCGATCTGCACGGGCACCACCAAGAGCGCCACCACGACCAGGAACACCGTGTCCCGTCCGGGGAACTCCAGCCAGGCGAAGGCGTATCCGGCGAGCGCGGCGACGACCACGACGAGCACGGTGGTGGGCACCGAGATCAGCACGGTGTTCCAGAACGCCTGGGTGATGCCGGAGTTCTCCAGCAGCGCCGAGTAGTTGTCGAAGGACAGCTGCCCGGGGCTGGTGAACACGGTCCACCAGCCGCCCTTCGCGGTGTCCTCGGCGGACCGCAGCGAGGACAGGAACAGACCGGCCAGCGGGGTCATCCACACCAGCCCGATCACCACCAGGAAGGCCTGCACCACCGCGTTGCCCAGGCCGCGACGGATCGCGTTCATCGCTGACTCCTCTTGAACCGGCGGACGTTGAACACCATGGCCGGGATGACCAGGAGCAGCAGCAGGACGCCGAGCGCGCTGCCCAGCCCCTGGTTGTTGCCGCCGCCGAAGGACACCAGCCACATCTGGGTCGCGAGGACGGTCGCGTCCTCCTGCACGGGTCCGGGCGCGATGATGTAGACGAGGTCGAAGACCTTCATCACGTTGATCACCAGCGTCACGAAGACCACGGTCAGGACCGGCGCGAGCAGCGGCACGGTGATCCTCCGGAAGATCTGCCACTCGTTGGCGCCGTCCATCCGGGCCGCCTCCAGCGCGTCCCGGGGCAGCGTGGACAGGCCGGCCCCGATCAGCACCATCGCGAACCCGGTCCAGATCCACAGGTACGCCCCGATGATGGCCGGGGTGACGAGCGCCGGGCCGAGCCAGGACACACCCTCGTAGGGCGGTGCGAAGTTGTCCGAGGGCAGCTTCAGCGCGTACGAGCCGTCGTCGAGGCCGGTGAAGCGGAAGGAGCCGTCGGACCCGGTGGTGGTGCTCGCGACCTTCTTCCCGTCGCGCACCGCCTCGACGGTCACGCCGGGCAGTCCGCTCTCCTTCTCGTCGACCTCGCCCTGTTTGCCTCCCCCGCCGGGCGTGAAGTCCAGGTAGACCACGCCGCGCACCTCGTCCGGGGCGGCCGTGTCCGACGCCGCCTTCGACGCGGGTTCGGCGTCGCCGGGCAGGTCCTTGGGGGCGACGCCGACCAGGCCGAGCGCCGCCGTGCCGCCGGGTGAGACGTCCGCCGCCGTGACGTAGGAGCCGTCCGGTTCCTTGGTCAGGCCCTGGCCGTCGCGGGCGCGAGCGGTGGGGTAGGAGGAGCTGCCCGTGAAGGCGTCGTGCACGGAGACGACGGCCGCGTTGAGGACGCCCTTGTCGGGGTCCTCGTCGTAGGCGAGGCGGAAGATGATGCCGGCGGCCAGGAAGGACACCGCCATCGGCATGAACAGCAGCAGTTTGAAGGCGGTGGCCCAGCGCACCTTCTCCACCAGCACGGCGAGGATCAGGCCGAGGCCGGTCAGCAGGGTCGGGGCCACGACGACCCAGACGGCCGTGTTGCGGACGGCCTTGAGGGTGGCCGGGTCGCGGAACATCTCGGCGTAGTTCTCGCCGCCGACGAACTCGGTGCCGGAGGCGTCGAAGAAGCTGCGGCCGACGGAGAACAGGACCGGGTAGACGACCAGCGCGCCGAGCAGCAGCAGCGCGGGGAGCGCGAACAGCAGGGCGACGATCCGGCCGCGCCGGCGCAGGCGCCGCCCGCGCGCGCCGTCGGGGCGCGCGGGGGCGGGCGGGGTCGCCTCTTTGATGAGTGTGGCGGTCATGGCCGTCAGTTCCCGTAGGCCTTGGCGGCGGCCTTCTCCAGCTCGGCCGCGGTCTTCCGCGGGTCGGACGGGTCGCGCAGGAAGTCCTGGAGGATCTTCCACTCGCCGGCGCCCTTGGTGCCGCCGAAGGCCGCGGGAGCCTGGTCGGACATGTCGAAGCGGACCGAGTCGCCGGCCGCGACCAGGGACTCGGCGGTGGCGCGGGTGACGTCGTCGCCGTAGGAGGCGAGGTCGAGCTTCTTGTTCGGGGAGAGGAAGCCGCCCGCCTCGGCCCAGACGGCCGCGGCCTCGGGACCGGCCAGGTACTCGACGAGCGCCATGCCGGCCTCGCTGTTCTTGCCGTCCTTGAGGACGACGGCCGCGTCGCCGCCGCTGACCACGGGCGCCTCACCGCCGCCGACCGGCGGGAACGGGAAGAAGTTCGCGTCGGTGCCGATGGTCCGGCCGAACTGGTCCTTGGCGACGCCGGCCACGAAGTCGCCCTCGTAGACCATGGCGGCCTCGGCCTTGGGTCCGAAGACCTTCTCCACCGAGCCGGGGAAGTCGGTGTTCAGGGCGCCCTTCTGGCCGCCCGCGATCAGCTGCTTGTCCTTGAACAGCTTGCCGAGGGTGGTGAGCGCCTCGACCACGGTCGGGTCGGTCCACTTGATCTCGTGGGCGGCGAGGGCGTCGTACTTCTCGGGTCCGGCCTGGGAGAGGTAGACGTTCTCGAACCAGTCGGTGAGGGTCCAGCCGTCCTGGCCGGCGACGGAGAAGGCGGCGAGCCCGGAGTCGGAGACGGTCCGGCCGTTCTTCAGCATCTCGTCGTAGGTCTTGGGCTCGGCGACGCCGGCCTGTTCGAGCGCCTCGGGGCTGTACCAGACGGTCGACTTGTGGGCGGCCTTGAAGTAGAGGCCGTACAGGGTGCCGTCGACGCTGCCGTAGTCCTGCCAGACCTTGGCGAAGTTGGCGCCCACCGCGGACTTGACCTTCTCGTCCAGCGGCTTGAGCCAGCCCTGGTCGGCGAACTGCTTGAGCACGCCGACCTGCGGGACCATCACGACGTCGGGGGCGTTGCCGCCCTCGATCTTGCTGCCGACGACGGTGGAGACGTTGTCTCCGGTGGAGACGAACTGGGTCTTGGCGCCGGTCTTCTCGGTGAAGGCGTCGAGCACCTTCTGGAAGTTCTCCTGCTCGCTGCCGGACCAGACGCCGGCCACGGTGACGGTCTGGCCGCTGAGCGCCTTGTCGCCGCCGCCGGCGGTGACGGGATCGCCGCTTCCGCAGGCGGTCGCGCCGAGCGCGAGGACGAGGGCGGTGCATCCGGCGAGCAGGGTGGTACGTCGTCGCATCATCATCGATGTCCCTTCGGGAAGTACGGGAGTTGACCGGGCGTGCGTGTTCAGGCGCCGTCGATCCACCAGGCGGCGGTGGAGCCGGGCAGTTCCCCGGGGCGGCAGGGGCCGCTGGCGAGCAGCGGGGTGCCGGCGACCGGGGCGGGTACGGGGGCGGTGCCGAAGTTGACGGCGCAGACGAGGTCGTCGCGGGTGAAGGCGAGGACGCCGGGCTGGGTGTCCAGCCAGCGCAGCGTGCCCTCGCCCAGCTGGGTCAGCGCGGACCGCAGCTGGAGGCCGTCGCGGTACAGGTGCCAGGAGGAGCGGGTGTCGGCCAGCGCCCGCTCGGTGGCGTGCTCGGCGAACCACTCGGGCTGCGGCAGCCACGGTTTGGCGCCCTCGGCCCCGGAGGTGAAGCCGAACGGCGAGGCCTGTCCGGACCAGGGCAGCGGCACCCGGCAGCCGTCCCGGATGCGGGCGCGGCTGCCGGTGCGGCGGAAGATCGGGTCGGTGAGCACGTCGTCGGGCAGGTCGACGACCTCGGGCAGGCCGAGCTCCTCGCCCTGGTAGATGTAGGCGGCGCCGGGCAGCGCGAGCATCAGCAGCGCGGCGGCGCGGGCGCGGGCGGCGCCGAGTCCGCCGGCCTCGGGGGCGGGTTCGCCGTAGCGGGTGACGGTGCGCACCTGGTCGTGGTTGTTGAGCACCCAGGTGACGGTCGAGCCGGTGCCGGCGATGTCCTGCATGGCCTCGGAGATGACCTTGCGGAAGGCGTCGGCGTCCCAGGGCGCGCCGAGCAGGTCGAAGAAGAACGCCTGGTGGAGCTCGTCCGGGCGGACGTAGCGGGCGTGTTCGCGGGCGGTGGGCACGGAGACCTCGCCGACCAGGAGGCGTTCGCGGCCGTCGCGGGCGGTGTACTCCTCGCACACCGCGCGCCAGTGCCGCCACACGTCGTGCACCTCGGGCTGGTTCCAGGCGAGGGGGTTGACCGAGTCGCGGGTGCGGGCGTCGGCCTCGGGGTCCGGGGAGTCGGGCAGTTCGGGGTGCTTGAACAGGCCGGCGGCGACGTCGATACGGAAGCCGTCGACGCCCCGGTCCAGCCAGAACCGCAGGACGTGGTCGAACTCGGCGGCGACCTCGGGGTTGCGCCAGTTCCAGTCGGGCTGTTCGGGCGTGAACATGTGCAGGTACCACTGGCCGGGGCGGCCGTCCGCCTCGGTGACGCGGGTCCAGGCGGGGCCGCCGAACATGGCGTGCCAGTTGTTGGGCGGCTCGGCTCCGCCGGGGCCGCGGCCGTCGGCGAAGTGGAAGCGGGCCCGCTCGGGGCTGCCGGGGGCGGCGGCCAGCGCCTCGCGGAACCAGGGGTGCTCGCTGGAGCAGTGGTTGGGCACGATGTCGAGCAGCACCCGGATGCCGAGGCGGCGGGCGGCGGCCATCAGCCGGTCGAACTCGTCGAGGTCGCCGTAGACGGGGTCGACGTCGCGGTAGTCGGCGACGTCGTAGCCGTGGTCGTGCTGGGGCGAGGGGTAGAACGGGCTGAGCCATATCCCGTCCACGCCGAGCTTCTTGAGGTAGGGCAGTCCCGCCCTGACCCCGGCGAGATCGCCGATGCCGTCCCCGGTGCTGTCCAGAAAGCTCCGGACGTACACCTGGTAGATCACCGCGTCACGCCACCAATGGTGCCTGTTCACCCCGATTGACCTGTCTGTGAGGAGCGCTGCTGGTTATGCATGCATGTTAGGTAGTGGTGAACAGCGGGTGTCAATGAACGTGCGCAAGCTACCGGGAGGTTACGGGGAGCAAGCCGGATGAACCAGGACGTTTCCGGCACGAACGAGACGTGCGCGTTACCTAACATGTAACTAGAGAGGGTGGTTCAGCGAGCGGAGACGGCGGCCAGTTCCGCCGCCAGCCGGCGCACCGCGGCCTCGGGGGTCTGCCGCCCGCTCATCGCGTCGTGCACCACCGCCTGCACCACCAGGCTCACCTGGTCGTAGCGCGGGCTCTTGGGCCGCGGCGCGGCGGCCAGCACGCTCTCGCGCAGGGTCGGCAGGTAGGGGAACCGGCGCACCAGCTCCGGGTCGTCGTACAGGTCCGCGCGTACGGGCGGCAGCGCGCCGCGGGTGAGGACCTGGCGCTGCACCCGCTCGCTGGTGAGGTACGCGAGCAGGCGGGCGGCGGAGTCGGGGTGCCGGGCGTGGCTGCTGACGGCCAGGTTGGACCCGCCGAGCACGCTGGTGCCGGGGCCGTCAGGGCCCGGCAGGGGCACGGCGCCGACCTTCCCCGCGACCCTCGAGCCGGGCGCGGAGGCGGCGACGTACGCGTAGGGCCAGTTGCGCAGGAAGAGCAGCCGGCCGTCCTGGAAGGCCCGCTTGGACTCCTCCTCCTTGTACGCCAGCGCCTCCTTCGGGATCCAGCCCTCGCGGACCCCGCGGGCCAGGAAGCCGATGCCCTTGCGGGCCGCCCGGGAGTCCACGGTGACGCGTTCGCCCTCGTCGCCGAGGATCGTGCCGCCCGCCGAGTAGACGGCCTCGGCGGCGTTCACCGTGAGCCCCTCGTAGGGGAGGAACTGGCCCGCGTAGCCGTCCAGTCCGTGCGCGGGGGCGAGGGTCTTCGCCGCCCGCTCCAGTTCGGCCCAGGTGCGCGGCGGCGGGACGCCCGCCTCGTCGAGGACGTCCTTGCGGTACAGCAGCAGCCCGGCGTTGGTCACGTACGGGACGGCGTACAGCCGGTCGTCGTAGGTGGCCGTGCCGACGACCGGGGGCAGGAAGGCGTCCAGCGGGAACCGGTCGCGGGGCAGCGGGCGGATCCAGCCGGCGGCGGCGAACTCCGAGGTCCAGCTGACGTCGATGTTCAGCACGTCGAAGCGGCCGCCCTCGCCCGCCCGCAGGTCGGTGATCATCTGCGCGCGGGTCTCGTCGGCGGAGTCGGGCAGTTCGACGAGGGTGACCTCCTCGCCGGGATGGGTGCGGTTCCAGCCGTCGAGGACGGAGCCGAGATAGCCGGTGAGGTCGCCGGCGGTGGCCAGGGTGAGCGGTCCGCGCCCGTCCCCCGGGCCGTCGTCGGCGCTCGCGCCGGAGGCGACGTAACCGGTCAGAACGACGACCAGGACGAGAAGGCCCCTACCCGCGGCATGGATCCACCGCATAGGTTCCCTCCTGTACACCGGCACCCGGGCACCCTTGCCGGGGTCAGAGGCCATGTATACCCGTTAGGTATGGGCGATACTAGGTCCTGCGGCACATTACCCAGGAGCGCGAGGAGGAGAGCACGAGTGCGGCTGCCCCTCCTGGCGCTGCTCGCCCGCGGCCCGGCGCACGGATACGAGCTCAAGCAGGACCTTGAGCAACTGCTGGGCGCCGCGTACCCTCAGCCGAACGTCGGCCAGATCTACGTCACTCTCGGCCGCCTCGAGAAGACGGGGCTGATCGAGGGCGAGGCCATCGAGCAGTCGAGCCGGCCGAACAAGAAGGTCTACCACCTCACCGAGGCCGGGCACGAGGCGCTGCGCGCCTGGTTCGAGGAGACGGCGGACGAGCCGCGGGTGCGGGACGAGTTCTTCATGAAGCTGGCCCTGGCCCCGCAGACCGGGCTCGCCGACCAGATCTCCCTGATCAACCGCCAGCGCCGCCAGTATCTGAACACCATGCGGCAGCTGTCGAAGCTGGCCGCCGCCGAGGACCGGGACAACCGCATCTCCCATCTGCTGATCGAGGGCGCGATGCTGCACCTTCAGGCCGATCTCGACTGGCTGGAGCGGTGTCAGGAAGAGCTGGAGGAGCTTCAGTGAGCGAGAGCGACGCTCCCCTGCTGCGTGCCGAAGGCCTGGTCAAGACCCACCACGGCGAGGGCGCCCCGGCGCACGCCGTGCGCGGCGTCGGCCTGCGGGTGACCCGCGGCGAGTTCGTGGCGGTCACCGGCCCCTCCGGCGCCGGCAAGTCCACGCTGCTGCATCTGCTCGGCGGGCTCCAGCGGCCGGACGAGGGCAGCATCTGGCTGGACGGCGAGTGCGCCGACGGCTGGAGCGAGGCGCGCTGGGCGGTGGAGCGGCGGCGGCGCATCGGGATCGTGTTCCAGTTCTTCAACCTGGTCTCCGACCTGTCGGTGGCGGACAACGTGGAGCTGCCCGCGCTGCTCGCGGGCGTTCCGCCGAAGAAGGCCCGTGCCGGGCGCCGGGAGCTGCTCGCCGAGCTGGGCCTGGAGGGCAAGGAGCGGAGCATGCCGCGCGAGCTGTCCGGCGGTGAGCAGCAACGGGTCGCCCTGGCCCGGGCGCTGGTCAACCATCCGCCGCTGCTGCTGGCCGACGAGCCCGCGGGCAGCCTGGACAGCAGGGGGACGCGCGAGGTGATGCGGCTGCTGTCCCGCTTCCACCAGCGCGGGCAGACGATCGTGCTGGTCACGCACGACGCCCGGCTGGCGAGCGCCGCGGACCGGGTGATCTCGTTCTTCGACGGCCGGATAGCCGACGACGCCACCCTCGACGCGGGCCCGCCGCCGCGCCGGGCCGGCGCGTCCGGCGTGCTGGAGCTCAGGGACTGACATGCGTGTGACCCGCCGACATGCCGCGAAGGCCCGCATACGCGTCCACGACCGACCCGCGAAGGGCTGAGGCCGGTGCGAGCGACTCTGCGCTGGGCGCACTCCGATCTGCGCACGCACCGCGGCGAGGCGCTGTTCCTGGTGCTCGCCACCGCGGGCATCGTGGTGTCCCTGCTGCTGGCCACGGCCCTGTTCGGCTACGCCACCAACCCCTGGCAGCGCGTCTTCACCCAGGCGCACGGCGCCCACGTCACCCTGCACACCACCGCCTCCGCCGACGCCGGCGCCCTGACCGGCCTGGAGGGGGTGCGGTCGGTCGCCGGCCCCTACCCCACCTCCTCGCTCACCCTCGCCTCCCAGGGCGGCCGCGCCTCCGTCGAGGTGCGCGGCACCGCGGACCGGCCCGAGGTGGGCCGCCCGATCGTCACCTCGGGGCACTGGCTGGACGCGGCCACGCCCGACGGCGTGGTGCTGGAGAGCGGGCTGGCCCGCGCCCTGCTCACCGGTCCCGGCGACACCCTCACCGTGCCCGGCACCGCGCGGCGGTTCACCGTGGTCGGCGTCGCGGACAGCGCGGAGCCGCGGTTCCGGCCGGGCGAGCGGGCGGGGCTGGTGTGGGCGCTGCCCTCGGCGGTGCCGGACCCGGACGGTCAGGTGATCGGGCTGCGGCTGGCCGACCCGGGCGACACCGGGTACGCCGTGCAGCGGGCGGTGACCCGGCTGGGCGCCGGGGCGATCGGCGAGGTGGCGACCTGGCAGCAGGCACGCGCCGAGGCGCAGGGCGACAACCGGCTGCTGGGGCAGGTGCTGGGCCTGTTCGGGCTGGGCGCGCTGGCCGCCGCCGGGTTCGCCGTGCACGGCGCGATCACCACCCGGATCCGCGGCCATCTGCGGGACATCTCCGTGCTCAAGGCGATCGGCTTCACCCCCGGTCAGGTGGTGCGCGTCTTCCTGATCCAGCATCTCGGCTACGCCCTGCTGGGGGCGGTGGCCGCCGCCGCGCTCACCGAGGCGCTGGGCGGAGAGGTCCCGGGACGGCTCGGGGACGCGGTCGACGTGTGGCAGGGGCTGCCCGGGCACACCGGAGCGCTGATCGTGGTGCCGGTGGGGGCGGTGCTGTTCATCGGCGCGACCACCGGGCTGGCCGCCTGGCGGGCGGGCCGGGTACCGCCGGTGCCGGTGCCGCGTCCGGCCGCGGCGCCGGCGGGGCGGCTGAGCGGGGCGGCGCGCCGGGCGCTGGGCGCGCGGGTGCCCCCGGCGCTGGTGCTGGGCTGGCACAAGGCGTTCACCCGGCGGCCGCGGTCGCTGGGCGCGGTGGCCAGGCTGGCGCTGCCGCTGCTGCTGATCGTGGTGGCGCTGAGCGCCTGGACGACGATCGAACGCTTCCACAGCGCCCCCGAGCGGATCGGGCTGCCCGCGGCGCTCAGCGTGCGCGCCGACGCCTCGCTCGACGACCGGGAGGCGCGGGAGCTGCTGGAGAGCGATCCGCAGGTCGCCGCCGCCTACCCGGGTGTGGAGGTGGCCGCGCTGGTCCCCGGCCAGACCGCGACGATCGCCCTGCGCGGGTACGGCACCCGCGCGGACCCGTACCCGTTCACGCTGGCGGAGGGCAGGCCGGCGCTCGGTCCGGACGAGGCGGTGGCCGGGCAGGGGCTGCTCGACCTGCTGCACGTCCGGGTGGGCGACTGGGTGCGGATGACCGTCGGCGACCGCCCGCAGATCCTGCACATCGTGGGCCGCAGCATCGAACCGGAGAACGCCGGCCGGGTCATCTCCACCTCGCTCGACACCCTCCGCGCCAACGACCCCGGGATGCGGCCCGGCCTCCACCAGCTCCGTCTCGAGCCCGGCGCGGACCCGGCCGAGGTGGCGGCGCGGCTCGCGGCGGAGGGCCGCGGCCATCTGGACGTGCACACCGTGGCCAACCCGGCGGACGGGCTGTCCCCGCTGCGCGCGGTGGTTCTCGGGCTGGTCGTGGTGCTGGCCCTGATCGGTCTGGTGGAACTGCTGACGGCGATCGGCGGCACCGTCCGCGAGGGCGAGCGCGACCTGCTGGCGCTGAAGGCCGTGGGCCTGTCACCCCGGCAGATCACCGCGGTCACGGTCGTCGCCACCGCCGGTACGGCCCTGGCGGCGGTGCTCCTCGCCACCGCGCTGGGGCTGCCGCTGGCGCACTGGCTGATCGACGCCCAGGGCAGGTCGAGCGGTATCGGCGCGGGGATCGCCCGGCTGCCCTCCGCCGCGCTGCTGGTGCTGCTCGGCGGGGCCGCCGTGCTGGGCGCCGCCGCCCTGGCCGCCGTCCCGGCCGCCCGCGCGGCCCGCCGCCGCCTCGCGGACACGCTGAGCGCGGTGGCCTGAGCGGCGCCCTTCACGGGCCGTAGGGGGCCTGGGGGTTGTAGGGGGCGTAGGGGTTGCCGCCGGTGCCGGGCGCGTAGGGACTCCCGCCGGTGCCGGGCGCGTACGGGCTCCCCGTGCCGGGCGCGTACGGGTTGCCCTGGGGCGGGACGTACGGGTGCCCGGTCGGGGCGCCCGGGGGCATCGGCGGGACGGGGCCCGGGACCGGCGGGTGGCCGGCCGGGTGCGCGCCGAGCCGGATGCCGTAGCGCCGCCTGAGCCGGCCGGTCTCCAGGAGGGCGATCGCCGTGACGGTCACCGGGGCGCCGAGGATGAAGACGACGCCGAGGGTGAGACCGAGTCCGTGCAGGTCGCCGGTGACCAGGTCGGGGACCGCCACCAGCCAGCTGGTGACCGTGGAGAGCAGCGCGGGCAGACAGCGGTGCACGGCGCCGGTGCCGAAGAAGTTGCCGGTGACCCGGAAGGCTCCACGGGCGACGAAGACGAGCATCCACATCATCGCCGCGCCTCCCGCGATGATGACGAGAGGGCTGTGGGTGGCGTTGGTGGTCTGCACGAGCAGCGCCAGCGCGACGACGGAGCCGATGAACAGCAGCAACAGCGCGAGGGAGTTGAGGAGCGGTGTCCTCAACTGCCGCAGCGTGCCGGTGCGCCGCCAGACGAGGAGCATCACGCCGACCGTGACGGGGGTGAGGAACAGCAGCACCGCCGAGGCGGTGAGGGCGTTCTCCAGCAGCTCCGTGACGTCGAAGCCGCCCTCCAGCACGGTGTACACGCCGATGGACGCCACCGCTCCGGCGATGACCCGGATGCGCTTGAGCCTGTCGATGGCCGGGTCGAGCGACGGCGGGATCCACGCCGGGTGGAAGACCGCCTCCGCCACCTTGTGGGGCTTCAGGAAGCTCCGCGCCGTGAGTGTGCCGCCCGTCCACCGGCCGATCGTACGTGCCACTTCGTGTTCCCCCGAGTGCTCGCCGTGATCTTCGACCCGGCGATTGTACGGGAGCGGACGAAGGCTCACCGCCCGCTCCCGTACGCCGCGTACGGCCACCTACGCCGTGGTCAGCGGCGTCCGCGCAGCTCCCGGTAGGCGGCGACCAGGGCCTTCGTCGACGGGTCGAGGCCGGGGACGTCGGCGCCCTCGGTGAGGGCGGGCTCGACGCGCTTGGCGAGCACCTTGCCGAGTTCGACGCCCCACTGGTCGAAGGAGTCGATGTTCCAGACGGCGCCCTGCACGAACACCTTGTGCTCGTAGAGCGCGACCAGCTGGCCCAGCACGGACGGGGTGAGCGCGGGGGCGACGATGGTGGTGGTGGGGTGGTTGCCCTGGAACGTCTTGTGCGGGACCAGCTCCTCGGGCACCCCCTCGGCGCGCACCTCGTCCGGGGTCTTGCCGAAGGCCAGCGCCTGCGTCTGCGCGAAGAAGTTGGCCATCAGCAGGTCGTGCTGCGCCTTGAGTCCGTCACTCAGCTCCTCCGCGGGCTCGGCGAAGCCGATGAAGTCGGCGGGGACGAGCTTCGTTCCCTGGTGGATCAACTGGTAGTAGGCGTGCTGCCCGTTGGTGCCCGGGGTGCCCCACACGACGGGACCGGTCTGCCAGTCGACCTCGCGTCCGTCCCGGCCGACGTACTTGCCGTTGGACTCCATGTCGAGCTGCTGGAGGTAGGCCGTGAACTTCGACAGGTAGTGCGAGTACGGCAGCACCGCGTGCGACTGCGCGTCGTGGAAGTTGTTGTACCAGATCCCCAACAGGCCCATCAGCAGCGGCGCGTTGGCCTCCGGCGGGGCCGTGCGGAAGTGCTCGTCGACGATCCGGAACCCGTCCAGCATCTCCCGGAACCGGTCCGGACCGATCGCGATCATCAGCGACAGCCCGATCGCCGAGTCGTAGGAGTACCGTCCGCCGACCCAGTCCCAGAATTCGAACATGTTCGCCGTGTCGATGCCGAACCCGGCGACCTTCCCGGCGTTCGTCGACAGCGCCACGAAATGCCGGGCGACGGCGGCCTCGTCCTTGAGGGCGTCCAGCAGCCAGGTGCGGGCGGACGTGGCGTTGGTGACCGTCTCGATCGTGGTGAACGTCTTCGACGCC
>NZ_JBHRWL010000022.1:0-9721 GCF_042647945.1 Streptomyces lusitanus
CATGGCCACTCCACCACACTCCCCCCGCCTCCGGTGGAGAATCCACCAGCCTCACAAGGCCAGAAGCGCATCCGCCTCAAGAGCGAGAAGGAGGTCGAGGCGACCCTCGAGTGTCCGCGGGTCGCGACCCGTCAGGGCGTGGATGCGGTCGAGTCGTCCGTAGAGGCCGTTGACGTGCAGGTGGAGGGCCTGGGCGGTCTTCGTGTAGTGGCCCTGGTATTCGATGAGGTGGCGCAGCGTGCTCTCCAGGGCCCCGTCGGTGTGCTTGGCGTCGTACTCACGCAAGGGGGTGAGGATCGACCTGAGGTGCTGCAGCATCTGCGGTTCGATACTGCTGAGCACCGTGTGGTAGGTGGGCAGGTCGGACAGGCGGGCGACGGTGACGTCATGACCGGTGCGGCCGAGCACTTGGCTGGTCCGCCGGGCCTCCAGGAGAGCAGTACGGAGATTCCCCGCGCTGTGGACCGGGTCGGCCGCCGCAAGGGTGGGGCAGTAGGGGGAGAGGTCTGCCGCCAGGCCGTGACACCAGTCGATCAACGTACCGGCCGGCTGCCGCCAGGCGAGAACGACGACGACGTCGTGGGGGCCGGGGGCGATCATTGCGGGAATCCCGCGCTCGGACAGTACCGCTTTCATGGCCGCGGCCAGCTCGGGCATGGTGGTGTCCCCTCGGGAGGAGACCGCCAGGACAACCAGGGCCTCGCCCCCGTCCAGGCCGAAGGCCGCGAGCCTGCGCGTGATGTCCGGGGTCGATCCGGTTCCGGAGATGATCATGTCGATCAGTTCGTGAGCGAAACGCTCCTCGCTTGCTCGGACCGCCTGGCGCCGCGCGATGTCCAGAACCAGGAAGTGGGCCGCCTGGCTCAGCGCACTCAGCTCTGCTTCGGAGAGGTGAGCGGCGGGCCGCAGGCACAGCAGGGCTGCCTCTGGCTGGCCGAACGCGCCCACAGGCAGGAGCGTGGCGGTGCCCGCGTCGAGCACGAGTTCCAGGGGCGGCGGCTTACGCATGAGAGCTGTAGTGGTGACCGTGCGGTCGCCCGCCGTGAGGGAGGTGCCGGCTTCGGCGAGCAGCGCGCCGGTTCGGTCGACGAGGGCGAGGGGCAGATCCGGGTGTTCGTGCCGCAGGACACGCAGCACACCGGCGGCTCCGTGCTCTGCCGCGAGGGTGTTGGCGAATGTCTCCGCGCGCCGCAAGGTGGTCATCAAGGGATTACGGCGGGCGTCGGCCACGATGTTGGCGGCGGCATGGGTCACCGCGGCGAAGGGAACCTCGATCGGAAGCTGCAACAGAAGCAGATTCGCCCTGCGGCACGCATCGATCAGAGCAGGCGGTGTCTCGGGGGTTGTGTCGAGCAACCCGAAGACAATGCCTCTGGCACCGGCCGCGCAGCACGCTTCGACGAAGGCAGTGGGTGACACTTCCGGCATCCACAGTCCATTGGTCATGACCAACTCGGAGCGGCCGATGTAACCGGAGGGGTCCGGCAGCTCGGTGGTGTGCACCCAGGAGAGCTCGGTCTCCAGGGCCTCCGGGGGACCGGTGACGAGGACCGAAAGCCCCAGTTCACGGACCGCCACGAGGGAACCGACTGTGAGCACGGTGGATGTTCCTCCACTTCTGGGGTCCCGTATGAGGGTCGTTTCACCTCTGGGACGACGGTATGCAGGATGGTTCTCTGTGGTGGCCGCAGAAAGTCCTCCAGGAGGTTCTCATGAATACGGCCCCACGCTCGTCTTTGTTCGAAGCTCAGGAAACGGAGCCCGCGCCGATGCCGCAGAGCTTTGACGCCCATGGCGTGGAGCCCATTCCCGAAAGCAGCCGGGATTCCTCGCCGAGGGACCAGTGGTGGATCTGGGTGGGTGCCAATGTGGCGCCGATCAACTGGGTTCTCGGGGCGCTGGGAATCAACCTGGGGCTCACTCTGGTGGAGACGTTGATCGTCATTTCCCTGGGCAATATCGTGGGATGTGGCGTGTTCGGGCTCTTCAATATGATGGGCCACCGCACCGGCGTCAACCAGATGGTGCTCGGGCGCGCCGCCTTCGGGCGGAGGGGAGCGATCATCCCCGGGGTGATGCAGGGTCTGCTCACCATGGGGTGGGTCGGGGTGAACACCTGGGTGGTCCTCGACCTCGCCGTCGCCCTTCTCGGCAAGGTCGGCATCCACGGTGGCGAGGGCCTGAAGTACGTGGTCGCCGCCGTCGTCATGGCCGCACAACTCGGCCTGGCCGTCTTCGGCTTCTACGCCATCCGCACATTCGAGCGATGGACCGTGCCGGCGACTGTGCTGGTGATGGCGGTCATGACCGTGCTGTCACTCACCCAGGCAGATCTGCAGTGGACGTCGGGCACCGCGAGCGGCACGGACAGGGTGACTGCCGTTACCCAGCTGGTGACCGCGATCGGGATCGGGTGGGGAATCAGCTGGGTTCCTTATTCCGCGGACTACTCACGCTTCGTCCCGTCCCGCTGTTCCGGGAGAAGCGTCTTCTGGGCCACAGCGCTCGGGATGTACGTACCGACGGTCTGGCTGGCCGCGCTCGGCGCCTGTCTGGCGAGCACCGGGCAGGGCGGTGACCCCAGTGAGCTCGTCATCGGCGCCTTCGGAGTCATGGCACTCCCCGTGCTTCTGCTGATCATGCACGGCCCTGTGGCGACCAACATCCTCAATCTCTACTCGTGCTCGCTGGCCGCACTGTCGGTGGGAGTACGGGCAGCACGGTGGAAGGTCACTCTCGCGGCCGGAGCGGTCGCCACCGTAGTCCTCCTGGTCTTCATGCAGTCGCACAGCTTCGCCGAGTCGTTCGACCACTGGATGACGTCAATCCTGGTCTGGATCAGCCCATGGGCCGCCGTCATGCTGACCGAGTTCTTCGTCCTGCGCCGCGGTCGGATCGACGTGAAGCAGTTGTACAGCGACCGCGGGCCCGCCTGGCGCTGGCGCGCGCTCGTGGCGCTCGCTGCCGGTATCGCCGCCGCATGGTCCTGGCAGTACGGGCTGGTACCGCTCATGCAGGGCCCCATTGCCCGGAACATGCACAACACGGACTTCTCCTGGCTGTCGGGCGCAGTGGTCGCAGGAGGACTCCACTACCTCCTCACCCGCCAGGAGCAGCGGTCCTCCCGCAGCAAGCGCACCGCCGCCGCAGCCGATTGACGACCGAGCCGCTGTGGCGCAACCGCCCTGATGCGCGTGCCACGCCGTCGGGCGCCGGGTCGTCCTGGATCAGCAACGGAGAATCCCCATGACTGACGCACACACCATCACGGTGCCCGCGAGCGGCGTGGAAGCCTTCCGTGTCAACGCCGGCCAGACCTTCAGGATCACCGATCCGGAAGGCGGCCAGGTCGGTGACCTCTTCGCCTACGCTGCCGGGGACCTGACGGAATGGCTCAGCGCCTCCCACACCCGGGCGGTCGTCTCCCGTCTGTTCCCCAAGCCTGGGGAGCAGTTCTTCACCACCCGGCGGCGCCCGGTCCTGACACTTCGCCACGACGGATCGCCGGGGCGGCATGACATGCTGATCGCCGCATGCGACGCGGCGCGGTACGCCGACCTCGGCCGGCCGGGCCACCCCTCCTGCGCCGAGAACCTTCTCACGGGTCTTGCACGGTGCGGGATCTACTCCCATACCGTGCCTCAGCCGGTCAACGTCTTCATGGACGTCCAGCCTGGCGCCGATGGAGACCTGACGTGGACGCCTGCGGCCACCGGCCCCGGAGACTTCGTCGTCTTCGAAGCCGCCATCGACTGTGTGGTGGTCCTCTCCGCTTGTCCTCAGGACATCGCTCCGGTCAACCGCGGCGGCCCCACTCCTCTGGTCGTCACCTCCCGAGACACCGCGATCCGGCGGAACGCGCCGGTCTTCGACCGTGCCTGCTGAGCCCTCCTTCACCGAGCACCACCTGATCATGCACTTGGAGAAAACATGAATCACCCGGCTCTGCAGCAGTTCACCCTCGAGACGACGGTGCTGCCCAACCGGCTGGCCGTCGCCCCGATGACCCGTGTGTCCGCCGAGGAGGACGGCACGCCCACCGCCGAGATGGCCGACTACTACGCGGGCTACGCGCAGGGCGGCTTCGGCATCGTCATCACCGAGGGTGTCTACACCGACGAGCACTACAGCCAGGGCTACCTCAACCAGCCCGGCATCACCACCGACCGGCACACGAAGGCCTGGTGCCGGATCAGCGACGCGGTGCGCCAGGCCGGCGCCCACCCGGTGATGCAGCTGATGCACGCCGGAGCGCTGTCGCAGGGCAACCGCTACCGCAGTTCCACGGCCGGCCCCTCCGCCGTCCGCCCCCTGAGGGCGATGATGGAGGCCTATGGCGGCAGTGGACCGTGGCCGGTCCCCAAGGCCATGTCGGACAAGGACATCGAGCAGGTCATCGCCGGTTTTGTCGACTCCGCGCAGGCCGCACGGACGGCCGGGTTCACCGGCGTCGAGGTTCACGCCGCCAACGGCTACCTCCTCGATCAGTTCCTCACGCCCTACACAAATACGCGCACCGATCAGTTCGGAGGCAGCATCACCCATCGCGTCCGGCTCACCGCCTCGGTCATCGCGGCCATCCGCGCCGCCATACCGGACCCCGGATTCTGGGTCGGCGTGCGCCTGTCACAGGGCAAGGTCAACGACCATGACCACCGATGGGAGCAGGGCGCCGAGGAAGCCGCGCTCATCTTCGCCACCGTCAGCAACGCCACATACATACACATCGCCGGTGAGGGATCCGGGTGGCAGGAGGGTGCGCTGCTGGACAACGGCGAAACCATCACCGCCCTGGCGCGCAGAGTGACGCAGAAGCCTGTCATCGCCAACGGCAGTCTGGCGGATCCGGACCTCTCGGCCAGGGTCGTCCAGGAGGGCCATGCCGACCTGATCTCCATCGGCCGCGGCGCCCTGGCCAACCCCGACTACCCGGCCAAGCTCGCCCGCGGCATCGAGCCGGCGGCATTCGATCCCGCAATGCTCGATCCCAAGGTCACATTGGCCAACACCGCTGCCTGGAGGGCGCGGGCCGCCGAAGCGATCACTGCGTAGCAGGCGCATCCTTCCCTCGCGCCCGCCCCCGTAGGGGCGGGCGCGAGGCGTTCCCTCTGACGGCAGTGGAAGCCTGTTGCAGTCCTGGAAGCAGCCACCAGTGCCGACGGGGAGACATCATCCCCCTCGGCGTGCCGGAGGGTGCGCCCTGCCGGCGCAGGCTGGCTGCGCAGGATCACTGTTTCGGCACAGGAGCAGAGGGAGAGTGGTCACAAACGGGCCGAGGATGCCCACACGCTGTTTCGACCTGGTCTTTCGTACCCAGTTGTCAGGGAATTGACAACGGTGACGGCGTGCTGGACCTTGAGTACGGCGGTGCGGCCGGGCCACGAACGGTCTTCTGCTCCTCACGGAGGGTTGCCGACCGTCGATTCGCTGTTGGCACACGGACGGGAAGCGGGAGGCAAAAGCGCCTGATCCTTCGCGCGTCTGCCCGCCTTGGCGGGGCGGCCCAAGACGACGCCGACCACAACCAGTACCAGTCCGCCCATCTGCTGAGCGGTCAGCACCTCCTCGGCGGCCACCGTGCCGAGCAGTACGCCTGTGACGGGGTTGAGCAGTCCGATCAGGCCCACAGTCGCCGCAGGCAGGTGCCGCAGACCGGTGAACCAGGCGGTGAAGGCCAGCGCGGTGGCAATCAGGGACACGTAGCCGAACGCCAGGGTCGTCGGCCCGGAGAGGGCGGGCGGAGTGCCTTCCGCTGCCACGGCGACCGGCAGCAGGAACAGGCCTCCGGCGGTCAGCTGCCAGGCGGTCGAGGTGAGCACGTTCACCCCGGCGCTCCACCGTACGGTCAGGATGTGGCCGAAGGACGACACCAGCATGGCTGCGACCGCAGCGAGGACGCCCGGCACGCTTGGTCCCTCGACACCGGTGAGCAGCATGAAACAGACCCCGCCGAGCCCGACCACGCCGCCGGCCAGGTGGAGGAGGCCGGGGCGCTCGGAGACCAGGGCCCAGGCGAGGAACATCATCGCCAGGGGAGACACGGCCATGACGGTCGAGGCGATGCTCGTCGGGAGCAGTTGGGAAGTAGCGTAGACGAGCACGAAGAACACGCTCACGTTGAGAAGCCCGAGTACCGCTGTCCGCCACCACCACGCGCCGCGCGGCCGCTGCCTGCACAGGCACAGCAGGGCGAGGCCCGCAGGGATGGCCCGCAGGGCCGCCCCGTAGAGCGGGCGGTCCGCCGGCAGGAACTCATGAGTGACGAAGTAGTTGGTCCCCCACGCGACCGGCGCGACAGCGGTCACCAGCACCCAGCGCACGTTAGCTTCCATGGAAGGTAATATAGCTTCCCGGGAAGATATATTGGTTGCATGGACCATCCGCGATCGTTGGACCGTGTAGCCCGCATCCAGGCCGAGTGGCGTCGCGAACGACCCGATGTCGACATCACCCCACAAGGCGTGATCGGCCGGCTTCACCGCCTGGCCGACCGGCTCTCCGAGGAACTGTGCCTCGTCTACGGCCGCTACGGCCTCTCCGAGGGAGAGTTCGACGTCCTGTGTGCGCTGCGCCGCGCCGGTGAACCCTACGAACGGGCACCCGGCGAGCTTGCCGCGCACACCATGGTCACCACCGGCGCGATGACGAAAAGGATCGACAGCCTGGCGCGGGCGGGACTTGTCACCCGGCGCCGTTCCCATGCCGACCAGCGCGGCCGGATCGTCGCCCTCACGAGCCTCGGACGGGAGCTGATCGACCGGGCGTTCACCGACCACATGCGCAACGAGCGGCGCCTGCTGGACCTGCTGACGTCCGCCGAGGCCGAAGCCCTGGAAGGGCTGCTCACAGCCTGGCTGTCGCGCATGGAGGAGCCCCGGCCGGGCGGCAAGTAGTGCAGGCCGTCGGTTCGTTCGTCCGCTGAGCCTCCAGCCGGGCGGTCGGAGCGGGCAGTCATGCCGGGTTCTCGCATGACGACGGCGGGAGGGCCTCCCTCGGAGCCGCGTGCAGTCCTCGCCGTCGCGCCCGGCAATCGGAGACGAGGCTGACGGCCCCCGCACGCGGAAGTACCGGTGCGGCGGACAAGGCCCACCGGCACGCGGAGCGGGCGGTCGTCAGCCGATCCGCACGGCCTGCCCCGTAACGCGTGTGCGGGTGTCCTGAGGGTCCACGTCGATACGCAGGTCGCTGGGCCGGCCCATGTCTTCTCCCTGACGGATCGTGATCTTCGCCCCGCGGGGGACAAGGCCCAGGGTGCGGAGGTAGCCGCCGAACGCCGCGGCCGCCGCCCCTGTTGCCGGATCCTCCACGACTCCCCCGACCGGGAACGGGTTTCGGGCGTGGAAGTGATCCGGCGACTCACGCCACACCAGGTCGATAGTCGTCCAGTCGTGACGCCGCATCACCTCGGCAAGACTGTTGAAGTCGTATTCCAGGTCCGCCAAACGCTCCCGGGAACCGGCGGCCAGTATCAGGTGGTCGTTCCCGCCGAATGCAACGTGCGGCGGCAGCGCGGGGTCGAGATCCCCGGTGACCCAGTTGAGGGCCTTCAGAGCCGCTTCCAGTTCGGCGGCCAGGGCGGGACGCGAGCGCGTCGGAACGCTGGTGAGCGTGGCGGACACCGCGCCGTTGTCGTCGATCCTGGTGACCACGGGGACTTCGCCCGCAGGAGTGTCGAGGACGATCTCGCCCGGACCGAAACGTTCGGCGAGGGCCACGGCCAGGGCGACTGTGGCGTGCCCGCAGAAGGCGACCTCCGTGAGCGGGCTGAAGTAGCGTACTCGAAATCTGCGCGATCCTTCGGCGCTGTCCGTGACGAACGCTGTCTCCGAGTAGCCGACCTCGGCGGCGCCGGCAAGCATTGCCTCGGCGTCGAGCCCGGAGGCATCGAGTACCACACCGGCCGGATTGCCTCCGGCCGGATCGTGGGTGAAAGCGGCGTAACGCACGATCTCCGGGCGGCTCATGGGGTTGGTCATGCCTTCACGCTGCCAGTTCGCTTCCATCGCGTCCAATGATGGATCGGAATGGAAGCAATCGACATATGGCATAGCGTGCTCCTATGGACACGCGCCTGCTGCTCACCTTCACCGCACTCGCACGCACGGGCAGCTTCACCGCCGCCGCATCCGAGCTGCACCTGGCCCAGTCCACCATCACCGTGCACATTCGGACCCTGGAGCGGGAGCTCGGCACCCGCCTCTTCGACCGTCTGTCCACAGGCGCGCTGCTCACCGAGCACGGCCGGGCGTTGCTGGAACGGGCCGAGGACGTGCTCGATGCGGTGGCAAGGATGAGAGCCGGCACTGGTGAGGAGGTGCGGGGGCCGGTGGCCGTGGGGGCTCCGGAGTCCCTGTGTTCGACCCGCCTGCCAGGTGTGATCGCCGGCTTGCGCACAAGCCACCCGGAAGTGGACGTCCGCCTGTATGCGGCCGGCACCGCGGAGAGCCTCGAGGGCCTGCGGTCCGGGCGCCTTGATCTGGCTTTGCTGCTGGAGGAGGACGCCGGGTTCCGCGACGTCACGACCCAGCCTGTCACCAGGGAGCCGCTCGTCCTCGTCTGTGCCCCCGGTCATCCGCTTGCCGAGCGGGCCGGCGCAGTGACCTGGGCGGAGCTCGCGGGTGAAAGCTTCTTCCTGCTGGAACAGGGCTGTTCCTACAGTGACGAGTTCGAGAGACGGTTGCTCGCCGTGCCCGGCACGCGGTCACGGCCGACCCGGTTCGGGAGTGTGGACGCGGCACGCTCCTGCGTCGCCGCCGGCTTGGGCCTGACCCTCCTGCCGCTCACGACGGTGGTTGAGCAATTGCACCAGGGACGGCTGGTGCAGGTACATGGGCCCGGGCTCGCCGACGTGCCGGTACGGCTGGCCCGCCACCGAAGGCGATGGACCGGACCTGCTGCCCAGGCCTTCTCCCAGGAGTTGCTACGGCAATCGACCGACTGACCTGTATCGGCGCGGGCGGCTTCCGGTGCGGTGTGCTACCTGATCATTTCAGAATGAGTTCAACCACAATAGTGGCCGGAAGGCAGCCGGGCGTGAGGCGAATCTCCATTTTCTGTGGCACGCCGACTGCGAACGCAAGGAAGCAGGCCCGCTCGGGTGTGTCGTAATTGTGCCATCTTTGCGCCGGCCGGCCCGCGCCACAGCCGTGGCAGGCTAAGCTCTTCGTGCCGAAGTAGCCGGGGCCGCTCGCTGGTGGCGTGACTCGATAGCAATTCTGCACTGCATCTGTGCGTAGGCATTACCGGGTCAAAAGCGGCGGGCTGCTCAGTTCCAAGTCGCGATGCAGCTCGGGTGAGCATGCATCGCATAAAGAGGGAAATTCATGCGAATCCGCACATTCGGTGCAGCTCTGGCAGTTGCCGTTGTCATTCTGCCGTATGCCAAGCACCCCTGACGGGGCGGTTGACAGGCAGCGGTGCATACCGCATCCGCCAGTCCGGTGACTCCGTCGAAGAGCCCCACCGTCTGTCCGTGCACCAGGTTCTGATGGCGTCATGACGGCGGCCTGAGTCCGGTCCTGGCTGCATCGCAGCAGCCAGGACTCGCCCAACGGACGTCCCAGCTCACCGCACGCTTCTCGGCTGCAACCGGTTACAGGTCCTGGACAGCACGTAGAGCAGGGCGGGCAGCGCACCGCCCGCGTCCTGGCGGAGCTGGTGCGGCCGTTTGTGCTGCGCCGCCGTAAGAGTGATCCGGGTATTGTGCCTGAACTGCCGCTCA
>NZ_JBHRWL010000023.1:0-75272 GCF_042647945.1 Streptomyces lusitanus
CATGGCCACTCCACCACACTCCCCCCGCCTCCGGTGGAGAATCCACCAGCCTCACAAGGCCAGAAGTCTGCCTGCTACACGGTCGGACCGTCCTGGCCGATGGGCTCGGCGTCGTATTCACGCCTGCCGCGGTGCACCCGCACCGACTCCAAGTACTCGGCCACCGCGTCCCGGTTGCGAACCAGGCACTCGATGCGCTGGTTCATCTGTTCCAGTTCGGCTTCCAGGGTTGCGATCATCTCTGGGGTGGCGTCGGGGAAGTAGATCACTCGTGGCTTGTCCAGGCAGGGCAGGATCTGCTTGATGATCCGGGTGGGCAGCCCGGCGTCGAGCAGCCCTCTGATCTGCAGTACGCGATCCACGAATCGCTCGTCGTACTCGCGGTAGCTGTTCGGGGAACGCTCCGCGACGATGAGCCCCTGCTCCTCGTAGTAACGCAGCAGCCGCCGGCTGGTGTTCGTCCGTTGTGACAGCTCGCCGATCCGCATGTGTGCTACCTCATAGCAAGTCCGCTTGACCCTCACATCAATGTGAAGGTTCGAGCATATCCGCATGACGACTCAGCAGGTGCCCGTCGGTTCCGGCGCGCAGATCCAGAAGCAGAAACTGCCCGTCGGGGCTCTCCTCGCGTTGGCCATGGCGGTGTTCATCACCAGCCTCACGGAGACGCTGCCCGCCGGGCTTCTGCCCGAGATGAGCGCCGACCTGCACGTCGGCGAGTCCGCGACAGGGCAGACAGTCACGATCTACGCGCTCGGCACCGCGCTCACAGCCATTCCGCTCACCGCGGCGACCGCCGGGTGGCGCCGTAAGCGCCTGCTGCTGACCGCCATCGCGGGATTCGCCGTCGCCAACACCGTCACGGCTCTGTCGACCTACTATCCCCTGACGATGACCGCCCGGTTCGTGGCCGGCGTGGCCGCGGGCCTGGCCTGGGCCCTGCTGGCCGGCTACGCCCGCCGCATGGCCCCAGCCGGCCTCGAGGGCAAGGCCATCGCCGTTGCCATGGCCGGCATCCCGGTCGCCCTTTCCCTGGGCGTCCCGGCAGGCACCTTCATGGGGCAGGCGGTGAACTGGCAGGTTGTCTTCCTTGTCATGAGCGCTCTCGCTGTCGCCCTGATCGTATGGATCATGGTTGCTGTTCCGGACTACCCCGGGCGCCGCCAGGAAGCTCACGCTCCGATGCGTCACGCGCTGCGCGTCCCCGGTGTCGTTCCGGTTCTCTTCGTGACCCTGGTCTTCGTCCTGGCCCACACCATCCTGTACGCCTACATCGCGCCCTTTCTCGCACACGTCCGTATGGCCGACAGCACCGACCTGGTGCTGCTGGTCTTCGGCGGTTCCTCACTGCTGAGCATCTGGATCACCGGTGCCCTCGTCGACCGCCGGCTGCGCGGCCTGACCGTCGCCGGCACACTTCTGGTCGGTGCAGCCGCCATCCTCCTCGCGGTGGTGGCCGACAGCCCTGCACTGGTCTACCTCGCCGCACTGCTGTGGGGCCTCGGGTGGGGCGGCATACCGACGCTCCTGCAGACGGCTGCCGGGCACGCCGGCCGTGACCAGGCCGACGCGGCGCAGGCGATGCTCGTGACTCTGTGGAACGTGGCCATGGCTGCCGGCGGTGTCGTCGGAGGCGTGCTGCTCGACCTGCTCGGCGCCGCATCCTTCCCCTGGAGCGTCCTGGTCCTTCTCGCGCCGACTCTGATCGTCGTCGTCGGCGCCCGCGCCCATGGCTTCCCGGCCGGGCGGTCAAACTGAGTCACCGTTCCGTTCGCCCTGGCAGCCCGTGCACCGCTCCGTCCGCCGACAGGGCCTCCCGGATCACGGAAGGCACCGAGGCTTCCGGCACGGTCCACGGTGTCCCGGACGTTGACGCCACCTCGGCCGCAGAACGCGTGTCTGCGCCTGCGCCCGAGGTGACGGCTCGAACCACCGGGTGGGCAGACCCGTACGTTGTCAGCTACCGAATGACCAGGAGCCGAAGCGGCCCCAGGCGATGAAGACGGCGAGCGCGAGGTAGACCGCGTTGACCAGCACCAGCTTGAACTGACCGAGACGGCCGTGGGTGATCATGGCACCGGCCATGAGAGCGATCCAGCAAGCGGCCGTCACCGGCACCATGACCGGCGCGGTGTCGAGCACGGCGGGCAGAACCAGGCCGACCGCCGCGAGGAGTTCGAGGCTTCCGAGGCTCTTGACGAAGCCGACGCCTGCGCCTTCCGTCCATTCCCCGCCGTGTTGCGCGGCCAGTTTCCCCTTGGGAATGAAGGTCTTGCTGATGCCGCCGGCCAGGGCGACCGCGGACAGCAATCCGGCGGCAATCCAAAGAGCGCCCGTTCGTGAGTTGACTCCCGGTCGCGCAATGTGAGTTGAGTATCGTGAGCACGGCGGCCAATCAGCCGCCGAAGAGGACTGCGTTGTCTCGTGACGCCTCGGTGAGGGCGCCGCCCGCCCAGGCAGCGAGCGTCCTGCGGCCGTGCGGCTGCCGGCCGCTCTCTTTTCATGCCGATCTCCTCGGCACTGGGCTGTGGCTAGCTGCCCGGCTCCCGCCGCGCCTGGCGGGCTGCCCGGCTGGCCTCGCGGCTGATCGCCCAGGCGTCCGCCACTGGGCCGATGTGCTTGAGTCTGTCGGGGTTGGTCACCGAGCAGATCGTCTGGATCTGCCCTTCACAGATGTCGAGGGCCATGGCGGTGAGAACCTTGCCGTCCCGGTCCAGGAAGATCGCGCCCGGCTGGCCGTTCACCTCGTGCGGCTTCCACGTCACGTCGATGCGCACGAGCCGGGGGAAGTAGGCGGCGAACAGCCGGGCCACGTTGTCGGCGCCCATGACGCTCCTGGCCAGCTGAGGGCTCTTACCACCGCTGTCACCGACCATGGACACATCCGCGGCGAGCAGGTCACGCAGGCCGTCGACGTCACCTTCACGAAGCGCATCGAAGAATCGCCCGGCCAGCCTGTCGCGTTCGCGCTGGTCCGCGTCGAAGCGGGGCCGCCCCTCCACCATGTGTCGCCTGGCCCGTACGGCAAGTTGCCGGGTCCGTGTGCCCGCGGACCAGCTCGACCGCGGCTGCGACCGACGCGTTCGACGTGACGTCGAGCGGGACCGTCACCACGTGCACGCCGTCGGCACCCAGCTTCTCCGCCGCGGCGCGGCCACGGCCTTCGTCGCGCGAGCCGAGGAAGATGGTTCAGCCGAGCTCACCGAGCCGCCTGGCCGTCTCGAGACCGAGTCCTGTGTTGCCGCCGGTGACCAGCACCGAGGTCTTCTTCGTGCTCGTCATGCTCCCTGAGACGAAACACCCTGCGCGGCTGTGACATGCGGCCATGCGCTGTGAGCGGGCTCACCGGCCCTCGCCCGACGGCATCGAGGGCCTGGAGGACTGCCGGACACTTCACCGCCTATGTCACAGTGCCCTGCTGCTGTGGGCGGCCGCCCAAGCCGCGATCTGGGCCCGAGGGGCGAAGCCCAGCTTGTTGAGTATGTGGTCGATGTGCGCCTCCACCGTCCGGGGTGAGATATCGAGTGGACGAATCGAACCGTGACACACGCATCACGCCTGTGCGGTAGAGAGTGACCCCGAAGGCGAACCGGCTCGGGCTCCCCGTCCTTTCCATCATTCTTCCGACACGACGCTGGACCGTTCGCAGGCCCACGTCCAGCCTTCTGCCGATCGCCGCGTCGTGCATTCCGGCACCCATGAGTCCGAGTATGCGGACGTCCAGGTCGTCCGTACACGGGTGCGGATATGAGGTTGACGTCTCCGATATGTCTTTCACCCGGAATCTCCAATAATGCTGGCTGCCCCTTCGCCGCACGGATGCGGACCCCACGCCCTCACTTCCCTCAGGTCACAGCTGCGCGGAAGAGGGCCGCACCAGTCACGAGCCGCACCCGGGCATAGACCGTCTTGCCCGACGGGCGGGAAGAGGTGCCCCACAGCTCGGACAGCCGGTCCACAAGGGACAGCCCGGTCTCGCCCTGTCCCCCGCTTTTGGCCGTGGGGACGATCGCGGGCGGACAGACGCTGCCGTCCTTGTCGTCGACCTCGATCGTCATTGCGCTGCCGTCCCAGCTCAGACGCGGGCTCACGACACCGGGGTGTGTTTGCAAGCGTTCATCAGGAGCTCCGAGGCCACCAGTACAGCTGCCTCACGGCCGGCCCGATCGTCCGCAGCGGACGGTTTGAGCTTACTCATGGCGTTGACTGTGAACCGGCGCGCAGTGCGCACAGCCATCGGGTCATCGAGCAGCGAAGCGCATAATTCCATCGACGTTTCCCTTCCGCACATGGCCCCAATCCGCCTTCGAAGGAGGTGCAGATCCTGGGATCAGGAGCAGAACAAGTCCACCACCTCGCCCTCCGCGTTCGCAGTGGTGAAGCGATGCCTTCTCACGGCGATCGGTGGTCGATTCGCCACCTGCGGCGAGCCCTGCACCGCGGGCTCGACCTCAAGACACCGCTCCGTCGGTCACCGTGACAGTATGTGATACACGTCACATATTGAGGTCGAGGTCAGTCGCCGCCCACCTGCGCCGGGTGGGGGCGAATGCGCAGTCGCACGCCCGCCTCGGACGGGCGTGCGACTGCGCAACACTTCCGGTCGGCGGCCGCATGCGCCCGACCGCTCCGCAGGCCAACGGAAAGGAACGGAAGACGCCCCAGGCCACGGCAGTGGTTCGTTCGTGCGCTCGGGCCGCCGAGCGCAGCGCACGCACCGATGTGTCAAAGCGCATCCCACGGGCACCGGGCAGCTGGTCGAGTACGCCGGCCAGGCGTCCTCGAAGCCCGCCATGGAGTGGAGCTTTCTACACCCATCAGGCGCCAACGGTGGTGATTTCCACCTCGCACTCGCCCCTCGGATGCTGCTTACTTATCTCCATGACGCCAGTAACACCCGTATGCGAAAGCATTGACATCCCCGCGGGCGAGGGCAGAGCAGTCTTCGTCGACGCTGGGCAACGAGTCAAAATCATCGACGTCGAGGGCCAGCAGGTCGGCGACGTCTTCGCCTTCGCACGCGACGACGTCCGGGAATACCACTCCGCTTCACACACCCGGGCACACGTCAACCGCCTCTTCCCCGCAGTCGGAGAGCAGTTCGTCACCAGCCTGCGGCGCCCCATGCTCACCCTTGTCGAGGACTCGTCGCCACGGCGCCACGACATGCTCATCGCTGCCTGTGACCCGGCTCGTTACGCGGCTCTCGCAGCTCCCGCCCACCACGCCTCCTGCGCCCAGAACATGCAGGACGCCCTCGCAAGGCTGGGGCTGTCCGCCGATCTCGTGCCGCAGCCGATCAACGTCTTCATGGACATCCCCGTGGGCCGGGACGGCACCCTCACGTGGGAGACCGCGACGTCCCGTCCGGGTGACAGCATCACCTTCCAGGCGGAGATCGACTGCGTGTTCGTGGTGTCCGCGTGTCCGCAGGACCTCGTAGGCATCAACGCCGGGGCACCCACGCCTCTCAGACTGCTGATAGCGAACGGAGAAAGCGCATGACCACCCCTTCCGCACACCCCGCGCTGGAGCCTGTGGCCCTGGCCGGCACCAAGCTGGCGAACCGGCTCGCCGTCGCTCCGATGACCCGCGTCTCAGCCAGTGAGGACGGCGCGCCCACCGAGGCGATGGCCCGCTACTACTCCGCCTTCGCCCAGGGCGGCTTCGGCCTGGTCATCACCGAGGGCACCTACACCGACACCGAGTACAGCCAGGGCTACTTCTTCCAGCCGGGGATCGTGTCCGAGGCCCACGTCGAGGGGTGGCGGCCGGTCGTCGAGTCGATCCACGCCGGCGGCTCCCGTGCGGTGATGCAGCTGATGCACGCGGGCGCGCTCTCCCAGGGCAACGCGTACCGGACGGACACGGCAGGACCGTCCGCCGTCCCCCCGAAGGGGGAGATGATGCCCGAGTACGGCGGTTCCGGCCCCTGGCCCACACCCCGTGCCCTGTCCGACGAGGACATCGAGACGGCCGTCCAGGGATTCGTCGACGCCGCCGTGAACGCGCAGCGGGCCGGATTCGACGGCGTCGAGGTGCACGCGGCCAACGGATACCTGCTCGACCAGTTCCTGACCGACTACACGAACCTGCGCACCGACTCCTACGGAGGTCCGGTGTCGCACCGCATCAGGCTGACGGCGCAGGTCGTCGAGTGTATCCGTGCCCGGATTCCCGACGAGAACTTCTGGCTCGGTGTGCGGCTCTCCCAGACCAAGGTCAACGACTTCCACTACCGGTGGGCCGGTTCGGCGGACGCCCGTACGGTGTTCACGGCGCTGGCCGAGGCCGGCGCGGGCTATCTGCACATCGCGAGCGAGGGCCGGGACTGGATCGAGACCGCGCGGCTGGACGACGGAGACACCATCACCGCTCTGGCGAAGAAGGTGACCGGACTCCCGGTGATCGCCAACGGCGGCATGCACGACCTGGACCAGGCCGCCCAGCTCCTCGAGGGCGGTCACGCCGACGTGCTCTCCCTGGGACGCGGCGCACTGGCCAACCCGGATCTCCCGAACAAGGTCGCCGGCGGACAGGAGCTGGAGGCGTTCGACCACGAAATGCTCCAGCCGCGGGCCTCGCTGGACAATGCCGAGCAGTGGCGCCGTAACGCGCGTGCCTGAGTAAGACCCATCCCCACTCCACCGGCCGGCACGTTTCGTGCCGGCCGGGACAGAGGAGCCGAAGCATGGACACTTCCTGGCGCGGCGGAGCCGCCGCCGTCGCAACGCTGACCTTCGACGTGGACGCCGAGACGCCGATCCTCGCTCACGGAGCGCACTACGCCTCCCACGCGTCCACGATGTCCCATCAGTCCTACGGACCGGATGTCGGCGTACCCAGAATCCTGGACATGCTCGATGAGACGGGCGTGCCCGCGACCTTCTTCGTGCCGGGCTGGGTGGCCGAACAACGTCCGGGGCTCGCCGCCTCCATCATCGACCGCGGTCACGAGGTCGCTCATCACTCCTACAACCACCGTCCGCCCACGGAGATGACGGCCGCCGAGGAACGTGAGGACTTCGAGCGGGCCATGGAAGTGTTCGCCGCTCAGGGTATTCCGATCGCCGGGCACCGCGCGGCGAACTGGTCGGCGACGTGGCTGACGCCGGCGCTGGTCGCCGAGTACGACCTGCTCTACGACTCCTCGCTCATGGGGGATGATCGCCCCTACTCTCTGCAGACCGATGCCGGGACCATTGTGGAGCTCCCCGTGCACTGGTCCCTTGACGACTGGGAGCAGTACGCCTTCCTGCCGGCCCCGCACGTCGGCTCCGTGATCGAGTCCCCGCGCAAGGTGCTGGAGATGTGGACGGACGAGCTGGACGCCATGAGGCAGTACGGATGCCTGTTCAATCTCACCAACCACCCCTTCCTGAGTGGCCGGCCCTCGCGGGCGGTCGCCCTGCGCAAGCTCATCGAGCACGCTCAGAACCGAGGCGACGTGCGGTTCGTCAGATGCTCCGACGCGGCACTCTCGGCGCAGGCCGATGCCGCACTGCCCCTGCGCAGCCCCGTCCGGCCCACGCCTGCGAGCTGACGTTTCTCCGCTTCCTCGGTGAGTTCGGCGCTCGCCGCCTCACAGCCCACACCACGTCATCCATGAGGTGCCACACAATGACTCCTTCCTGCGCAGAGAGCGGGCAGTTCCCCGTCCGCGTCTTCGGCGGCCCCACGGCCCGATTCGAGTACGGCGGTCTGCACTTCCTGACCGATCCCACGTTCGACGTCCCAGGCGACTACCCGGTGCCCGGCGGCCTGGTTCTCTCCAAGGTCTCGCCGCCCGACGGCGATCCCGCGGACCTCGGTCACATCGATGTGGTGCTGCTTTCCCACGACCAGCACCCCGACAACCTTGACCGTGCGGGCCGTGCTCTGCTCTCCGGCGTTCCCCTCACCCTCACCACCCCCGACGCCAGCCGACGTCTCGGCGGGAAGACCAAGGGCCTCGCCGACTGGGAAACCATCGAGCTGCAGCGTCCGGACGGCGGCACCGTCACCGTGACGGGGGTGCCGTCCGTCCACGGTCCTGGTCCGCGTGAGAAGGTCGAACCCTTCACCGGCCAGGTCGTCGGCTTCGTTCTGACGGGTGAAGGCCTGCCCACTGTCTACGTCAGCGGTGACAACGCCTCACTGCACGCGGTCAGGGAGATCGCCGATCGATTCGCCCCGGTCGACACCGCCCTCATCTTCGCCGGAGCACCCCGGTTCGCCGCCCTCTTCGACGACCAGTGCCTCGCCCTGGACAGCACCCAGGCCGCCCAAGCCGCAGAAGTGCTCGGCGCCCGCCGCGTGGTGCCCGTGCACTACGACAGCTGGGCCCACTACACGGAGGGCCGCGACTCACTGCAGGCCGCCTTCACCGCCGCCGGACTGGCCGAGCGTCTGGACTGGGGCCGCCGCGGCTGATCACGGACACCGTACTGCGTGGCTGTCGTCGGCGTGCGTGTCACCTCGCACGCTGCGGCAGTCGACGCAGCCACCTGGTATCCCATCACGGGTTCCTCTACCGGAGACCATGACATGAGTGAGATCGAAGTGCTGGCTGCGGCACTGCGCGAGGGCGAAACGACGGCCCAGGCTCTGGCCCGGCGCTCCCTGGCGCGTATAGCGGATCGCAACAGCGAGGTCGGTGCCTTCGCCGTCGTCGACGCGGACGGGGCACTGAGGGCGGCGCTCCGTGCGGACCACGAGCTCGCCGACGGGATCGACCGCGGGCCGCTGCACGGCATTCCGATAGGCGTGAAGGATCTCGTCGATGTCGCAGGTCTGCCGGCCACCAGGGGGTCGGCCCACTTCGCCGGCCACCGGGCCGTCATGGACGCGGAGTGCGTACGACGACTGCGGATGGCCGGAGCGGTGATCATCGGCACTACGGTGACGCACGAATTCGGTTACGGCCCGACCGGTGACCGAAGTTGGCACGGCCCGGCCAGGAACCCGCACGAGCCGGTCCGCATGGCCGGTGGTTCCAGCGGCGGCAGCGCGGCGGCTGTAGCCGCGGGGATGGTGCCCGCGGCCCTGGGCACGGACACGGGAGGCTCCGCACGTATCCCTGCTGCTTTGTGCGGCATCGCCGGCTACAAGCCGGCGTTCGGACGAGTGTCGACCGTCGGGGTGTTCCCGCTCTCGCCCAGCCTCGATCACGTCGGTGTGCTGGGAGCAACCGCCAGGGACTGCAGACTCGTCGTCGAATCCCTGACCCCTCAGCACTCCGGACGGCACTGTGCCGCAGGAACCGTGGCACGAGTCGGCTGGCTGGCGGAAACACCCGACGCTCCGGTGGAATCAGCGATAGCGGACCTGACGCGGCGCGCTCTCGCGGAGCACGACGTGACGCAGGTTCCGTGCGACGCTCTCACCGGCATGCGGGAGGCTTTCCGCGCCATCCAGGACAGCGAGGCGTTCGCCATCCACGCCGACCGGGTCCATGACCGGCCGGACCTCTTCGACGCCGAAGTCCTCGAGCGGCTGAGGAGCGCATCCGAGACCCCGGGGTGGCGCCTCGTCCGGGCCCGCCAGGCCCGGGAAGCGGCCCGAGAGCACATGAACAGCCTGTTCGAACGCTTCGATCTTCTGGCCTCGCCGACAGTCGGTACCACAGCGCCCCTGATCGGCGATCGTGAGGTCACCGTCAACGGCGCGTCCCACCCCGTGCGCAGTACGCTCTTGGCTCTGACAAGTCCGTGGAACCTCACAGGCTTTCCGGCACTCAGCGTCCCCGCCGGCCATCTGGGGCGGCTGCCAGTGGGCCTTCAACTCATCTGCCCCCCGAATCGCGAAGAAGTGCTCTTCAGTGTCGCCGACAGCCTTGTCCGGCCTGGTGCCGTTGCCTGAGGAGACGTATGCGATCGCGCCATGGGGTCACCGGAGGATTCCGCCGGATTCCGATGGACTGTATGAGCGTCCGCTCAGATCAAGGTAAAGGGCTGTAAGCAGTCCCCAGGTCTGTCGTGTTGCGCGACTCGTAGTGTCTTCCCCTTCCCCCTCGGAAGGCGTCGATGTCGTGATCGGTCGGCCTCGCCTGACCCCGGGTTGAGGCCGCGGTTCCGGTGTCGGCCACATTGCACTGGAACATGGCGCATTGACGCCGCCAGGTGAACCTTGCCTTGCCTCTCGGTTACCGACCGTGGCATGTCTTTCTCGTTGCTGGCGTCGTTTCGGACGATGCAGCCATGTGACGGTCCATCTACCGGCCGACACGAGCTACGGGGAGGCGCCCAGGCGCCATGCCGTCCCAACAGGGCTGGCGGCACATCATTCTGAGTCCTGAGCCTCCTGTGCGGTTGTCCCCACGCTTGGTCGTGCTCGAGCGAGTGATTGGTTGCCCTGCGTGCGGAGGAGTTTCGACCGCGGACGGGGCCAGGAAGGGCGAGAAAGTGCCGGATCGATACACATCGGATGACCTTCCGGATCCCGTCCGCTGCTTCGACCATCTCGACTTCCGAATTCTTGAACTCATGGAGAGAGGCCTTCCCGATTCCGCCATCGGAAACAAGCTCTCGCTCGGCCATCGGACCGTGCAACGCCGCGTTCAGCGCGCGATGGAACGAACGGGTGCGAACGGGCGCTTCGCACTTGGCATTCGTGTCTGCGAGCTCGGGCTGCTGCCGTCGAGGCGGCCCACACCGCCTCGTCCGCAAGTCTCGCCCTGCGGGTCGTACTAGGGACTGTCTCCAGTTGTGGTCAAGCCTGGGGATGGGTGCTGGTAGGACTGTGGCGTGACGTGTGCGCAACTCACTGACAGGGATCGGGAGTTCTTCGGACCGTTCCTGCCGGTCGGCGGGTTCGGCCCGGCCCAGCGGGCCCGCCTCACCCGCCAGACGTCCGTAGGCAGGCCGAGTCGCAATCCAGGCCCCAGCTGAGTCCGCCATGCCCTCGTCCGCATCAGAGTCAAGCGGCGGAGTCAGCTCGAACAGCGCTGCGATCGCTTTTCGGGGGTGCGGATCGGGTTCTCGGCCCGGTGTTGGCGGACTTCCTCCGCCTCCCAGGCCGCGGCCAGCGCGGTGCGGGCGCGCGCGGTCTGCTGCCCGCGCGGAATCCCTCCAGGGCGTCGCGGCCGCGGATCAGGAGCAGCAGCCAGGGGTCGGTGTCCAGCAGCCAGGAAAGCTGGTCGGCGAGGGCGGTGGCGTGGCCGCAGGGGTGGTCGAGGGCGTCGCAGCCACAGCCGGCGTCGAGGTCGCCGTAGCCGGGCAGCATGCGCACCCTGGCGTCCTCCACGGCCTCAACCGGCGCGGCCGTCTCCGCTGCCGTCAGCAGCCGGGGAAGTTCACTCTGCCCACCACTCAGAACCAGGCTCCATTCCGCCGGCCCTCCCACCAGCCTGGGAACCAACGCGGTGAGCGTCAACCCGTGACCGGTCACAGGCGCCGGAGAAGGAGGCGCTAAGAGGGCGCGCGTTTTACGGAACCTTTGCCCGGGGTCGGGCGTTGGGCCAGTGAGCGCGCGGGAGCGGGTTCGCGAGATGACTTCCGACGATTACCGAGGTGACTCAATGGCAGTCTGGGACAAGCTCAAGGACCAGGCCAAGGCTCTCCAGCAGAACCAGGGCGGGCGTGGCGCCACCGGTGGGCAGAGCGGGGGGACGAGGTCCGGCGGTGGCAGCAAGGCCCAGCTGATCGGTGTGCTGAAGACGCAGCTCGGCTCGCTGAAGACCGAGTTGAAGAGCGGTGCCTACCGGGACGCGAGCATGGCGGTGTGCGCGCTGGTCGCGGCGGCCGACGGGCAGGTGGATCCGGCCGAGCGGCAGCAGGTCGAGTCGATGATCCTCAGTAACGATGTGCTCCAGAACTTCCCGCCGGAGCAGCTGCGGCAGCGTTTCAACAAGCATGTCGACCAGCTCACTATGAACTTCCAGCACGGCAAGGCCGGGGCCATGCAGGAGATCGCCAAGGCCGCCAAGAAGCCCACCGAGGCCCGGGCCGTGATCCAGACCGGCATGGTCATCGCCGGTGCGGACGGCCACTTCTCCCAGGCGGAGGCGACGGTCCTGCGCGAGGCCTGCGTGACGCTGGGGCTGTCCCCGGCCGAATTCCAGCTCTGAGTCCCGGCTCTGACAAAACGAGGTGCGCGGGTGGTCGAGGTCTCCGGTGAACAGCCATCTGGCGCTGTCCCCACTCCCCCGGCCGTATCTGGTCGAGCTGGCGCGCGGCCCGCGACGGGCTGTCAGGCCAGGGCATCGATCCGGTCACCGGACGCTTGACGCCTCAGGCCTCCCTGGTCGAACGGCTGCTGAGCGCCGTCGCCCCGGCGCTTCGCCGGCACGACGACCTCGATCTCGTACGTGAGCGGTGGCGGCGCCCGCGGGCCGAGGGAAACGGCGCCGACCACCAGCACGCGGCCCACCGGGGGCGCCGCAGCACGGACGACGTCGTCGACCACGTCGTCTCGGCCACCTGCCCGCGGTGAAGGCAACGCTGCGCCCCACGCCGGCCGCCAACCAAGTTCACGGCAGCGTCACCCGGCGGAATCCGTACGGCTGTCCTGGAGGGGGCGGGCGAGCCAGGGCGGTGGCTGTCTGGGCCTCAAGGACGTCTTCCGCCGGCAGGAGAACGGTACGGCAGTGGCCTTCCATCGGACGGGCGGCGGCCATCGAGCATCTGGGGGCGCACTCGACGTGGACCACACGGGGCTCGTCGAGGACCACCGCTAGGCGATGGCGGCGACCGAGGCCTCCGACCTTGTCACGCAGGACATCCTCATCGAGCAACTGCGGCCTGGAACTGCTCCATGCTCCAGTGGTTCGTCCGCGCCCACCCGGAGAGCAGCGGCGGGCGGCTGAGCACGGCTCACGCCACGACGGAAGACGCGGCCGCCGACCAGGCCGCCGACAGCCCTGAGCGAAAGGCGCCCGCCGTGCCGACCGTGCTCTCGCCGCACGTCGGCCAGAGGGGCGACTCCGCGCGGCGGACGTCTCGGGCGGACGCCGTCGCACATAACCCTCGACACTTAATGCAAGTCAAAAGAAAAGCCTGCGCGGAACCTTGACCGTGTCAGGCACGGCGGGCATGGTCGGGAGAGCGCTCTCCCACTCACCCCGTGTCGAGGAGTCTCCCCATGCCCGCTGTCGGCATACGCCCAGCTTCGCCGCCGTCGCACAGACCCGGCCGCCGCGGCCTCGTCGGCGTCCTGGCCACCGCCCTGGCCGCCGCCCTGCTCGCCGTCGTCCCGGCCACGCAGGCCCAGGCCGCACCCGTCCTGCTCTCCCAGGGCAAGCCGGTCACCGCCTCCAGCCAGGAGCACTACGGCACCCCGGCCACGGCAGCGGTCGACGGCGACGACGGCACCCGCTGGTCGAGCGCCGCGTCCGATCCGCAGTGGATCCGCGTCGACCTCGGCGCCCCCGCCTCCCTCAGCCGGGTCGAACTGCGCTGGGAGGCCGCCTACGCGAAGTCCTACCGCATCGAGACGTCCCCGAACGGTACGGACTGGACGACGGCCCACTCCACCACCACCGGCGCCGGCGGCACGGAGACCGTGAACCTCTCCGGCACCGCCCGCTACGTCCGCATGCTCGGCACCGTCCGCGCCACGCCCTACGGCTACTCCCTCTGGGAGTTCAAGGTGTACGGCACCACCGGCGACGACCCCGGCCCGGTCACGCCGGGCGGCGACCTCGGCCCGAACGTGCACGTCTTCGACCCCTCGACCCCGGGCATCCAGGCCAAGCTGGACCAGGTCTTCGAGGAGCAGGAGTCGGCCCAGTTCGGCTCCGGCCGGCACGCCTTCCTCTTCAAGCCGGGCACGTACGACAACCTCAACGCCCAGATCGGCTTCTACACCCAGATCGCCGGCCTCGGCCTCAGCCCCGACGACACCACGATCAACGGTGACATCACGGTCGACGCGGGCTGGTTCAACGGCAACGCCACGCAGAACTTCTGGCGCGGTGCGGAGAACCTCGCCGTGAAGCCGGTCAACGGCACCAACCGCTGGGCCGTCTCCCAGGCCGCCTCGTTCCGCCGGATGCACGTCAAGGGCGGCCTCAACCTCGCACCCAACGGCTACGGCTGGGCCAGCGGCGGCTACATCGCCGACAGCAGGATCGACGGCCAGGTCGGCAACTACTCGCAGCAGCAGTGGTACACCCGCGACAGCTCCATCGGCGGCTGGTCCAACAGCGTCTGGAACCAGGTCTTCTCCGGCGTGGAGGGTGCTCCCGTCACCAGCTTCCCCGAGCCCCGCTACACCACGCTCGGCACGACACCGATCTCCCGTGAGAAGCCCTTCCTCTACCTGGACGGCGGCGAGTTCAAGGTCTTCGCGCCCGCCAAGCGGACCGACGCGCGCGGCACGACCTGGGCGAGCGGCACCCCGCAGGGCGAGTCGATCCCGCTCAGCAAGTTCTACGTCGTCAAGCCCGGCGCCACGGCGGCCACCATCAACGCCGCGCTCGCCCAGGGCCTGCACCTGCTGTTCACGCCTGGCGTCTACCACGTCGACCGGACCATCACCGTCGAGCGGGCGAACACCATCGTGCTGGGCCTCGGCCTCGCCACGATCATCCCGGACAACGGCGTGACCGCCATGAAGGTCGCCGACGTCGACGGAGTGCGGCTCGCCGGCTTCCTCATCGACGCCGGACCGGTCAACTCCCCGACCCTGCTGGAGATCGGCCCGCAGGGCGCGTCCACCGACCACGCGGCCAATCCCACCACCGTGCAAGACGTGTACATCCGCATCGGCGGCGCCGGCGCGGGCAAGGCGACCACCAGCATGGTCGTCAACAGCCACGACACCATCATCGACCACACCTGGGTGTGGCGGGCCGACCACGGCGAAGGCGTCGGCTGGGAGACCAACCGGGCCGACTACGGCGTCCGCGTCAACGGCGACGACGTGCTGGCGACCGGCCTGTTCGTCGAGCACTTCAACAAGTACGACGTCGAGTGGTACGGCGAACGCGGCCGGACGATCTTCTACCAGAACGAGAAGGCGTACGACGCTCCGAACCAGGCCGCCATCCAGAACGGCACCACGAAGGGGTACGCCGCCTACCGGGTCGACGACTCGGTCGACACCCACGAGGCATGGGGCCTGGGCAGCTACTGCAACTACAACGTCGACCCGAACATCCGCCAGGACCACGGCTTCAAGGCCCCCGTCAAACCGGGCGTGACGTTCCACAGCCTCCTGGTGGTCTCCCTCGGCGGCATGGGCCACTACAACCACGTCATCAACGACACCGGCCCCTCCACGGTCCCGGCCGGCACCTCGACCGTCCCGTCCACCGTGGTGTCCTTCCCCTGACGTCCCACCCCTGATCGGGCCGCCCGCCGGCCACGCGTCCCCTCCGGCCGGACGACATCCCCGCGCCCCGGCCCGGAGGGGCCCTCACCGGTGCTGCCACAGCGCCGACCCGTTGGCTCTCCCCACCCCGCCAGGAGCAGACGTGTCCCCCTCACCCCCGTACCACGGACCAGCCGTCCGGCGCACCGTCCCCCTGCTCGCCCTGGGCGCGCTCGTGGCGTCGTCGCTCGCTCTCGCCGCCCCGCCCGCCCAGGCCGCGGACACCCTGCTCTCCCAAGGCAGACCCGCCACCGCCTCCTCCCAGGAAGGCGACGGATACGCCCCGTCGGCGGCCGTCGACGGCAACCTCACCGGCACCCGCTGGGCCAGCCGGTGGAGCGACCCCCAGTGGTTCCAGGTCGACCTCGGGCAGCGGTCCGACCTCAGCCGTGTCGTACTGACCTGGGAGGGCGCGTACGGCAGGAGCTACCAGATCCAGGCGTCCGACGACGGCACGGACTGGCGGACGCTGAAGACCGTGACCGGCGGCGACGGCGGCACGGACGAACTCGCCGTCACCGGCTCCGGCCGTTACGTCCGCATGCTGGGCACCGAACGCTCCGGCGGCTACGGCTACTCCCTCTGGGAGTTCCAGGTGTACGGCTCCACGGACGGCACGCCGCCCGCCACGGGGGCGGTCGAGGTCACCGGCTCCCAGGGCAACTGGCAGCTGACCGTCGGCGGGCAGCCGTACACCGTCAAAGGCCTGACCTGGGGCCCCGCCATCGCCGACGCCCCGAAGTACCTGCCCGACGTGAAGTCCATGGGCGTCAACACCATCCGGACATGGGGCACCGACGGCGGCACCAAGCCGCTGCTGGACAGCGCCGCCGCGAACGGCCTCAAGGTCGTCAACGGCTTCTGGCTGCAGCCCGGCGGCGGCCCCGGCTCCGGCGGCTGCGTGAACTACGTCACCGACGCCACCTACAAGAACACCATGCTCACCGAGTTCACCAAGTGGGTCGAGGCGTACAGGAACCACCCCGCGACGCTCATGTGGAACGTCGGCAACGAGTCGGTCCTCGGCCTGCAGAACTGCTACAGCGGAGCGGAGCTGGAGGCACAGCGCAACGCCTACACCGGCTTCGTCAACGACGTCGCGAAGAAGATCCACAGCATCGACCCCGACCACCCCGTCACCTCCACCGACGCCTGGACGGGTGCCTGGCCGTACTACCAGCGCAACGCGCCCGACCTCGACCTGTACTCGATGAACTCCTACGGCGACATCTGCGGCGTCCGGGAGGACTGGGAACAAGGCGGCTACACCAAGCCGTACCTCATCACCGAAGGCGGACCGGCGGGAGAATGGGAGGTGCCCGACGACGCCAACGGCGTCCCCGACGAGCCGACCGACGTGCAGAAGGCCGAGGGCTACACCAAGGCCTGGAACTGCGTCACCGGACACCGGGGCGTCGCCCTCGGCGCCACGCTCTTCCACTACGGCATCGAACACGACTTCGGCGGCATCTGGTTCAACCTCCTGCCCGACGGGCTCAAGCGGCTCTCCTACTACGCCGTGAAGCGGGCCTACACCGGAACGGCCGGCAACGACAACACCCCGCCCGTCGTCTCCGCCCTGGCCGTCAGCCCGGCCTCGTCCGCTCCTGCGGGCGGCGAGTTCACCGTCCGCGCGGACGTGCGCGACCCCGACGGCGACCCGATCACTTACAAGATCTTTCTCAGCGGCAACTACGCCAACGGTGACAAGCGCCTCGTCGAGGCCTCCTGGCGGTCCACCGGCAACGGCACCTTCGCCGTGAGGGCCCCCGAGAAGCTCGGGGTGTGGAAGGTGTACCTCCAGGCCGAGGACGGCCGCGGCAACGCCGGCATCGAGACGAAGTCGGTCAAGGTTGTCGCCCCGCCCGTCACGGGCACGAACGTGGCGCTGAACAAGCCCACCACCGCCTCCTCCTTCCAGCCCTCCTACGGCGACTGCCCGTGCGAGCCCGCCAAGGCGACGGACGGCAGGGCCGACACGCGCTGGGCCAGCGACTGGAGCGACCCGCAGTGGATCCAGGTCGACCTCGGCACCGCCACGCCCGTCCGCAAGCTCCAGCTCGTCTGGGACCCCGCCTACGCCAAGTCCTACGAGGTCCAGATCTCCGACAACGGCACCGCCTGGCGCACCGTCCATTCCACGACCACCGGCAACGGCGACATCGACACCATCGACGTGGCGGCCACCGCCCGGCACGTACGACTGCACCTGACGGCGCGTGGCACCGGCTGGGGCTACTCGCTGCACGAGTTCGGCATCTACGGCTGACAACGGCGAAGGGCGCCCGGCGTCGCCCTTCGCACCGTCGCGGCTGTCCCCACACCGGCACCTCAGCGGGCAAGGAGGCCCCATGAGACCACGCTCGAAACTCCCCGCACTGCTGCTCGGCACCGCACTGCTCGCCAGCGTCCTCGGCGTCGGCACCGTCGCCACGGCGGCCGGTCCCGCCGCGGCCCCGGCCGCCTCGGCCGCCGGGCACAGCGGGCACAGCGGGCACAGCGGGCACAGCGGGCACACGACGGCAGTGTCGACCCGGGCGTCCGCCGACGACCCCGACGGCGACGGTTACATACCGGCCGTGCCCCAGGTCACCGGCGTGACCCCGTCCACCGCGACCCCGCCGCCGCGCTACCACAAGGAGTTCCAGGCCAACTGCTCCGTCACCCACACCGCGCCGGACGATCCGATCATCTACCCGGGACAGCCCGGCAAGTCCCACGACCACACCTTCATGGGCAACACCACGACGAACGCCGGCAGCACCACGTCGAGCCTCTACGGCGGCAACACCACCTGCAAAGCACCGGCCGACGCCTCCGCGTACTGGATGCCCTCGCTGTACAACGGGGACAAGAAGATCCTCCCCGTGGGCCCGCAAGTCATCTACTACAAGTCGGGCATCACCGACTACACCAGCGTGCGGCCGTTCCCCAGAGGGCTGCGGTACGTCGTCGGTGACCCCCTGCAGAGCGCCCAGCAGTTCCGCGCCCACAAGGGCTTCGTCGAGGGCTGGGAGTGCGGGGACAGCTTCTTCAACGTCGACTTCCCCGCCACCTGCCCGAGCCGTCCCGACGTGCAGCTCAACATCCGTTTCCAGGCGCCCAGTTGCTGGGACGGCAAGTACCTCGACACCCCCGACCACAGGAGCCACATGGCCTACCCGGTCGTGAAACCCGGCACGAACGACAACATGTGCCCGGCCTCCCACCCGGTCGCCCTGCCGATGATCGAGTTCAAGATGGCGTTCCCGGTGAACGGTGACATGAGCCAGGTCCGCCTGGCCAGCGGCCGCGGGTACTCCTTCCACTACGACTTCTTCAACGCCTGGGAGGAGCGGACCCTGAAGGCGCTGGTCGACCACTGCATCGTCGGCGGCCTCCAGTGCGACACCCGCGGCTACGACCAGAACCACCCCGAGCGCGGAGCGGTCCTGAACGCCGACCACCGGCTGCCCTGACCCGGCCGGAGGCCCGAGGGCCGGACGGCACCCGCGGGACAGGGGTGCCGTCCGGCCCGTGCGTGGTTCGTGCGACGGAGCGGACGAGCGGGCGCGGCGGTCAGGCGGACTCGCGTACGACCAACTGCGGTGAGAAGACCAGGGTGCGAGGTGCGGTGCCGACGCCCCGGAGCTGCTCCTCCAGCATCCCGGCCATGGCCGCCGCCATGTCCTCCACGGGCTGCCGCACGGTGGTCAGCGGCGGCCGGCAGGTCACGGCGACGCTCGAATCGTCGAACCCGACGACGGCGACGTCCTCCGGTATGCGCCGCCCCGCCTCCCGCAGTACGTGGCACGCGCCCTGAGCCATCAGGTCGTTGGCCGCGAACACGCCGTCCACCTCGGGGTGGTCCCGCAACAGCGAGGCCATCGCCGTAGCCCCGCTGTCCAGGCTGAAGGACCCCTCGGCCGCGGGCACGCTGCCGTGGCCCGCCCGGGCCAGGGCGTCGCGGAATCCGGCGAGGCGTGCCCGCCCGGCCCTGACCTCCGGCGGCGAGCAGATCGTCGCCATCCGTCCGCAGCCGCGGGCCAGCAGATGCTCCCCGGCGAGCCGCCCTCCCGCGTAGTGGTCGAGATCGACGCAACTGACCGGTGTGTCGCGGGCGGGACGCGCGAACAGCACCGTCGGCACCCGGGCGGCCAGGAGCAGGTCCGGCAGCGGGTCGTCCGGCTGGACGGAGACCACCAGGGCGCCGTCCGCGCTGCCCTGCCGCAGGTAGCCGACCACCTGCTCCCTGGCCACCGGGGACTCGGCGAACAGCAGCACCGGCTGCATGGCGCGTGCCCGGAGGTACCCCACGACGCCGTTGACGACGCGCCCGAAGAACGGGTCGGCGAACACCCGGCCGGCGAAGGCGTCGCCCGCGCCGGAGACGACGAGAGCCACGCTTCCGGTGGGATGCCGGGTGACCAGCGCCCGCGCCGCGCGGTTCGGCGTGTAGCCGGTCCGTTCGATCGCGTTGCGGACCAGTTTCTGGATGCCGGGATCGACGTTGCGCACGCCGTTCACGACCCGCGACACGGTGGCGCGGGACACCCCCGCCTCGCGCGCGACGTCCTCGAGCGTCGGGGACCGCCGGTTCATGAGGGCACTCTAACCGCGGGCGTTCCCTCGGTGCGGGCCGGTGTGCCGGTCACGCCGGCCCGCGGACGTGCGGCGTCTCAGCCGCTCAGCGCTCACCCCGCCAGCCAAATCCCCTTGAGCGACTGTAGTGACGGTCGGTCGGCGGACCCACCCGCACGACGGCCCTCCCGCCGTCAGCAGAGGTGTCGGCCGGGAGGGACGGCTGCACGGCCTCGTGGGTGAACCATCGGTCTGGAGCGGGCCTGGCGTCACTGCAGGGACAGGTGGATCAGGCGGCCGCCGCCCTCGTGTCCCGCGTCGGTGGCCAGGGCCACGTAGCGGGCGGTGATGTCCGTGCTGAGGTGCCGGTCGCGGCCATGGCCCGTGAGCTGACCGGCCGGGGTGTAGGTGAGGCCGTCACCGCTGAACTCGACGCGTAGTTTCGGTACGTGGCCGTTCGTCCATTCCGTGCGGATGTCGCGGACACGGAGTGGGGCGCCGAGGTCGACGACCAGGCGGCCGTTCGGGCCGGGCGTCCATGCCGTCGCCGGATCGCCGTCGACAGCGGCGGACGGGTCCGACATGCCCGGTGGCAAGGGGCTGGTCGGGAACACCGTGCAGCCCAGTGCCAGATCGCGCAGAGGGTAGGCGGTGGCCCGCTTCACGGTGACCGTCGTGGTGCGGCCCGCTCTGACCACCGCCATCTCACCGCGCCCTTGAGCGGTCACCTTCACGCGGCAGGCGGGGCCCGTGAGTTCGACCGTCGTGCCGTCGACCACGCGTGCCCGCAGACCCGCCGGCAGAGGACGGCTGTCGAGCGGGCGTACGGTCAGCCGTGGCGGCAGGAGCCGGGCTTCCGCCGCGTCGAGTTCGGCGTCGTAGGCGGTGCCGCTGTCGGTGAGGGTCTGGAGTCCCTCGAACAGCAGCCTCGCGGACCCGGTCTGCGGTACGTCGACCCGCGTCGTGACGGGCCCGTCCGACAGGTTGAACAGGCTGAGGTGATCGTCGGTGAGGGCGGCGCGTACCGCTTCGGCGTCCGTTCGTGGCGCGGGTGCCGCGGCCCGCTCGCGCAGGGTGCGGGGCGAGGCGCCGGGGAGTCCTTCGACCAGGAGGGGTGCGGCCGGGCCGTCGGCCAGGATGATCTCGTCCTGGTGGACCGTCAGGCCGGAGGCGGCGCCGTGGACCACCAGGCCCGCGCGGCCGTCGACGTCCAGCCATCCGCCCCGGCTGGTGACGTCGGGCACCGGCCAGGAGGCGAGGTCCTCCCACTGCAGGCCGTCCGCCGACCCCTGCACCGTGTAGGCGCGCCCCGCGGCGGCCTCCCAGCGCAGGGTGACCCGGTCCACCGCGTGCGGAGCCCCGAGGTCGACAGCCAGCCAGCTGTCCGCCCGGGGGCGGTCGCCCCGGGACACCGCCCACCGGGTGGTCGTGCTGCCGTCCACCGCCAGTGCCGGCTCCTTGCCGGTGTCGTGGGAGGAGGCGGTGGCCGTACCGGTCCGGGCCAGATCGGCGCCGTCCGCGCCGTCGCGCGCTTCGAACGCGAAGAGCGAGTATCCGTAGGCCGGGTCGGGTCGCACACCGAGCATGCGCAGATGCCGTACCTCGGTGCGCGCGAACGTCACCTCGTCGACGCGCGCGGCCGGCGTGGCCGGCCGGGAGTCGGCCGAGGCCACGGTGGCGCTTCCCTCGGCGAAGCGGTAGGTCCGTGCCCCGGTCAGGCCGGGCACGCCCGGCATCGTCAGATTGTGGATCTCCAGGTGTCCCTCCCCCGCGGCGACGCCCGACGTCGCGTACACGACGGCACCGGTGGGGAGAGTGGTGAATCCGGCGTACCCGGCCCCCACCTGAAGCATCGTGGCGCTGCCGTCGAAGCCGTCCCGACTCCTGCGGTAGGTCCGCACCCGACGCCGCGTCGCCTTGAGGGATGTCGTCGGGAGGAACATCGGCGTGGACCCGCTGAGTTTGAACAGCCAGTCGTCGTGGCCAGGTTGCCAGGCGAACTTCACGAAGCCGGGCTTGGTCACCGCCCCCGCCCATGCCCCGGGCGTCTGGTGCGACACCAGGCCGGGCCCGGGGCCGAAGTCGGTGACGCCCGCGGCGAGTTCGAACAGTTCGTCCGCGGAGAGGGGGCGGACCGTACGGCCCTGTTCGTTCGCCCACAGGTGCAGGAGGTAGCTGATGGCGACTTCCGCGCGTGCCTCCGGCTCGTACTTCGGTTCGCCCGAGAACTTCGCGATCCGGAATTCCGGCGGGTAACTCTGGTACGCCTCCAGTCGCTCCGCCAGGGCGACTTCCGCGCGGGCGGCGGCCCTGTCCCCCACCACCTGGGCGAGGAACGCGAGCGGGATGACGTCACGGCCGTAGAGGTGCTCCCGGTCGTTGACCATCGGCATCAGCGGCTCACCGGCGTCGCTCATCACGCCGAGGAGGGTGCTCCACAGCTGATCGGCGTTCGGCTGGTTGGTGAGCACCTGGGGCAGCGGCCGGCCCGCCGCGATGAAGTGGGCGGCGTTACGGCCCGACGTGCGCCACAGTTCCTCCTGGTAGTGAGGGCCGAACGAGCCGTGGTTCTCGACGATGAAGGTGTCGTAGAGGTTGCGGGCGGTGTTGTCCGAGACGGGGGCCCCGTCCACGCGCGCCGGGTTCGCCAGGTCCGCCTGGGGCAGTCCGGCCTCGTTGCGCGACCACGCGCCGAAGGCCGCGGCCCAGTCACCGTGGCGTGGGTCGTCCACGGCCCAGGCCAGCCCCGGGGCCAGGGACTGCGCGTAGACACCCATCTCCTCGAGCTTGGTGTCTCCTTCGTGGCCGCCGAGCAGGCCCCGAGGGGTCCAGCTGCCCGAGGCCGGGTCGTCTCCCGTGCCCAGCGCGGCGGTGTACGCGGCCTGCTCACGGGCGATGGTGTCGACACGGGAGCGAGTGGTCTCGTCGAGGTCGTCCCACAGCAGCCGCGCGGCGAGGACGAAGTACAGCTGGAACGTGGTGTCGAAGAACAGTCTCCGGCCCCATTGGGTGCCGCCCGTCAGTCTGTTGGACGCGGCGAAGTGCTTGATGGTCGCTATCGTCCGAGCCTTGAGGACCTGCTTCTCCGTCCCCGCTCGGGCCTCGTCGTAGCTGCCGCGGGTGAGCAGGACCGCATGGCCGAGCACGACGGCGAAGCCGAAATCCTTGTCCGTGTAGTAGCCGCGGGCCGCGTCCCACTGGGTTTCCGTCCAACGGGTGTGGTTCAGCAGGACGCGGTGATAGATGTCCGCCACCGGGTCGGATGCCGTGTGGTTCCGGTGTTGTCCGTGGGCCTGAGCCGTGCCGCTGCCAAGGGTGAGAGGCAGGGAGGCCAGCGCGCTCGTGGCGCCGAGGAGTTGGATGAAGCGGCGACGGTCCACGGGGGATCTCGGCAGCACGTGCGGCACCTCTCGGTCGGACAACGTTGTCAGGCAGTGGCCTGAATTCTTCGGTCCGCCGGTCGATACGTCAATAGGTCACGTGCGTGGATGCGAGAGGGCGGGCGAACGGGGAACGGCAGTCCGTTCCCCGTGTGCTCACTCCGGTACGACGCAGGGGAGCTGGTCGGTCCGCTGCCCCTCGGTGGTCGCAGGGATGAGGCCCATGGGTACGGCCATGTTGGCGACCAGGGACATCATCGCCTCGGGTGCGTTGTCCGCGCGGGTGCGGCCGTTGCGCGTGGCGAAGCCGAAGGACGCAGGGGTCCCGATCACGTACGGCAGGACATCGGGGAGGAGTCGTCCGGCGACGGTTCGTCCGTAGCCTGCCGGGTCGGCCGAGGTGCCGATGGCCGCGACCACCTTGGCCCCGGCGAAGGAGTTCCGTGCGTCCCGAGGGTCCAGGAGGTCAGGTCCACCGCGGTGCCTTTCCTCACGGCGCCGTTGACGACGGCGAGCAGGTCCAGGTCGGCGTAGAAGGCTTCCTGGGCGCGCCCTGCCCAGGCCCGGACTCCTGCGGCGGTGGCTGTTGCGCCGGTGTGGCCCTCCAGCACCAGGACGTCCTCGGCGGAGTCCTCGCGCGCGTCGCTGCCGGTGAGGGTGCGGAGACGCAAGGGCTGCCGATCGACCAGGTGGTCCGGTCCCGCCGCTGCGTGCCTGTCGGCCCCTCCTGCGTGCGCTACTGCATCAGGTGGGTCATGGAACGGGCCCGTTCCCACATGCCGGGGATCTGCTCCGCGGGGCGCTGCTGTTCGCCGTGCAGGGCGTTGAGCACGACCAGGCATCCGGTCAGGGCCGGCACCGCCCACTGGACGGCCGTCAGCTGCTGCCGTGCCTTGTCGAGGTCGACCGGGTGCTTCTCGGCCTGTTCGGCGTCAGTGGGGTCGGTGGAGGAGGCCAGCTCGACCTTCTTGCCCAGGACACGGGCGTAAGCGGTGGCCGCCAGGGCCGCGGCGGTGACGACGGTCTTGGCCGCGGTGGAGGCGCCCACGCCCTGCTGGGTGGCCACACGGTGCGCGTTGACGGCGAGCAGCCCGCCACCGCCGAACAGGTGGGCTCCGATCGCGGCGGCGTTGACCGGCGTCCACTTGGCCCAGCCCGAGGAGGAGATCCGGTCTCGGCTCGTCTGCGTGCTTCCTTCGTCCTGAGCCGCGCCGTTGAGACCCACCGCTCCCATCAGCGAGCCCCCGAACCAGGCGGCCAGACCGACATCGTGCAGGCTGCGGACGACGGTGTTGCGGTCAGACATGGCAAAGCTCCCTCGGGATCGGCCGGAAGGGCTCTGCCTACGTGAACGGCGGAGCCCCACCCACCGTCGCCGGACGGTGCAAGGGCCGCCATCACAGCGGGCCATCCGGGTGAACGCCGCGCACGTGCTGTTTCGGGTCCGACGTGGCAACAGCACGGGGAGCAGGAGCCGTCCCTGCGACGGCGCCGTCCCCACGGCGCCGTCCCCACGGCATTCGGACCGCCGTAGCGTCACGTCGTACAAGCCGATCAACGGGATCGGTTGGAACACCCTGGCCTTCACAGGTGAGGCGGCGAACGTGTCACACCTGCTCATTCAAACCGAAGATCGAGATCCTGCGGCTCCTTGCGGCGGTTCCATGGAGCAGTGATGCAGGCCCGGAATCGTCGGGTCGCGGCAGAGAGGTGACGTACATGCGTGATGAGGCTGCCAAGCGGGCCGAGCTGGTCTTCTCCCTCTTCGACGCCAACAGCAACGGAGTCCTCGACTCCAGCGACTTCGACCTGATGACGGGCCGCGTTCTGGAAGCGGCGGCCGCTTCGGACGACGCTGGCCGCGGACCTGAACGCCAACGGCGACGGTGTCATCTCCGTGGACGAGGTCCGTCCCTTCGTGCTGGACCGCGAGCTTTCGGCCCCACGGTCGCCGAGTTCGCCGAAGCGCTCTCCGTACTGGGCGACCCCGACGGGGACGGCCTGATCGAGCGCCCCCTGTTCGCGGCGCGGGCCGGTTCCGCGGGCCGGTTCCGTCTCGCCGGCCCGATCGTCACTCGTCAGGGCCGTCCGTGGTGCCCCGCAGGGCGAGCGCGAGGAAGCACCCGGGTCCGTGCCGGACGGCGACGGCCCGGAGGAGCCGGACGCCTTGACGGTGGCGCCGCCCGACGCGAGCCGCACCGGTGCACGCCGCACCGATGAGTTTTCGCGGCGGGGTCGGTCTGAAAGGGCATGAAGACTCACACTCTTGAGACAGCCGGCGCGGACCTCGTCTACGACGTGCGAGGGCCGCTGCCGACCAGTGACGGACGACCGCCCTTGCTGATGATCGGGCAGCCCATGGACGCTTACGGCTTCGCCACGCTCGCCGCGCGCTTCCCCGAGCGGACCGTGGTCACCTACGACCCGCGCGGCCTCGGCCGCAGTGTCCGCAAGGACGGACGAACCGATCACGCACCGCGGACCCAGGCCGACGACGTGCACGCCGTCGTCGAGGCGCTCGGGGCCGGCCCCGTCGAGATGTTCGCCAGCAGCGGCGGAGCGGTCACCGCGCTCGCGGTGGTCGAGAAGTACCCCTCGGACGTGACCACGCTGGTGGCGCACGAGCCGCCGCTCATCACCCTGACACCGGACGGCCCCGCGGCCGTGCGGGCGCGGGCCGCGGTTCGGGACACGTACGAGGAGCGGGGGTGGGGGGCCGGGATGGCCGCGTTCGTGGCCATGACCTCGTGGGTGGGCGAGTTCACCGACGCGTACTTCGCACAGCCCGCACCCGACCCCGCCGCGTTCGGGATGCCCACCGAGGACGACGGCTCGCGGGACGATCCGCTGCTGTCCGACCGCTCGTGGGCGGTCAGCGGCTACCGGCCGGACGCCGAGGCGATAGCCGCCGCGCCGACCCGCGTGGTGATCGCGGTGGGTGAGGAGTCCGAGAACCTGCTGACGGCACGCACCTCTGCCGCGGCAGCCGAACTCCTCGGGCAGAAGGTGGTCGTGTTCCCGAGCCATCACGGCGGCTTCTGCGGCGGGGAGTTCGGACAACCGGGGAAGCCGGACGAGTTCGCGCTCCGTATGCGCCAAGTCCTCGACGGTGCCGCGTAGGACACCCGGAGCGGGGGGTCGCGCCCAGGTGCACTGGGCGCGCCTCTTGGCAGCTTCACGGCCTCTCGAGACCGGGACGCTCCGTCGGTGCACGGCCTGCACGGCCTGCGGGGGGGGGTAGCGGACCCCGGTCAGTTCCTCGGAGAGGTCCCACAGTTCGCGCTGGGCCGCCTCGTCATAGGTTCGGGTCCCGTTCGGAGAGCGCCGGAAATCAGGACGGAGGATGTCGGGTTAAGACGTGATCATGGTGTGGAAGGGCCTGTGTCGACGACGGACGCGGGTCAGTTACGCACGAACAGATGAGGGACTTTCATGGAACGCACGCCCGACACGCCGGCTCCGGACCTCCGGGGGAAGATCGCGCTGGTCGCGGGTGCCACGCGGGGAGCCGGACGAGCCATCGCCGTCCAACTGGGCGCGGCGGGTGCGACGGTCTACGTCACCGGCCGTACGACTCGGGAACGCCGCTCGGAGTACAACCGGGCCGAGACGATCGAGGAGACCGCGGAGCTGGTCACGGAGGCGGGCGGGACCGGGATCGCGGTGCCGACCGACCACCTGGTGCCCGAGCAGGTCCGCGCGCTCGCCGACCGCGTCGACACCGAGCAGGGGCGGCTCGACTTACTGGTCAACGACGTCTGGGGCGGTGAGCGGCTGTTCGAGTTCGACAAGAAGGTGTGGGAGCACGATCTCGACGCGGGGCTGCGGCTGATGCGGCTGGGTGTGGACACCCACGCGATCTCCAGCCACTTCCTGCTGCCTCTGCTGGTGCGTCGGCCCGGCGGGCTGGTGGTGGAGATGACCGACGGTACGGCCGCGTACAACGGCAGTCACTACCGCAACTCGTACTTCTACGACCTGGTCAAGAACAGCGTGCTGCGCATGGGGTACGTGCTGGCCCACGAGCTGGAGTCGTACGGCGGGACGGCGGTGACGCTCACGCCGGGCTGGATGCGTTCGGAGATGATGCTCGAGACGCTCGGTGTCACCGAGGAGAACTGGCGTGACGCGCTGACCGAGGTGCCGCACTTCTGCATCTCGGAGAGCCCCGCGTACGTGGGGCGCGCGGTCGCGGCGCTGGCGGGTGACGCGAATGTCGCGCGCTGGAACGGCCGGTCGGTCTCCAGCGGGCAGCTCGCCCAGGAGTACGGCTTCACCGACCTCGACGGCTCGCGCCCCGACTGCTGGCGTTATCTGGTGGAGGTGCAGGAGGCGGGGAAGCCTGCCGACCCGTCCGGGTATCGGTGACCCCGCCTTTCTCGGGCGGGCGCTGACTGCGGTCAGTGCCGGCCCGTTCGGTCCTGGGGCTCGGGGCGCGGGGTCGAGCAGCGGGTTTTCGTCCCAGGCGATATTGAGAACCTGGCCGAGGCTTTTGTGGAAACTCGCGACATTGCCGACGCCGGATATTTCGGGGGCCGTATCTGTCTCCCTGTCGTGTCTGCTTTTCCTTGGCCCCGGGCACTCGGTCGGTCGGATCGCCGTCGCGGTTGTCGTGTTTCTGCGGGAGAACGGGACGGGGAGCTTGCAGGGATATCCGTCGGCTTTCCATGACGCGTGAACGCGCCGGCCGGTGCGGCGTGTCCACGCTGTCCGGACGATTTCTTCCGCGTGGACTCGTGGCCGACCGGAGAAGTCGCCCATTCCCTTCCGGCGTACGTATTGGTTCCGGCTGACGGAACGAGGCCGAGAGAGGTGCGGTGTGCCCGTCGGCCGGCCGCGTGCCGTCCGGCGGGCACACCGTACCCATGCCGGATCAGGCGGGCCGGATCGACAGCGCGTGGTGGAACACGTCACGCGGGTCGTAGGCCGCCTTGACCCGCTGGAGCCGCGCGTAGTTCGCTCCGTAGTACAGGCCGTGCCACGGGGTGCCGGAGGTGTTCCACTCGGGGTCGGCGAGGTCGACGTCCGGGTAGTTGATGTACGCCCCGGAGTTGGCGGCGTCGGGCACCGGGACGCCGCCGGTGTCGCGGTAGACGTCGCGGTAGAGCTTCCGCACCCACGCGACGTATGCGGCGTCCTGGGCCTCCGCGCGCCACACGCCGGGCGTGAAGTAGACGCGCAGGATCGAGTCCCGGTGGACGTAGGCGGTCGCGTCGGAGCGTACCGAGTTGATCCTGCCGCCGAGGGCGGCCAGGTGCACCTGTGCGCCGGGATCGCCGTGGTCGTCGGTCAGGTAGGCGTAGATCGTGTCCAGCTGCTCGTCGGTGTAGCTCTTCTTGAGGTCCGCCGTCTTGTCCTTCTGGCGTCCGGGGGGACCCCAGTACCAGTTGTCGCGGTCGAGCCACGGCAGTTCGTACCGCGAGTCGGAGACGGGGGTGACGCCGGCTCCGGCGGTGGTCGCCTCGAAGAGCCCGTCCAGCAGGGCCTCGCCGCCCGGGACGTCCTTGGAGACGCCGGCCATCAGGCCGATCACGCCGGCGGCCTGGTGGGAGGCGGAGAACGAGGCCCACACCTGGACCTCCTTGGCCCCGGGGGCGCTGTTGTGCTCGTACCACCGGGAGAAGTTGCCCACGAGCGTCCTGAACGCCCGCGGCGACAGGTCGTTCCACGACCACTGCACGTTGCGGACCCGCTGGTTCGCGCCGTGGGGCAGCAGCTTGGCGGGGTCGCTGGAGTTCACTCCGGGCGTACGCATCCAGTACCGCGTGACAATGCCGAAGTTGCCGCCGCCGCCACCCGTGTGCGCCCACCACAGGTCGCGGTTGGGGTCGTCCCTGCGACGGGTCGCCACGACGGTGCGGGGCTGCCCGTCGGCGCCGACCACGACCACCTCGACGGCGTCGAGGTGGTCGACGGCCATGCCGTGGATGCGGGAGTAGAAGTTGTAGCCGCCGCCGAGTATGTGCCCGCCGAGGCCCACTTCCGAGCAGCCCGCCGAGGGTATCGTCACGCCCCAGCCCTTGAAGAGCGTGTTCTGCGTGGGGGCGACGATCGCGCCGGGGCCCACGGCGAAGGCTCCGCGGCGTTCGTCGTAGTAGACGTCCTGCATCTGCGAGAGGTCGATGAGGTGCTTGACCCCTGAGTACGTCGTGAAGTTCTCGAGGCAGTGACCGCCGGACCGGACGGCGACCTCCTGGCCGGCCGCGACGGCGCGGCCGAGTGCCTCGGCGACCTGGTCCGAGGAGGTCGCGATGGTGACCTGATCCGGCCGGTTGCTGAAGCGGGTGTTGTGCGCGCGGATGAAGCTGTCGTACCGGGGGTCCCCGGGCTGCACGGTGACGGTGTCGAAGGCCGGGGCGCACTTTCCCGCGCTCTTACCGGCGCTCTTTCCGGCCGCGGCCGCAGTGCCGCCGCCGGCCAAGAAGTCCGCCGAGACCAGGCCGGCCCCGACGAGTCCGGCGCGCGTGAGTAATCTCCGGCGGTTCAGTTCAGACATTGACGTACTCCTTGCTGCGTACGGGAGATGGGCACAACTCGAACATGTCTCTTCGCCGACTGGCCCGACATCGGCAGATCGGAGCCTACGTCAATTACAGGGGCGTCGAAACGTGTTCGGTCCGATGAAGCTGCATTCTTCAAGGAGGCTTATGGATGTGAGATGTTCGCCGAGTCTCCTGTCACAAGCGGAGTGCGTCAATCTGCGGCAAGCAGGAGCATTGGTACGGCGTGGAGAACCGATTGGCTGGTATAGCGCCGGTAAATACGAGCAGATCACGGAGACCGCGCCGGCCTTCTCGGGCGGCGCGGACCGGCAGGCCCGCCGTGTACCGGCGGACATGGCCCGCGGTCGGGGTGCGGGCCTCCGCGACCTGGTCAGGGTTGCCGGTTGCCACGACCAGGCCGCCGTCCGGGCCGGCGCCCGGGCCCAGGTCGATGACCCTGCGGACAGGGCGCGCGCCGTGACGTGTCGCCCCCTTCGGCGGAGACGCCGTCGGGTGATGACGGGCGGGGGCGCCCGGCTATTTCGCCCTGGCGGTCAGTCCCTCCAGGGCGGGGATGACCGTGCGGAGGTCGTCGCCCTCCACCGCCGTGCTCGCCAGGGCGCGGACGTCGTCCGGGGCGTTGAAGGCGATGCCGACGCCCACCGCGTCGAGGAGCGGGCCGTCGGCCGGGCACGCTCCGACGGCGGCGCAGGCGGTGAGGGGGAGGCCGAGTTCGTCGGCGCGCCGGGCGGCGAACGCCCGTTGGTCCAGGTCCTTCGCCGGAGCGCCGGCGCGGCCGGTGAAACGGCCGGCACGTGTCTCCAGGGGCCGGCCCGCGTACGAGTGGAAGCCGAATCGTTCGGCCAGGTGGGCCGCTATCGGCGCCCAGCCGAGGGAGGAGGCGACCGGCACCAGTCCGCTGCTCCAGCACCAGTCGGTGGTCTCCTGCACGCCCGGGAGCAGCGCGAGGTCCTCCAGCTCGGCGCGCAGCGCCTTCTCGGACACGCCGGCCCAGGGGGCCGGGTCCGCGTCGTCCGCGCGCAGGCCGAGGCGCTCCTCGACGTGACGGGAAAGGTTCCTTCCCTGCATCAGGACGCAGTCCAGGGAGAAGAAGACGGCGCCGATGTGATCGACCATGAACACGATTCAACTATGCCATCGTCAGTGTGTCTGCTGCATGGATGTGCACCATCGCTCCTCGATGCGTGCACGGCGGGTCGCGTCCGCCTTCACGCCGGCTCCGTTCACGGAGCCGGATCGTCCGCCTCGCTCAGGAACGGTCCGGTGTGCTCTCCCGCAGATGCAGACGCCGGGACCACTCGGGGGTGCGCAGCGCCTCGGCCGCCTCGCGGGGCACGCTGAGGTGGACGTCGCGGCTGTGGTCGTCGTCCGGGGTCGGGGTGATGAGGACGGTCCACGGCACGGGGGTCGCGGGGTACTCGAACCAGAACGGCCGGCCGGCGCCGAACTCGATGGCGTAGACCGGCAGCCGGCTGACGTTGTTCAGGGAGACGGTGTCGACGAAGGAGTCCAGGGCCATGCGGCTGAGCACCCGGTTGACCCGGCCCGCGCGACGCTGCGCCTCCAGGAACGCGGCCTCCTCGCGGATGCGCTGCGGGGTGACCCGGTCGAGGGCCTCGCGGACCGCCGACGCGGTGTGGGCCAGGGGCTCCTCCCGCAGCGCGCGGGCCGGCAGTGCGGCCGTGGTGTTGGAGACGGCGTTGCCCCCGTAGCCGTGCGGCAGGTGCTCCGCGAGCGGGGCGCGCAGGCCGACGACGATGCCCAGCCGTTCCGTGGCCGCCGGGTCCCGGTCACGGAGCGCGCTCAGCACCCGCCACACATGGGCGCTCAGGGCGTCGCCGCTGGTCGCCCGTGCGCCGTCGCCGCCGGCGCGTGCGGTCTCGCGCAACGCGAGGACCTCCGCCGAGGGGAACCGGACCGTGAAGGTCTTCACCCGGCGGGCGCGCGCGTTGACCCGCCAGATGAAGCCGAACTTGGCCCGGCCGGTGACCACCGCGTACTGCGAGTCGTCCGGCGCGGGCGGGACGCCGGCGGCGAGACCGTCCAGGAGGGCCCGGTCGTGGGACGGCGCCCGGTGCTCGAGTCCTCGGTGGGTGCGCGACCAGTGCAGGAGGAAGTCGAGGCAGCCGCTGCCGTCCACCACGCTGTGGTTGACCGAGACGCCGAGGACGGAGCCGCCGCCACGCATGTGCGTGACCTTGACCGTCAGCAGCGGGGTGTCGTGTCCGACGACCCGGAAGGCGTTGACGGGGTGGATGTAGCGGCGCAGGTCGTCCCCGGCGCGGAGGTCGGGGCCGTAGTCGGGCATGGGCCGGTCGGAGAAGGTCTCGGCGAACACGGCGCCGGCGTCGTTGCAGACGACGCTCAGGCCGCGGTCCGGGTCCCGTACGAGACGTCCGGCGAGCAGCGGGTAGTGGACGAGGGTCCGGCGCAGGGACTCCCGCAGCGCCTCGGTGTCCAGGCGCTGCCGGTAGTAGAAGGTGCGGGAGCTGCCGAAGGTGCCGTTCACCAGGTCGTAGACGCTCAGCCGGACGCGTTCGCCGCTCGCCTCTCCGCTGCGCACGAGCACGGTACGGCCGGCGTCGCCTGCCGCGGACCCGCTTTTCATGAACGTCTCCAGGGTGGTCGGGGTGAAGAGTTCGATGACCGGACGCTCCAGGGTGACCTGTGCGGGGCGAGGAAATCCCTAGAGCCTGTGGTCGTCACGCCGTCACGCCGTTACGCGTCGCGCCGTTTCGCCGTCCCCGCCGCCCGGCGACGGCGGGCCGTGGTTTTGGTCTATCCCTAGAGTTGCGCGGCGGCGCTGGCCCCCGGGTGTGCCCGCGTGCTGGTCTGGAGTGCCCGATCGACACGGGCGTGGGGACCCGCTTCGACCGCGCGCCGCCGTACGTCTCGTCCCCACCGGCACACACAGGAGGCCAGCAGCCGATGGGGCACGACAAGACCGAAATCCTCGATCTGGTACGCGAATACCACCGCTCCGCCGTCTCGTCGGGGTTCGTGCCGGGTGTCACCCCGGTGCAGGCCTCCGGCGCCGTGCTCACCGAGGACGACCGGGTCGCCCTGGTGGAGGCGGCGCTCGACATGCGGATCGCCGCGGGCGTCAGTTCCCGCCGGCTGGAGCGGTCGCTGGCGAAGTACTTCGGCCTGCGCAAGGCGCATCTGACCAACTCGGGTTCCTCGGCGAACCTGCTGGCACTCAGCGCGCTGACCTCGCCGCAGCTGGAGGAGCACCGCCTGCGGCCCGGCGACGAGGTGGTCACGGTGGCCGCCGGTTTTCCCACGACGGTCAATCCGATCCTGCAGAACGGGCTGGTGCCGGTCTTCACCGACATCGAGCTGGGCACGTACAACGCCTCGCCGGAACGGGTGGAGCAGGCGATCGGCCCGCGGACGAAGGCCATCATGATGGCGCACGCGCTGGGCAACCCGTTCCAGGTGCGGGAGATCGCCCAGCTGGCGGAGGAGCGCGGTCTGTTCCTCATCGAGGACAACTGCGACGCCCTGGGCAGCACCTACGAAGGGCAGCTCACCGGCACCTTCGGTGACCTGGCGACGGAGAGCTTCTACCCGGCGCACCACATCACGATGGGCGAGGGCGGCTGTGTGCTGACCGACAACCTGGTGCTGGCCCGGATCGTGGAGTCGATGCGCGACTGGGGCCGGGACTGCTGGTGCGAACCGGGTGAGGACAACCGGTGCTTCAAGCGGTTCGAGCACCGGATGGGGTCGCTGCCCGAGGGGTACGACCACAAGTACATCTTCTCCCACGTCGGTTACAACCTGAAGTCGACCGATGTGGCGGCCGCCCTCGGTCTTCAGCAGCTGGGCCGGATCGACGAGTTCGGCGCCGCGCGCCGGCGCAACTGGGCCAGGCTGCGCGAGGGGCTCGACGGGCTGCCGCACCTGGTCCTGCCGGAGGCGACGAAGGGCAGCGACCCGAGCTGGTTCGGGTTCGCCATCACCGTGCACCCCGACGCGCCGTTCGCGCCGGGCGCGCTGATCGACCACCTGGAGTCGAGCAAGGTCGCCACCCGGCGCTTCTTCGCGGGCAACCTCACCCGTCATCCCGCGTACGAGGGACGGGAGTTCCGGGTCAGCGGGCCCCTGACGAACAGTGACATCACCACCGAGCGGACGTTCTGGATCGGGGTGTATCCGGGGCTGACCGACGAGATGCTCGACCACAGCATCGCCACGGTGAGCGAGTACGTGACGCTGCCGCACTGACGCTGTAGGGCCCGCGCGTACGCGGTGGTCCCCGGCACCGACGAGGGTGCCGGGGACCACCGCGTGTGCGCGGCGGGTCAGTTCGCGGCCGGGACCGTGTGGCGGTCGGCCGCCCAGGTCTCCAGCAGATCGGCGGCGCGGGCGGCGCCGCCGGCCGTGCGGACCGCCTCCCGCATGCGGGCGAGCGCCGCGGGCGTTCCGGGGTCGGCGAGCAGGCCGGCCACCGTCGCCGCGAGGGCGGGCGCGGTCAGCCCGGTCTTGGCCAGGGCCCTGCCCACCCCGCACCGCTCCAGCTGCTGCGCGCTGAGGGCGAGTTCGTGGGCGCGGGGCAGCGCCACCACGGGTGTGCCGTAGTGGAGGGCCTCCATGAGGCTGCCCATGCCGGCGTGGCAGACGAAGACGTCGGCGTGCGGCAGGACCAGCGGGTGCGGCAGCCAGGAGTGGGCCTCGACGTGCTCGGGCAGCGGCCCGAGGTGCGCCGGGTCGCTGTCGCGTCCGAGGGTCATCACGACGTGCCACCCTGCCGGATCGAAGGCCTGCGCGCACAGCCGGAAGAAGCCGGCCCGGTCCCCCGCCTCGGTTCCCAGGGACACCAGCGCCACCCGCCGGCCGTCGCCGGGCGGCGTCCAGCGGACGGAGTCCGCCGGCGGCTCGGAGAAGGTGGGGCCGACGAAGGCGAACCGGTCGTCGAAGCTGTCGCCCTCGATCTGGAAGGCGCGGGGCAGGAACACCAGGTTGTGCCGGTCCCACTCGGCGCCGTAGCGGGCCATCTCCTCGAGGCCGATGCCGTGCTCGCCCATGAAGCCGATCATCACCTTGGCGCCCTCGGCCATCACCGGGTGGTCGGCGTCCCACATCTGGGCCCGCATCGAGAACGACTCGTTGGCGGCGTGGCTCGGGCACACCTGCACCGGTACCGCGTCCAGCAGCCGGGCGGCCACCCGGCCCGCGGCGACCGTCTCGAAGTCGTACAGGACGACGTCGGGGCGGTCGGCGGCGAACGCCTCCATGGCCGTGGGGAAGACGGTGTGCACCGTGTCGACGAGGAGGCGGTAGCCGTCCTCGGCGAGCTGGTCCGCGGTGGGGTCGGCGGAGCGGTAGAAGTCGCCGCGGGCGGACGTGTAGGTGACGGCGCGGGCCCCGGTCTCCTCGACGACGGCGGCGAACCGCTCGTCGACGACGTAGGTGACGCGGTGTCCGCGCCTGAGCAGTTCGCGGGTCACGCCGAGCGTGGGGGCGATGTGGCCGAAGTCGGCGAAGAGCAGCAGGGCGTAGTGCAGGGCGGGCGCGGGGGTGCCGGACGGCATCGGCTCTCCTGGGGGTCGGCCGGGCGGCGGCGCCGGCCGGCGGTGGAACGTCAGCGGGCGGTCTCGCGGAGCGCCGCGTAGTGCGCCAGGCACTCCTGGTACCCGGCGAGGATCCCGCTGTCCCGGGCCTGGGCGACGGAGATGGCCGAGGAGTCCTTGGCCGACATCAGCGGCGCCTCCGACAGGCCCCAGGGCAGGGCGAGTTCGGGGTCGAAGGGGTCGATGTCGACCTGGGTGCCGGGCACGAACTCGGTGGAGCACAGGTACGACACGCAGGTGTCGTCGGTGAGTGCGAGGAAGCCGTGGACCAGGCCCTCGGCGACGAACAGGGTCTCGCCGGAGTCGGCGGACAGTTCGTTCACCTCGTGCACGCCCCAGGTGGGCGAGCCGACCCGCAGGTCGACGACGATGTCGAGGACCGCGCCCCGCACCACGCACACGACCTTGGCCTGGCCCGGCGGGAGCAGCGTCCCGTGCAGTCCGCGCAGGGTGTGGCGGCGCGAGACCGAGTAGTTCACCTGCGCGACGGTCACGGGACGGCCGATCTCCTCGGCCAGCCGGTCGTGCCGGAACGACTCGTAGAAGGTGCCGCGCGCGTCGCGCAGGTGGCGCGGGGTGATGTGGAACGCGTCCGGCACGGCCATCTCTCGAACCTTCATGGTGGCACCACGGTAGGTAACGCCGTTGGAGGAGCCGTCCAGGACCGGTCCAGGACCGGTCGGGGACGGATCGGGTGGACGGAGCCTCGAACGATCCTGGAGGAGGCCCGGAGGGATTCTGGACCGGCGGGTGCCAAGGTGTCTGGCGAGTGCCCCGCGCGTCCGCTCGCGAGGGCCGGCAGGAGGCGAACGGGCACGCGTCGGCGAGCCCGGGAGGAGAGCCGCATGACGCAGGTCGGTGTGCCGGGGCGACCGGACGGGCCGGACACGGGGTCCGGCCGTGTCGTCGTCCTGGGAGCGACCGGTTTCGTCGGCGGGCACGTGGGAGCGGCACTGGAGGCGGCCGGGTACGAGGTCCTGGCCGTCGCGCGCCGCCCGCTCAAGACTCCGGCGTCCTGGCGGTTCCGGCCGATGGATCTGGTGCACGGCGGTCCGGAGGCCCTGACCTCGCTGATCGAGACGGAACGGCCGGTGGCGATCGTGAACGCCGCCGGCGAGGTGTGGTCTCCCGACGCGGAGGGGATGCGCCGCAACAACGAGCTGCTGGTGGACCGGCTGCTTGCCGCGGTCGCCGCGTCCGGGGCACGGCCGCGGCTGATCCAGCTCGGGTCGGTGCACGAGTACGCGCCGCAGCCGCGGGGGGTGCTGCTGACGGAGTCCTCGCCGGAGGAGCCGGTCTCCGACTACGGCCGGACCAAGCTCCGGGGCAGCCGGGCGGTCCTGCGCGCCGTGCGGGCCGGGGAGGCGGACGCGGTGGTGCTGCGGTTGTCGAACGTCATCGGCGCCGGCACGCCCACGGCCAGCCTGCTGGGCCAGGTGGCCGCGCAGCTGCTCGCCGGGGGCGGGGACGGGGCGCCGGCGCAGGTACGGGTCGCGCCGCTGCGCAGCAGCCGTGACTTCGTCGACGCGCGGGACGTCTCCCGTGCGGTGGTCGCGGCACTGCGGGTCCCCGGCGCCTCCGGGCGGGTGCTGAACATCGCCAGCGGCGTCTCGCAGCACGTCCGGGACATGGTCGATCTGCTGCTGGCGATCAGCGGCCGGCCCGCCACGCTGGTGGAGCGGGGCGCGGCGGGGCTGCGTCCGGCCGGGGACAACGACTGGACGGGGGTGGACGTGTCGGCGGCGCGCGCGGTGCTCGGCTGGGAGCCGGTGCGCACGCCCCGGGACATGGTGGGTGACCTGTGGCGGGCCGCGGCGGGCCGGGAGTGACCGGGCAGGCGGGCGGGCTCCGGGCGGCGGCGGCGGGCGGGCGGGCGTCAGCCCGGGAGCAGGTCGAGGTCCGCGGTGCTGACGTTGTCGGTGAGGACGTGCTGGCGCAGCCGCTGGAGTCCGGGTGAGGGGTCCAGGCCGAGCTCGTCGCGCAGGGCGACACGCAGTCGCTGGTAGACCTCCAGAGCCTCGCTGCGCCGGCCGCACCGCTGGAGGGCGATGATGAGGGTGCCCTGGAACCACTCGTGCAGCGGGTGCGCGCACGCCAGTTCCTTGAGGTCGCCCACGAGTTCGCGGTGCCGGCCCAGCCGCAGGCCCGCGGTGATGCGCATCTCCTGTGCCTGGAGGTGCAGTTCCCCCATGCGCAGGGCGTATCCGCGCAGCAGGGGGCCGTGCGCCACGTCCGCGAAGAGCGGTCCCTCCCACAGGTCCAGCGCACGACCGGTCAACGTCTCGGCGGCGGTGAGGTCGTCGCAGGCCAGCGCGGTGCGTGCGGCGCCGGTCAGCGTGGTGAACTCCTCCGCGTCGTACTCGTCTGGCTCCACCCGCAGCAGGTAGCCGTGCGGGTGGGTGACCAGCGGGCCGTCGGCGGGGCCCGCCGGTTCCTCACCGCCCTGGAGCGCTCTGCGCAGCTGGTAGGCGTACGTCTGCACGGTGGTGAGCGCGCTGCGCGGCGCCCGCCCTGACCACAGTTCCTCGGTGATGACGGTCAGGGGTACGACGGTGTTGCGGCGGGCCAGCAGGAGGGCCAGGACCTGGCGGACCTTCGGCGCCGTCGGGGTGGTGTCCCGGCCGTCGCGGACGGCCCGCAGCGGGCCGAGGGCACCCCACCTCAGCACGGCGCGGCTCACTGGCGCCCTCCGGGGAGGACGGCGCGGCGGGCGGCCTCCTTCCACACCTCGGGGTGGTCGCGGTACCAGGCGACGGTCTCGGCGAGGCCCTCGGTGAAGTCCTTCTGCGGCTTGTAGCCGAGTTCGACGTGCGCCTTGGTCCAGTCCACGGAGTAGCGGCGGTCGTGGCCCTTGCGGTCGGCGACGTACTCGACGCTGTCCCAGCCGGCGCCACACGCCTGGAGGAGCAGTTCGGTGAGCCCGCGGTTGTCGAGCTCGGTGCCGCCGCCGATGTTGTAGACCTCGCCGGCCCGGCCGCGGGTGCGCACGAGTTCGACGGCGCGGACGTGGTCGTCGATGTGCAGCCAGTCGCGCACGTTCAGCCCGTCGCCGTAGAGCGGCACCTTGGCGCCGGTCAGCAGGCGGGTGACGAACAGCGGGATGATCTTCTCGGGGAACTGGTGGTGCCCGTAGTTGTTGGAGCAGCGGGTGACGCGCACGTCGAGTCCGTGCGAGCGGTGGTAGGAGAGGGCCACCAGGTCCGAGGCCGCCTTGGACGCGGCGTACGGGGAGTTGGGGTGCAGCGGGTGCTCCTCGGAGGTGGAGCCCTCGGGGACCGAGCCGTACACCTCGTCGGTGGAGATGTGCACGAACCGGTCGACGCCGTGGCGCAGCGCGGAGTCCAGCAGGACCTGGGTGCCCAGCACGTTGGTGCGGACGAACTCGGTGGCGCTGTGCAGGGACCGGTCGACGTGGGACTCGGCGGCGAAGTGCACCACCTGGTCGTGTTCGGCCATCAGGCCGTCGACCACGGCGGGGTCGCAGATGTCGCCGGCGTGGAGGCGGTAGCGGGGCGAGTCGCAGACGGGGTCGAGGTTGGCGGGGTTGGCGGCGTAGGTGAAGGAGTCGAGGACGGTGACGGTGACGTCGTCGGGGCCGTCGGGTCCGAGCAGGGTGCGGACGTAGTGGGAACCGATGAAGCCGGCGCCGCCGGTCACCAGGATGCGCGTGTGACTCATGGGGATGCGGCGCGTCACGGGGCGTGCCGAGGGTGCGCCGTCCTCCTTCCTGTTCGAGTGGTGCGGTGGTGGGCGGCCGGCGGGAGGCGGATCCGGCGCGGGGTGTCAGCCGCGCGTGGCCAGGGCGGCCAGTTCCGGCACGATGTCGTGAGGGCTGGGCATGGCGGTGGACTCGTCGCGCAGCCGGCGTGCGGCGGCGGCGTGGGAGGGGTCCTCCAGGAGGCGGCGGGTGAGGTCCGCCACCCGGTCGGGGTCGCCCTCGGAGTGGTGCAGGAAGAACCCGGCGCCGGCCTCCTCCAGGGAGCGGCCGCGCAGCTCCTGGTCGGCGACGAGGGTGGAGACCGCCAGTTGCGGCACGGCGTTCACCAGGGCGGTGGAGAAGGTGCCCCAGCCGCCGTGGTGGACGATGGCCGAGCAGCCGGGCAGCAGCGTGTTGAGGGCGACGCCGCTGACGGCCCGTACGTTGTCGGGCAGTTCGCCGAGGCCTTCGGTCTGTTCGGGCAGCAGCGCGGCGACGATCTCCGCGTCGAGCCGGGACAGGGACCGCAGGATGCCGGCCACGTCCACGTAGTCGCCGCCGTACGCCTCGGTGTTGGTGCGTCCCAGGGTGACGCAGATGCGGGGGCGCTTCGGCTCCTCGCGCAGCCAGTTCTCCTGTACGGCGCGCCCGTTGTAGGGGACGTAGCGCATGGAGACGGTGTGCAGGTCGCCGGACGGGCGCAGGCTGGGCGGCAGGGTGTCGATGGTGAACTGCCCGTTGAGGAGTTCCTCGTCGCAGCGCACGCCGTAGGGGCGGCCCCGTTCGTCGATCCAGTCGGCGAGGGGGTCCGTGCGCTCCTCCTCGGGCATGTCCTGGGCGAGTTCGACGAAGGTGGCGCGGGCGCGGCCGTAGACGTCGGCGCACCACAGCAGGCGGGCGTGGGCGGCGCCGCAGGCGCGGGCCGCGACGGCGCCCGCGTAGGCGATGGGGTCGCGTACGACGAGGTCGGGCTTCCAGTGGCGGGCGAGGGCGACGAGGTCGTCGAGGACGGGGTCGTTGTAGCGGGCGAAGCCGTAGGGGACGCTGATCTCGTACCGGGCGACCAGGGCGGCGTGGTCGACGTCGCCGTAGCCCAGGCGGCTCCAGTTGGCGACGTCCGCGTCCTGGGAGTCGCGCGCGATGACCATCTCGCTGTGGAGGTCGTGGTCGCTGCCCACGGGCGCGGCGATCAGACCGGCGCCGGTGATCTCCCGGGTCAGGGAGGGGGCGTTGGCCATCAGCACCTCGTGCCCGGCGGCCATGAGGGCCCAGGCCAGCGGCACCATCGTGTAGACGTGCGACTTCTCCGGCAGGCCGGCGAACAGGACGCGCATGGGTTTCTCTCCTCGTCGGGGCCGCGGGGGCCTCAGGGGCGGTGCGTGGCGGGCGTCAGGCCGCCGGCTGCCGGTCCTCCCGTACGGATATGGCACTGAGCGGGCAGGACTCGGCGGCCTCGCGCGCCGCGGCGCGCTGTTCGCCGGCGGGCCGGTCGACCAGGAGGACGGCCAGTCCGTCCTCGTCCCGCTGGTCGAAGACGCCGGGCGCGACGAGCGCGCACTGGCCGGCGCCGATGCACCGGTCGTGGTCGATGGTGATGTCCATGCCGTTTCCTGTTCGCCGGTCCGGGTCCGGGACTCCTACGCGTGCCGGGTCCTGCTCATCTTGGGGGCGCACGGGCGGGGTCGCGGCCGTGACGCGGCGCTGTCTGGGGTTTCGCCCAGACATTTCGCGCGGCGCGTGCGGTCGGCGGGCGGGGCGGGCGCGGCCGGTACTCGGAAAATCCCTAGACCGCGCCGCAGCCGCTGGCCCGGCCGGCGCCGGCCGTGCTGGAGTGACCGGCGGCAACGGCAGCCCGCGGATCCGGCCTGACGTCGGCCGTGCCCGCCTTCGGGCCGGCCGTCGCGGCACGCCCGATCCGCGGCCGGCCCGGCGGCGGCCGCGCGGGGCCCGGGAGGGCGGGCGGCCGTACGACGACTTTCGTGAAAGGGGAACCCGGGTGGCGCAGCAAGGCACTTCGGACGTGCTCGACCCTACGCCGGAGGCGGCCTCCCGGACCGGCCGTGCGCCGACCGTGGAGCCGGACGGCGGCGTCACCCTGCTGGAGTGGGCGGCGCGGATGCGGCAGGACCAGCCCGCCTGGCGGGACGGGACGGGCAATGTGCACGTCTTCCGTCACGCCGACGTGCAGCAGGTGCTGTCCGATCCCGCCACGTTCTCCTCGGACACGGTGGGCCGGCTCTCGGGCGGCAAGAGGCAGGCGCCGCGCGGCACCCTTCTGCTGCTGGACCCGCCGCTGCACGGCAAGATGCGCCGGCTGGTGAGCAAGGCGTTCACCCCGAACCTGATCGCCGGTCTCGAGCCGTGGATCACCGAGCTGACCGGCGAACTCCTGGACGCCGTCACCGGGGACCGCTTCGACCTGGTGGACGCGCTGGCCAACCCGCTGCCGGTGACGGTCATCGCCCGCATGCTGGGCGTGCCGACGGAGGACCGCGACCTGTTCCAGGGCTGGGCCGATCAGCTGCTGTCCACCGATCCGGACGACCCGGAGAGCGTGCGCAGCATGGAGGAGACCGCGGTCACCATCACCGCCTACCTCCAGGGTTTCATCGAGGACCGGCGCAAGACTCCGCAGGGGGACCTGCTGGGGACCCTGGTGAGCGCCGAGCTCGACGGGGAGCGCCTGGAGGACGAGGACATCGCCAGCTTCGCCACCCTGCTGCTGCTCGCCGGGCACATCACCACGTCCGTGCTCGTCGGCAACGCGCTGATCTGTCTGGACGCCGACCCGGAGCTGCTGGCCAAGGTGCGCGCGGACCGTTCGCTGATCCCGGCGGTCATCGAGGAGACGCTGCGGCTGCGGCCTCCGTTCACCCGGATCGAGCGGGTCACCACCACCGCCACGACCGTCGCGGGCATGGAGGTGGCGCCGAACACGCTGGTGCACCTGTGGCTGCTGTCCGCCAACCGTGACGAGCGGGTCTTCGAGGACCCGGACGCGTTCCGCCCGGACCGCGCCAACTCCCGGCAGGCGGCGTTCGGCCACGGCATCCACTACTGCATCGGGGCCCCGCTGGCACGCCTGGAGGGCCGGATCGCCCTGAACGCCCTGCTGGACCGCTACACCTCGGTGCGTGTCGATCCCTCGGTCCGGCTCTCCTGGCACGGCACCAACGTGTTCGGCGCCCGGCATCTGCCGCTGTGCGTGGAGCGCGCCTGACGCGTCCCGTGCGCCTTCCGCCCCGGCGCGCGGGCCTCTCGTCCCGGCCCGCGTGCCTCTGGCCCAGGCCCGCACGCCACCAGCCCCGGCCCGCGCACCTTCAGCCCGGCGCGCACGCCACCCGCCCGGCCTGCACGTCACCCGCCCCGGCCCGCACGCCATCCCCGCCCCACGACGGAGTGAGATCCCATGAAGACCCGCCCCGGCCCTCCGGTCATCCCCTCGGACCGCGGTAAGTGCCCCTTCGACCCGCCCGCCGAGTACGCCCGGCTGCGCGCCGAGGAACCGGTCAGCCCGATCACCTTCCAGGTGGCGCCGAAGGACCCCTCCGGCTGGCTGGTGACGCGGCACGACCTGGTCCGCGCCATCCTCGCCGACGAGCGTTTCAGCCACCGCAACGAACTTCTCGCGCACGTCGTCGCCCCGCCGTTCCCGATGACCGAGTACGCGCCGCAGCCCTCGCCGCCCGGCTCCTTCGCCAAGACGGACGCGCCCGAGCACACCAAGTACCGGCGGCTGATGGCGGGCCACTTCACGCTGCGCAACGTGCAGCGGCACGAGCCGGAGCTGCACCGCATCGTCGACGAGGCGCTGGAGGAGCTGGCGGCCGAGGGCTCTCCGGCGGATCTGGTGACCGGCTTCGCGGACAAGGTCGCACTGCGCTCGACGTGTTCGCTGATGGACGTGCCGGCGGAGCTGATGAACGGCATCCAGGAGCACTTCTCGGTGCTGATGGCGCTCACCTACACGCTGGAGGAGTTCATCCACCACGTGGAGGCGATGGACGCCCTCATCCGTCCGATGATCCGCGAGCGGATGGCCGAGTGCGGGGAGGACTTCTTCGGCAGGCTGGCGGCGACCGGCGAGCTGACCGAGGAGGAGCTGGTCAACATGGCCGTGCTCACCCTGGCCGGTTCGCTGGACACCACCCCCAACATGCTGGCGCTGGCCACGTTCGCCCTGCTGGAGCACCCCGATCAGCTGGCGCTGCTGCGCAGCCGGCCCGAGCTGTACGCGCAGGGGGCGGTGGACGAGCTGCTGCGCTACCTGACGATCTCGCACATGGGGTCCAGCCGGTGCGCGCTGGAGGACGTGGAGATCGGCGGGACCACGATCAAGGCGGGCCAGACGGTGGTGCTGGCGCTGCCGGCCGCCAACCGCGACCCCGAGGTGTTCGAGGATCCCGACCGGCTCGACGTCACCCGGGTGCCGCGCAAGCACCTGGCGCTCGGCTTCGGTGCGCACCAGTGCCTGGGCCAGCACGTGGCCCGCGCGAGCATGCGGATCGGGCTGAGCAAGCTGTTCGAGCGGTTCCCGACGCTGCGGCTGGCCGAGCCGGCCGAGGAGGTGCCGCTGCGGGACCGTGCCGTGCACTACGGCGTGGACCGGCTGCTCGTGGGCTGGGACTGAGGCGGCCGTGGCGAAGGGACAGACCCCGCCGTTCCGTACGGTCGTCGACAGCCGGACGCAGACCGTGCACACGGTCCGGGCGGGGACGGCCGACGGCGGCCGGGTCCGGCTCACCGCGTACGACCTGCTGATCGGTCCCTGGTACGTGCCGCTGACCTTCTTCTACCGCGGGACCCTGGACGGGGCGGCGCTGCGCGACTCGCTGGCCCGTACGCTGCTGCGTTACCCGCCGCTGGCGGGGCGGCTGGAGCGGGACGCCGACGGCGGGCTGAGCGTGCTGTGCAACGACGCGGGCGTGCGCTTCACCGAGGCGTCCAGTCCCGACCCGATGCGCGAGTACGGTCACCGGCTGCGCGCGCAGCCGGTCATCGGGGACGTGGTGCGTGAGGTGAGCCCGTTCGGCGTGGTGTCCCGGGACACTCCGCTGCTGAAGATCCGGCTCACGCAGATGCGCGGGGGCGGTTCGGTGCTCGGCGTGCTGATCAACCACACGCTGGCGGACGGCGGCAGCGCGCTCGCCCTCCTGGAGAGCTGGTCGCGGGAGCACCTGGGGCTGCCCTGGGAGGCGCCCAGTCACGACCGGGGGGCGCTGGAGGCGCTGGGCCGGCTGTCGCAGGACCCGGCGACGCGGGACGGCCGGGTGTTCGCCGGCGTGGGCCGGATGCGGCATCTGGCGACCAGCCTGCGCCCCGGGCTGCGCAGACGCGCCACCGTCACCACCCGGTTCGAGGCGGACGAGCTGGCGGCGATGAAGAACGAGGCGCTGGGCGCTTTGACGGAGCCGGGCGCCTGGGTGTCCACCAACGACGTGCTGACGGCCCATCTGTGGCGCGTGATGGGCGAGTTGCGCGGTCAGGCGGACGAGGCGGAGGAGTGGCTGGGCCTGGTCGCCGGGGCACGGTCCGGGCTGGGCGACGCGCTGCCGTCGTCGTACTGGGGGAACTGCGTCACCAAGAGCTGGACGTCGCTGCCCGCCGGGGAGTTGCGCGGCCGGTCCCTGGGAGCGGTGGCGGACGAGGTGCGGCGGAGTCTGCGGAGCAACACCGAGGACAAGATCCGCGACGAGATCGCCTTTCTCGGCTCCCACCGCCGGCGCGGCGTGCACCGTCATGTGATGTCGGCGCGGGGCCTCGACGCGTCCGAGGCGTCCCTGTCGGTCAACAACTGGTCGCGCTTCCCGCTGTACCGGATCGACCTCGGCGCCGGACGCCCGTTCTGGTACGAGTTCCCCGATCTGCCGGCGCCCACGGTGCACATCGCGCCGACGCCCGAGGAGGACGGGGGCCGGGACGTGTACCTGTGTCTGTCCGAGTCGCACGCGGATCTGGCCCGTACTCCCCGCTGGCAGGAGAAGCTGCACCCGCACGCGGTCTCCGGGCACGCGCGGTGAACACCTGTCGGGGGCGGGGAAGTTCCTGTCATTCTGCTGTCGATGCCCGAGGGACGCGCGTAGAGAACGAAATCATGGTGTAAAGGGAACCGCCGGTCCTATACATCCATCGGATGCTGGAACCGCTTTCCCCTTATTACTCCCGGGTATATCCCACCTCTCCTCCACTCCCCCGGCCGGGCCTTCCGCTTCCGTCGACGACGCTCCGCCCTCACGCTCACCCGGCGGCGCCCACTCGGGTGTCAGGGAAGGAGGAAACCCCACGTCAGGACGGTGCTTGTCGAACTCCCATCGATCATCCCGGCCTCCTCGTCCTGCGGCCGGACACCGCCTCCACCGAGCGTTCCGCTTACGCGTACGGCAGTCCGCATGCGGCGAACATCCGCTTTCCGCACGGCGGTTGCCGGGCCTTTCCTCTCCATGAACTCTTGATGACCGACGCCTCGCTGTGATCTGCTCCCCCCTAAGCTTTCAAGCGGCAATGGACGAGCACCAGGGTGGAGCCGCTCGGGCTCTCGCGCGCGCACGGCACCGGCTTACCCGTCGTGGCCGGTCGCGCCACCGCCCGCCCGCCGCGTGACGCTCACGGAGTCCCGTCCGGCCACCCCGGGCGGTGGCCGGCGGCCCGTGCCACCGAGGGAGGGCCATCACCTTGATGCTGGAGCGCGAGTCCGAACTGGCGCGGGCGGCGTCGGCGTTGCGCCGCGCCGCGGGGGGAGAGGGCGGCCTCCTGGTCGTCCGGGGTCCGCTGGGAGTCGGCAGGTCCACCTTCCTCGAAGCGGTGGCGGGGATCGCGCACGGCGAGGGGTTCCTGGCGCTCCGGGCGCAGGCTGCCGCCGCCGAGGAGAACTTCACGCTCGGTGTGGTGCGGCAGCTGACGGACTCGGCGCCCGCGACCGCACCGGCCGACGAGGACGGGCGCGGGCCGCACGCGGAGTACACGGCGGGAGGCACGCCTCAGGACGCGGCGGACACGGGGGTGCCGTCCGCCGTCGGTCCGCTCCCCCCGTGGTCCGGGCTCATCTCCCAGCAGGCGCCGCGCCGGCTGAACTCCCTTCTCAAGGCGGTGGCGTCGGACCGGCCGATCGTGGTGATGGTGGACGACGTCCAGTGGTCGGACGGCGAGTCCCTGCTGGCGCTGCTGCCCTGTCTCGCCGGGCGAAGACGGAACCGGGTCCTGTTCGTCCTGTCCGTCCTGCCGGGCGACGTGCGCGGCGCCAGGGAGTACGTCAGACAGCTGCTGGATGCCGCCGACCACACGGTGGAGCTGTCCACGCTGGGCCGCGACAGTGTGCGTCTGCTGCTGGAGGAGGCCTGCGGCGCACCGGTCCACGGCGCGTTCGTCGACGTCCTGCGCCAGCGCTCCGGCGGCAATCCCCTGCTGGTGAAGGCGCTGGTGGACGAGGTCCGCTACCAGGCGCTCGCACCCGTCGAGGCCAACTGCGCGGCGGCGGCCGGGCTGCGGCCGGAGCGGGCCCGCCAGCGCCTGGCCGTCTTCCTGCGCGCGCAGCCGGACCATGTCCGGCGCGTCGCCTACGCGTTGGCGGTGCTCGGCGATGCCGCCGACCGGCAGCTGGTGACGCATCTGGCCGAGATCGACGAACAGCGGCGGACCGAGGCGATGGACGTCCTGCGCCTCACCGGGCTGGTGGCGGAGCACTCGGACTCCCTCATCCCGGGAACGCTGCTGCGGGACCTGCTGGAGGAGAGCATGCCGGCGGCCGAGCTCACCGCCATGCGCGGGGTGGCGGCCGAGCTGCTGCACCGGACCGGCCATCCGGCCGAACTGGCCGCCGAACAGCTCATGTCGGTGGCCGTCCTGTGCGGCTCCGGCGCAGTGGAGATCCTGCGGACCGCCGCGGACAGCGCCCTGCGCCGCGGTTCGCCGCGGGACGCCGCCCGCTATCTGCGGCGCGCGCTGCTCGACACCTCCGCCACGGGCCGTGACCGGGCCCGGCTGCTGATCGACCTGGCGATGGCCGAGCGCAGCTTCGCGTCGGCCGCCTCGCTGCGCCATGTCGCGGAGGCCGTACCGCTGTTGGAGTCGGTACGGGAGCGGGCCGACGCCGTGACCCGCCTGGGTCCGCTGCTGATGGACCCGGCCGCGTTCCGCATCGACTCCGTACGGCGTGCCGTGGCCGAGGAGCTGGGGCGCGCCGCGCCCCACGACTACATCGAGCGGGAACTCGCCCTGCGTCTGGAGGCCCGGGAGAACGTGCTGGCGGCGCAGGACCCCGCGCACGCGCGACGGGCGCTGCGGCGGTTCCGGGCGCTGGGCCCCTCGCCCTCCCTGCGCACCACCGGGGAACGCGAGCTGGTGACGTCCCTGATGCACATCGCGTTCGTCGCCAACGCCGCCTCCGCCGAGGAGCTGACGCTGCTGTCCACCCGGCTCCTCGAGCAGGAGACGCCCGCCCCCGAGCACGTCCACAGCACGGCGCCGCTGGTCGTCAACATCCTCGCCGGCGCCGGCCGGACGGAGGGCGCCGGCGGCTGGCTGCGCGAGGCGCACCTGCTCGCCCAGCGCCGGGGCGGTGACGTGGAACAGGCCGTGATCCGCGCGGAGCAGGCGCTGGTCGCCCTCGCCGACGGGCAACTGGCCTACGCCCGGCAGAAGGTGGTCCAGGCCGACGCCCTGGCCGGGCCCGACACCGGGGGCCTGCCGACCATCTGCGCCGCCGTCCTGGCGATCGTCGCCCTCCACACCGAGGAGCCCCACCTCGCTGAGCAGATCCTCGTCCAGCACCGGCTGCACGCCGAGAACGAGCACCTGGCGGCGCTGCTGCACCTGGCCCGCGGGATGCTCGCGGCCAGGCGCGGCGAGACCCGCACGGCGCTCGTCCACTTCCAGACGGCGGGCCGGCGCGCGGAGCGCATCGGCTGGCACAACCCGGTGACGGTCCCCTGGTCGTCCAGTGCCGCCCTCATGCACCACCGTCTCGGCGAGCACGAGGAAGCGGTGGCCGCGGCGCTGTCGGAGGTGGAGCGCTCCCGCGCCTGGGGCGCTCCCGTCCGGCTGGGAAACGCCCTGGTGGCCCTGGGCAAGGTCTCCGGGGGGCGGGAGGGCGTGGCCGTCCTCGAGGAAGCCGTCGAGGTGCTGGAGAAGGGGCCCAACGAGCACGAGTTGTGCCAGGCGCTGTACGCCCTCGGCACCCACGGTGAAACGGACCCCAGACGGCGCGCCGCCGTACTCGAACGGGCATATATGATGGCCGTCGGCCAAGGAGCCTCTTCTTTCGCGGAGAAAATCGCGCGGAAGAAATCCGAGGGAACTCGTGCGACTTCCACTCCGAACGGCCGGCTGACGCCGTCCGAACAGAAAGTGGCGCGCCTGGCGGCCACCGGTCTCAGCAATGCCGAGATAGCGGCCAAACTGGGCACGTCGTCGCGCATGGTGGAAAAGCATTTGACCAATTCGTACCGCAAACTCGGTATTTCGGGGCGCCCGGACCTGGCCCGGGCCCTGGAGGCGCCGGACGAAACGCCGGACGCCTGACGTTCACCGGTCCACGACCGCCTTGCCACCCTGGGCGAGTGCGGGCCGGGTGCGGGCCGAGTTCGGGCAGCAAACGGGCAACTGCCGGGCAGCAAACGGTCATCGGGGCCGACCGATCCCTCGACGGCGCCCGTCGGCGGGCCGGGCGCGAACACCGTCCGAACAGCCTCGGACCGCGGCGGGGGGCCGCGCTGCCGACGACGCTCGGGCTGCTCAGGCAGGGTGACTCACTCCCCCGTGCGCTTCGCAGGGCGTTGCGGGACCGAACCACCGAACCACCGAACCACAGTGTTTTGCGCCCGGCCAAAGGCAAGCTTGACCGTTCTGTAGGTGGATTCCTAGGCTCAGCCGCAGTTGATCAGAGATCCGTTCGGCGGGATCCACGACCGGGACCCCGTCGGGCTCGCACCACCTGTGATCAAATGCGTTGTCAGGTGGTGTGCGCAATCCCCCACATCTGAACGCAGAAAGACGGTGCGTCGCAGTGACCACGCACGTGACAGGTGCTCCGCACAACAGGGACAGGGTTTCCCCATCGCTTCACGCCGCCGCTCACCGGAATGCCCCGGAGTCGCGAACTCCCGCGCCGGGCAATCGCCGCCTTTACACGGCCCACATAGACCCCGACATACAGATCGTGGCCGCGGAACCCGACTTCTCCCGCCAGTTCGGCCGCACCTCGGCCGACACCTGTGGCCGCAGTCTGTACGAGTTGCTCCACCCTTCCGCTCCCTCGGTGCTGAACCGACACTTCACCCGGCTCTCCGAGGGCCGCTCCGCCCGCTTCGCCGAGCGCATGGTCGGTCTGGGGAACGCCGGCCGGGTCTTCTCCGGCGAACTGACCGGCATCGCCGTGCAGAACACCACCGGGCGCCTGGCCGGCATCGTCGTGCAGGTACGACCGGACACGGAGGCGGACGCCGCGGAGGGCAAGGACGTGATCGGCCCGCCGCGGGAGCGGCTGCTCAGCAAGCTGGACGCGCAGGTCCTGGAAGGGATCGCCGCGGGCGCGTCGACCGTGCAGCTCGCCGCCCGGCTGTACCTCAGCCGGCAGGGGGTCGAGTACCACGTCGGTCTCATGCTGCGCAAGCTCAAGGCTCCCAACCGGGCCGCGCTGGTGGCGCGCGCCCACTCCATGGGCATGCTGACGGTCGGCCAGTGGCCGCCTCGCGTCCTGCCCGAGTTCATCAAGTGAGTTTGTCCGTCGGGTAGTTCCGACCGGGTCCGATGGTGTCGTGCGACACCGCGGACCGGCACCGGTTCTGCCGGACTCCGGCTCTCGCCCGGCACATGGCGGCCGTACCACCCCTATTGGTACGGCCGCCTGCTCGTGTGCCCGCGGCGGTCGTCCGCCGCCGCGGGCCCCGTCCCCCTACTGCTCGAGAGTGCGGCTGATGAGGTCGAACAGTTCGTCGTCGCTCGCGTCCTCCAGGCGGTCGCCGAGCGACGCGTCGTCCAGTCCCGCGCCCGGGCCGGTGTCTTCGGCCGTGCCGCCCTCGACCTCGGCCAGCAACGCCCTGAGCCGTGTGCCGAGCAGGCTCCGCGCGTCCCGGTCCGGCTCCGCCCGCATGATGCGTGCGATGCCGGTTTCGAGTTCGGCGAGCATGCCCGCCACCGTCCCGCCCTCACCGGTCAGTTCGGCGTCCAGGTGCCGGGCGAGGGCCTCCGGTGTCGGGTGGTCGAAGACGAGCGTCGTCGGCAGGCGCAGTCCCGTGTCCTTCGTGAGCCGGTCGCGCAGTTCGACGGCGGTGAGGGAGTCGAACCCCAGGTCGCGGAAGGCCCGTTCCGCGGGAACGGCGGCCGGGTCGGCGTGGCCGAGCACCGTGGCCGCGGCCTGCCGCACGTGCTGCTGGAGGGCGGCCGCCCGGTCCGCGGCCGGCAGGGCCGTCAGCCGTTCGACCAGAGCCGGGCGCGCCGCGCCCGGGCCGTGCGGTTCGACGGGAACCTGACGGCCGGTCAGCGCGGCTGCCTGCGGGAGGGTGGTGAGCAGGGGGCTGGTCCTGCGGCTGGTGAACGCGGGAACGAACCGGTCCCACTCCACGTCCGCGACCACCACGGCGCCGTCCCCGGCCTCCAGCGCGCGCTCCAGCCCCAGGAGGGCACGGCCCGGCTCCATGATGCGCAGGCCGCGACGCTCCAGCTCCGTGGCGCCCGCGTCCGACACCATGCCTCCACCCGACCACGGGCCCCACGCGACCGACAACCCCGGCTCGCCGCGGCCGCGACGGGCCTGCGTCACTGCGTCGGCGCAGGCGTTGGCCGCCGCGTACACGCCCTGGCCTCCGCTCCCCCACACACCCGCGATCGACGAGAAGACGACGAAGGCTTCCAGAGCCCATGCGCGCGTCAGTGCGTCGAGATGTACGGCGCCCAGGGCTTTGGCCCGCAGGGTGCGTTCCAGGCGTTCGGGAGTCATCGAGTCGATGAGGTCGTCGTCCAGGACACCGGCAGCGTGGACGATGCCGTCGACCCGGTGGGCGGCGAGCAGGGCGGCCACCTCGTCGCGTTCCGCCACGTCGCACGCCACGACCTCGACGCGCTCCGCTCCGGCCGCGCGCAGGCTCGCCGTCAGGTCGGCGGCGCCCGCTGCGGACGGCCCGCCCCGGCTCGTCAAAACGAGTTCCCTGGCGCCGTGTTCGACCAGCCAGTGGGCCACCCGTGCGCCGAGCGCGCCGGTGCCGCCGGTGACCAGCATGCGGGCAGGAGACGTCCAGGCGCCGTGCGTCGGCACGGCACCGGCTGCCGGCGGGGCCGGGTGCAGCCGTCGCGCGTAGGCCGCCGTGCCGTGCAGGGACACCTGGTCCTCGTCCGCGCGTGTCAGCAGCGAGGCGAGGAGACCGAGCTGCGGCCGGGTCGCCCGGTGCGGCACGTCGATCAGCCCGCCCCATCGGTCGGGGTGCTCCAGGGCCGCCACCCGTCCCAGGCCCCAGACCGCGGCCTGTGCGGGATCGGCGGGTGCACCGTCCGGCGTGTGACCGGCGTGCGTGATCACCCACAGCGGCGCGTTCACGGAGGCGTCACCGAGGGCTTGCACCAGGGCCAGGGTGTCGGCGACCGAGGTGACTACGGCAGGGGTGGCGTCGTCGGGACCGGGCGTGGTGTGCGACAGGCAGGAGAGCACGCCGGCCGGCGTCTCGTTCCCCACGGCCGTTTCGAGCAGGAGGGTCAACCCCTTGCGGTCTCGTACGTCGCAGTCCACGCGTTCCAGGCCCGGAACGAACTCCTCCAGCCCTTCGAGGGCCACGTCGCCGGGCGTCTGCAGCAGAAGCCAGCGGCCCGGCAGCGGCTGTCCGACGGCTTCGACGTCGACCGGCTGCCAGTCGACGCGGTACCGCCAGGCGTCGACCTCTTCCCGTTCGGCGTGCTCATGGCGCAGCGTCGTCAGCGCGGGGAGGACCGCGTCGAGGGCCTCTTCCGGCACCCCGAGGCGGCCGGCCAGCTCCTGAGGGCTCTCCTTCTCGACGATCGACCAGAAGGCGTCGTCCGCGGAGGACGTGCGGGACGCCGAGGCGGCGGTTGCGGCGGCCTGGGGGTCGACGGCGGGCCAGTAGCGGGTGCGCTGGAAGGCGTACGTGGGCAGGTCCACCTGGGCGTACGTACCGAGGGCTGGCAGCGCCGTCCAGTCGACGGTTCCGCCGCTCACGTGGAAGGCGGCCAGTCCGCGCAGAAGGGCCAGGTTCTCGCCGGTGTCGCGGCGGAGCAACGGCACGCAGAGGGGGGTGTCGGGGGTGGTGTCGTCGAGGGTGGCGCGGGTGAGGGGGGTGAGGGTGGCGTCGGGGCCGAGTTCGACGAAGCGGGTGACGCCTTCCGCCGCGAGGGCGGTCACTCCGTCGGCGAAACGGACTGCGTCGCGGACGTGGCGGACCCAGTAGTCGGGGGTGGTCAGCTCGCCGTCGGCGGCGAGGCGTCCGGTGACGTTGGAGAGGATGGGGAGGGCGGGGGCGTTGTAGGCGAGGGTGTCGGCGATCTGGCGGAAGTCCGCCAGCATCGGCTCCATCAGGGGTGAGTGGAAGGCGTGGGAGACGCGGAGGCGGGAGGTGCGGCTGCCCTGCGCCGCCAGAGCCTCGGCGATCTCGGTCACGGCCGCCTCGGTGCCGGCGAGGACGACGGCCTTCGGGCCGTTGACCGCCGCGAGCGACACCTCGGACTCGCGGCCGTCGAGGAGCGGCAGGACTTCGTCCTCGGCCGCTTCGACCGCAATCATCGCCCCGCCGTCCGGGAGGGCCTGCATGAGGCGCCCCCGCGCGGTCACGAGGGTGCAGGCGTCCTCCAGGGACAGCACGCCAGCTATGTGCGCGGCAGTGATCTCGCCGATCGAGTGCCCGCCCACGAAGTCGGGGCGCACGCCCCACGACTCCAGCAGCCGGAACAACGCCACCTCGACCGCGAACAGCGCCGGCTGCGTCCACTCCGTACGGCTCAGCCGCTCCGCGTCCTCACCGAAGACGACGTCCTTGAGCTCCGCGCCCACGTGTGCGCACACCGCGTCGAAGGCTTCCGCGAACACCGGGAAGGCCTCGTACAGCTCACGCCCCATGCCTGGACGCTGCGCGCCCTGGCCGGAGAAGAGGAAGGCCGTACGGCCGTGGTGTGTGACGCCGGTGACTGTGTGCGGGCCGGGTTCGCCCTGGGACAGGGCGCGCAGGTCTTCGACGAACTCGTCCCGGTGAGCGGCGATCACCACAGCACGGTGCTCGAACGACGAGCGGGAGTTCGCGAGGGCGCCGGCGACGTCCACGACGCCTCGCTCGGGCAGCTCGTCCAGAGTCGCGAGGAGACGACCGGCCTGGGCACGCAGAGCCATCTCACTACGGCCGCTCACGAGCCACGGCACCATCACACCGTCGTCATCGCGCGTGTACTCGGTCTCTTGCTGTGGGGCTTGTTCGAGGATGAGGTGGGCGTTGGTGCCGCTGAGTCCGAAGGAGGAGATGCCTGCACGGCGGGGTCGGTCGACCGACGGCCACGACTGACGTTCCGTCGCCAGCCGTACTGCGCCCGTCGACCAGTCCACTCGGGAGGACGGCTCGTCCACATGCAACGTCGCCGGCACGACCCCGTGCCGCAACGCCTCCACCATCTTGATCACACCGGCCACACCAGCGGCCGCCTGCGTGTGACCGAAGTTCGACTTCACCGAACCCAGGTACAGGGGCCGCTCGTCGGGCCGGTCCTGGCCGTAGGTGGCCAGCAGCGCCTGCGCCTCGATCGGGTCACCCAAACGTGTGCCCGTCCCGTGCGCCTCCACGGCGTCCACGTCGGATGCGGCAAGCCCGGCGTCCGCCAGAGCCGCGCGGATCACCCGCTGCTGCGACGGGCCGTTGGGCGCCGTCAGTCCGTTGGACGCGCCGTCCTGGTTGACCGCGCTGCCCTTCACCACCGCCAGCACCCGGTGGCCCCGCGCCCGAGCGTCCGAAAGCCGCTCCACCAGGAGCACCCCGACACCCTCGCCCCAGCCGGTACCGTCCGCGTCCTCCGCGAACGCCTTGCACCGGCCGTCCCCCGCCAGACCTCCCTGACGGCTGAACTCCACGAACGCGCCCGGCGTCGACATCACCGTCACACCACCGGCCAGCGCCAGGTCACACTCTCCCGACCTCAGGGACTGCACGGCGAGGTGCAGCGCGACCAGGGACGACGAGCAGGCGGTGTCCACCGTGACCGCCGGACCCTCCAGCCCCAGGACATACGCCAGCCGACCCGACAGCACGCTCGCCGCGCTGCCCGTGCCCACGTAGCCGCCGAAGTCACCCTCCGACATGCCCAACAGCGCCGGATAATCCTGCCCGTTGGTACCCGCGAACACACCCACCCGCGCGCCACGCAGCGACCGCGGATCGATCCCCGCCCGCTCCACCGCCTCCCACGACGACTCCAGCAGAAGCCTTTGCTGCGGATCCATCGCCAACGCCTCACGCGGCGACACCCCGAAGAACTCCGCGTCAAAACCCGCGACATCGTCCAGGAAGCCGCCGACACGCACGTGGTCGAGAGCCGCCGTACCATCCTCCGTGCGGACGTAGCGCTCGTAGAGAGGGTCCAGGCCGGTCCAGCCGCGGTCGGCGGGGAAGTCGGTGATGCCGTCGCGGCCTTCCTCCAGCAGGGCCCACAGGCTCTCCGGGGAGTCGACGCCGCCGGGGAATCGGCAGGCCATCCCGACGATCGCCACCGGCTCGTCCGCCGCCGCCGTGACCGGGGCGACGGCCGCCTCCCCGGACTGGGCGTCCTCGGACCTGGTTCCCTCGCGCAGTGTGCCGTAGATGTGCGTGGCGAGGGCCTGCGGTGTCGGGTGGTCGAAGACGGCCGTGGCCGGCAGGGGGACGCCGCAGCCCGCCGCCAGGACGTTGCGCAGTTCCACCGCGATCAGCGAGTCGACACCGAGGTCACGGAATGCCCGTTCCGGGCCCACCTGCTCGGGTCCGGCGTGACCGAGTACGGCGGCGGCGCGGGAGCGCACCTCGTCGAGGACCAGGCGCAGTCCGGCCTCACGGGGCAGGGAGGCGACGCGGACGCGCAGGCCGCCCGTGGCCGTGTCGGCCTCGCGGGTGGAGGCTGCCGGGTTCGGAGCGGTCGGGGCCGGGCACAGCGGTGTGAGGAGTGCGCTCGGGCGGGCTGCCGTGAACGCGGGCACGAAGCGGCTCCAGTCGGCCACGACGACCAGCCGGGTGACGGTGCCCGCGTCGAGCAGCGCTCCCAGCGCCGACAGCGCGGTCTCGGGAGCGAGCGGGGTCACCGCTCCCTGTCCGCGACGTCGGTCACCGGCGGCCGCGGCCATGCCGGCACCCGCCCAGGGGCCCCAGGCGATGGATGTGGCGGGCAGGCCCTCGGCCCGCCGTCGCTCGGCCAGCGCGTCCAGTACGGCGTTGGCGGCCGCGTACACGCCCTGCCCCGGGCTGCCGACAGCTCCGGCCAGGGAAGAGAACAGGACGAACGCGCTGAGATCGGCGTCCCTGGTCAGTTCGTCCAGCAGCAGCGCCGCCTCGGCCTTGGGGCCCATCACGCGCCGCACCCGGTCGGAATCGGTGGTGAGGAGGGTCCCGTCGTCCAGCACTCCGGCCGCGTGGAACACCGCGTCCACGGGGTGTTCGGCGAGGAGCGCGGCCAGGTCCTCGCGGACGGAGACGTCCAGGGCCGCCATCGTCACTCGCGCGCCCGACTGCTCGAGTTCGGTACGGAGTTCCGCGGCACCGGGGGATTGTTCGCCCCGGCGGCTGACGAGGAGAAGGTGGCGGGCGCCCCGCCGGACGGCCCAGCGTGCCACGTGAGCGCCCAGGGCGCCCGTGCCGCCGGTGACGAGTACGGCGCCGTCGCCCGGGGTCCAGTCGCTCGGTACGGTCGCCGGGGCGGCGGTGCGTGGGGCAAGCGGCGCGGCCGGCTTCAGACGGCGTCCGAAGATGCCGTGGGGACGCAGGGCGATCTGGTCCTCGCCCTGCTTCAGGCGCGTCAGCGCCGGGACCAGACGCGTCCAGACACGGTGATCCGTCTGCGCGGGGAGGTCGATCAAACCGCCCCACATGTCCGGGTGTTCGAGGGCGGCGACCCGGCCGAGTCCCCAGACGGCACTGTGCGAGACGCGGGTGATGCGGTCCGGGGCACCGACCGCGACAGCGCCCTGGGTGATCGCCCACAGCCTCGCTCCGGGAACCTCCCGGGCCAGCGCCTGCACGGCGGTGAGCGTCGCGACGACGGCGTCGGTCCGCGTGGAGAAGCCCAGCAGGGACAGGACGCCGTGCGGGGCCCCGGCTGCCTCACCGGCGGTACGGACGGCTGCCGCGCAGGCAGCGGGATCGGCGGCGTCGACGTGGCAAAGCCGCACCGTGAGTCCCTGGGCGCGCAGTCCGTCCGCGAGGTCGTCGGCCAGCGCCTGCACCGTGGCGTCCGGGTCCTCGGGGACGAGGACCGTCCAGTGGTCCGCCGGTGAGGTCCCGGCCGAGGGCGGCAGCAGGTCGTCGCCCGTCAAGGGACGCCAGGTGACCTCGTGGCAGAGGGCCTCCAGTTCCGCCTGCTCCTGTCGGCGGCGGTACCAGTCGGACAGTGCGGGCACCACCGTGCCGAGGGCGTCCGGGGGGAGGTCGAGGTCGGCGGCGAGGCGCGTGACGTCCTGCCGTTCGACGGCGGACCAGAACGCGTCGTCGACGACGGTGGAGACGCGAGTGGGACCGGTCGGGGTGTGTTCGGCCGATTCGTTCGGCCCCAGCCAGTAACGGCTGCGCTGGAAGGGGTAGGTGGGCAGATCCACTGCGGGCGTCCCGTCGCCCCCGCCCAGTACGGCGGTCCAGTCGACCTCACAGCCGTCGACGTGAAGGCGGGCCGCCGCTCGCAGGACGGCGAAGTGCTCCGGCTTGTCCTTGCGGAGGGTGGAGACGAACAGTGAACCGTTCGCGTCGGGAAGGCAGTTCTGGGCGAGGGCGGTGAGGGTGGTGTCGGGGCCGAGTTCGACGAACCGGGTGACGCCTTCCGCCGCGAGGGCGGTCACTCCGTCGGCGAAGCGGACGGCCTCGCGGACGTGGCGGACCCAGTAATCGGGGGTGGTCAGCTCGCCGTCGGCGGCGAGGCGTCCGGTGACGTTGGAGACGAGCGGGATGACGGGGGCGGCGTAGGTCAGGCCTTCGGCGACCTGACGGAAGTCCGCCAGCATCGGCTCCATCAGCGGGGAGTGGAAGGCGTGGGAGACGCGGAGGCGGGAGGTGCGGCGGCCTTGCGCGGCCAGTTCCTCGGCGATCTCGGTTACGGCCGTTTCGGTGCCGGCGAGGACGACGGCCTTCGGGCCGTTGACCGCGGCTATCGACACCTCCTGGGCGCGGCCGTCGAGCAGGGGCAGGATCTCGTCCTCAGCGGCCTCCACCGCGACCATCGCCCCGCCGTCCGGGAGGGCCTGCATCAGACGGCCCCGCGCGGTCACCAGCGTGCAGGCGTCCTCCAGGGACAGCACTCCGGCCACATGCGCGGCCGCGATCTCCCCGACCGAATGCCCACCGACGAAGTCCGGGTGAACACCCCACGACTCCAGCAGCCGGAACAGCGCCACCTCGACCGCGAACAGCGCCGGCTGCGTCCACTCCGTACGCCCCAGACGCTCCACGTCCTCACCGAAGACAACATCCTTCAGCTCCGCGCCCACGTGCGCGCACACCGCGTCGAACGCCTCCGCGAACACCGGGAACGCCTCATACAGCTCACGCCCCATCCCCGCACGCTGCGCACCCTGACCCGAGAACAGAAACGCCTGGCGTGCCTCGCCCCGGTCCTGACCGGCCGTCACGTCCGACGGGGTGGTGCCGGAGCCGAGTTCGGCCAATGCGTCGACCAGGCGGGCGGTGGTCTCCACGACCGCGACAGCCCGGTGCTCGAAGTGCGTACGGGTCTTCGCGAGCGCCGGCCCGGTGAGAGCTGCCGGTATGTCCGGGTGCCGGGTGGCAAAGGTGCGGAGGGAGCGGGCCTGGGCGCGCAGCGCCTCTTCGCTGCGGCCGGAGAAGACCCAGACGATCGGCTCCTCCCCCGTCGCACCGGCCGCCGAAGGCTCGGCTTCCTCGGCTGACGGCGCCTGTTCCAGGATGACGTGCGCGTTGGTGCCGCTGACGCCGAAGGCCGAGACGGCGGCACGACGGGGACGGCCGGTGTCGGGCCATGTCTGGCGCTCGGTCAGCAGGCGTACCGCGCCCGTCGACCAGTCGACCCGCGACGACGGCTCGTCCACGTGCAACGTCTGCGGCACGACCCCGTGCCGCAACGCCTCCACCATCTTGATCACACCGGCCACACCCGCGGCTGCCTGCGTGTGACCCAGGTTCGACTTCACCGACCCCAGCCACAGCGGACGGTCCTCCGGGCGTCCCTGCCCGTAGGTGGCCAGCAGCGCCTGCGCCTCGATCGGGTCACCCAGCCGCGTACCCGTACCGTGGGCCTCCACCACATCCACATCGGACGTCGACAATCCCGCGCTCGCGAGGGCCGCGCGGATCACCCGCTGCTGCGACGGACCGTTCGGCGCCGTCAGACCGTTCGACGCACCGTCCTGGTTCACCGCCGACCCGCGCACCACCGCCAGCACTCGGTGGCCCTTCGCCTGCGCGTCGGACAGCCGCTCCACCAGCAGTACACCGACGCCCTCACCCCAGCCGGTACCGTCCGCACCCTCCGCGAACGCCTTGCACCGGCCGTCCCCCGCCAGACCCCCCTGACGGCTGAACTCGGCGAAGACGTCAGGGGTGGACATCACCGTCACGCCACCCGCCAGCGCCATGTCGCACTCCCCCGCCCTCAGGGACTGCACCGCCAGATGCAACGCCACCAGGGAGGAGGAGCAGGCGGTGTCCACCGTGACCGCCGGACCCTCCAGCCCCAGGACGTAGGACACCCGGCCCGACACCACGCTCGCGGCGTTGCCGGTGAGCAGGTGTCCTTCGATTCCCTCGGGCAGTTCACCACCCGTGTCGGCGCCGTAGTTCTGGTTGCTGCAACCGATGAAGACACCGGTCCGGCTTCCGCGCACGGAGGCGGAGGTGAGGCCCGCGCGTTCGAGCGCCTCCCAGGACGTCTCCAGGACGAGCCGCTGCTGAGGGTCCATGGCCAGCGCCTCACGCGGCGAGATGCCGAAGAACCCGGCGTCGAACTCGGCCGCCGTGCTGACGAACCCGCCGTGCCCCGTGATGGCCGGTGTCGCGTCGGCGTCGGTGTCCCAGCCCCGGTCGGCGGGGAACGGGGTCATGGCGTCGATGCCGGCGTCGACCAGCCGCCACAGATCTTCCGGACCGGTGACGTCACCCGGGTAGCGGCAGGCCATACCGACGACGGCTATCGGCTCGTTCGCCGTACGGAGGAGTTCCTCGTTGTGCCGGCGAAGGCGCTCGTTCTCGAGCAGGGACGCGCGCAGCGCGGCGACGACGCGCTCCTCGGAGGTGGACATGCTCAGCTCCACTGGTGGGTGGTCCGTACTCGGGCGGACGGGCAGACAGGCGGACGGGCAGGCGGACGCGGGCGGGTGAACTCAGGGGCGGTGCGTGGACGGATGGGGGCCCGGCACCTCAGGACGGGGTGTCGCCGAGCGCCAGTTGGACGAGGGCGTCGACGTCCATGGCGCCGATGGCGTCGGCACCGACGGCTTCCGCGCCGGCATCGTCCCGAAGTGGTGCGTCCGTCGTGCGGTCGTCGTTCTCCGCCAGGGCGAGCACGGCCGTGAGCAGGCCGCTCTCCTCCCACTTGGCGTAGGGGATGGCGGCGAGCACGTCGCGGAGGCGGGCCTCGTCCTGTTCGGTCGCCGCGGGAAGCGGGCCGGCGTCCGGCTCGAGTCCCGCGAAGAGTTCGTCGTGGAGGTGATCGGCGAGGTGACGTGGGGTGGGGTGGTCGAAGACCAGGGACGGGGGCAGCCGCAAGCCGGTTTCGGCGTTCAGTCCGTTACGGAGTTCGACGGCGGTGAGGGAGTCGAACCCGACGTCCTTGAAGGGCCGGTCGACGTGCACGGCACGATTCGCGGACCGGCCGAGCACGAGCGTCGCCCGCTCCTGGACGAGTTCGCGCAGAGCCCGGCGTCGTTCCGTCTCGGGCCGGTCGGCCAGACGCCGGACCAGGCGGTCGCGAGCGCTCTCGGCAGCGTCGGCCGCCGTACCCGTCGCCGTCGCCGTGCTTCGCGTCGCGCTGTCCGTCGTACGGCCACTTCCGGAGGAACCGTCGGCGTCGAGGGCGCGGAGGGTCGAGAGCAGGGGGCTGGGCCGGCGACTGGTGAACGCGGGAACGAACCGCTCCCAGTCCACGTCCGCCACCACCACCGCACCGTCCCCGGCCTCCAGCGCGCGCCCCAGTCCCAGCAGAGCATGGGCCGGCTCCATCACCCGCAGGCCACGACGCTCCAGCTCCACCGCACCCGCGTCCGTCACCATTCCTCCGCCCGCCCACGGGCCCCACGCGACCGACAACCCCGCCTCGCCGCGACCGCGACGCGCCTCCACCACGGCATCGGCGCACGCGTTCGCCGCCGAGTAGACCGCCTGCCGTCCGCTCCCCCACACACCGGCGATCGACGAGAAGACGACGAACGCCTCAAGCGCCCTTCCACGCGTCAACTCGTCCAGATGCACCGCGCCCTGGGCCTTCGCCGACCAGACGTCGGTCAGGTGAGCTTCGTCCACCTCGTCGATGGGCGTGGCGTCGGGCACGCCTGCGGCGTGGAAGACGGCGTCGACATGGTGCCGGTCCAGCAGTGCGGCGACCGCGTCGCGGTCGGCCATGTCGCACCGTTCGACGTGTACGCGTTCCGCTCCCGCGGCCCGTATCTCCTCCACGAGCCGGCTCACGCCCGGGCTGTCCGGACCACGGCGGCCCGTGAGCACGAGCTCGTGCGCGCCCTGCTCGGCGAGCCAGCGTGCCACGTGCCCGCCGAGGGCGCCGGTGCCGCCGGTGACGAGCACCCGACCCGGAGACTTCCAGCCGGCCGCGGCGGCCGGGAGGGCCGGATGCTCACGGAGACGACGTGCGAGGATCCTGCCGTCCCGCAGGGCGAGCTGGTCCTCGTCCGAGAAGGTGAGCGCTGCCGTGAGCAGATCGGCCGTGGCGGCGTCGGGCATCGGCGGCAGGTCGATCAACCCGCCCCAGCGGTCGGGGTGTTCCAGGGCCGCCACCCGCCCCAGGCCCCAGACGGCAGCCTGTTCGGGGTCCGTCGTGCCGTCCGTGGGACGGACGGTGGGACGGACTGTGGGACGGTCGACGGACACGGCGCCCGTGGTGACGCACCAGACGGGACCGGCGGTTCCGGCGTCGCCGAGGGCCTGGACGGCGGTCAGAGCCCAGCTGAACGAGCCGGGCAGAACGACCACACCGGCGAGAGCGTCGCCGCCGACGGCCGCGGCGAGGTCGCGTGCCAAGGACGTACGGTCCGTGTCCGAGGGAACGGAGAGCGGCAGGCAGTCGGGCAGCGCGTGGACGACGGTGTCGAGTCCCGCCGGTCCGTCGGCCGGGTGCAGCACCAGCCACCGCCCTGTTCCGCGGGCCGTCGACGGCGCGGTGACCGCCTCCCAGGCGACGCGGTAGCGCCAGCTGTCCACCTGGGCGCGCAGGGCCCGCTCGCGCCGCCGGGCGGCGAGACCGGACACGACCTCCTCCACGACCTCTTCGCCGACGCCGAGGGAGTCGGCCAGCGCACGGGACTCCTCGGGATCGATCGTGTCCCAGGGGCCGGTACCGGTCACGGCCTCGATGCTCCCGGTCTCCTCCACCGTCCGCGCCCGCTTCGTCTGCGGCCAGAACCGCTCGTGCCGGAAGGCGTACGTGGGAAGCTCCACGCCCTCCGTGGACCGAGGGCCGATCACCGACGCCCAGTCGACCGTCACCCCCGCCGCGTGGGCGGCGGCCACGCATTCCAGGACGGTGTCCACCTCGTCGCGTTGCTTGCGCAGGGCGGATGCGAACAGCGAACTTTCGGCATCGGGCAGGCAGTTCTGGGCGAGGGCGGTGAGGGTGGCGTCGGGGCCCAGTTCGACGAACCGGGTCACGCCTTCCGCCGCGAGGGCGGTCACACCGTCCGCGAAACGAACGGCCTCGCGGACGTGGCGGACCCAGTAGTCGGAGGTGGTCAGCTCGCCGCCGTCGGTGGCGAGGCGTCCGGTCACGTTCGAGACGACCGGGATGACCGGAGCTGCGTAGGTCAGGCTCTCGGCGGCCTGACGGAACTCCGTCAGCATCGCCTCCATCAGCGGGGAGTGGAACGCGTGGCTTACGCGGAGGCGGGAGGTGCGGCGGCCCTGTGCGGCCAGTTCCTCGGCGATCTCGGTTACGGCGGTTTCCGTGCCGGCGAGTACCACGGCCTTCGGGCCGTTGATCGCAGCTATCGATACGTCCGCCTCATGGCCGTCGAGCAGGGGCAGAACCTCGTCCTCAGCGGCCTCCACCGCGACCATCGCCCCGCCCTCCGGCAGGGCTTGCATCAGACGACCCCGTGCGGTCACCAGCGCGCAGGCGTCCTCCAGCGACAGCACTCCGGCCACATGCGCGGCAGTGATCTCGCCGATCGAGTGCCCGCCGACGAAGTCGGGGCGCACGCCCCAGGACTCCAGCAGCCGGAACAGTGCGACTTCGACCGCGAACAGCGCCGGCTGCGTCCACTCCGTACGCCCCAGCCGCTTCGCGTCCTCGCCGAAGACGACGTCCTTGAGCTCCGCGCCCACGTGTGCGCACACCGCGTCGAACGCCTCCGCGAACACCGGGAACGCCTCATACAGCTCACGTCCCATCCCCGCACGCTGCGCACCCTGGCCCGAGAACAGGAAGGCCGTACGGCCCTCGGTGACGGCACCGACGGTGACCTGAGGCGCGGTCCGGCCCTCGGCGAGCGCCAGGAGCCCGGTCAGGAGCTCGTCCCGATCGCTGCCTCGTACCACGGCACGGTTCTCGAAGGAGGTCCGCTGCACCGCGAGTGCGGCGGCCACGGCATCGGGACGGATGTCCTGATCAGTCCGGAGGTACGCGAGCAGGCGGGCGGCCTGGGCGCGAAGGGCGTCAGTGCCCTGACCGGAGACGACCCAGGGAATCAGGGGCAGAGCATCGGGCTCGGCAGACTGGCCAGCCGCTTCCTGAGGGGCTTGTTCGAGGATGACGTGGGCGTTGGTGCCGCTGAGGCCGAAGGAGGAGACACCCGCACGACGGGGCCGGTCCACCGACGGCCAGGCCTGACGCTCGGTCACCAGGCGTACCGCGCCCGTCGACCAGTCCACCTGGGACGACGGCTCGTCCACGTGCAACGTCTGCGGCAGGACCCCGTGCCGCAACGCCTCCACCATCTTGATCACACCGGCCACACCCGCGGCTGCCTGCGTGTGACCCAGGTTCGACTTCACCGACCCGAGCCACAGCGGACGGTCCTCCGGGCGTCCCTGCCCGTAGGTGGCCAGCAGCGCCTGCGCCTCGATCGGGTCACCCAGCCGCGTACCCGTACCGTGGGCCTCCACCACATCCACATCGGACGTCGACAATCCCGCGCTCGCGAGGGCCGCGCGGATCACCCGCTGCTGCGACGGACCGTTCGGCGCCGTCAGACCATTCGACGCACCGTCCTGGTTCACCGCCGACCCGCGCACCACCGCCAGTACCCGATGGCCCTTCGCCTGCGCGTCGGACAGCCGCTCCACCAGCAGCACACCGACGCCCTCACCCCAGCCGGTACCGTCCGCACCCTCCGCGAACGCCTTGCACCGGCCGTCCTCCGCCAGACCTCCCTGGCGACGGAACTCGGCGAAGGCGGCCGGGGTGGACATCACGCTGACGCCGGCGACGAGGGCCATCGCACACTCGCCCGAGGTGAGCGAGCGTGCGGCCCAGTGCAGAGCCACCAGGGAGGACGAGCAGGCGGTGTCCACCGTGACCGCCGGGCCTTCCAGGCCCAGGACATAGGCCAGGCGCCCGGACAGCACGCTCGCCGCACTGCCCGTGCCCACATACCCGCCGAAGTCACCCTCCGACATACCCAACAGCGCCGGATAATCCTGCCCGTTGGTACCCGCGAACACCCCGACCCGTGCGCCTCGCAGCGACCGCGGATCGATCCCCGCCCGCTCCACCGCCTCCCACGACGACTCCAGCAGCAACCGCTGCTGCGGATCCATCGCCAACGCCTCACGCGGCGACACCCCGAAGAACTCCGCATCGAATCCCGCGACATCGTCGAGGAAGGCCCCCAGTGACACGTGGTCGGCGTCCGAGGCGGCGAAGGCGGACAGTTCGGCCCAGCCGCGGTCGGCGGGGAACTCTCCGATGGTGTCCTCGCCGCGGACGAGTACGTCCCAGAGCTGTTCGGGGCTTTCGACGCCGCCCGGGAAGCGGCAGGCCATTCCGACGATGGCGATCGGGTCGTCGGCCGGCGTTCCGCTCGCGCCGTACGGGAGCGGGGAGGGCGCGTGGACGTCCTGCGGTGCCAGGGGACCGAACGCGGTCATCAGGTGGTCCACGACCGCTTGGGGGGTGGGGTGGTCGAAGACGAGGGTCGCCGGCAGCGCCAGGCCGGTCTCACGGCTGAGGGTGTTGCGCAGTTCGAGGGCGGTGAGCGAGTCCAGTCCCAGCCGGGTGAACGGCAGATCGAGGCCGATCGAGGTGCCGGGCGCGTGTCCCAGCACGGTGGACAGGGTGGTGCGCACCAGGTCGGTCAGCGCGTCGCGGCGCCTCGGCTCCGGCAGGTGCGCGAAGCCCTGGGAGGCAGGCGTCGCATGGGCGGGCGCGGCCGCGGTGCGCAGGACCGGTCGGCCCGTGAGGGAGCGGAGCAGCGGCGGAATGTGGTCGGCGGCTCGGCGGAGGGCGGCACGGTCCACGCGCAGGGCGACAGGGGTGCTGCCGGTGTGGGAAAGGGCGCGGTCGAAGAGGGCCAGCGCGTCGTCGGTGGGCAGGGCGGCGATGCCGTTGCGGGCGGCCCTGTGCTGGGTGGCGTCGGTCAGGTCCCGCGTCATGGAGCTGTCCGCCTCCCACAGTCCCCAGGCGACGGACAGCGCGGGGCGGCCCTCGGCGCGCATCGTGGCGGCGAGGGCGTCGAGGAAGCTGTTCGCGGCCACGTAGTTGCCCTGGCCGGGGCCCGCGAGGGTGGCCGCGGCGGAGGAGAACAGCACGAACGCCGACAACCCGTGATCCCTGGTGAGCTCACGCAGGTGGCACGCGGCGTCGACCTTGGGCCGCAGTACGGCGGAGAGCCGGGCCGGGGTGAGGGAGGTGACGACGCCGTCGTCGAGAAGGCCCGCGGCGTGGACGACGGCACCCAGCGGGCGGTCGTCCGGGATCGCGCGGATGACGTCGGCGAGGGCGTCGCGGTCGGCGGCGTCACAGCTGACGACGGTCGTCCGGGCGCCGTGCGAAGCGAGTTCGGCGATCAGTTCCGCGGTTCCCGGGGCGTCCTGGCCGCGGCGCGTCACGAGCAGGAGGTGCCGGACGCCGTGGCGGACGACGAGGTGGCGGGCCGTGGCCGCCCCGACCGTGCCGGTGCCGCCGGTGACGAGGACGGTCCGGTCCGGGTCGAAGCTCGCGACCGCGGCCCCTGACGTGGTCTCTTCCTGGCCGGCGTCCGCCCGGGTGAGGGCGGGGGCGAGGATGCGCCCGTTCCGGAGGGCGAGGTCGTCGTGGTCGAGGCGGGCGGCGCGTGCGATGTCGGCGTCCGAGGGCGCGTCGTCGGTGTCGAGCAGCAGGAAACGGCCCGGGTTCTCGGACTGGGCCGACTTGACGAGCCCGCGGACCGCGGCCGCCGCCAGGTCGGTGACCGTCTCGTCGCCGGTCACGGCGACCGCGCGCCGGGTGACCAGGAGGAGACGCGAGCCGGCCGCGCGGGGGTCGGTGAGCCAGCGCTGGAGCAGGGCCAGCGCGTGCGCGGTGGACGTGTGCACATCGGCCGGCGCGTACGCGCCCGTTCCCGTGCCCGCCCCCGCGTCCGTACCTGGGTCCGCCGAGTACCAGGGAACGACCACCAGGTCGTCGTACGGATCGTCGGAAGTGTTCTCCAGTACGTCGTCGGGGCCGGTGAGGCGGGTCGTCGCGGCGGGTTCCGGCAAGGATGCAGGTCCGGCGGGGGTCCAGGTGACGGTGTAGAGGTCACCGGTACGGCCCTGGGCGTCCGCCGGGACGTCCTCGAGGTCGTGGGGTGTGACCGAGACCGTCCGGGCGGTCAGGACGGGGGCGCCGTCGCCGTCCGACAGCCGGACTTCGGCCCCCGCCTCCGCCCCGGCCCCGAAGGCAGGGGCGATGTGGACGCGGACCGAGGTGGCCGCGTGTGCGTGCAGGGTGAGGCCGGACCAGGTGAGCAGCCAGGGCGCGGGGTGGCCGAGCGCGGTGAGCGCGACCATCGCGCCGTCCAGGAGGGCGGGGTGCACGGCGAACCGCGCGGCGTCCGCCTCCTGGTCCTCGTGCAGGGCGACTTCGGCGAACATCTCGTCCCCGCGCCGCCAGACGGCCTTGAGGGACGGCGGGACGGCATGCACGGCGTCCACATCCAGGGCGTCGAGATGGCCGTACAGTTCCTCGGGATCGACCGGAACCGCGCCCGGAGGCGGCCAGGTTCCCTCCGCTCCCCCAGTCGCGTTCACCGCCGGCTCCTCGTCCTGGGCGCGAGCCAGTGTGCCGTGGGCGTGGCGCGTCCAGGGCCGGGGGTCGTCGGCCGGGTCGGCCTCGGGGTCGAGGGGCCGTGCGTAGAGCGCGAAGCTCCAGCGGTCCTCGCCGTCCACCGCTTCGGTGACGGTCTGCACCTCGGTCTCGCCGGTGGCCGGGAGCGGCAACGGCACGTCGACGTGCAGGTCGACGAGGTGGTGCGCGCCGAGGGCGCGTCCGGTGTGCAGGGCGAGGTCGGTGAGGACGGACCCGGCGACCAGCGTGCCGCCTCCGGTGGCGAGGTCGGCGAGCCACGGCTGGAGACGGCGGGAGAGGCGTCCGGTCGCCATGACCGTGGTCGAGTCGGCGAGGTGGACGCCGGTGGACAGCAGGGGGTGGTCGCCCCGGTGTCCGGAGGGGGTGACGACCGGGTCGAGCCAGTAGCGGTGCCGCTCGAAGGAGTAGGTGGGCAGGTCGACGAGCGGGTGGGAGCCGGGGAGGAAGGCGTCCCAGTCGACGGGCAGGCCCGAGGTGTGCAGGGCGGCGAGGGCGGACACGGCTGTCCGCGGTTCGTCGTGGTCCTTGCGGAGGGTCGGTACGAACAGCATCCCCTGGTCGTCCGGTACGCAGGCGCGGGCGAGGGCGGTGAGGGTGGTGTCCGGGCCGACTTCGACGAAACGGGTCACGCGCTTCTCCGCCAGGGCGGACACGCCGTCCGCGAACCGAACGGCCTCGCGGACATGCCGGACCCAGTACTCCGCGGTGGTCAACTCCCCCTCGGCGGCGAGGCGTCCGGTCACGTTGGAGACGACCGGGACGGCCGGAGCGGTGTAGGTGAGACCTTCCGCGATCTGGCGGAACTCCGCCAGCATCGGCTCCATCAAAGGTGAGTGGAACGCGTGGGAGACGCGGAGACGGGAGGTGCGGCGGCCCTGTGCGGCCAGTTCCCCGGCGATCTCGGTTACGGCGGCTTCCGTGCCGGCGAGGACCACGGCCTTCGGGCCGTTGATCGCCGCTATCGACACCTCCTCGGCGCGGCTTTCGAGCAAGGGGAGGATTTCGTCCTCGTCGGCCTCCACGGCGACCATCGCCCCGCCGTCCGGGAGGGCCTGCATCAGACGGCCCCGCGCGGTCACCAGCGTGCAGGCGTCCTCCAGGGACAGCACGCCGGCCACATGCGCGGCCGCGATCTCCCCGACCGAATGCCCGCCCACGAAGTCCGGGCGAACACCCCACGACTCCAGCAGCCGGAACAACGCCACCTCAACCGCGAACAGTGCCGGCTGCGTCCACTCCGTACGGCCCAGACTCTCCGCGTCAGCGTCGAAGACGACGTCCTTCAGCTGCGCGCCCACGTGCGCGCACACCGCGTCGAACGCCTCCGCGAACACCGGGAACGCCTCGTACAGCTCACGCCCCATCCCCGCACGCTGCGCACCCTGACCCGAGAACAGGAACGCGACCTTGCCGCCACGGCGTGCGCTGCCGGTCACCGTGTGCGGGGAGGTCTCGCCGGCGGCGAGGCTGCGCAGGCCGGCGAGGAGGGCGTCCCGGTCGGCGCCGAGGACGACGGCGCGGTGTTCGAAGCGGGAGCGCCGGGTGGCCAGTGTGTGGGCGACCGCCCGGTCGTCCGTGTCGGGGTGCGCCGCGCAGTGGTCCAGGAGGGCGCGGGCCTGTCCCCTGAGGGAGTCGGTGGTGCGGGCGGAGAGGATCCAGGGCACCACCGGCACGGTGCGGGCGGTGGCCGTGGCCCCGCTGCTCGGGGCGTCGGCCGTGGCGTCGTCGTCCGGCTCCGTGGCGGCCGGGGCTTCCTCCAGGATGACGTGGGCGTTGGTGCCGGAGACTCCGAACGCGGACACGCCGGTGCGGCGCGGGCGTTCGGTCCTCGGCCAGTCGACGGGTTCGGTGAGCAGGCGTACGTCGCCCTCGGTCCAGTCGACCTTGGTGGTGGGGGTGTCGACGTGCAGGGTGCGCGGGAGGCGTTCGTGGCGCAGGGCCTGGATCATCTTGATGACGCCGCCGACGCCGGCCGCGGCCTGGGTGTGGCCGATGTTCGACTTGAGCGAGCCGAGCCACAGGGGGCGGCCGTCGGGCCGGTCCTGGCCGTAGGCGGTGAGGAGGGCCTGGGCCTCGATGGGGTCGCCGAGCGTCGTGCCGGTGCCGTGCGCCTCGACGGCGTCGACGTCGGCCGGGGAGAGGCCGGCGGAGGCCAGCGCGGCGCGGATGACGCGTTGCTGGGAGGGGCCGTTGGGCGCGGTGAGGCCGCTGCTCGCGCCGTCCTGGTTGACGGCGGAGCCGCGGACGACGGCGAGGATCTGGTGGCCGTGGCGGCGGGCGTCGGAGAGGCGTTCGAGCAGGATCAGGCCCGCGCCCTCGCCCCAGCCGGTGCCGTCGGTCGCCTCGGCGAAGGACTTGCAGCGGCCGTCGGGGGCGAGGCCGCGCTGCCGGCTGAACTCCAGGAAGGTGACCGGGGTGGACATGACGGCGACGCCGCCGGCCAGGGCGAGGTCGCACTCGCCGGCGCGCAGGGCCTGGACGGCGAGGTGCAGGGCGACCAGGGAGGAGGAGCAGGCGGTGTCGACGGTCAGGGCGGGGCCCTCGAAGCCGAAGGTGTAGGAGACGCGGCCGGAGGCGATGCTGGCCGCGCTGCCGTTGCCGAGGTGGCCCTCGACGCCGGGGGGCGGCTCGGGGAAGCGGGTGGCGTAGTCGTTGTACATGACGCCCGCGAACACCCCGGTGGCGCTGCCGCGCAGGTCGGACGGGCGCAGGCCGGCGCGCTCGAGGGCCTCCCAGGTCAGTTCCAGCAGCAGTCGCTGCTGCGGGTCGGTGGCGAGCGCCTCGCGGGGTGACATGCCGAAGAAGGCGGGGTCGAAGTCGGCGGCGTCGTGCAGGAAGCCGCCTTCCCGGGTGTAGCAGGTGCCGGGGTGGGCGGGGTCGGGGTGGTAGAGGGCGTCGAGGTCCCAGCCGCGGTTCTCGGGAAAGCCGGAGATGCCGTCCGTGCCGGTGTCGACGAGGCGCCACAGGTCTTCGGGCGTGCGGACTCCGCCGGGGTAGCGGCAGCTCATGGAGACGACGGCGATGGGTTCCGTGGCCTTGGCCTCGACCTGACGGAGCCGGGCACGGGTGCGCTGGAGGTCGGCGGAGACTCGGGTCAGGAAGTCGCGAAGCCTGTCCTCGCTCACGGAGCTCACGGATCGGTCTCCCTTCGGCGGCGGGCGCGGGGCTCGCCGGTGGGGCGCGGGCCATCGGCGTCGGCCCCGGCGCCGTGGACGCCGGGGCCGGCGAGGGCGGGCTGCGTGGCATACACCCTCGCGGTGGACGGCCTTGGCGCTCCCGGTGCCGGGCCGTCCTCCAGGGCGATTATGGGGAGGTGCCTGGTCGGTTCCTGAGCTTCGGCCGGGGGCTCTAAGAGAACTTCTAGCGTTGACGCGTGGTTGTCCGGGCGAACCTCAGAGGCGGGCCGTCACGTCCAGTGCCCCGTCCGGGAGCGGGGGCAGCAGGCCCAGCCGGGCGGAGCTGTCCAGCAAGGTGCGGACGGCACGCAGTCCGTCCTGGCCGAGGTCGGCGGTGAACTCGTTGACGTAGAGGTCGATGTGCTGGTCGACGACGTCGGGCTCCATCTCCTGGGCGTGTCGCAGGACGTGGTCGCGGGAGGCGTCGGGGTCGTGGCGGGCGGCGCGCAGGGATGCCCGTACGGTGTCGGCGATCTCGTGCAGCAGGGGTTCGCCGAGGGAGCGGCGGGCGACGATGGCGCCGAGGGGGATGGGCAGGCCGGTGCGCTTCTCCCATTCCTCGCCCATGTCGGCGACGCTGTGCAGGCCGTGGCGGCGGTAGGTGAAGCGGGCCTCGTGGATGACCAGTCCGGCGTCGACGTGTCCGTCGCGGACGGCCGGCATGATCTCGTGGAACGGGAGGACGACGATCTCCCCGACGCCGTCGGGTACGGCGTCGGCGGCCCACAGCCGGAACAGCAGGTAGGCGGTGGAGCCGGTGCTGGGGACGGCGACGCGGGCGCCGGTCAGCGCCGCGGGCTCACGGGGTTCGGCGGACAGGACGAGGGGGCCGCAGCCGTGCCCGAGGGCGCCGCCGCACGGCAGCAGTGCATAGTCCTCGAGGACATGGGGCAGTACGCCGTAGGAGATCTTCAGGACGTCCAGCTCGGCGCGCTCGGCCATGCCGTTGGTGATGTCGATGTCGGCGAAGGTGAGCCGCGCCTCGGGCGCCCCGGGGAGCAGCCCCTCGGTCCAGGCGTGGAAGACGAACGTGTCGTTGGGGCACGGCGAGTGCGCCAGGGTCAGTGGTGACGTCATGGGCGGTGGCTTCCTTGTCTGCCGTTCGGCCCGGGACGTGCCGGGCGGCACGGGGCCGTCGCCCCCAGCAAACCCGTTGCGGGTATGGGGGTTTCCCCAGACTGCCCTCCGCAAGGATGGGAGCGCCCCACTCGCCGCGGTGTCGATGTCCCGTCGTCCGGCCGGGGCCCGTGGCATCCGGATCGCGGCCGGCCCCACGGGTTCCTGTCGGACGGTTTCGGTGCGACCGCCGGATGGTGCGGCCGTGCCCGTCCCGCCCGACCGTCCCCGGGCGGGTCGGCCGGTCCACGGTCCGCGGGAGTTCGTTCCGCCCCGGGGCCGACGAGCCACGTGCTGAGCGTGCTCGGACCCACTACGTGTGCCGTGAGGCACTGACCGAGGAGGACCCCGGCCATGGACACTGGGCTCAAGCGCGAGCTGGAGGAGAAGGTCCGCTCCGGTGAGCGGCTGACCCGCGAGGACGGCCTCGCGCTGTACGAGTCGGACGACCTGGCGTGGCTCGGCGGGCTCGCCCACGAGGTGCGGACGCGGAAGAACGGCGACGTCGTCCACTTCAACGTCAACCGGCATCTCAACATGACCAACGTGTGCACCGCGTCGTGCGCCTACTGCTCCTTCCAGCGCAAGCCGGGCGAGAAGGACGCGTACACGATGCGGATCGAGGAGGCCGTCAGGCTCGCCAAGGCGATGGAGGGCGAGAACCTCACCGAGCTGCACATCGTCAACGGCCTGCACCCGAACCTGCCGTGGCGCTACTACCCGCGGTCGCTGCGGGAGCTGAAGGCGGCGCTGCCGAACGTGTCGCTGAAGGCGTTCACCGCCACGGAGATCCACCACTTCGAGACGATCTCCGGCATGTCGGCCTCCGACATCCTCGACGAACTGATCGACGCGGGGCTCGAGTCGCTCACCGGCGGTGGCGCGGAGATCTTCGACTGGGAGGTCCGGCAGCACATCGTGGACCACCGCACCCACTGGGAGGACTGGTCCCGCATCCACCGGCTGGCGCACGAGAAGGGGCTCAAGACCCCGTGCACCATGCTCTACGGCCACATCGAGGAGCGCCGCCACCGCGTGGACCACGTGCTGCGGCTGCGTGAACTCCAGGACGAGACCGGCGGTTTCCAGGTCTTCATCCCGCTGCGCTACCAGCACGACTTCGTCGACATGAAGGACGGCAAGATCCGCAACCGGCTCCAGGCGCGGACGCAGATGGCCACGGGCGCGGAGGCGCTGAGGACGTTCGCGGTGTCGCGGCTGCTGTTCGACAACGTGCCGCACGTCAAGGTCTTCTGGGTGATGCACGGCGTGCAGACGGCGCAGCTGGCACTCCAGCACGGGGCGGACGACATGGACGGCTCGGTCGTCGAGTACAAGATCACGCACGACGCCGACCAGTACGGCACCCCGGACAAGCTGACCCGCGAGGACCTGCTCGACCTGATCCGCGACGCGGGCTTCCGGCCGGTGGAGCGCAACACGCGCTACGAGATCATCCGCGAGTACGGCGGCCCGGACCCGGCCCGCCGTGACGCGCCGCAGCCCATGCGGGTCTGAGCGGCGGACGACGCCCCGCCCCGCCCCGATCCCCGCGTTCTCCCTCTCCGCCCCTCCCCCGATCACCACCACGACTCCGCCAGGCAGGTGTGAATGTCCCCCCAGACGACGAACGACGAGGACCTGGAAGTCTGGATCGACCAGGAACTGTGCACCGGTGACGGCATCTGCGCCCAGTACGCGCCCGAGATCTTCGAGCTGGACATCGACGGGCTGGCCTATGTGAAGAGCGAGCAGGACGAGCTGCTCCAGGCCCCCGGTGCGACCACGCGGATTCCGCTGGACGTGCTCACCGACGTCGTCGACTCGGCCAAGGAGTGCCCCGGCGAGTGCATCCACGTCCGCCGTGTCACCGACCGTGTCGAGGTCTACGGGCCCGACGCCGAGGACGCCTGACGAGCCGTCGGGCCGCCGCGGCCCGACGGCTCGTCCCCCGATGGAAGGACATCCACGTTCCATGAGCTCCACCCCGTCCGACCTGTGGATCCGCAGGTTCCGGCCCTCTCCCGAGGCGGCCGGCCGTCTGGTGTGCTTCCCGCACGCCGGCGGCTCGGCGAGCTTCTACGTGCCCGTCGCCGGCGCGCTGAGCCCCGATGTCGACGTGGTCGCCATCCAGTACCCCGGACGTCAGGACCGCCGCAGTGAGCCCGGGCCCGCTTCGGTGGCCGAACTCGCGGACGGGGTCACGGCGGCGCTCGCGGGCTGGGACGACCGTCCGCTGACCTTCTTCGGGCACAGCATGGGCGCCCTGGTGGCGTTCGAGGTGGCCCGTCGCATGGAGCGGGCCGGCTCCGGTCCGGTCCGGCTGTTCGCCTCGGGCCGCCGTGCCCCCTCCCGGACCCGCGACGAGCGGGTGCACACGCTCGACGACGACGGGGTGATCGCCGAACTGCGCGCCCTCAACGGCACGGACACCCAGCTCCTCGACGACGAGGAGGTGCTGCGCATGGTGCTGCCCGCCATCCGCAGCGACTACCGGGCCGTGGAGACCTACCGCTGCGAGCCCGGCGCGCGGGTGCGCTGCCCGGTGACCGTGCTGACCGGGGACGCCGATCCCCGGACGACGCTGGAGGAGGCCCGCGACTGGAGCGGCCACACCGAGGCCGACTGTGACCTGCGGGTCTTCTCCGGCGGCCACTTCTTCCTCTCGGAGCGGCCCGCCGAGGTACTGGCCGTGCTGCGCGAGCACTTCGCGGCCGCCCCCGCCGCCGGCCGGGTCTGACCCCGGCCACCGGCCCGCCCCGACAGCTCTCCCCCTCTCGTGCTTCCCCACCACTCGACCCCCTCCGGGAGTTGTGCACCATGACCGAGCAACTCGCCCCCGGGGCGCAGGCGTCGGAGCCGATCCCGGCCCGCCGACGCCGCCCCCGGGTGGGGCACATCCAGTTCCTCAACTGCCTGCCGCTGTTCTGGGGACTGGCCCGCACCGGCACCCTCCTCGACATGGAGCTGCGCACCGACACCCCGGACGGCCTCAACGACGCGCTGGCCGCGGGCGACCTCGACATCGGGCCGATCAGCCTGGTGGAGTTCCTGCGGCACGCGGACGATCTGGTGGCCCTGCCGGACATCGCGGTCGGCAGCGACGGCGACGTGATGTCCTGCCTGATCATCAGCCAGGTCCCGTTGGAGGACCTGGACGGTGAGCGGGTGGCACTGGGCTCGACCAGCCGCACCTCCGTGCGCCTGGCCCAACTGCTGCTGGCCGAGCGCGTCGGCGTGCGCCCCGACTACTACGTCTGCCCACCCGATCTGCGCACCATGATGTCCGAGGCGAAGGCCGCCGTGGTCATCGGAGACGCGGCGCTGCGCGCGGCCCTGCACCAGGCGCCCAGGATGGGGCTGCACGTGCACGACCTGGGCCGCATGTGGAAGGACTGGACGGGTCTGCCCTTCGTGTTCGCCGTGTTCGCCGCGCGCCGCGACTTCCTGGCCCGGGAACCCGAACTGGTGCACCGGGTCCACGCCGATCTGCTCGCCTCGCGCGACCTGTCGCTGACCGAGGTGACCAAGGTGTGCGAACAGGCGTCCCAGTGGGAGGAGTTCGACGCCGAGACGCTGGAGCGCTACTACACCACCGCGCTCGACTTCCGTCTCGGGCAGGCCCAGCTCGACGGCATCGCCGAGTTCGCCCGCCGGGTCGGCGGCGACGCCGAGGGCTTCCCGCCGGACGTCGCCGTCCAACTGCTCGAACCCGCCGCTTCCTGAGCCCGTACCCGCACGCATCGCACTTCTTCACCAGGACGCGCTCCCGCACCACGGGCGCGCTCCCGCTCCCGACCGCTTGTCCGTCCCGATCACGCCACCGGAAAGGCCGGCACCGTGTCCCGACCGCCGCACCACCCGCTCCAGCCCGTTCTCGACCGTGCCGCGGCCGGGGAACGGATCACCCCCGAGGAGGCGCTCGCCCTCTACCGCGACGCGCCTCTGCACGCGCTGGGCGCCGCCGCCGACGCCGTGCGCCGCCGCAAGTACGCCGGGACCGAGCACATCGCGACGTACATCATCGAGCGGAACATCAACTACACGAACGTGTGCGTCACGGCGTGCAAGTTCTGCGCCTTCTACGCCGCGCCCAAGGACACCGAGAAGGGCTGGACGCGGGACCTGGACGACATCCTGCGCCGGTGCGCGGAGACGGTCGAGCTGGGCGGCACGCAGATCATGTTCCAGGGCGGTCACCACCCGGACTACGGCGTCGAGTACTACGAGAAGCACTTCGCGGCCATCAAGAAGGAGTTCCCGCAGCTCGTCATCCACTCCCTCGGCGCGTCCGAGGTCGAGCACATGGCGCGGATCTCCGGCGTCTCGGTCGAGGAGGCCATCACCCGGATCCACGC
>NZ_JBHRWL010000024.1:0-71612 GCF_042647945.1 Streptomyces lusitanus
GCCCCGGTCCTCGAGCTCGAGGACCGGGGCCGTCGACGTGTCCCTCTCCGTGTCTGTGTCCGCGCCCGGCGGGCCGTGCGGGCCGTCAGGGCCGCGGGGCCGGCGTCGTCCCGCGCGGGTGGCGGTCCGTGTGCTGCGGCCGTCTGCTGCCCGCGGGCGTCACCGGGGAGCGCTCGGCACGGCTGGTGTGCGGGCCGGGCGCGAGATAGACCGGCGACCGGGCGACGCGTCCGGCGGGAACCGGCTCGTGCACCGGGTCGGCGCGCTCGGTGAGCGGACGGACCACGACGGGGCGGCCCGCCGGGGCGGGCACCGGCGCCTTGGACGCGCGGCGGTCGCGCAGCCGGTCCCGCACGGCGAGGATCCGCGCCTCGGCCCGCGCGATCAGCGGCTCGAACCAGGGCAGCGCGAGCAGGATCAGCAGGCCCGCCACCCAGCCCAGCAGCACGTCGCTCAGCCAGTGGGTGCCGATGTAGACGGTGGACAGGCCGACGCCCAGGGACGTCACCGCGGACAGGGCGGACAGCCATCGCCTCGCCCGCGGGGTGGAGGCCAGGTAGGCCAGGATTCCCCAGGTCACCACGGCGTTCGCGGTGTGGCCGCTGGGAAATATATCCCCGCCGAGCCACATCTCGTTCGAGCCGATCTCGGTCGCGTAGTGCGGCCCGAGCCGCCCCATGCCGTACTTCGCGGCGCCCACCGTGACGTTGAGCAGCAGCAGGGAGACGCCGAGGGCGAGCAGCGGACGCAGCGTGTGCTGCCGCCAGGAGCGCCAGCCCAGCCAGGCGGCGACCATCACGGCGGTGGGGCCGCGCTGGCCCAGCACCACGTAGTAGTCGACGAAGGCGTGCAGCTCCGGCCACTGCTGGTAGGGGCGGAAGAACATGACCTGCCAGTCCAGACGGACCAGCCAGGAGGTGGCCACCACGGCCCACACGATCGCCGCGTAGAAGGCGAGGGTCGCGCCGAGGAGCACCACCCGGTGCCGGCTCATTCGCGGCATGCCGACGTGCGCCGGTCGCTCCGGCTCACGGTCCAGCCTCGCGAACACCCGGTCCAGACGGGTGTGACTCCGTTCGGTACGCACCCAATCGACGTTACAGCGAGTGAGTGTGCGGCCCCGACGATTCAGCGGCTTTGTGATGACGATGTGATGTGGCATTCCTCTCAGCCGGGCCTTTATTTCCGGCGAATCCGAACCCCCGCGCGCAATTGTTTTGGGCATGCCGTGCGCCCGGTTTATCGGTCTTCCGAATTGGTTCACCCGCAGCTCGCACGGAATTCCCGCCCCGCTCACCGGGCGGTCGCGCGGCGTGACCGGACCGGTCGCGCCGCGTGATCAGGGCGGTCCCGACCCGTTCAGCCAGAAGGCGCCGTACGCCGCCGAGGCCGCGGCGGCCGCCCCCAGCCCCGCCGCGAGCAGACGCGTCCGCGCCCGGGCCAGCGCCAGGGCGAGCGGCAGCAGCAGCGGGAAGGCCGGCATCAGCAGCCGCGGCTTCGACCCGAAGTAGCTCGACGCGCACAGGGCGAGCGCGGTGACCGTGCCGGCGTAGACCAGCAGCGGGAGCGGCTGCCGCCGGCGTACGCACAGGACGTAGAGCCACACCACCAGGGCCACGCCCGCGATCAGCGCCACCCCGGCGAGCGCGGACGGGAAGGACGTGAAGCGGCCGGCGACGAACCGGGCGAAGGCGTAGCCGCCGTCGAAGCCGTTGCGCCAGCCGGCCTGCACCTCCAGATAGCCCAGCGGGCCGTCCCCGGTCCGGGCGCCGACCCACAGGACGTACCCGGCGGCTCCGAGGGGCGCGAGCAGCATCCCGGCCACCCGGCGCAGGCGCACACCGGGGGAGTGCGGCGGCTGCGGAGCGCCGTACGGTGCGCCCGTACGCGGGGCGTCCGGCGTCGGACCGGCGTGGCCGTCACCGCGCGCGCCGGCCGCCGGTACCGCACTGCCGTCCCCCACGAAGGAGGAGCCGGAGCGCTCCCGCAGGAACGCGGCGATCCCGGCCGCCCACACCGCCGCGACCACCGCGAGCCCCACCGGCCGGGTCAGCCCCGCCAGCCCCGCCAGCAGGCCCGCCGTCACCCAGTGCCCGGTCAGCACCGCGTACAGCGCCCAGGCCGCCAGCGCCGTGAACAGCGACTCGCTGTACGCCATCGACTGCACGATCCCGACCGGCAGCACCGCCCACAGCAGCACCGCGCACACCCCGGCCCGCGGCCCGTACAGATGGCCGGCGACCGCGAAGATCCCCCAGGCCGCGGCGAGCGAGGCGAGCAGGCTCACCACGAACCCCCCGTCGGCGTACGACAGCGGGGACACCGCCGCCGCCAGCCGCTCCAGCCACGGAAGCAGCGGGAAGAACGCCAGGTTGGAGTGCACGTCGCCGTTGGGCAGCCGTACCTCGTAGCCGTACCCCAGCTCGGCGACCCTCGTGTACCAGAGGGAGTCCCAGCGGGCGGTCAGCAAGGTGTACGCGCTCTTGCCGCGCGCCTCGCTCCACAGGGCCAGGACGACCAGGCCCAGGGCACGCACGGCGGCGTACCCGAGGAGCGCCGGGGCGGCCCGGCGGAGAACTCCGGGGCGGGCCGCGGCGGCACGCGTCTCGAGATCGGTGGTCACGCGCCGATTATCGACCCGGCCCGGAACCGGCCCGCCCCGCGTCGGCGTGGCAACCGTGGGGAAGGGGCGGCGAAGACGTGGCGCACGCCACACCGATCGTCCGCGAGGTTGAGAGGCCCGCCACTCGACCCCGGCGTTCCCTCGCGTACTCTGACGTGTCACTCGCCGTTCGCCGCGCGGGCCGGGGACGACCGCTCCTCTCCGGCCGAGGCACGGGGGAGTCCCCCACCCCGTGAGCCCGCGGCTTTCGCGAGGGAACTTCTGGGAGGTACGTACATGTCCGGGACGACCACGGCCGCCTCGCTGCGCCGTAGGGCGGCCGGGGCCGGTGCCAACCGGTGGGTGGTGCTCGTCGTCCTCTGCGTCAGCCTGCTGCTGGTCGCCGTCGACGCCACCGTGCTGCACGTGGCCGTCCCCGCCGTCACCGAGGACCTCAAGCCCGGCGCGGTGGAGCTGCTCTGGATCGTCGACGCCTATCCGCTGGTCTGCGCCTCGCTGCTGATCCTGTTCGGCACCCTGGGCGACCGGGTCGGCCGCAGACGCGTCCTCCTCCTCGGCTACACCCTGTTCGGCGTGGCCTCGGCCTTGGCGGCCTTCGCGGACGACGCGCACCTGCTGATCGTCGCGCGGGCGCTGCTCGGCGTCGGCGGCGCGATGATCATGCCCGCGACGCTGTCGATCCTGCGCCAGGTCTTCCCCGACCGCCGCGAGCGGGCGCTCGCCATCGGCGTCTGGAGCGCCGTCGCCGCCGTCGGCGCCGCGGTCGGGCCGCTGCTCGGCGGCTTCCTGCTGGAGCACTTCTGGTGGGGCTCGGTCTTCCTGGTCAACATCCCGCTGATGCTGGTCAGCCTGCCCGTCGGGCGCATCCTGCTGCCCGAGTCGAAGGGCGACGGCGACGGCCCCTGGGACGTGGTCGGCGCGCTCACGGCCGCCGCCGGGCTGTTCGCGGTGGTCCTCGGCGTGAAGCGGCTCGGCGCCGGCGAGCTCGGCGCGGCCACGCTGGTGCCGCTGGCCGCCGGGATCGTCCTGCTGGTGCTGTTCGTCCGCCGGCAGCGGCGCCGCGAGCATCCGCTGCTCGACCTGCGAATGTTCTCCCGCCCCGCGTTCAGCACCTCGGTGGGCTGCATCGTGCTGGCCATGCTCGCCCTGGTGGGCCTGGAGCTGATCGCGGCGCAGTACCTCCAGCTGGTGCTGGGGCTGTCCCCGCTGGAGACCGGGCTGCGGCTGCTGCCGCTCACCGTCGCGGCCATGGCCGCGGGCCTGGCGGGCGCCCGGATGCTGCGCCGGTTCGGCCCGCGCCGCATGGTCTCCCTCGGCTTCTGCCTGACGGCCGGAGCGGTGGTGCTGCTGACCGCGATGGGCGGCGAGGACAACGCGCCGCTGCTGCTCGGCGGGTTCGTGCTGCTCGGCTTCGGCCTGGAGACCACCCTGTTCGGCGCGTACGAGTCGATGCTCAGCGAGGCGCCGCAGGAGCAGGCCGGCGGGGCGGCGGCGATCGGCGAGACGTCCTACCAGCTCGGCGCCGGCATCGGCATCGCGCTGCTCGGCAGCGTGATGAACGCGGCCTACGCGCCCGGCCTCTCCCAGGTCCCCGGGGTGCCCGCCCGGGCGTCCGACGCGGCGGCGCACTCGCTCGGCGAGGCGTACGAGGTGGCGGCACGCCTCGGCGGCCCCGCGGGGGAGGCGCTGCGGCTCGCCGCGCGCCACTCCTTCGTCCACGGCCTGCACGTGACGCTCCTGGTCAGCGCGGGCCTGCTCCTGGCCGGCGCGGCAATGGCCCTGCGCCTCCCCCGCCTGATGCACTGCGACCCCGACGAAGCCGCCCCTTCCGAGACGCCCTTCGAAGTCACCTTCGCGACCGACGTGGCCTCCGGCGGGAGCGCCCCCGTGTCGATGCCCGCGCAGCGGGAGACGCGGGAGCCGTACGGGTCAGGCGTGAAGGTGTAAGGCGCACGGCGCGCGCCGGGGCCGGTCGCGGAGCTGCCCGGCGGGCGGCTCGGTGCGCGCGCGGCCTGAGCCGGGACCGGCCGCGGGTCTGGCCGGCAGGCCGGCGCCGGCGCCGCATCCGGGACGTCCGCCGGTGCCGCCGAGGTTCCCTCCGGGACTGTCGTCGGGGCCACCCTCCTGGCCGTGGCACGGGCCGTGTCTGCGGCCGTCCCCGGGCAGGCCCGCTGCCGGAGCTGCCCAGGGGCCGGTGCGATGCCGCATCCGGGACGTCCGCCGGTGCTTCCGCCGAGACTCCCCGGGCGGCTCGGTGCGCGCGCGGCCTGAGCCGGGACCGGCCGCGGGTCTGCCCGGCAGGCCGGCGCCGGCGCCGCATCCGGGACGTCCGCCGGTGCCGCCGAGGTTCCCTCCGGGACTGTCGTCGGGGCCACCCTCCTGGCCGTGGCACGGGCCGTGTCTGCGGCCGTCCCCGGGCAGGCCCGCTGCCGGAGCTGCCCAGGGGCCGGTGCGATGCGCATCCGGGACGTCCGCCGGTGCTTCCGCCGAGACTCCCTCCGGGACCGTCTTCGGGGGCACGCCCCCGGCCGTGGCACGGGCCGTGTCTGCGGCCGTCCCCGGGCAGGCTCGCTGCCGGAGCCGCCCAGGGGGCCGGTGCGATGCCGCCCCGGGGCCGGATCCGGTGCCGCCGAGGCGGGGGTCCGGGGCCGCCCCCGGCACCGGGAGCACCCCCGTGCGACTGCCCCGCGCAGCGGAAGCCGCCCGGGTCGGGGTGGACGGCGGAGGAAGCTCGTCGTAACGTCGGCGCGAGCCTGACTAGCAGTGCTAGTCGACATACCGGATGACCAGCCCCCGGAGGGTGCCCCCATGGCCGCGTCCGCGAAGCCGCCCGCGTTCGATCCCGCCGATCCCCTCGGCCTCGACGACCTGCTGGAGCCGGAGGACCTGGCGATCCGGGACACGGTGCGCGGCTGGGCGGCGGACCGTGTGCTGCCGTACGTCGCGGACTGGTACGAGAAGGGCGAGCTGCCCGGCATCCGGGAGCTGGCCCGGGAACTCGGCGGGATCGGCGCGCTCGGCATGTCCCTCGACGGCTACGGGTGCGCGGGCGCGAGCGCCGTGCAGTACGGGCTGGCCTGCCTCGAGCTGGAGGCGGCCGACTCCGGCATCCGCTCGCTGGTCTCCGTGCAGGGCTCCCTCGCCATGTACGCCCTGCACCGCTTCGGCAGCGAGGAGCAGAAGCAGCGGTGGCTGCCCCGGATGGCGGCCGGTGAGGTCATCGGCTGTTTCGGGCTGACCGAGCCCGACCACGGCTCCGACCCCGGCTCGATGCGCACCTACGCCAAGCGCGACGGCTCCGACTGGGTCCTCAACGGCCGCAAGATGTGGATCACCAACGGGTCCGTGGCCGGGGTCGCGGTCGTCTGGGCGCAGACCGACGACGGCATCCGCGGCTTCGCCGTGCCCACCGACGCCCCCGGTTTCTCGGCGCCGGAGATCAAGCACAAGTGGTCCCTGCGCGCCTCCGTCACCAGCGAGCTCGTGATGGACGACGTACGGCTGCCCGCCGACGCGGTGCTGCCGGGGGTGACCGGGCTGAAGGGCCCGCTGAGCTGTCTGTCGCACGCCCGGTACGGGATCGTGTGGGGCGCGATGGGCGCCGCGCGCAGCTGCTTCGAGACGGCGGTCGACTACGCGAAGTCACGGGAGCAGTTCGGGCGGCCCATCGGCGGCTTCCAGCTCACCCAGGCCAAGCTCGCCGACATGGCGGTGGAACTGCACAAGGGGATCCTGCTCGCCCATCATCTGGGGCGGCGGATGGACGCCGGCCGCCTGCGTCCCGAGCAGGTCAGCTTCGGCAAGCTCAACAACGTGCGGGAGGCGATCGAGATCTGCCGCACGGCCCGGACGATCCTCGGGGCCAACGGGATCTCGCTGGAGTACCCGGTGATGCGGCACGCGACGAATCTGGAGTCGGTGCTCACCTACGAGGGCACCGTGGAGATGCACCAGCTGGTGCTGGGCAAGGCGCTCACCGGAATCGACGCGTTCCGGTAGAACGGCCTGCGGGGGAGGGGGCGGGGCCGGCTGAGCGGCCCCGCCTCAGCTCTGGTTGAAGAAGCCGTCGGCGCGGTGCGCGGCCGGCTCGCCGCTGACCACCTCGGTGTCGGCGGGGCTGAGCAGGAACACACGGTTGGACACCCGCTCGATGGAGCCGCGCAGACCGAAGATCAGGCCCGCCGCGAAGTCGACGACGCGCTTGGCGTCGGCGGCGTCCATGGCCGTGAGGTTCATGATGACCGGCACGCCCTCGCGGAACAGCTCACCGATGGCACGGGCGTCCCGGAAGCTGTCCGGGGTGATGGTGCCGATCCGGCGGCCCCGCTCCTCGGCGGCGTCCGCGGCCACCTTGACCCGCGGATCGGTGACCCAGGCCTCCCCGGGCTCGGTCCCGTCGGAGTAGTCGTCGTCGTAGTAACGCTCGTCTTCGTTGTCGTCGACGAGGCCAAGCCAGGCACTCGCCTTGCGTACCGATCCCATGGACGCCTCCTCTCACAGCGGTCTTTCGTGCGTTCCGCATCCCTATGGTCGTCCATGATGCGGAGGGTGCGCCAAGTGGATAGACGCCGCGCGGGGGGTTTGTGACGGTACTGGTGCACAGCGAATCCGTCGAGAGTCCTGGTTTCCCAAGGGCCGCGACACAAACGGCTGCTGACTGTGAGTGAAATATGATTCTACGCGGCGTACGGGTGAAGGGGGGCGCATCCGGGTGAACGCCGCGGCCGGTACGATGCCGCACCTGAACGTCGTACGCACGCATCGGGGGACGTCGTGTTCGGGATCGTCAGGCCTTGCCGTCACCGGCTGGGCGAGAAGCTCACCGCCCAGTGGACGGCCCATCTCTGCGGGCTCTGTCTGGCCCTGCGCGGCGACCACGGGCAGCTCGCACGGATCGTCACCAACTACGACGGGCTGCTGATATCGGTTCTGACGGAGGCTCAGTCGGGCCCGGGCGGCGGCGGCGCGGGGCGCCGGACCGCGGGCCCCTGTCCGCTGCGCGGGATGCGCACCGCGTCCGTCGCCCACGGTGAGGGCGCGCGGCTGGCCGCGGCCGTCTCCCTCGTCCTCGCCTCCGCCAAGGTGCGCGACCATGTCGCCGACGGCGACGGGCTGCTGGCCCGCCGTCCGGTGGCGCTCGCCGCGCGCCGGGTCGCGGCGAGCTGGGACCGGGCGGGCGCCCGGACCGGCTCCGACGTCGGCTTCGACACCGCGGTCCTGGTCGACGCGGTGGACCGGCAGACCGGCATCGAGTCGCTGGCCGGACCCGGCACCCCGGTCCTCACCGTCACCGAACCGACCGAGACGGCGACCGCGGCGGCCTTCGCGCACACCGCCGTGCTCGCCGGACGGCCGCACAACGCCGCACCGCTCGCCGAGGCCGGACGGCTCTTCGGACGGCTCGCGCATCTGCTGGACGCGGTGGAGGACCGGGAGGCCGACGCCGCGTCCGGCGCCTGGAACCCCCTCACCGCCACGGGCACCTCGCTCACGGAGGCCCGCCGGCTCGCCGACGACGCGGTGCACGGCATACGGCTGGCGCTGCGCGAGGTCGAGTTCACGGACGGCGGTCTCGCCCACCGGCTTCTCGTGCATGAACTCCCCGACTCCGTCCGGCGTGCCTTCGGTACGCCCTCCTGTGCCCACGGTTCGCATCCGTACGCCCCTCCGGGTGCTCCCGGTGCGCCGGGCGCGCCCACGCCGCCCGGGCCGCCGCGCCGGGACCGGCGCGGGCTGCTGGCGGGGTGCGCCGTATGGCTGGGACTCGCCTGTACCTGCCAGCTCTGCTGCGGGACCTACGAGGACCCGTGGACGCGTGAGCGCAAGGACGGCTGTCTCCACAACTGCGACTGCGACTGCTGCAACTGCTGCGAGTGCTGCAACTGCTGCGGTGAGGACGGCTGTTGCAGCGGGTGCGACTGCGGCTGCGACTGCTGAGGCGGCCTCGGACGTGACGGGTGCGCCGACGGTTCCCTCAGGGGGCGAGATCCGGCCATCACGATCTTCGTTCGACCGGTCGTCACAGGGGTGTGACGACCGGTAACGCTGGGGCTGGAGGGGATCAAGTCGACCAGTCGTCCCTAATCACCGGGCAATCCCTAGGCCAAAAGGCACCCTTGCGCCGAACGGTCGGTCGGCCGAATACTCACCGCAGCGCTTGTCAGGGGCACGACGGGTCCGGAATCCGGTCCGCCGTCCGCTGGCTGCGCCTCACCGGGCCCACAACCCCACGAGGGCCCCCAACTTCCTTTGTGGAGGAACGAAACGTGAGGATCAAGCGCACCACCCCCCAGAGCGGCATCTCGAGACGGACTCGGCTGATCGCCGTCTCCACCGGCCTCGTGGCCGCCGCCGCGATCGCGATCCCCAGCGCGAACGCGGCCGACACCCCCACCACCTTCAGCTCCTCCGCGCTCAAGAGCGCGAGCAGCTCGGTGCTGAAGGCCGACGTCCCCGGCACCGCCTGGGCCGTCGACAGCAAGACCAACCGGGTCGTCGTGACCGTCGACAGCACCGTCTCCCAGGCCGAGATCAACAAGATCAAGCAGCAGGCCGGGGAGAACGCCGAGGCGATCACCGTCAAGCGCACCCCGGGCAAGTTCACCAAGCTCATCCAGGGCGGCGACGCCATCTATGCGAGCAGCTGGCGCTGCTCCCTCGGCTTCAACGTCCGCAGCAGCAGCGGTGCCGAGTACTTCCTGACCGCCGGTCACTGCACCGACGGCGCGGGCACCTGGTGGTCCAACTCCTCCCACACCACGGCCATCGGCTCGACGGCCGGCTCCAGCTTCCCGGGCAACGACTACGGCATCGTCCGGTACACCGGGTCCGTCAGCCGGCCCGGCACCGCGAACGGCGTGGACATCACCCGCGCGGCCACCCCGAGCGTGGGCACCACGGTCATCCGTGACGGCTCCACCACGGGCACGCACAGCGGCCGGGTGACCGCGCTCAACGCGACCGTCAACTACGGCGGCGGAGACATCGTCTCCGGTCTCATCCAGACCACGGTCTGCGCCGAGCCCGGCGACTCCGGCGGCGCGCTCTACGGCAGCAACGGCACCGCGTACGGTCTGACCTCCGGCGGCAGCGGCAACTGCTCCTCCGGCGGCACGACCTTCTTCCAGCCGGTGACCGAGGCCCTGAGCGCCTACGGGGTGAACGTCTACTAGGACGCCCCGCCGGCCCGGCCGGTTTCGTACGGCTCCCCCGAGGAGCCGGCAGCCCCACGAGCCCCCGCACGCGACCCGCGTGCGGGGGCTCGTCCTGTTCCGGGCCGGACGCCGCGGCCGGTGCAGGTGCAACTTCTGTGCGTCGCCCCCCGCACGGATCCCGCCGCGAGGGGTCGATTTTCGGCCACCGACCGAACGGATGGTACGTGCCCCCGGTAACCCCCGCGTGACGTTTGCAGTATGAACCGTCCCGCGTCTCCATGAACTGTCAGGACATAGAGGGCGCGCGGCCGTTGTCGCACGCGCGTCCTGAAGTCGACCTTGTGTGCTCCCTGTGACGTTCGGAAGAGTAGGCGGCGTTCAACCGGCGCGGGCGTGGCTTTTGCTGTGCTCCACCCCCGTGGCCGTACGCCTTCCGGTCCGGCGAGGTCCCCACAACCTCCCCGGCACCGACCCCCCACAGGAGGACGTGAGTTGAAGCACCGACGCATACCCAGGCGCCGTGCCGTCATGGCGGGTGCGGGCATCGCCGCACTGGCCGCGGGCGCGGTCACCTTCCAGACTGCGAACGCCAGCGAGGTCCCGGCCGACGCCGCGCCCCGCACCCTCTCGGTCCAGGCGGCCGGAAACCTCGCCTCGACGCTGCTGCAGGACCTGGGCGGCGACGCGGCGGGAACGTACTACGACGCGAAGAGCAAGAGCCTCGTGGTGAACGTGCTCGACGAGACGGCGGCCGAGGCCGTCGAGTCGGCCGGCGCGAAGGCCAGAGTCGTGGCGAACTCGCTCGCCGACCTGAGGAGCGCGCGCACCACGCTCACCGAGGACGCCACCATCCCGGGCACGTCCTGGGTGACCGACCCGGTCTCCAACAAGGTCGTCGTCACGGCGGACCGCACGGTCTCCAAGGCCGAGTGGGCCAAGCTGACCGAGGTCGCCGAGGGGCTCGGCACCACGGTGGAGCTCAAGCGCACCCAGACCGAGTTCAAGCCCTTCGTGTCCGGCGGCGACGCGATCACCGGCAACGGCGGGCGCTGCTCGCTGGGCTTCAACGTGACCAAGGGCGGCGAGCCGCACTTCCTCACCGCGGGCCACTGCACCGAGGGCATCTCGACCTGGTCGGACTCCTCGGGCAACGTGATCGGTGAGAACGCCGCGTCCAGCTTCCCGGACAACGACTACGGCCTGGTCAAGTACACGGCCGACGTGGCGCACCCGAGCGAGGTGAACCTGTACGACGGCTCCTCGCAGCCGATCTCCGGCGCCGCCGAGGCGACCGTCGGCATGCAGGTGACCCGCAGCGGCTCCACCACCCAGGTCCACTCCGGCACGGTCACCGGCCTGGACGCCACCGTGAACTACGGCAACGGCGACATCGTCAACGGTCTGATCCAGACCGACGTGTGCGCCGAGCCCGGCGACAGCGGCGGCTCGCTCTTCTCGGGCGACAAGGCGGTCGGCCTGACCTCCGGCGGCAGCGGCGACTGCACCTCGGGCGGCACGACCTTCTTCCAGCCCGTGACCGAGGCCCTGTCGGCCACCGGTACGCAGATCGGCTGAGCCCGCTCCGGCACCACGGCGTCCCGCCCCTCCCACGCGGAGGGGCGGGACGTCCGCGTTCGGGGCTGTTTGCGCAGGTGGGACAGGGCCGGACGGATGTCGCACACTCATTCGAAAATTGGTCTATGGTGGGGGTGAGGTGACTGGGAACAGTTGTTCGATAGACGGTCGGGACTCACGAGTGCGGGAGGTGCGTGTGCCGGGTTTCACGCATCTGCACACCGTCTCCGGGTTCTCCCTGCGCTACGGCGCCTCCCACCCGGAACGGCTGGCCGAGCGCGCCCTGGAGCGGGGCATGGACGCCCTCGCCCTCACCGACCGCGACACCCTCGCCGGGTCCGTCCGCTTCGCCAAGGCCTGCGCCAAGGCCGGCGTCCGCCCGCTGTTCGGCGCGGAGCTCGCGGTGACGCCCCCGGCCGCCGCCCCCGGCGACAGCGCCGTACGGCGGGACCGGCGCCGCACCCCGGTGCGCGGCGGCGCCTTCATCGACGAGTCGACACCACGGGTGACCTTCCTCGCCCGGGACGGCGCCCGCGGCTGGGCCGACCTGTGCCGGCTGGTCTCCGCCGCCCACACCGCGCCCGGCCTGCCCCAGCTGGCCTGGGAGGACAACCACGCCGACGGGCTGACCGTCCTGCTCGGCCCCGACTCCGACGTCGGCCGCGCCCTCGCCGCGGGCCGCCCCGACCGCGCCGCCCGGCTGCTCGCCCCCTGGCGCGAGGTGTACGGCGACGCGCTGCGCCTGGAGGCCGTCTGGCACGGACGGACCGGCACCGGGCCCGGCTCGCTGCGGCTGGCCGCCCGCACCCTGGGCTTCGCCGCCGAGCAGCGCGTACGGCCCGTGCTCAGCAATGCCGTCCGGTACGCCGACCCCGGTCTCGGCCCGGTCGCCGACGTGCTGGACGCCGCCCGCCGGCTGGTTCCCGTCGATCCGGCCAAAGGGCTGGACTCCGGCGAGGCCTGGCTGAAGGACCAGGGCGCCATGCGGGAGGCGGCCGAGCGGATCGTGGAGGCCGCGGGCTTCCGCCGTGAGACCGCCCTGCGGCTGCTCGACCAGACGCAGGCCACGGCCGCCGAGTGCCTGGTCGACCCCGAGGACGACCTCGGCATGGGCAGCGTCCACTTCCCCGAGCCGCACCTGGTCGGCGCCGGCCGCCGCACCGCCCAGCGGACGCTGGCCTCCCGCGCGGCGGCGGGCATGGTGCTGCGCGGCTACGACCGCCGCCGGGAGTACTGGGAGCGGATGCATCACGAGCTGGACATCATCGCCCACCACGGCTTCGCCTCCTACTTCCTCACCGTCTCCCAGGTCGTCGACGACGTGCGGGGCATGGGCATCCGGGTCGCCGCGCGGGGCTCCGGCGCCGGCTCGCTGGTCAACCACCTGCTGGGCATCGCGCACGCCGACCCGGTCGAGCACGGGCTGCTGATGGAGCGCTTCCTGTCCAAGGAGCGGGTGGTGCTGCCGGACATCGACATCGACGTGGAGTCCGCCCGCCGGCTCGAGGTCTACCGCGCGATCATCGGCCGGTTCGGCGCCGAGCGGGTCGCCACGGTCGCCATGCCGGAGACCTACCGGGTGCGGCACGCCGTCCGGGACGTCGGCGCGGCCCTGTCCATGGACCCGGCCGAGATCGACAAGGTCGCCAAGTCCTTCCCGCACATCCGCGCCCGCGACGCCCGCGCGGCGCTCGAGGAGCTGCCCGAGCTGCGGCAGTTGGCGGGGGAGAAGGAGAAGTACGGCAGGCTGTGGGAGCTGGTCGAGGCCCTGGACGCGCTGCCGCGCGGTGTCGCCATGCACCCCTGCGGGGTGCTGCTGTCCGACGCCTCCCTGCTCGCCCGTACCCCGGTCATGCCGACCAGCGGGGAGGGCTTCCCGATGGCGCAGTTCGACAAGGACGACGTGGAGGACCTGGGGCTGCTCAAGCTGGACGTGCTGGGCGTGCGGATGCAGTCGGCGATGGCGCACGCGGTCGGCGAGGTGGAGCGGGCGACGGGGGAGCGGATCGACCTGGACGCGGTGCCCGAGGGCGACCCGGCGACGTACGGGCTGATCCGGTCGACCGAGACGCTCGGCTGCTTCCAGATCGAGTCGCCGGGCCAGCGGGACCTGGTGGGGCGGCTCCAGCCGTCCACGTTCCACGACCTGGTCGTGGACATCTCGCTGTTCCGGCCAGGACCGGTCGCCGCCGACATGGTGCGGCCGTTCATCGAGGCCCGGCACGGGCGGGCGCCCGTGCGCTACCCGCACCCGGACCTGGAGGAGGCGCTGAAGGGGACGTACGGCGTCGTGGTCTTCCACGAGCAGGTCATCGACATCGTCTCGGTGCTGACCGGCTGCGGGCGCGGCGAGGCGGACCGGGTGCGGCGCGGGCTGTCCGACCCGGAGTCGCAGGGGCGGATCAAGGTGTGGTTCGCCCAGCACGCGGCGGCCCGCGGCTATGACGCAGAAACGATTCAGCGGACCTGGGAGATCGTCGAGGCCTTCGGCTCCTACGGCTTCTGCAAGGCGCACGCGGTCGCCTTCGCCGTGCCGACGTACCAGTCGGCGTGGCTGAAAGCGCACCATCCGGCCGCCTTCTACGCCGGGCTGCTCACCCATGACCCCGGGATGTACCCGAAGCGGCTGCTGCTGGCGGACGCGCGGCGGCGGGGGGTGCCGGTGCTGCCGCTGGACGTCAACGCGTCCGGGGTCGCACACAGGATCGAACTGGTGTCTGATTCGGGGGATGTGGAGGAGGCGCCGAAGGGCGGCAAGCAGGTCTGGGGACTGCGCCTGGCGCTCTCCGACGTGCACGGCATCAGCGAGGCCGAGGCGGAGCGGATCGCCGCGGGCCAGCCGTACGCCTCGCTGCTCGACTTCTGGGAGCGGGCCCGGCCCAGCCGTCCGCTCGCCGGGCGGCTCGCCCAGGTCGGCGCGCTGGACGCGTTCGGCGCCAACCGCCGCGACCTGCAACTGCATCTGACCGAGCTGCACCGCGGCGCCCGCGGCGGGCGCGGCGACCAGCTCCCGCTGTCCGGCGGCCGGCGGACCGCCCCGGCCGGGCTGCCCGACCTCACCGAGCCGGAGAGGCTCAGCGCCGAGCTGGGCGTGCTGTCCATGGACGCCTCCCGCCATCTGATGGACGACCACGGCGCCTTCCTGAAGGAGCTGGGCGTGGTCTCCGCGCGGCGGCTGCGCGAGGTGCGGCACGGGGAGACGGTGCTGGTCGCGGGCGCCAAGGCGGCCACCCAGACCCCGCCGATCCGCTCCGGGCGGCGGGTCATCTTCTCCACCCTGGACGACGGCACGGGCCTGGTCGACCTCGCCTTCTTCGACGACTCGCACGACACCTGCGCCCACACCGTCTTCCACTCCTGGCTGCTGCTGGTGCGCGGGGTGGTGCAGCGGCGCGGCCCGCGCAGCTTCAGCGTGGTCGGCTCCGCCGCCTGGAACCTCGCCGACCTGCTGGAGGTCCGCCGGGAGGAGGGGCTGGAGGGGGTCGCCGCGCGGCTCGCCGCCCCGGTCGGCAACGGGTCCGGGGCCGCCGACGACGGCGACGCGCCGGCCCGCAGGCGGCTGGCCGGTTCGGACGGGCTGCCCGCGCCGGCCGGGTCGGCCGCCCGGGACCGGATGGCCGCCCGGGAGCCGAGGGAGGAGCGGGAGCCGGGGGAGGAGCGGACGATCCGCATGCCCACGGGGTACGAGATGCACCCCTGGGCCGATCTGCGCCCCGCGGGCGAAGGGCCCGCGGTGGGAAGGAAGTTGTGGCACCAGAGTCCGGGGAGTGCGGGATGACCATTCTCTGCGTACGTTTCCAGCTGCCGCCGATGTACGAGGCGGCCCTGCCGGGACTGCTCGGCCTGCTGGAGGAGTTCACCCCCGTCGTGCAGGCCCTGCCGCCGGACGGGGCGCTCGCCGATCTGCGCGGCGCCGAACGGTACTTCGGGCGCACCGCGCTGGAACTGGCCTCGGTGATCCGGGTGCGCGCCCTCGCCCTGCACGGCATCGACTGCGTGATCGGCGCGGGCCCCGGGCCGATGGTGGCCCGCATGGCGCTGCGGGAGGCCCGGCCGGGGCGGACCCGCGCGGTGGCCGAGGACGAGGTGCGGGAGTTCCTCGCCGGACAGCCCGTCGTCGCGCTGCCCGGCGTCGGCGCCAGGACCGCCCGCACCCTGTGCGAGTACGGCCTGGACACCCTCGGCCGGGTCGCCGCCGCCCCGCTGTCCACGCTCCAGCGGCTGGTGGGCGCCCGCGCCGGACGCGAGCTGCACGAGAGGGCGAACGGCGTCGACCGCGGCCGGGTCGTCCCCGACGCCGTCTCCCGGTCGCTCGCCGCCGAACGCCCCTTCACCCGCGACGAGCTGGACCCGGACCGGCACCGGCGCGCCCTGCTCTCGGCCGCCGAGGAGCTGGGCGCCCGGCTGCGCGCCCTGGACAAGGTCTGCCGGGGCCTCACCCTCACCGTCCGCTACGCCGACCGGTCGGCGACCACCCGCACCCGCACGCTCCCCGAACCGACCGCGCACTCGCCCGCCCTCACCAGGGCGGCGTACGGCCTGTACGAGGCGCTCGGCCTGCAACGCGCCCGGGTGCGCGCGGTGGCCCTGCGCGCGGAAGGCCTCGACCCCGCCGAACAGGCCGCCCACCAGCTCACCTTCGACCCGGTGGACGAGAAGGTGCGCCGCATCGAGGAGGTCGCGGACCGCGTACGGGCCAAGTTCGGCCCGCACGCGGTGATGCCGGGGACACTGGCGGCCTGAGGGTGAGCGGGCTCAGTTGGCCCACGGAGGCGCGATGCGCGTGCCGTCGGCCAGGGTCGCCTCCAGCCCGTGGGAGGTGGTGACCCAGGAGACCGCCGCCTCGGCGGCCGGGTTCTCGACGGCGAGGGTCGCGCCGGGGTTGACGATCACCGTGTCGCCCGCGGTGATCCGGTGGACGGTGCCGTCGAGGGTGATCAGCAGCTCACCGGCGAGCAGGTGGAAGATCTCCTCCCGGCTGACGGTGTGCGCGGGCGCCCGGGTGCCGGCGGGGATCTCACCCCGCCAGGCGCACAGTTCCCTGCTGCCGGCCGACGGGGTGGCGTACGCGATGAACCGGGCGCCGTGCATCTCGTGGACGACGGCCTCGGACGGGCGGACTACGGGCATGACGGTGCCTCCGAAGGGGTAAGTGGTCAAGCGGCTTGACTATATGGTCAAGCACCTTGACCACTTCGTCAAGGTGCTTCAATGCCCTGGTGCAGAACTCCGAGGCCATGGCCCTGTCCGCCGCCCTGCTCGCCGTCGCCGGAGAGCTCACCCGGCGCATTCATGACGGCGTGGTCGCCCGTGGGTTCGAGGGGGTGCGGCCGGCGCACGGTTTCGCCTTCGCCCGTCTCGCCCCGGACGGCGCCACGGTCACCGACCTCGCGGTCCATCTCGGGATGACCAAGCAGGCCGCGAGCCAGCTCGTCGACGAGCTGGTGCGCAAGGGGTACGCCGAGCGGCGCCCGCATCCCGAGGACGCGCGCGCCCGGCTGGTCGTCCTGACCGAGTCGGGGTGGGCCTGCACCCGGGCGGCCGAGGAGGCGGCGGCGGAGGCCGTGCGGGCCTGGGGTGCGGACCTGGGGGAGACGGAACTGCGCGCCCTGGGGCGGCAGTTGCTGCGCATCGCGCCGAACGGGCCTGTTCGTCCCACTTGGTGACGCCATATCAGGTGCGGAGGGGCGTCCGCAGGTGAACGCCGGCAGTTTTTGCCGACCCGTAACTTCCCCCTTTTACTACTCGCCCGTAACTTGATGAGTGAACAGCATCCCGTGATCCGGATCACAGGGCGTAGGACCCCACCCTTCCCCTTGAGCCGCAAGGAGATCACACGATGCTGCCCTGGAAGCGGGTGATCAGACCGCTGGCCGCGCTGCTGCTGGCCGCGGTCGCCGTCACCGCCCCCGCCGCGTCGGGCGCGCAGGCCGCCGCCGCACCCAGCTCCGGCTGGAACGACTTCACCTGCAAGCCCTCCGCCGCCCACCCCCGCCCCGTCGTCCTGGTGCACGGCACCTTCGGCAACTCCGTCGACAACTGGCTGGGCCTCGCGCCCTATCTGACCAGCCGCGGCTACTGCGTCTTCTCCCTCGACTACGGACAGCTCCCCGGCGTCCCCTTCTTCCACGGCCTCGGGCCCGTCGAGAAGTCCGCCGAACAGCTCGACGCCTACGTCGACCGGGTGCGCGCCGCGACCGGCGCCGCGAAGGTCGACATCGTCGGCCACTCCCAGGGCGGCATGATGCCCCGCCACTACCTCAAGTTCCTCGGCGGCGCCGCCGAGGTGAACGCCCTGATCGGCATCGCCCCCAGCAACCACGGCACCACCCTCGGCGGCCTCACCGCGCTGCTGCCGTACTTCCCCGGCGCCGAGGACCTGATCGACGAGGCCACCCCCGCCCTCGCCGACCAGATCGCCGGCTCCGCCTTCCTCACCGAGCTCAACGCGGGCGGCGACACCGTCCCCGGCGTCCGCTACACCGTCATCGCCACCCGGTACGACGAGGTCGTCACGCCGTACCGCAGCGCCTTCCTGACCGGGCCGAACGTGCGCAACGTGGTCCTTCAGGACCTCTGCGCGGCCGACCTGTCCGAGCACCTGGCCATCGGGCTGCTCGACCGGATCGCCTTCCACGAGGTGGCGAACGCCCTCGACCCGGACCACGCGCGACGGACCACCTGCGCCTCCGTGTTCAGCTGACACGTGTCACGTGGCGTGAAAACAGCGGGTCCCTGTCCGGCCTGAGCCGCCGGACAGGGACCCGCCGCCGGTTCAGCGGCCGTGACGTCCGGTCGCCGTGCGCCGCCGCGCGGAGGCGAACAGCGCGGCCGAACCGAGCGCCAGCGCCGCCGCGCCGCCGATCATCAGGTACGACGTGCTCTCGTCCCCGCCGGTCTCCGCCAGGTTCTGCCCGCCGCCGGCCGCCTTGAGCTGGTTGCCGGCACCCGCCTCCGCCGCGACCGGGTCCGCCGTGGTGGCGGGGTCGGCGTCGCCGTGCCCGTGGTTCTCGACCGTCGACTTCTCGGCGCCGGCCTCGATCTGCCGCTCGGACGGGGCGGAGGCCTCCGGCGCCGGGGCGGGCGCCTCCGGAGCGGGCGCCTCCTTCGGCGTGTCGGCGCCCGCGGGGGCCTCGCCGCCGGCCGGCTCACCGCCGGCCGCGCCCCCGCCCGCCTGGGCGCCGCCGAAGGTGACGTCCGAGCAGGAGTAGAACGCCTCCGGGCTGTCCGACCGCTGCCAGACCGCGTACAGCAGCTGCTGACCGGAGCGCTCCGGCAGGGTGCCGGAGAAGGTGTAGAAGCCGTCGACCGCGGCCGGGTCGGTGGAGGTCGCCACCGGGTTGGCCAGGTCCAGGTCGTCCCAGGCCAGCGGCTGGGACGGGTCGTAGCCGGGCTTGGTGATGTACACCGTGAAGGTGCCCTTGTGCGGGGCCGTCACCCGGTACTTGAAGGTGTGGTCGCCGCTGGACACGCTGGTCGCCGGCCAGTCGGAGCGCGCCAGGTCGAGGCCCTTGAACGCCTCGTTGCCGGCGCTGCACAGCTTGCCGTCCGGGATCAGCTCCTGGTGACGTCCGCCCGCGTCGCCGATGCGGACGCCGTTCCAGTCGTACAGCGCCTGGGTGCCGCCGGCCGCGACGGCCGCCTTGCACGCCTCCGACTTCGGGCTCTCCGGGCCCTCGGCGAAGCACTGGAAGACCCGGCTGACCGGGTCGCCCATCGAACCGTGGGCGGCCGCCGGCGCGGCGGCCAGACCGGTGAGGGCGAGCGGGGTGAGACCTATGGCGGCGACAGCGGCCTTGCGGCGTGCGGACATGGGGCAGCAACTCCTCGGCGAACAGCGGATCTCATGGGGAGACCCCGGGGAGGGATCCCGTGGGGGTGGCTCAGAACGTAGCCCCGCGAAACCCGGAAATCGCCCGGTGAGGGCGGTACGAGGAGATCCTTATGGTCGCTTTAAGGAAGCGTTCGGACTGGGATCAGGTAGGTACCGTGCGGGCATGACGCACGCGCGGATCAGACCTGCCGCCACCGCCGACGTACCGGCCGTCAAGGCGGTGATCGACGCGGCCTTCGGGCCCTACGTCGCGCGCATCGGGGTGGTGCCGGTGCCCATGGAGGCGGACCACGCGGCGAACGTGGCCGCGGGCCGGGTGTTCGTCGCCGAGGCCCCGGACGAAGCGGGGGCCGGGCCCGAGCGGGTGGCCGGCCTCGTCGTGCTGGAGCCCCGCCCGGACCACCTGTACCTGGACGTCGTCGCCGTCCGCCCCGACGCCCGGGGCACCGGGCTGGGACGGCTGCTGCTGGAGTTCGCGGAGAACCGGGCACGGGCGCTCGGACTGCCCGAGATCCGGCTCTACACGAACGCCATGATGTGGGAGAACCAGAAGATCTACCCGAAACTCGGCTACGAGGCCGTCGAACGCAGGGTGACCGGGCCGTACGACCGGATCCACTACCGCAAGCGGCTGCACTGAGCCGGGCGGCGGGGCGTTCAGCCGTCGGGCCACCAGGTGCGGGCGATGTCCTTGCGGATCTCGGGGCGCTCCGCGGGGCGCTCGTCGGCCTCCTCGCGGACCCGGCGGGTGTCCGTCTTCCTCGAGGGCTTCCGCACGGTGACTCGGCGCATGGCTGCCTCCTCGGAGGTCCACCGGGTCGCCCGCTTCCACGGCGGTGAACCTTTCGGGGGAGAGTTCCTCATCTGTCCCACGGTGTCTGTGGCGGCGGTCACGAATCGACTGTCAGTGGCAGGTGTCACCCTGGGCCCATGACCCCACATCACGGTGACGGGACGGACCTGAGCGGTGTCGACTGGGACGCGCGGGCGGCCGGCTTCGACGAGGAGCCGGACCACGGTCTGCGCGACCCCCGGGTGCGCGCCGCCTGGGCCGCGCGCCTGCGCGACTGGCTGCCCGGGCGCCCCGGAGACGTCCTCGACCTCGGCTGCGGCACCGGCAGCCTCTCCCTCCTCGCCGCCGAGCAGGGGCACCGGGTCACCGGCGTGGACCGGTCCCCGGCCATGGTGGAGCTGGCCCGGCAGAAGCTCGCCGGGCGGCACGCGGTGTTCCTCCACGGCGACGCGGCCCGCCCGCCGGTCGACGGCGAGCGCTACGACGCCGTCCTGGTCCGGCACGTCCTGTGGACGCTGCCCGAGCCGGACCGGGTGCTGCGGCGCTGGCGCGACCTGCTGCGGCCGGGCGGGCGGCTGGTGCTGGTCGAGGGCGTGTGGGGCACGGTGAGCCAGGTCGGCATACCGGCGGACCGGCTCACCGCCCTCCTCGCCCCGCTCACCGCGCGGGTGCGCGTGGAGCCGCTGTCCGGGGACGCGGCGCTGTGGGGGCGGGAGGTCGACGACGAGCGGTACGCGGTGGTGGCCTCGTGGGAGTGACCCCGGGGCAGGGGACCGCCGGGCGTGTCTCAGCCGAGCAGGGTGCCCAGACCCGCCCCGTGGGCCAGGGCGTCCAGCTCGTCGAGGGCGGCCACCGCGGCCGCCGCCGCGCCCGGGTCCCTGGCCGACAGGCCGCTGTCCGCGAACTCGTCCTCGTCCAGCCGCCGTACGTCCGTGCCGTCGGCGGAGACCCACAGGTCCAGGTCGAGGTCCTCCACGACCAGGCGGCCCCCGGACAGCTCGGCCGGGCGGGTGATGTCGCAGTAGTGGCCCTTGAGCGCGCCCCCGGAGGCCCGCACCTCCTTCACGGAGTACCAGCGGTCGCGCCAGTAGTGCTCCGTGAAGACGTCCCCGGGCTCGAAACGGACGAAGCCGAAGTCGCGCACGCCCTCGCCCGCCCACGGGGCGCGCACACTGATCCGGACGCCGTTGTCGGCGAGCAGCTCCGCCGGATAGCTGATCTTCGTGCGGCCCGCCTTGACCAGGACCACCTCGACCGTCGTCGCCGGTCCGTCAGACGAGCTCGCGGACATGACGCACCTCCGTTCCGCACAGCTCGTAGCCGAACCACGTGTTGATCGCGATCATCGGTCCGTTCCCGGTGTCGTTGCCCGTGAAGGCCTCCGTGTACCCGGCCGCGCGGGCCCGGTGCAGCGAGTCGTTCTTCGCGAGCTTCGCCAGACCCCGGCCGCGATGGGCGCGGGCCGTGCCGGTCATGCCCGTCGCGTACCGGGTGGAGCCGTCCGTACGGGCCGCCGTGAACGCGGCGGGCCGGCCGTCGACCACGGCCACCGTGGTCAGCTCGGCGTCGAACAGCGGGTGCTGCCAGGTCTCCCTGAGCCATGCCTCGTAGTCGGTGAACTCCGTGTCCACGTCGCTCGGTTCGTCCGCCGTGGTCTCCGCGTCCAGCTCGAACAGCGGGCGCGGGTCGTCGGCGTACGACGAACCCGGACGCAGCTCCACCCCGGGCGGAGGATCCTGGAGCGGGGGCAGCTCGCGGTGCGCCAGGTCCAGGCGGAGGAAGTGCGCGGAGCGGCTCGCCCGGTAGCCGTGCAGCTCGGCGAAGGCGCGGTTGCCGGGCTCGTCCAGCACCCAGGCCAGCAGCCGGGTCGCGCCGTGCGCGGCCAGATGCTCCTCGCCGGCGCGCACCAGCAGCGTGCCCGCGCCCCGGCGCGTGTGCCGGGGATGCACGTAGACGTTGAGGTTGCCCTGGCCGGGCACGGCGCTCTCGTGCGTCAGGTGCACCTGGGCGGTGCCGATCACCTCCCCGTCGTCGTCCACCGCCACGAGGGGGCGGTAGTGGGCGTCGGGGTGCATCTGGGTGAGGTCGTGCGCCAGGCTGCGCGGGGTGACCAGGATGAACGGCAGCGCGGCCTGCCGTACGCGGGCGAAGCCCTCCAGGTCGGCGGCGGCGTCGGGGCGGAGATCGCGGACGGTCACTGTCATGTGAGCGCACGGTACGAGGTGGTGAGGCCGGTGTGCCTCCCATTTTCGCGGGGCCGGGAATGCGTCCTCCGGGGCGCGGGTGCGCGACAATCGCGGCGTGACTGTACGGATCCATATCGAGGACGGAACACCGCCGTACGAGCAGGTGCGGGCGCAGATCGCCGAGCAGGCGCGGTCGGGGGAGCTGCCGGTCGGGTACCGCCTGCCGACCGTGCGGGGGCTGGCCGAGACGCTCGGCCTCGCGGCGAACACGGTCGCCAAGGCGTACCGGGCGCTGGAGGCGGACGGGGTGATCGAGACGCGGGGGCGTAACGGAACGGTGGTCGCTGCCGCTGGGTCGGCGGCGGAGAGGGAGGTTGCCGCGGCTGCGCAGGTTTTCGCCGAGCGGGCTCGGAGGTTGGGGGTGGGGGAGGAGGTGGCGGTGGCCGCGGTGAGGGATGCGTTGCGGGCGGCTTTTCAGTGACGTTCAGTGTCCACTGCGGGTTCGTTGTGGCTGGTCGCGCAGTTCCTCGCGCCCCTGGGGTGGTGGGCGATCAGCGTTCGCTGCGGGTGGGTGGGGGCTGGGCGCGCAGTTCCTCGCGCCCCTGGGGGTGTTGTGCCTTGAGCGTCGTGAAGGTTCTGGCGTTGTGGACTGCTGCCGCGTTGGGGTCGTTGTTGAAGTAGGCGTGGACGTCCGCTTCGGCGGGCCAGGTGGTGGTGATGCGGCGCAGCCAGGTGCGGAGGGCCTGGCGGCCGTAGTGCGGCCAGGGGTGGGCGCGGCCCTGGTGGAAGCGGACGTAGCCCCAGTCGGCGGTGCGCCACAGCGGGGTCACCGGGCGGGAGAGGACGTCCGCCCAGCACAGGGCCGCGCCGCGTGACTCCAGGACCGCGCGTACCTCCGGGGTCCACCAGGACGGGTGGCGGGGTTCGACGGCCACCCGGGTGGACCCGGGGAAGCAGCGCAGGCAGGCGTCCAGGAGGGCGGGGTCGGCCTGGAGGGTGGGCGGGAGCTGGAGGAGGACCGGGCCGAGCCGGTCGCCGAGGGCTTCGGCGCGGCCCATCAGGCGCGCCACCGGCTCCTCGGGCTCCCGCAGCCGCTTGACGTGCGTCAGGTAGCGGCTCGCCTTGACCGCGACGACGAAGCCCGGCGGCGTGCGCTGCCGCCAGGACGCGAAGGTCTCCCGGGACGGCAGCCGGTAGAACGCGTTGTTGACCTCGACGGTGGGGAAGGCGGCCGCGTACTCCTCCAGCCACAGCCGTACCGGCAGACCGGGCGGGTACAGCACCCCGCGCCAGTCCTTGTACTGCCATCCCGAGGTCCCCACCAGCAGCGGCATGCGGCCCTCCCGGCTCCTACAGGTACAGGCCCGCGTCCGCGTCGCCGCGCGGCTCCGGCAGGGAGGTCGGGGAGGTGCCGCGGCGCAGGGCGTACAGCTCGGCCAGGGTCGCCCCCTCGCGTCCGACGCCCTCCTCGCGGCCCAGCCAGTTCACCGCCTCCGTGCGGGTCAGCGGTCCCACCTCGATCCGGGCCAGGCAGCGGCCCGGACGCACCACGGCCGGGTGCAGCCGCTCCAGGTCCTCGTTGGTGGTGACGCCCACCAGCACGTTGCGCCCCTGGCCGAGCAGGCCGTCGGTGAGGTTCAGCAGCCGGGACAGCGCCTGTCCCGCCGTGTGCTTGGCCTCGCCGCGGATCAGTTCGTCGCAGTCCTCCAGGAGCAGCAGCCGCCAGCGGTTCCTGCCGGACGCGTCCTCCTCGCCGATCGCGATGTCCATCAGGTAGCCGACGTCGGAGAAGAGCCGCTCGGGGTCCAGCACGCAGTCGACCTGGCACCAGTCGCGCCAGGAGCGGGCGAGGGTGCGCAGCGCGGAGGTCTTGCCGGTGCCCGGCGGGCCGTGCAGCAGGAGCAGCCGCCCCGAGATGTCCTCGGGGGTGGTCTTCATCAGACGGTCCATCGCGTCCGCTACCGGGGCGGTGTAGTTGGGCCGGATCTCCTCCCAGGTGCCGGCCGTGATCTGCCGGGTGGTGCGGTGCGGGCCGCGCCGCGGGGAGACGTACCAGAAGCCCATGGTGACGTTCTCCGGCTGCGGTTCGGGCTCGTCGGCCGCGCCGTCGGTGGCCTCCTCCACGATCCGCTGCGCCAGGTCGGCGCTGGTCGCGGTCACCGTGACGTCGGCGCCCCGGTTCCAGCGGGAGATCAGCAGCGTCCAGCCGTCGCCCTCGGCCAGGGTGGCGCTGCGGTCGTCGTCCTTGGCGAGCCGCAGCACCCGCGCGTGCGCGGGCAGGAGGGTCGCGTTGGACCGGACGCGTTCGATGTTGACGGCGTGCGAGTAGGGCTGCTCGCCCGTCGCGAAGCGGCCGAGGAACAGCGCGTCGACGACGTCGGACGGGGAGTCGTTGTCGTCGACGGTGAGCCGGATCGGCAGGGCGTCGTGCGGTTGCGCGGACATGCCGCCATGATCGGTCACGCGAGCGGCCCGTGCACCCGATTTGCCGGGTGCGCCCGCGCGCGTCGCGTCGCTCCCGTGTCCCGGTGTCTGCCGTCGAGCCGCCGTCGAACTGCCGTCGAAGTGTCAGAAAGTCGTACCGTCCCGGTGTTTGTCCGGTACTCAACGGTAATAACTTTGACATGAACACTTCCGTTCAACACGCGTAGTTGGTACGACGGTTGAGGCAGAGATCCTGCTAAAGGGAGGTTCCATGAGACGTTCCCGACTTGTCCTCTTCCTCACCGCCCTCGTCCTCGCCGTCACCGCCGCCCTCACCGGGGCGACCGCGGCGCAGGCCTCCACGCAGGCGGCCCCCGGCCCGTACGTGGCCCTGGGCGACTCCTACGCCTCCGGAGTCGGCGCCGGCAGCTACATCTCCTCCAGCGGCGACTGCAAGCGCAGCACCAAGGCCCACCCGTACCTCTGGGCGGCCGCCAACTCCCCCTCGTCCTTCTCCTTCACGGCCTGCTCGGGCGCCCGAACGGGTGATGTTCTCTCCGGGCAGCTCGGCCCGCTCTCCGCGAGCACCGCCCTCGTCTCGATCAGCATCGGCGGCAACGACGCGGGATTCGCCGACGTCATGACGACCTGTGTGCTCCAGTCCGACAGCTCCTGCCTCTCCCGCATCGCCACCGCCCGGGCCTTCGTCGACTCGACGCTGCCCGGCAGGCTCGACGGCGTCTACACGGCGATCCGGGACCGGGCGCCCAACGCCCATGTCGTGGTGCTCGGTTACCCCCGCTTCTACCGGCTCGGCACCAGCTGCATCGGCCTCTCCGAGACCAAGCGGAAGGCCATCAACGACGCCTCCGACCACCTCAACAACGCCATCGCCGCCCGCGCCCGCGCGTACGGCTACACGTTCGGCGACGTCCGCACCACGTTCACCGGCCACGAGATCTGCTCCGGCGACTCCTGGCTGCACAGCGTGGACTGGCTGAACATCGGCAACTCGTACCACCCGAAGGCCGCCGGACAGTCGGGCGGCTACCTCCCGGTGCTCGACGCGGCGGCCTGACCCCCGTGGCTCAGTAGCCGTCGTCCCCGTCCGCACCGGACGCCGAAGCGGAGGCCCCGTCCGACGGGGTCTCCGTCGCGCACACCACCGAGAACGGCACCGTCCCCGACGTCACGCGCACCGGCTCCCGCACCTCCACGCCGATCCGGCCGTGCAGCTCCCCGCTCTCCGCGTACGTCGTCACCACCACCGTCTCCTGCCGGGTCCGCCCCCCGTCCGCGGGGAACGACAGCGTGCGCCACTCCCGGTCCACCACCGAGCCGTCCTCGGCCGCCCAGCGGTAGCGCACCTGGGCCGGCAGCCGGTTCACCGTGAACGTCGCCGTGAACGCGGGCGCGTCGTCGTGCGGGGGCGGGCAGACGCCGGAGTACTCCGTGTGCGCGCCCTCCACCGCGACCGACACCGTGAGCGCCGGGGCAGTGGACTCCTCCCCGTGCCCGTCGTCGCCCTCGTCCCCGGTCCCGTCGTCCGTCGCGGAGGAAGAAGGCTGCGGGTCGTCCTCCGTTTCCGCCATGCCTCCGGCGCCCGTGTCGCCGGCGGCGGACGTCGTCCCTCCGTTCCCGGCCTCCGGACCGCCGTCGTCCCGGTCCAGCAGCGCGTACGTCAGCCCGGCCAGCGCGAGCGCCAGCAGCACCACCCCCGCGACCAGGAGCGCGGCGCCGCGCCGGCCGCGCGGGGGCGGGGCGGTCGCCGTGGCGGCCGTCGGCACTCCGACCGCAGCCTGGCCGGCGGTGACGGGCGGCTGGTACGGGTCGGTCGGCGGCACGGGGAGCGCGGCCACCGTGGGCGCGTACGCGGAGGCCGCACGCGCCGGGTCCGCGTCCGGCGCGCCCCCGGCGGCGACGGCCCGCAGATCCTCCGCCGCCCGTTCGGCCGACAGGCGTGCGGCCGGATCCTTGCGCAGCAACCCCTCGACGACCGGAGCGAGCGGACCCGCCCGGCGGGGCGGCGGCAGCTCCTCGTCCACGATCGCCCGCAGCGTGGACAGCGGGGTGTCCTGCCGGAACGGGGAGTGGCCCTCGACCGCCGCGTACAGCAGCACGCCCAGCGACCACAGGTCCGACTCCGGACCGGGGGTACGGCCCAACGCCCGCTCCGGCGCGAGGAATTCGGGCGAGCCGACGACCTCCCCGGTCATCGTCAGGGCCGAACTGCCCTCGACCGTGGCGATCCCGAAGTCGGTGAGCACCACCCGGCCGTCGTTCGCGATCAGCACGTTGGCGGGCTTCACGTCCCGGTGCAGCACCCCCGCCGCGTGGGCGGCGCGCAGCGCGGCCAGCACCTCCGCGCCGATCCGCGCGGCCCGCCGCGGTGACAGCGGGCCCTCCGCGTCCAGCACCTCCGCCAGCGACAGGCCGCGCACCAGCTCCATCACGATCCACGGACGCCCGTCCTCCACGGCCACGTCGTACACCGTGACCACGTTGCGGTCGGCGATACGGGCCGCCGCCCACGCCTCCCGCTCAAGGCGCGCGTACATCCGCTCCACGTCGGAGGCCGGCAGCCCTGCGGGGGCGCGGACCTCCTTCACCGCGACCTCGCGGTGCAGCACCTCGTCCCGGGCCCGCCACACGGTGCCCATGCCGCCCTCGCCCAGCGGCGACAGCAGCCGGTAGCGTCCCGCGATCACCCGCTCACTGCCCGGTTCTTCGGACACGGCGCCCCCATTCGCGTCCGGGCGAATTCGCCCTTTCCTCATGAAAGTAGCTCAGCCGAGAGCGGATGCGGCCCCCCTGAACACCATTCCGGCCCCCAGGACCAGCACCACGCACGCCGAACCGAGGGGCGCGCTCCGGCGCACCAGCGCCGCCCACGGCGCGCTCGTCCAGCGCGCGCGCCGGGCCAGCAGCCGGGACATGCCCCCGCCCGCCCGCACCACCGCGTACCCGGCGGCGGTGAGGGTCAGCGCGAGTCCCACGCCGTACGCGACGACGAGCAGCAGCCCGAACCAGGCGTGACCCAGGGCGGCGGCGCCGACCAGCACCACGACGGCGGACGGACTCGGCACCAGCCCGCCCGCGAACCCGAGCAGGATCGTCCCGCGGAGCGTGGGCGCGGAGGGGTGGGTGTGGGTACGGCCGCCGTGGGTGTGGGTGAGGGGGGCGTGGGGGCGGTCGTGCCCGTGGTCATGCGCGTGCCCGTGCCCCTCGGTGTGCCCGTGCTCGTCGGCGTGCGGATGCGGATGCGTGTGGTGCCCGCGTTGGTGCAGGGCGCGGCGCACGAGCTGGGCGCCGGCCAGGGTGACCAGGACGCCGCCGGCGATGCCCAGCCAGGCGACGACGGCGGGCGTGGCGGCGGAGCCCGCCGTGACCAGCAGGCCCAGGGCGACCACGCCGAGAGTGTGGGTGACCGTGACGGAGGCGGCCATCGGCAGCACGTCCCGCATCCGCGCCAGGCCGCCCCGGGCCGCCGCGGTCGCCGCCATCAGGGTCTTGCCGTGGCCCGGCGCGACCGCGTGCATCGCGCCGAGGACCACCGCGAGCAGCAGGGCGAGCGCCGCGAAACCGACGGTCAGGTCGCGTCGGGCGACGAGGTCGTCCAGGGCCCGCGTCCAGCGGTCGGCGCCCCGGGGCAGGATCGCGGAGGCGGGCGTGTCCGCCTCGTCCGTCCCGTCCGCCGCCAGGGCCGGGCCGCCGGGGCGGACGCGCAGGGACGCGGTCCTGGTGTCGGGCGGGGACGCGAGCCGGTCCTCCGGGTAGCGGGTCAGCCCGGCGGAGGGGGACGCCTCGGGCACGTCCGAGGCGGCGAGCGTCGTACGGTCCCCTTGCGCGGTGATCTCCCGCCAGCCGGGGCCCGAGTCCCCGCCCGCCGCGCGGAAGCCGACGGCGACCGTACGGCCCTGGGGCAGGGGCGCGGTCAGCCGGCACTCCACGCGCAGGGTGTCAAGACCCGCCTGGCCGGGCCGCACCTGGACGCTGGCGGCCCGCACGGTGAGCGGCGCCGGACGCCCGTCGGCGCGGACCGCGCTCTCCCGGGCGGCCGTCGCGCACCGGCGGCGGGCCCAGGCGCCGTGGCCCAGTTCGGCGAGGTCCGGTGCGGCCTGGGTGGCGGGGATCTCGGCGAGGTCCTCGACGTGACGCACACGCAGTTCGCCGGGCGCGGCCACCAGGCCGTCGTAGCGGTTGACGGTGAAGTTGCCGAGCGGGTGCGCGCTCGCCTCCGTGGCCGGGACCAGGGCGAGCGCGGTGGCGGCGGTGAGGACCGCGGCGCAGGCCGCGGCGGGACGCAGCAGGTTCAACGCGCCGCCTCCAGTTCCTTCAGGGCGGCCCGCGCCGCGCGGGCGCCGAGCGGGGAGAAGCCCGGGTTCAGCCCCAGGGCGGCGGTGAGCGAGGCGCGGGCGGCGCGGTCGTGCCCGGTGGCCTTCTCGATCATGCCCCGGTGGTGGAGGAAGGCGGCGTCGCGGTAGCCGGTGGCCGTGGCCCGGCGGGCGTACGGCAGGGCCTCGGCGGAACGGCCCGCCCGGTGCAGGGCCCAGGCGAGGGCGTCCGCGGTGTGCACGGTGTGCCGGCGGCCCCATTCGGCGCGGGCCGCGCGGAGCGCCTCGGCGGTGTCCCCGTGGTCGGCCGCGGCGAGCGCGGTGTCGAGGTCCACGTCGACGCCGCCGGCCCGGGCGAGCGCGGTCCACGCGTCGACCAGGGCGTACTGCTCGCGGGCCTTCGCGCGGTCGCCGGGGCCGTCCCGGTCCTCGTACAGCTCGCCGAGGGCGACCAGCGGGCCGGGCAGCGGGGAGCGGGCGACGACCTGCTCCAGCGTCGTGATCGCGCCCTCGCGGTCGCCGTCCGCGGCCTGGGCGCGGGCGCGTCCCTCCAGCGCGGGGAGGTAGGCGTCGTCCGCGGCGAGCGCGCGGGCGTAGTGGCGCAGGGCCGTGCCGTACCGGCCCTGGCCGCGTTCCAGGTTTCCCAGCGCGGTCGCCACGTACGCCACGTCGGCGGGGCCGGCCGCGCCGGCGAGGGCGCGGTGCAGCACCCGGCGGGCGGCGGGCACGTCGCCGCGCAGCTCGCGCACGTACGCGTACCGCGTGAACACGGGGACGCCCGGACGCCTGCGGTCGGCGACCGTGGCCGCCCTCCCGGCCTCCTCGTACCGGCCGAGCTCCACCAGGGCGTCGATCCGGGAGCAGAGGGCGCGTTCGCTGTACGGGTTCCGCTCCAGGGCGCGGTCGGCGTGGTCCAGGGCGGCGGCGAAGTCGTGGCGCGCCGCGGCGAGGGCGGCCTGTCCGGCGAGCGCCTGGTCGTTGCCGGGCCGCAGGGCGAGGGACCGCGCGAGGGCGCGTTCGGCACGGGCGTAGCGGGAGGGGTCCCCGTCCGTGCGCGCCCGCTCCACCTGCGCGAGCCCGAGGGCGGCCCAGGCTCCGAAGTCCCGCGGCTGCGCCCGCACATGGGCCTGCAACGACCGGATCGCCGTGTCCAGGTCTCCCCGGACCAGCACATCGGCGCCCACCGCCCGGGACACCCCGGGCGCCGCCCGCGCCGCGTCCCGCCCGTCACCGCCCACGGCGACGGCCCCGGCGGTCATCGCCACGGCCAGCAGCACGGCGCACGACGTCACATGCAGCCCCCGCCCACGGCGCACGGCGGCGGCGAACCGCCGCAGGGCGTCGACGCGTTCGGCGGTCGACGGCGACCGCGGCGACTCCGGCGCCTCCGCTGCCGCGGGCGCCTTCATGGCTTCCGGCGCCTCGGCGGGCGGTGTCGCCCGCGCCTCGGCGGGCCGTGGCGCCTCCTGGCCGCCGCTCCCGCGGGGGCTGTCGTTCGTACGCGGGGACATGGGGCTCCTTCGTGGGTGTGGGGCGCGGCCCTGCCGTGGGGGACGGGAGGGCCGCGCCGGTCGGCGGGGCGGCCGGGGGCGCCGGCCGCCGGGTGGGTCAGTAGGCGCGGCGGCGCATGCGGCGCCACCACATGAGGGCCACGCCGATCAGCAGCAGTCCGCCCGCTCCCGCGCCCGCGGACGCGGCGACGAGGGTGGTGTCGTCGGCGCCGTCCGCCCCGGCGGGCCGCAGCGCGTCCCCGAGCTGGCTGCGGACGTCGTTGCCGCTGTCCACGCCCTTGGCGAGCGGCCCGCGCGAGCCCTCCGTGGGGTTGGCCAGGTACGGGAAGGACGCGCCGAACTTCTTGTCGTTCTTGTCGACCGCGTCACCCAGGTCGTTCTTCGCGCCGACCAGCTCACCCTCGACGGCCTGGAGCGCGGCGTCGACGACGTCGTCGGTCAGCCGGCGCCCGTTGGGGAAGCCGGCGGTGTCGCCGTCCAGGACGCCCAGCCGCTTGGGCTTCGCGGCCGGCTCGATCGAGGTGTTGAGGCGCAGCATCTCCGAAGGGCGCACGTGGGGCGGCTGGTTGAGACCCTCGACGCCCTTCAGGAACACGTCGACCAGGTCGTCGCGCGGCTCCTTCGGCGCCGGGATCTTGTAGATCGCCTCGATCAGCTTCGGCAGCTCGGGCTCCGTGACGTTCTTCAGGAACCGCGCGTCGTCCCACGGGGCGGACGCGTTGAACGTGTCCTTGTCCCCGACCGGGTTGACGACCTCGTTCACCAGCGGGCTGCCCAGCCGCGACACCTGCACGAAGTCTCCTTCGGCGTTCTCGCGCTGGGTGGTGGACCAGATGCCGACGACCGGCTGGTCGGCCGACTCCGTGATCAGGTGCGTCGGCACCTGGAGCGCCACGGAGTTGACGTTGTAGCCCTTGAGCGTGTCGTTGCCGACCTCCGAGAGGTTCCCGCCGTACAGCAGGTCGAAGACCCGCAGGTCCAGGAAGAACGGGTCGTCGGCCTGGCCGGCGAACGTGGTGGTGCCGCCCGCCAGTTCACGGACCGCCTGCTTGCGGAGGGTGTCGTAGTCCGGCATGGACGCCTTGCCGACGTTCGACGGAGCCACCGGCACGTCGTGGGCGATCTTCGTGCGGGACACCGCGTGCTGGTCCTTCAGCTTCAGCAGCTCGATGTCGTAGGTCTGGGTGATGTTGAGGTCCGGGTCGTCCAGGCTGGTGACCGGGCCGGTGTTGTAGAGGAACGTCTTCTCGTTCTTGACGTGCGTCTCGAAGGTGTAGCGGAACAGCAGCTCGCCCTGCGCGTCGCCGTTGTTGTCGATGTGGATGTCGTACTGCGCGTCCTCGGCGAACGTGAAGAAGTTCGGGCCGCCGGCGGGCTCCTCGAACGGGATCCAGTTGGCGATGATCGTCGTCGTGTCCGGCTTGTCGGGGCTGACGAACGCGTACAGGTCCGTGTTGTCGTACTGCGGGGTGCCCGAGATCAGCGGGGCCTCCCGGTGGGAGGAGGCCGAGGCCGCCTCGGGTTCCAGCGCGGACGCGCCGGCGGCCGCGAGCCCTCCGGCGGCCAGCGCACCGCAGATCAGGGTCGCGAGGCTCCTGCGCCCCGCACCGGTCCTGGAGTCAGTTGTCATGCCGTCCGTCCTCAGTGCCGACTTGCCTTGACGCACTGGGATTCGGAGCATCGCCGGACCCGGATTGGTCGAAGGGCGGACGAGTTTCCCGCCCCCTCCCCAACGGCCGTTCGCGGCCTAGGATTTCTCCGCGCCGACCCGCGTTTTCGGCCCGGTGATCCGTACTTCCCATCCGGAGGCGCGCTCGCTGCGAATGCCTTGTGCGACCGGACGGTCCGGCAGGGCCGGGAGAGGGGGACGAGCGTTGGAGGCGGACCAGTTGCTGATCCGGGTGGCCGGAGGTGACCAGAAGGCCTTCGAGGATCTGTACGGACTGGTCTCCGGGCCGGTCTACGGGCTGGTGCGGCGCGTGGTGCGCGACCCGGCCCAGTCCGAGGAGGTGGCCCAGGAGGTGCTCCTCGAACTCTGGCGCTCCGCCTCCCGCTTCGACCCCGGCCGGGGCAGCGCCCTGTCCTGGGTGCTCACCCTCGCCCACCGCAGGGCCGTCGACCGGGTGCGCAGCGCCCGCGCCGCCGGCGAGCGCGAGGAGAGGGAGGCGCGGCGCGGCCACGGTCCCGCCTTCGACCAGGTCGCCGAGGAGGTGGAGGCCGGCCTCGAACGCGAATGGGTGCGCCGCTGCCTGGACCGCCTCACCGCGCTCCAGCGCCAGTCGGTCACCCTCGCGTACTACGACGGCTACACCTACCGCGAGGTGGCCGAGCGGCTCCGGCTGCCGCTGGGCACCGTCAAGACCCGGATGCGGGACGGGCTCACCCGCCTGCGCGACTGCCTGGGAGGCGCGGCATGAGCGTGTTCCGCCGGCTGTTCTCCCGCGAGGACCTGCACTCGCTCGCCGCCCCGTACGCCCTCGACGCGCTGGAGCCCGCGGAGCGGGTCCGCTTCGGGAAGCATCTGACGTCCTGCGACCGGTGCGCCGCCGAGGTGCGCGACCTCACCGAGGACGCCGTCCGGCTGGCCTGGTCCACCGCCGCGCCCGCCCCGCCCGCCCTGCGCGACCGGGTCCTGGCCGCCGTGCGCACCACCGCGCAGGAACCCGCGCCGCAGGAGGGGGCGCGCGCCGCCCGCGAGCCCCAGCTCCCGCCCCATGTCTGGGGCGCCGCGCCCCCGCCGCGCGGGCGGGGACGCCGTCGGGCGGTGCTGCTCGTGCCGTTCGCCACGGCCACCGCCGCCGCGGCGCTCGTCGTCGCCTCGCTGTTCGCCGTCCAGGCGAACCGCACGCAGGACGAACTCGCCGCGGAGCGCGACCGGGCACGTGAGATCGCCCACGTTCTGGCCGCGCCGGACGCGCGTGCGAGCAGCGGCCGGGACGCCCGCGGCCGCACGATCGGAGTGATCGCCTCCGTATCGGCCCGCGGCGCGGTCGTCACGCTGGGCGGATACGACGACCCGCCTCAGGGCCGGGTGCGCCAGCTCTGGCTGATGGACCGGGACGGCCGGCCCCGCTCCCTCGGGCTCTTCGACCGCGACACGCCCTTGGTCGCCTCCGGTCTCGACCCCGCGTCGACGTCACTCGCGGTGACCGTCGAACCGGACGGCGGCTCTCCACAACCCACCGGCCGCCCCATCGTCCAACTCGCCCTGGAAACTGTCGGATTCGGAGAGTAATCGACGAGTGTTCGTCAACACCCTTATGGGGAAGGTGAATCCTGTGACCTCGATACACGGGTGCCGGTACGGGGCGATAGGGTTACCCTGCCCGGGCCGGGTGGAGTCGTACGGGTGGGGAGTGACATGGAACAGATAACAGTGCGCAGCAGGGCCAGGGTCCCTGCGATCACCTGCGGCAGCAGCGCGAGCAGTTCGCGCCTCGACCGCCACCTCTCGGTCCTCGCGGGACCCGCCGTCCCGCAGCGGGAGACGGCCGAGGCGACGTCGCTCATGCGTGAGCTGACCGCGCGTGACAGCGCGCACCACGGCACCAGGGGCGCACGGGCCCGCGCGAGCCGCGTCTCGCTCTTCGCCCCGCTGCGCCGGCTGCGCCGCTCCCTGTTCGGCAGCCGCTAGCGTCCGCGCCGGACGGTCCCACCCGTCCCGGCGCGGCGCGCCCGCCCGCCGTCCCCACGGCACCCGGCTCCACCCCGCCGGCCACCGACACCGGCCTCACCCCGCCCACCCCGCTCCCACCCGGCGTCCCGCAGGGCACCTCCACCCCGCTCACCTTCGTCCCGCATGCGTGCCCGCCTCACCGCTCACCCCGCGCGTACCGCCGCACGGCCAGCGGGACGAACACCGCGAGCAGCACCGCGCACCAGACCAGTGACCCCGCCACCGGATGCGCCATCGGCCAGGCCGCGCCCTCCGGCGCCGGCGCGTTGCCGAACAGGTCCCGCAGCGCCGTCGCCACCGCGCTGATCGGGTTCCACTCCGCCGCCGTGCGCACCCCGTCCGGCAGCCCCGCCGTCGGGATGTACGCGCTCGACAGCAGCGGCAGCAGAAAGGTCGCCCCGCCCAGCTGCCCGGCCGCCTCCTCGTTCCGTGTGAGCAGTCCCAGGAACATGCCGGCCCACACGCACGCGAACCGGAACAGCAGCAGCAGGCCGAAGCCGCCCGCCGCCGCGAGCGCGCCGCCCTCCACCCGCCAGCCCACCGCGAGCCCGACCAGCAGGAACGGCACCGTCCCGGCCGCCGTCACCAGCACGTCCGCGACCGCCTGCCCCGCCGGCACGGCCGCCCGGCTCATCGGCAGGGTGCGGAACCGGTCCGTCACCCCGCGGTGCACGTCCTGCGCCGCCTGGAACATGCCGGTCATCACACCGCCCGCCGCCGTCGCCACCAGCAGCCCCGGCACCAGGAACGAGCGGTACTCGAACCCCGGCACGGCGAGCGCGCTGCCGAAGACGTAACCGAAGAACAGCAGCATGCTCACCGGCATCGTCTGGGTGAGGATCAGCAGCCCCGGGTTGTTCCGCATCCGCCGCAGCTGCCGGCCCAGCATCGCGGTGCCGTCGTACGCCAACGTGCTCATGCCGCACGCTCCTTGTCGTCGTGGGTGAGGCCCGCCCGGTCCGCGGGCGGCTCGGCCAGCCGCAGGAACACGTCGTCGAGCGTCGGCGGCCTGAGACTCGCGTCGACGAGCGGCACGCCCGCCGCGTCGAACGTGCGCACCAGGTGCGGGAGGGTGAGGGTCGCATCCCGGGTGACCGCGCCGACCGCCTGCCGCTGACGGTCCAGCGAGGGGTGCGCCCCGGTGAGCCGGTCCAGCACCCCGGCCGCCGCCTCCAGCGTGGCGGCGTCCGCCACCACCACCTCCGCGTGCGTGCCGACCAGGGCCTTCAGCTCGGCCGGAGAGCCGGTGTGCGCGACCCGGCCCCGGTCGACCAGCGCGATGCCGTCGGCCAGCTGGTCGGCCTCCTCCAGGTACTGGGTGGTGAGCAGCACCGTCGTGCCCTCGCCGGTCAGCTCCCGGACCACCTCCCGGATCAGGCCGCGTCCTGCCGGGTCGAGACCGGTCGTCGGCTCGTCCAGGAACAGCACCTCGGGCCGGCGGACGAGGCTCACCGCCAGGTCGAGCCGGCGCCGCATGCCGCCCGACCAGGTGGACGCGGGGCGGTCGGCGGCCTCCGCCAGCCCGAACCGGTCGAGCAGCTCACCGGCGCGGGCCGCCGCGTCCCGCGCGCGGTGCAGCCGGGCGAACAGCCGCAGGTTCTCGCGGCCGGTGAGATCCCCGTCGATCGAGGTGTCCTGCCCGGTGACGCCGATCCGCCGGCGCACGGCGGCCGCCTCGCGCACCAGGTCGTGGCCCGCGACCCTCGCGGACCCCGCGTCGGGGCGCAGCAGCGTCGTCAGCAGCCGCACCGCGGTCGTCTTGCCCGCCCCGTTGGGCCCGAGCAGCCCGCACACGGTGCCCTGCGCCACCGCCAGATCCAGTCCGCGCAGGGCGTGCACGGCGCCGAAGCGCTTCTCCAGACCCTCACTAAGTACAGCGTACGTAGTAGTCATGGCCCGACCATAGCGCACTACGTACGGTGTACGTAACTACGATGGTGAGCGAGGTGATGACCGATGGCGGGCCGAGCGGCCGAACCCGAAGTGATCTGGGCGCGCCCCGAGCGCAGCGGCCGAGGGCCCAGGCCGGCGTACAGCCGCACCGACATCGCGGCTGCCGCGGTGCGGATCGCCGACGCCGAGGGCCTGGACGCGGTCTCCATGCGCCGCGTCGCCGCCGAGCTGGGCTGCGGCACCATGTCGCTCTACAACTACGTCCCCCGCAAGGAGGACCTGCACGAGCTGATGGTGGACGCGGCCGGCGGCGAGCACGAGCTGTGGGAGCCGAGCGGGGACTGGCGCGCCGACATGCTGCGGGTGGCGCACCAGACCCGGAACCTGATGCACCGGCACCCGTGGCTGCCGCGGCTGATGTCACCGGTCTACGGCTTCAGCCCCAACGCCCTGCGCTACCTGGAGCACTGCCTGGCCTGCCTGGACCCCATGCCGGGCCCGCAGGGCACCAAGCTGGAACTGATCGCCCTGCTGAACGGCGTCGTGACGACGTACGTCGCCAACGAGCTGGCCACCGCCGAACGCGCCCGCTCGCTGCCCTGGTCGCAGGAGCAGGAGAACGCGGTCCGCGGCGCCTATCTGATGTCCCGCGTCGCGAGCGGCGCGTACCCGCGCATGGCGGCGGCCTTCGCCGAGGACCCGGGGCCGATCGACCTGGAGGCGGTCTTCGAGCGCGCCCTCACCCGGGTCCTGGACGGCTTCGACGCCCGCCGCTGACGCCCGCGCGGGCCCGGTGTCAGTGCCTGCGCAGCTGAGCCGCCAGGGCGGCGAGGGTCTGGGCCGTCTCGGCGAGGCTTGCCACGGCGGTCTCCAGGTCCGCGGCGACGCGGGAAGCGGGGGCGGGGAGGTCGGTGAGGGGCGAGGCGGCGACGGGGGTGCCGCGGTAGCCGATGGGGCCCTCGTCGTGGCGCTGGTAGTAGCCGGTGAAGCCCTGGCCCACGGGGCGTTCGAGGAAGCGGACCTGAGCGAGCTGGATCTCGTGCGCGCCGCCGTTGCGGGTGATCTCCAGACGGAGGTGACGGTGGGCCCTGGGCGTGCCGCGCAGGGTGAACTCCCGTGCCTGGTACCGCCGGTCGAACGTCTCACCCGTGCGGGAGTCCAGCGGCGTCCAGGTGCGGCCGTCGTCGGAGCCGTGCAGCGTCCAGTCCTGGGGGTCGCGGTCGGGGAAGTCGTTCGCCGACACGAGGACGTACGAGGTGACGGTGGCGGGGCGGGCCAGGGTGAAGTCGAGCACCGCGGTGTCGTCGCCCGCCAGCCACTTGTCGCGGGAGTCGTCGAGGAGGTTGTGGGCGATCTCGTCCGCCTCGGCGTACTCGTCGCTCGCCTCGACCTCCGTCACCTCGGCCTCGTCCTCCAGCGTGTGCAGCACGACCACACCGGAGTTGCCCCGCTGGTCCCGCCAGGTCATCCGCTCCGGGGCGGGCCCGCCGTCGTCCACCAGCAGCCTCAGTTCGTGCGAGCGGTGCCAGCCGCCGCCCCACCCCTCCTCGGTGTGGAAGCGGTGCAGGGACTCGGCCGGCACCTGGTCGACACCCTCCGGGTAGGCCCAGCGGCCGGCGACCCGTCCCCGGTACTCGTGCACCACGCCGTCCGCGTCACGGCGGCAGCCGTGGAAGTCGGACATGTTCGACTGGAAGCTGATGGCGGTCTCGGCGCCGTCCGTGCCGCGCCAGCCGAGCTGCGCGGGCAGCGCGTGTTCGCCCCGGTCGACGTGGAACAGCAGCCGCGGCGCCGGCTGCCAGTGGGCGGACGACGAGTGGGCGGGCCGGACCTCCGTACGGTAGGCGAACACCGAGTCGCGGGCGGCCGCCGCCGTCCGGGCACGCTCCGAACGGCCGCGCTCCCAGACGGGGTCGAGCGTGACCCGGTAGAGCCAGAGCATGGTGCGCGCCTCGGCCGAGGACCGTATCTCCAGGGTGTTGGTGCCCGGCTTCAGCAGATGTCCGGGCACGGCGAAGACGTTGTCCTGCGGAAGGTCCCCGCCCCCGGGCACGGTCAGGTTCTCGGCCACCGGCTCACCCTGGACGAACACGTCCATCGGGGCGTACCCCAGCGATGCGCCGGCCTTGGACACCAGCGCGGTGACGGTCAGGGTCACCTGCGGGACGTCCTCCGGGTCCGCCACCTCGAACCGCAAGGTCACCGTCCCGCCCGCGCTGAGCGCCAGGTGCGACCCGGCGAACCGGGCCCCGTGCAGCCTGACGTCGGCGTTGGCCAGTCGGGCCGGGTCGGCGGAGAAGTCCGCGTAGGTCGCCTCGAATCCCATGGGTGCAACAACTCCTGAAGTACCGTCGGTCGAGCGGCCGTCCGTGCGACGACCGTGACCGGGACCCTAGTGCGCCCGACTGACAACGCTGCCGGGAAGCGCCGGGACCGTACGGGGGCGGGGCGCCGGCGTCCCTCAGAGCAGCGCGAGCTGGCCCTCCGGGCCCTCTTCGCGGGCGTTAAGGACCGAGGCGGGGCGGCGGGCGGCGGCCGGTACGGGCAGGACGCCCGCCGTGCGCAGGTCGGACGGTGTGACCTGGGCGGGCAAGGACGCGGCCGTCAACTCCTCGCGCTGCGGCTTCAGTTCGGCGAGGAGGGTGAGGACCGTGACCAGCTCCAGCAGTTCCGACGTCCAGGTCTGCGGCCAGGCGGCCGGGCGGATCGCCTCCAGCGTGCCCGGCTCGGCCGGGCGGGTCCGCGCCGCGAACCACTCCTCCAGCACCCGCACCCCGCCCGACTCGAACTCCCACGCCTCCACCGGCACCGGGGAGATGCGGCCCTCGCCCAGCAGCAGCGCCTCCTCGTCACGGTCGTAGGCGAGGTCGGGCGGGCGGGACGGCAGCGGGGCGCGGACGTACGGACGGCGGCCGCCCGGGAGCCGGGGGCGTTCGCCGTCCCGGCGCATCAGCCACAGCATGCGGCGGCCCAGCGCCACACCCCGCTGCCAGGTGTCCGGGTCACCGGTGAGCGGCACGGCGAGCCCGTCCGGCGAGGGCCGCGCCACGGCCGTCGCCCAGGCCAGGACGTCGACGGGGGAAACCTCCAGGCCCAGCCGCGCGGCGAGGTGGTCCGTCAGGCCCGGGGCCAGATTGGGCTCGGCGGCGCCAGGACGGCGGTACAGCGGGCGGATCCGGCCCGTGCGCAGCACCGGGAAGAGGGAAGTGGCGAGCAGCGGCGGGCCGTCGCCGGACGTCTCGACGGCGAAGATCTGGCGGTCGTCCGCCACCCGCCACACCTCCGGCCGGGGCGCGTCGATCAGCCGCTGGTCGGGGATCAGCCACTGCTCGTCGAACGGGCCGTGCAGCACCCGCACCGGCTCCGGACACGGCCCCGAGGCGCGGGCCAGCCGCTCCGTGCCGCCCTCCCGCCCGGGCAGCTGCCCGACCGCCGTGTGCGGGGTGCGGGACCGCGTCGGCACGAACAGGGCCTCGCGGTCCGGTCCCTCGGCCTTCACCAGCGCGTCCCAACGGGTCTTCAGGGACGCCGCGTCGGGGGCCGCCGGCCACCCCCGGCCGAGCCGCGGCGGTGCGACGGACCACGGCATGAGGTCCGCCAGCAGCGGAGCGTCGTCGTGCGTCACGCTGGGCATCGTACGGCCTGACGGCGGGCGCGGATCAGTGGGCGTCCAGGGTCACCGTGAAGGAGAAACGGTCGCCCCGGTAGTGGATCACGGCCACGTCCAGCACCTGTCCCGCGGAGTCGTAGGTGACGCCGGTGTAGTGCAGGATCGGGCTGAGCAGCGGAACCCGGAGCAGCCGCGCCGTCTCCGGGTCCGCCAGCCGCGCCTCTACGGTGTCCGTGATGCGGCTGATGTCCGCGCCGACGACGTCCCGCAGCACCTTCGTCATCGGCCACCGCACCAGATCCTGCGGGTCGATCCGCTCGGCCAGCTCCGGACGGACATGGTTGCGGGCGTGGTTGGTCGGCTCGCCGGTCTTCTCGTCGGCGCGCAGCCGGTGGTAGGCGGCCGTCTCCACCAGGTCCGGGAAGTACTCGGCGAGTTCGGACGGCACCGGCGCCGGACCGTGCTCCAGCAGCTGTGTCGTCATGCCGGACTGCTGGGCCACGATCGCGTCGACCGAGCCCAGCAGCCGCACCGGCGCGCCCCGCCGGGCGTCCGGCTCGATGAACGTGCCGCGCCGCCGGTGCCGGGTGATCAGCCCCTCGTCCTCCAGCTCCTTCAGCGCCTGCCGCATGGTCAGCACGCTCACCCCGTAGTGCCCGGCCAGCTGCTCCTCGGTGGGCAGACGCAGCGGGTCGTGGGGCGAGCGGCCGAGGATCGAGGCGCGCAGCGACTGCGACACCTGATACCAGAGCGGCAGCTTGCGGTTGAGGACGATCGAGTCCGGGGCGAAGGAGGTCACGCGCTATCCGTACCGGTCGGGGAACGGTCAGTGCAATGGCCGGAAGTGACGCTCGAGGCCCTGCCACACGTCGTCGTAGCCCTGCTGAAGGTGCTCCGCCCGGGCCGCCTGGGGGGTGAGGGACACCGGCCAGCGGGTCTCGAACATGAAGGCAAGACCGTCGTCGATCTTCTGCGGCCTCAGCTCCGCCGCGCTCGCCCGGTCGAACGTCTCCCGGTCCGGGCCGTGCGCCGACATCATGTTGTGCAGCGAGCCGCCGCCCGGCACGAAGCCCCCCTCCCCGGCCGTCTTCGCGTCGTACGCGCCCTCGATCAGGCCCATGTACTCGCTCATCACGTTCCGGTGGAAGTACGGCGGCCGGAACGTGTCCTCGCCGACCAGCCAGCGCGGGGCGAACACCACGAAGTCCACGCCCGCGAGACCGGGGGAGTCGCTCGGGGACGTCAGCACGGTGAAGATCGACGGGTCCGGGTGGTCGTACGAGATGGTGCCCATCACATTGAACCGGCGCAGGTCGTAGGCGTACGGCACATGGTTGCCGTGCCAGGCGACCACATCCAGCGGCGAGTGGTCGTAGGTGGCCGCCCACAGGTTGCCGCAGAACTTGTTCACCACCTCCACCGGGCCCTCGACGTCCTCGTACGCGGCGACCGGGGCGCGGAAGTCACGGGTGTTCGCCAGGCCGTTGGCGCCGATCGGGCCGAGGTCGGGCAGCCGGAACGGCGCCCCGTAGTTCTCGCACACATAACCGCGGGCGGTCTCCTCCAGCAGCTCCACACGGAACCGCACCCCACGCGGGATCAGCGCGATGTGTCCCGGCTCCACATGCAGCAGCCCGAACTCCGTGCGCAGCAGCAGCCCGCCGCGCTCCGGCACGATCAGCAGCTCACCGTCGGCGTCGCTGAACACCCGGCGCATGGAGGCGTTGGCGTGGTACAGGTGCACCGCCATGCCGCTGCGCTGCGTCACGTCGCCGTTGCCGCCCAGGGTCCACAGGCCGGCCAGAAAGTCGGTGCCCTCGGCCGGTGCCGGCAGCGGGTTCCAGCGCAGCCGGTTGGGGTCGGGCACCGTCTGGGTGAACGGCGCCGAGCGCAGCGCGCCGTTGCCCGTGCGGGTGAACGCCGGGTGCGCGGCGGACGGGCGGATCCGGTACAGCCACGAGCGGCGGTTGACCGCGCGCGGCTCGGTGAAGGCCGACCCGCTCAGCTGCTCCGCGTACAGCCCGAGCGGCGCGCGCTGCGGGGAGTTGCGGCCCACGGGCAGGGCCCCCGGCACGGCCTCCGAGCTGTGCTCGTTGCCGAAGCCGGAGAGGTGCTCCAGACCCTCGGCGGTCTTGCGCGCCTCCTCACGCTCCGTCGCGCTCCCGCGGGCGGTGGCCCCGTCGCTCATGTCCGCTGCTCCCTTGTACCCGGCTCATTCCTATAGGACACCGTAGGATTGCGGTTACCCGGGCGCAAGAGCGCCGCGCGGTCTCGTTCCGGAGCCGGACCTCTCCTCCCCTCCGAGGAGTACGCGGAACCAGACTCCAGGGGGATTCGCGCGTTCGGACCGTTGTTCTACGCTCCCCGGCATGACGTGGACGCGGAGGCCGATCATCCCCGCGCTCGCGGTCTGTGTCGTCGTACTGGCCGGATCCGCGGGCTGCGACTCCCCGGGCGGCCGGGGCGGTGGCGAGGTGTCGGCCTCACCCGTGGGCCGGCTCCTCGACGAGCGCGACGAGGACGGCCGCCCCTACCGGGAGGTGGACGAGCAGGACGCCCCCGAGGTCACCGTGGAGGTCGCCCCGGACGGCGAGGGCGGCTGGGACGTACGGCTGCGCGTGCGCAACTTCCGCTTCTCGCCCGACGGGACGGGCCGCCGCGCCGAGGCCGGCCGGGGCCTGGCCCGCCTGGAGGTCAACGGCCGCCGCGTCGCCGTGCTGCGCACCCCCGAGTACCATCTCGCCGCGGGCGCCTTCCCGCGCGGCACCCACCAGGTCACCGCACGGCTGTACGCCGACGACGGGTCGGTGTGGGCCGTCGACGGCAAGCCCGTGGAGAGCACCGCCGACATCACCGTCTCCGGGCAGGAGCCGACCCCGGAGCAGAGCGTGGCACCGCTCGCCGAGGGGCCCGGTTCACCGGACGGTCCCGTGCGGGCATGATGAGCCCCGTGTCCCACACGCCATCGCTCCGCCGGGCGCCGGTGCAGCGGCGCAGCGCCGAACGGCTGGCCAGAATCCTCGACGCCTGCGCCGCCCTCCTCGACGAGGTCGGCTACGACGACCTCAGCACCCGCGCGGTCGCCGAGCGCGCCGGCGTCCCCATCGGTTCCGTCTACCGCTTCTTCTCCAACAAACGCCAGATGGCCGACGCGCTCGCCCAGCGCAACCTGGAGCGCTTCACCGAGCGCGTCACCGAACGGCTGTCCGCCACCGGCGACCGCGGCTGGCGGCACGCCATGGACGCCGTGCTCGACACCTACCTGGACATGAAGCGCACCGCCCCCGGCTTCTCCCTCGTCGACTTCGGCAACCAGATACCGGTCGGCACCCGCCGTGCCGAGCCCAACCACCGGGTCGCCGACCGGCTCACCGCGCTGCTCTCCGACTACCTGGGCCGCCCCGCCGACGGCGACCTGCGCCGCACCTTCCTGGTCGCCGTGGAGACCGCCGACGCCCTGGTCGACCTGGCGTTCCGGGTGACGCCCGAGGGGGACGAGAAGGTCATCGCCGAACTGCGCGCGCTGCTCAGGGCGTATCTGGCCCGGGTGCTCGACTGACCCGGTGGCCGGTGCGCGGTGCGCGGTGCGCGGTGCGGACCGGGAAGGCGGCCCGGTGCGGACCGGGAAGGCGGGCGTCTGCCCTCCCCAACATGCCTACCGGTCGGTATGCTCGGCCCGTCCGTGCGTCACCGCCGCCGTACCGGGAGGACCCGTGTCCCGCACCGCCCTGCGAATCTGCCCTTTGTGCGAGGCCACCTGCGGCCTGGTCCTCACCGTCGACGACGGCACGGTCACCCGCGCCCGCGGCGACCGCGACGACGTCTTCAGCAAGGGCTTCGTCTGCCCCAAGGGCGCCGCCTTCCCCGAGGTGGACTCCGACCCCGACCGGCTGCGCACCCCGCTCGTCCGCGTCGACGGAGAGCTGCGCGAGGCCACCTGGGAGGAGGCCTTCGACGCCGTCGCCGCGGGACTGCGCGGGGTCGTCGAACGGCACGGCCCCCACGCCGTCGGCGTCGTCCTCGGCAACCCCAACGTCCACACCATGGCCGGCGCCCTCTACCCGCCGCTGCTCGTCGGCGGCCTCGGCACCCACAGCCTCTTCACCGCCTCCACCGTCGACCAGATGCCCAAGCACGTCTCCAGCGGGCTCCTCTTCGGTGACGCCAACCTCATCCCCGTACCCGACCTGGACCGCACCGACCACCTGCTGCTCATCGGCGCCAACCCGCTCGAGTCCAACGGCAGCCTGTGCACCGCGCCCGACTTCCCCGGCCGGCTCAAGGCGCTCAAGGCCCGCGGCGGCACCCTCACCGTCGTCGACCCGCGCCGCACCCGCACCGCCCGCCTCGCCGACCGGCACCTCGCCGTACGCCCCGGCACCGACGCGCTGCTGCTCGCCGCGATCGCCCGCACGCTCCTCGACGAGAACCTCGTCGACCTCGGCGACGCCGCCCCGCACATCGAGGGCGTCGCCGAACTCTCCGACGCCCTCGCCGGCTTCACCCCCGAGGCGGTCGCCGACGCCTGCGACGTCGACGCCGATGTCATCCGCACCCTCGCCCGCGACCTCGCCGCCGCGCCCACCGCCGCCGTCTACGCCCGCATCGGCAGCTGTACCGTCCCGCACGGCACCCTCGCCAGCTGGCTCGTCGACGTCCTCAACGCCCTCACCGGCAACCTGGACCGGCCCGGCGGCGCGCTCTTCCCGCAGGCCGCCACCGACAGGACCCCCCGCCCCGCGGGACCCGGCCGCGGCTTCGCCCTCGGCCGCTGGCACTCCCGGGTGAGCCGTCACCCCGAGGCCAAGGGCGAACTGCCGCTGTCCGCCCTCGCCGAGGAGATCGACACCCCCACCGAGGAGGGCGCGCCGGTCCGCGCCGTCGTCGCCGTCGCCGCCAACCCGGTGCTCTCCGCGCCCGACGGCGACCGGCTGGACAAGGTGCTCGCCTCCCTCGACTTCATGGTGAGCGTCGACCCCTACCTCAACGAGACCTCCCGGCACGCGCACGTCGTCCTGCCGCCGCCCCCGCCCGCCCAGAGCCCGCACCACGACTTCGCCTTCAACACCCTCGCCGTGCGCAACCAGGTCCGCTACACCCGCCCCGCCGTGCCCCTCGAACCCGGCCGCATGGCCGAGACCGAGATCCTCGCCCGGCTCGTCCTCGCCGCCACCGGCATGCACGGCGCCGACCCGGCCGCCGTGGACGACCTGGTGATCCGGCAGACCCTCGGCAAGGCCGTCGGCGAGCCGCACTCCCCGGTCCACGGCCGCGACCCGCAGGAACTCGCCGCCCTGCTCACCGGCGACAACGGCCCCGAACGGCGCCTCGACATGATGCTGCGCCTCGGCCCCTACGGCGACGGCTTCGGCGCCGACCCGGACGGGCTCACCCTGGAGAAGCTGCTCGCCCACCCGCACGGCATCGACCTCGGACCGCTGCGGCCCCGTCTGCCCCAGCCGCTGAAGACCCGCAGCGGCAAGGTGGAGCTGCTGCCCGCCCCGATCGCCGCCGACCTGCCCCGGCTGCGGGCCGCCCTCCAAGAACGCCCCGCCGGCCTCGTCCTGGTCGGCCGCCGCCATCTGCGCTCCAACAACAGCTGGCTGCACAACGTCCCCGCCCTCACCGGCGGCTCCAACCGCTGCACCCTGCACCTCCACCCCGACGACGCCGCACGCCTCGGCGTGGCGGACGGGCAGCCGGTGCGGATCAAGGGCGCCGGGGGAGAGGTGACCGTCCCCGCCGAGGTCACCGACGCCGTGCGCCGGGGGGTGGTGAGCCTGCCGCACGGCTGGGGCCACGACCGTCCCGGCACCCGCACCCGGCACGCCTCCGTGAACCCCGGCGTCAACGTCAACCAGCTCCTCGACGGCAGCCTCCTCGACCCGCTGTCCGGCAACGCGGTGCTCAACGGCGTCCCCGTCGAGGTGTCCCCGGAGCGGGCCGAGCAGCCCGAAACGCTCACCGTGCTGACCTGAGCAAACGTCTGACCTGGGATTTTGCGCTTATTGCTCACGGCCGGACGTCTTGTTGACACCGCCCGGCCGTACCTAACGTCGTCACACCGCCGGCCCTGGCCGGATGTTCAAGGGCGAACGTTAGGTGTCCCATTCATGCTGACCATCCTCGGCTTCGCCATGATCGCGACCTTCCTGGTCCTGATCATGACGAAGAAGATGTCGCCGATCGCGGCGCTCGTGCTGATCCCCGCGCTGTTCTGCGTGGCCGTAGGCAAGGGCGCCCACCTCGGCGACTACGTCATCGACGGAGTGTCCAGCCTCGCCCCGACGGCGGCGATGCTGATGTTCGCGATCGTCTACTTCGGCGTCATGATCGACGTCGGGCTCTTCGACCCGGTCGTGCGCGGGATCCTCCGCTTCTGCAAGGCCGACCCCATGCGGGTCGTCGTGGGCACCGCCGTGCTCGCCGCGATCGTGTCGCTGGACGGCGACGGCTCCACGACCTTCATGATCACCGTCTCGGCGATGTACCCGCTGTACAAGCGGCTGGGGATGAGCCTGGTCGTGATGACCGGCGTCGCCGCCATGGCCAACGGCGTCATGAACACCGTCCCCTGGGGCGGCCCCACGGCCCGCGCGGCCACCGCGCTGAAGCTCGACGCCGCGGACATCTTCGTCCCGATGATCCCCGCGTTGCTGACCGGCCTGCTGGGCGTCTTCGGCCTCGCCTACGTGCTGGGGCTGCGGGAGCGGAGGCGGCTGGGCGCGCTGCGGCTTCAGGACGAGGAGTCCGTGGAGACGAAGGAGGCGGTGCTGGTCGGCGCGGGAGGCGGTGGCGGTACTGGTGCTGGTGCAGGGCGTCTTGAGAAGCGGACCGTCGGAGGTGCCGGCGGCACGGACGGCGTGAACGGCGTGGCCGGAACGGACGACGCCGTGGACGGCGGGAACGACGGGGACGACGACGGGGACCTCCTCAAGGGCCTCGACCCGAACCGGCCCACCCTGCGGCCGCGCCTGTACTGGTTCAACGCGCTGCTCACCGGCGTGCTGATCACCGCGATGATCCTGGAGCTGCTGCCCATCCCGGTGCTGTTCCTGCTCGGCGCCGCGCTCGCCCTCTCCGTCAACTACCCGCGCCTGCCCGACCAGAAGGCCCGCATCGCGGCCCACGCCGACAACGTGCTCAACGTCTCCGGCATGGTCTTCGCCGCCGCCGTCTTCACCGGCGTCCTCCAGGGAACCGGCATGGTCGACAGCATGGCCGGCTGGCTGGTGGACACCGTCCCCGACGGACTGGGCCCGCACATGGCCCTGGTCACCGGGGTGCTGAGCCTGCCGCTCACCTACTTCATGTCCAACGACGGCTTCTACTTCGGCGTCCTGCCCGTGCTCACCGAGGCCGGGGCGGCGCACGGCGTCACCCCGCTGGAGATGGCCCGCGCCTCCCTCGTCGGCCAGCCGCTGCACATGTCGAGCCCGCTCGTCCCCGCGGTGTACGTCCTCGTCGGCATGGCCCGGGTCGAGTTCGGCGACCACACCCGGTTCGTGGTCAAGTGGGCCGCGCTCACCTGCCTGCTGATCCTCGCGGCCGGAATCCTCTTCGGCACGATCTGACACCCGCTACTCCCACTGACCGAGGAAGGACTTCGTCATGACGCCCGGCGGGAACCGCGGCTGGCTGCTCCGGCTCGTCGTCGCCTTCGGCTTCGCGCAGGCGGCGGTGTCGATGGCCCGGCCCGCCGTCTCCTACCGGGCGCTGGCCCTCGGCGCCGACGAGCGGGCGGTCGGCGTCGTCGCGGGCGTCTACGCCCTGCTGCCGCTGTTCGCCGCCGTACCGCTCGGCCGCCGCACCGACCACGGCCGCTGCGCCCCGCTGCTGCCGACGGGTGTCGTGCTGATCTCCGCGGGCTGCGCGCTCAGCGGCGTCGCCGGGTCGCTGTGGACCATGGCGCTGTGGAGCGGGGTGATGGGCCTCGGGCACCTGTGCTTCGTGATCGGCGCGCAGTCGCTCGTCGCCCGCCAGTCCGCGCCGCACGAACAGGACCGCAACTTCGGGCACTTCACCATCGGCGCGTCGCTGGGGCAGCTCGCCGGGCCCGTCGCGGCGGGGGCGCTGATCGGCGCGGACATGGCCCGCACCAGCGCCCTCGCCCTGCTCGCGGCGGGCGCGGGCGGGGCCGTCGCGCTCACCTCGCTGTGGCGCGTCGAGCAGGCGGGGGCGGCGAAACCCCGTACGGCGCGGGGCGACCGGGTGCCGGTACGCGGCATCCTGCGGGCGCGGGGCGTGCCGGCGGGCATGCTGATCAGCGTGGCCGTGCTGTCGGCGACCGACATCCTCACCGCGTACCTGCCCGTGGTCGGCGAGCACCGGGGGATCGACCCGGCCGTCGTCGGCCTGCTGCTCAGCCTGCGCGCGGCGGCGACGATCGCCTGCCGGCTGGTCCTCACCCCGCTGCTGCGGCTGCTCGGCCGTAGGGCCCTGCTCACGGTGACCTGCCTGCTCGCGGCGCTGCTGTGCGCGGCGGTCGCGCTGCCGCTGCCGGTGCCCGTACTGGCGCTCGTCCTCGCCGCGCTCGGCTTCTGCCTGGGCGTCGGGCAGCCGCTGTCCATGACGACGGTCGTCCAGGCCGCGCCCGCCGCGGCACGCTCCACCGCGCTCGCCCTGCGCCTGACCGGCAACCGCCTCGGCCAGGTCGCGGCCCCCGCTACGGCGGGCCTGATCGCCGGAGTGGCGGGCGTGGCGGCGCCGTTCGTGATGCTGGGCGCGTTGCTGCTGGCGTCGGCGGGGGTGGCGGTACGGACGCCGGCGGGGGCGGTTCCGGGTGGGTACGCGGGGGCCGCGGCGGACGCGTCCGCGGAGTCCGAGCCGTCCCGGACGCGTTGACCGGGAAGCTCCCTCCGGCATGACGGACAACCGCGCCGAATGACCCCGTCCGGTTTCTCGGCAGGCGGACGGAACGCCCCGATCCTGTCCGTCGTCTTCCCCGGTCGCCTACTTTCCGTTAACTTCCGTGACTCACACGCCCCGTACGACCCGCACGAGGCGTCCGACCGCGGAGCAGCAGCGCCCTGATGAGCCCCCGGGGGCCCCTTCATGACACGCGCCATCACCCTGCACGACGTGAGCAAGTCCTACACGCGAGGCGCCCGCGTGGTGGAGCGGCTGTCCCTGGCCGTCACCCCCGGCGAGTTCCTCGTGCTGCTCGGCCCGTCCGGCTGCGGCAAGTCCACCGTGCTGCGGATGATCGCGGGCCTGGAGGAGATCGACGAGGGCAGCCTCTTCCTCGACGGCGAGTACGCCAACGACCTGCCGCCGTCCGAGCGGGACATGGCGATGGTGTTCCAGAACTTCGCCCTGTACCCGAGCATGACCAGCCGCGACAACATCGGCTTCCCCCTCCGCATCGAGGCGCCCGGCGACGACCCGGCGCCCAAGGTGGACGCCACCGCCCGGATGCTCGGCATCGAGGACCTCCTCGACCGTTTCCCCGGCCAGCTCTCCGGCGGTGAGCGCCAGCGGGTCGCGATGGGCCGGGCCATCGCCCGCCGCCCCTCCGCGTTCCTGATGGACGAGCCGCTGTCCAACCTCGACGCCAAGCTCCGCAACCACGTGCGCGCGGAAATCTCCCAGCTCACCCGCCAGTTGGGGGTCACCACCGTCTACGTCACCCACGACCAGTCCGAGGCGATGTCGCTGGGCGACCGGGTCGCCGTGCTGCGCGGCGGCGTCCTCCAGCAGGTCGGCACGCCCCGCGCGGTGTACTCCCTGCCCGAGAACGTCTTCGTCGCCGCGTTCATCGGCACCCCGCGGATCAACCTGCTGCGCGGGCTGGTCCGCGCCCCGCTGGACGGCGCGATGACCATCAGCCTCGGCAAGCAGTTCCTGCGGCTGCCCGAACCGCTGTCCCTGGATCACCAGTTGCTGCGGGTGCAGCAGGGCCGCGAGGTCATCGTGGGCCTGCGCTCCGAGGCCGTACGCATCGCCAAGCCGTCCGCCGCGCGCCCCGGCGAGGTGGCCCTCACCGGCCTGGTGGAGCACCTGGAGTTCCAGGGCCACGAGGTGCTGGTGCATTTCAACACCGGCTCCCGCCGCGCCGTCGTCCCCGAGCTGGAGGCCCCGCGCCCGGCCACCGGCCGCCCGGGGGCCCGTCGCCGCCGCGAGGCGGCCACGGTGCTGGAGCGCCTCCGGGAGCGCGCGGGCGCCCTCCGTGCGGGCTCCGTGCGGGGCTCCGTGCGTACGGGCGCCCTGGCCACGCTGGGCGGCCCGGGCGGCGCCCACGGCTCCGGCGGCCCCGACCCGGCCGGAGCGCCGTCCGCCGCGTCCGCCCCCGCCTCCGCAGCCACCTCCGCAGAACCCCGACTCCCCGGCGACCTCATCGTCCGCACCACGCCCGACATCCGGCTCCGGCACGGCATGCAGGTCCCGCTCCTGGTCGACCTCGCCCACCTCTTCGTCTTCGACCAGCACGGCCGGCGGATCTGCCCCAGCCCGGACCGGCTGCCCGACCTGGAGGAGTGAGCACGGCACGCGGCCGACCCACGGGCACACGCGGCCGACCCCCTGGCGCGGAAAAACTAACATCGCTAGTTTAGGTGTCGCACAGGACGCCCCCGCCCCGGAGGAACCGCGATGAAGGCATACGACGGCATGTACATCGACGGCGCCTGGCGGCCCGCCGCCGGCTCCGGCGTGATCGAGGTCGTCGACCCGGCCGACGAACAGGTGATCGCCACCGTCCCGGCGGGCACCGCGGAGGACGTCGACGCCGCCGTGCGCGCCGCCCGCGCCGCGCTCCCCGCCTGGGCCGCCACCCCGCCCGCCGAACGCGCGGCCCGCCTCGCCGCGCTGCGGGACCAGCTGCACGCCCGCCGGGACGAGATCGCCGCGACGGTCACCGCCGAACTCGGCGCGCCCGAGAAGCTCGCCCAGACCGTGCACGCCGGCCTGCCGGTCGCGGTCGCCGGCTCGTACGCCGAGCTGGCCGCGACGTACTCCTTCGAGGAGCGGATCGGCAACTCGACCGTGTTCCACGAACCGGTCGGCGTGGTCGGCGCGATCACCCCGTGGAACTACCCGCTGCACCAGATCGTCGCCAAGGCCGCGCCCGCCCTCGCCGCCGGCTGCACCCTCGTGGTCAAGCCCGCCGAGAACACCCCGCTGGTCGCCCGGATCTTCGCCGAGTGCGTGCACGAGTCGGGCATCCCCGCGGGCGTGTTCAACCTGGTCACCGGTCTCGGTCCGGTGGCCGGACAGGCGCTCGCCGAGCACCCCGGCGTCGACCTGCTCTCCTTCACCGGCTCCACCGCCGTCGGCCGCCGGATCGGCGCGATCGCCACCGGCATGGTGAAGCGGGTCGCCCTGGAGCTCGGCGGCAAGTCCGCCAACGTCATTCTGCCCAGCGCCGACCTGGCCCGCGCGGTCAACGTCGGCGTCGCCAACGTGATGTCCAACTCCGGCCAGACGTGCAGCGCCTGGACCCGGATGCTGGTCCACAGCGACCGGTACGAGGAGGCCGTCGAGCTGGCCGCGGCCGCCGCCGCCAAGTACGGCGACCGCATCGGCCCCCTCGTCAGCGCCCGCCAGCGGGACCGCGTCCGCGGCTACATCGAGAAGGGCGTCGCCGAGGGCGCCCGCCTCGCCGCCGGCGGCCCCGAGGCGCCGCGCCCGCGCGGCTGGTACGTCAGCCCCACCGTCCTCGCCGACGTCACCCCCGAGATGACCGTCGCGCAGGAGGAGATCTTCGGCCCCGTGCTGTGCGTGCTGCGCTACGAGGACGAGGAGGACGCCCTGCGCATCGCCAACGGCACCGTCTACGGCCTGGCCGGCGCCGTCTGGGCCGGTGACGAGGCGGAGGCCGTCGCCTTCGCCCGCCGCATGGACACCGGCCAGGTCGACATCAACGGCGGCCGGTTCAACCCGCTGGCCCCGTTCGGCGGTTACAAGCAGTCGGGCGTGGGCCGCGAACTCGGCCCCCACGGCCTGACCGAGTACCTCCAGACCAAGTCCCTCCAGTTCTAGGGGAGTCGAAACCCTCATGGCCGTACGAGCCGCCGTTCTGCCCGCCGTCGGCGCCCCGCTGGAGATCACCGGCGTCGACCTGCCCGACCCCGGCCCCGGCGAGGTGCGCGTCCGCCTCGCCGCCGCCGGGGTGTGCCACTCCGACCTGTCCCTGTCCGACGGCACCATGCGCGTGCCCGTCCCGGCCGTCCTCGGCCACGAGGGCGCCGGCACCGTCGTCGCCGTCGGCGAGGACGTCACCCATGTCGCGCCCGGCGACGGGGTCGTCCTCAACTGGGCGCCCTCCTGCGGCGCCTGCCCCGCCTGCGGGCGCGGCGAGGTGTGGCTGTGCGCGCACGCCCTGGACGGCGCCGCCCGGGTGCACGCCCGCCGCGCCGACGACGGCACCGACCTGCACCCGGGGCTGAACGTGGCCGCGTTCGCCGAGGAGACCGTGGTGCCCGGCGCCTGCGTGCTGCCCGCCCCGGACGGGGTCCCCCTCGCCGACGCCGCCCTGCTGGGCTGCGCCGTCCTCACCGGCTACGGCGCGGTCCACCACTCCGCCCGCGTCCGCGCCGGCGAGACCGTCGCCGTGTTCGGCGTCGGGGGAGTGGGCCTCGCCGCGCTCCAGTCGGCCCGGATCGCGGGCGCCGGGACGATCGTCGCCGTGGACGTCTCCCCGGAGAAGGAGGACCTGGCCCGCGCGGCCGGCGCCACCGAGTACGTCGTCGCCTCCGACACCACCGCCCGCCAGATCCGCGCCCTCACCGGGAAGCAGGGCGTCGACGTCGCGGTGGAGTGCGTCGGCCGGGCGAGCACCATCCGCACCGCCTGGGAGTCCACGCGGCGCGGCGGACGCACCACGGTCGTCGGCATCGGCGGCAAGGAGGAGAAGGTCTCCTTCAACGCCCTGGAGATCTTCCACTGGGGCCGCACCCTCGCCGGCTGCGTCTACGGCAACTCCGACCCCGCCCGCGACCTGCCGGTCCTCGCCGGTCACATCCGCTCCGGCGCCTTCGACCTGGGCGCCCTGGTCACGGAACGGATCACCCTGGAGGGCATCCCGGCCGCCTTCGACACCATGATCGCCGGCAAGGGAGGCCGCGCCCTGGTGATCTTCTGACCCACACCGACGCGAACGCGCCCCCAGGGGCGCGGGGAACTGCGCCCCGAGGGCCGGGGCGGCACATGCCACGGCCGCGTGCGGATACACCCTTAGGGGCGCGGGGAACTGCGCGACCAGCCCCCACGCCGCCGCACCCGAGGGCCGGGGCGGCCCGTGTCGCGGTCGCGTGAGTACACATCCCCAGGGGCGCGGGGAACTGCGCGACCAGCCCCCACGCCGCCGCACCCGCCGCCCCGCTACGGACGAACGGCGACGGGGTAGTCGACATACCCCCGCTCGCCACCCGCGTAGTACGTGTCGCGGTCGCCCTCGGCAAGCGGCAGCCCGCGAACGAACCGCTCCACCAGGTCCGGGTTGGCGATGTACGGCGCCCCGAAGGACACCGCGTCGGCGAGCCCCCGCTCGATCAGGTCGTTGCCGCTCTCCCGCGTGAACCCGAGGTTGGCGACGACCGAGCCCCGGTAGTGCGCACGGAAGCGGCCGAACGTGGTGAGCGTGTCGTCGACGCCCGCCCCGGCCTCCGGGCCGACCAGATGGAGATAGGCCAGGTCGCTGTCGCCGAGCCGCTTCAGCAACTGGTCGTAGTCGGCGAGCAGTTCCTCGTCCGCGGTGAAGGCGAAGCCGCTCCGCCAGTACGGCGACAGCTTCACGCCGACCCGGCCGGCGCCCCACACGTCGGTGACGGTCTCCACGACGTCCAGGAGGAACCGCGCCCGCTTCTCGCCGCTGCCGCCGTAGGCGTCGGTGCGCCGGTTGAGGCGGGGGTTGAGGAACTGGGCGATGAGGTGGTTGCCCTGCGCGTGGATCTCCTGGCCGTCGAACCCGGCGCGCCGGGCGTTCTCGGCGGCCCGGCGGTAGTCGTCGAGGGTGGCGGCGATCTCCGCGCCGGTCAGGGCGCGGGGCGTCACCGTCTCCTTCGGGCCGTCGGGGGTGAACGTCATCTCCTCGGGGTTGACCGCCGACGGCGCCACGGGGAGCCGGCCGCCGAGGTGGTCCGGGTGGGAGACGGCGCCCAGATGGCCGATCTGGGAGACGATCCTGCCGCCCGCCGCGTGCACGGCGTCGGTGACCTCGGCCCACCCGGCGGTCTGCTCGTCGGTGTAGATGCCGGGGACGTGGATGTAGCCGATGGCGTCCGGGCCGACCCAGGTCCCCTCGGTGACGATCAGGCCGGCGCTCGCCCGCTGGGTGTAGTACTCGGCGTGCAGGTCGGTCGGGACCAGCCCCGGATTGGTGGCGCGGGCGCGGGTCATCGGTGCCATGAGGACACGGTTGGGAAGCTCGAGCGCGCCCAGGCGGACGGGCCGGAGGAGGGGCTGGGGAGCGTAGTCGGACATGGGTGATCTCTTCTCCTGGCTCAATGAGGTGAGGTGGTGAAAAAGCGGGCAGCGGATTCAGTCCTGCTTGAGGACGTGCAGCGCCGACAACGGCCCGCCGAGCTGGATCAGGCGCCCGCCCTGGCGGAGCGGGCCGAGGTCGACGGGCGCGAAGCCGAAGGAGTCGGCCAGCCCGCTCACGGTCCGCTTGGCGCCGGCGTCGTCGCCGGCGAGGAACAGCACCTGCCGTCCGGCCTGGTGACGCGGATCGGCCGCGATGTACTGGGCGAAAAGGGCGTTGAACGCCTTCACCACACGCGCCCCCGGCAGCAGGGAGGCCACGTACTCGCTGCCCGTGAGATCGCCCAGGTCGGCGGTCCTCGGCTCCGGGTGAAGGGACGCGAACTGGTTGGTGGCGTCGACGACGACAGTGCCGTCCAGACGGGGGAGCGCGGCGGCGACCTCCGGTACCCGCGGCCAGCCGACCGCGAGCACGACGAGATCGGCGCCGGCCGCCTCCGCCGGAGTGGCGGCACCGGCGAGCGGGCCCAGCTCCCGCACCAGCGGGGCGAGCGAGGCGGGCCCGCGGCTGTTGCTGAGGACGACCTCGTGGCCCTGGCGTATCGCGTGCCGGGCGAGGGCCTGGGCGACGGTTCCGGCGCCGAGCATGCCGATCCTCATCGCGTACCCCCGGTCTCCGCCGGCGAGGTGAGCAGCACGGTGCCGCTCTTGCCCGTGCGGCGGGCGTGTTCCACGGCGGCCTTGACGTCGGCCAGGTCGTAGCGGGCCGCGACCTCCAGCAGTTCCGGCGAGGTACGCGCCAGGTCCACGGCGAAGGCGAGGTCCTCCGCCCGCTGCTCGGGCGTGCGGTCCGTCCACTGCCAGATGGTCACACCCCGAACCGTCAACCCCCGATTGACCAGCGGCAGTTCGTCCAGCACCGTGGCGCCGGACCCGAGCCGGCCGTAGCTGATCAGGGTGCCGCCGTCACCGAGCAGGCCGACGAGGTCCCGGGTGAAGGAGCCGCCGACGCAGTCCAGGACGGCCCGTGCACCCCCGCCGGTCGCGTGGCGCACCTGGTCCTGCCAGTCGGCGTCCGACGTGACGATCACGGGCTGCGCGGGGAACATCTCACGCACCTTCCGCGCCCCGGCCGCACCGCGTACGAGATTGACCAGACGCAGCCCGCGGCGGTCGGCGTGCGCGGAGACGAGCCGGCCGACGGAGGAGCCGGCGGCGGTCTGCACGACCGGGCCGTCGTGCCCGTCCAGGGCCTGCTCCACCGCCCGGTGCAGCATGACCAGCGTCAGCGGGTTGACCAGCATCAGCGCCGCGGTGTCGTCCTCGACCTCGTCCGGCACCGGCACGGCGCGTTCGGCCGGGACCACGACGTACTCGGCCCAGGTGCCCGGCGCGGGGAACACCGCGACGCGCCGGCCGGCGAGCGGCGCGCGCACGTCCGCGCCCACGTCCTCGACGACGCCCATGCCCTCCACGCCCGGAATCCGGGGCTGCGGGTCCTGGTCCGGGAGGCCCGGCAGGCCGCCCTCCACGGCGATCAGATCGCCCGGGTGGACGGGCCGGACCCGCAGGCGGACCAGCACCTCCCCGGCGCCGGGCCGCGGCCGGCCGGGTTCCTCCCGCAGTGCGAGGACCTCGGCGGGGTCTCCCCGGCGGGTGTGCACGACGGAGCGCATGACTCCTCACCACCTTTTAATGATGATCGACATCAAAATAATGATGAGGGGTAACCTTGAAAACGTCAAACAGGGTCGGAGCGGGAGGGCGGGCATGCCGAGGATCACCAAGGAAGAGAAGGCCAGGAACCGGCAGAACATCGTCGAGGCGGCGGGACGCATGTTCCGTGCGCAGGGCATCGACGCCGTGGGCATCGCCGACCTGATGAAGGAGGCGGGTCTCACCCACGGCGGCTTCTACAACCACTTCGCGTCCAAGGACGACCTGGCCGCCGAGGTGTGCAACGCCTCGTTCGCCGCGTCACTGGGCGTGCTGCGGCAGGCCGTCGAGGACGGCGACGCGCCCGCCGGGCCGCCGCTGCGACGGGTGGTGGAGGACTATCTCTCCGCCGAGCACCGCGACGCCCCCGACGGCGGCTGCCCCTCCGCCTCCCTGGTCGTCGACGCCGGACGGCAGAGCGAGGCGGTGCAGCGCGAGTACGCGGCCGGGGTGGAGGGGTATCTCGCGGGTTTCGCGGCGGAGTTCGCCCGCGAGGACGAGGTCACCCCGGAGGAGGCGCGGGAGCGGGCGGTGCTGCTGCTCAGCCGGATGGTCGGCGCGATGGTGCTGGCGCGGGCGGTACGGCAGGTCGGACCGGAGCTGTCGGACGAAATTCTGCGGACGTGCCGGACACACGCACTGGACTGACGGGGTTCCGCATGGCGGCGTCTCAGCGCAGCGCGGCCGTGTCGACCCCCAGCAGGCCGGTGAGCGCCCGCTCCCCGGCGCCGGTCACCTTCACGGCGCGGCCGGAGCCGATCCGTACGCACCAGCCCTGGTCGAGAAGGTGCCGGCACAGGGCCGCGCCCGCCGCACCGGCCAGGTGGGGCCGGCGTTCCGTCCAGTCCAGGCAGGCGCGCGCCAGCGGACGCCGGCCTCGCCCGCCGAGGTCCACGCCGAGCGCGCCGAACCAGTCAAGACCCGCGTCGGTCAGCGCGAACCCGGTGTCCTGACGCAGCAGTCCGCGCGCGGTCAGGGCGTCCGTGACGGCGATGCCGAGCCGCCCGGCGAGATGGTCGTAGCAGGTGCGGCCGCGCGCCATGGCGGAGTCCGCGCCCGACTGCCGCAGCCCGCGCGGCCGTTCGGCGGCGTCCGGGGCGATGTGCGCCGTGAGGTCCTCCACGAGCTGGGCGACCCGGGCGTCGGCCAGCCGCACGTACCGGTGCCGGCCCTGCCGCTCCTCGGTCAGCAGCCCGCCGCCGACCAGCTTGCCCAGGTGCTCGCTGAGCGTGGACGCGGCGACCCCGCAGTGCCGGGCCAGCTCACCCGCCGTCCAGGCCCGCCCGTCCAGCAGCGCGAGCAGGCACGCGGCCCGCGTCTCGTCGGCGGCCAGCGCGGCGAGCCGGGCGAGCGCGCCCGCCCTGGGGTCCCGGTCGTTGGCGGTCATGCCTCCCAGCATGCGGCAGGAACGGTTCGGCGCCGACCGAAGTGTCATGCGGCACGGAGCCTCAGGTACGTAGCCGGACCTGCTCGTACTGAAGGGCCAGGCCGTCCAGCAAGGCCGTCAGACCCGTCTCGAAGGCGCGTTCGTCGATCTTCTCCTGTTGGTCGGCCAGCAGATGCGCCTGGCCGAGGTGCGGGTAGTCCGCGGGGTCGTAGGCGCTGGCGTCGTCGACGAAGCCGCCGGCGAACGAGCCGAGCGCCGAGCCCATGATGAAGTACCGCATCAGCGCGCCGATGGACGTGGCCTGGGCGGGCGGCCAGCCCGCCTCGACCATCGCGCCGTAGGCCGCGTCGGCCAGTCGCAGCGCGGCCGGGCGGCGGCCGGGGCCGCGGGCCAGCACCGGCACGATGTTGGGGTGGTCGCGCAGCGCGTCGCGGTAGGACACCGCCCAGTCGTGCAGCGCCGTCCGCCAGTCCCGGCCGTCCTCGAACATCGACAGGTCGACCTGCGCGCTCACCGAGTCCGCCACCGCCTCCAGGATCTCGTCCTTGGTGCGGAAGTGGTTGTAGAGGGAGGGGCCGCTCACCCCCAGTTCGGCGGCGAGCCGTCGGGTGGAGACGGCCGCCAGGCCCTCCGCGTCCACCAGCGCGCGGGCCGTGGCGACGATGCGGTCGGTGCTGAGCAAGGGCTTGCGCGGTCGGGCCATGGCGCACATAGTAGGGCTGCGGCACTAAACTAGCAGTGCTAATTAATGGACTCGGCGGGCGCCGGCTCGCCCCGCCGATCACGCGCGTCTCACATGGGGTGACTCGGGATGAACCTGGAGCTGAGTGACGAGCAGGAGGCCGTGTCCCGGCTCGCCCGGGACTTCGTACGGCGCGAGGTCACGCCGCACGCCGCCGCCTGGGACCGCGCGGAGGAGGTCGACCGGGGCATCGTGAAGAAGCTCGGCGAGGTCGGCTTCCTCGGGCTGACGATCGACGAGGAGTACGGCGGGTCCGGTGGCGACCACCTCGCGTACTGCCTGGTCACCGAGGAGCTGGGGCGCGGGGACTCCTCCGTGCGCGGCATCGTCTCCGTCTCCCTCGGGCTGGTCGCCAAGACCGTCGCCGCCTGGGGGAGCGAGGAGCAGAAGCGGACCTGGCTCCCGGGGCTGACCTCCGGGGAGTACGTCGGCTGCTTCGGGCTGACCGAGCCGGGGACCGGCTCCGACGCGGGCAGTCTCGCGACGCGGGCGGTGCGGGAGGGCGACGAGTACGTCATCGACGGCGCGAAGATGTTCATCACGAACGGGACGTGGGCGGACGTCGTACTGCTCTTCGCGCGCTCCACGGACGCGCCGGGCCACAAGGGCGTCTCCGCCTTCCTCGTGCCCACGGACACGCCCGGGCTGACGCGCCGTGCCGTGCACGGCAAGCTGGGGCTGCGCGGGCAGGCCACGGCCGAGCTGGTGCTGGACGGGGTGCGGGTGCCGGCCTCCTCGATGCTCGGTGAGGAGGGGAAGGGGTTCTCGGTCGCCATGTCCGCCCTGGCCAAGGGGCGGATGTCGGTCGCGGCGGGCTGCGTGGGGATCGCCCAGGCCGCGCTGGACGCGGCCGTCGCCTACGCGGGCGAGCGGGAGCAGTTCGGCAAGCCGATCGCGGGGCATCAGCTGGTCCAGGAGCTGATCAGTGACATCGCTGTCGACGTGGACGCGGCCCGGCTGCTCACCTGGCGGGTGGCCGATCTGATCGACCGGGGCAAGCCGTTCGCCGTGGAATCGTCCAAGGCGAAGCTGTTCGCCTCGGAGGCGGCGGTGCGGGCGGCGAACAACGCCCTTCAGGTGTACGGCGGGTACGGGTACATCGACGAGTACCCGGCGGGGAAGCTGTTGCGCGACGCGCGGGTGATGACGCTGTACGAGGGCACCAGCCAGATACAGAAACTGGTGATCGGGCGGGCGCTGACGGGGATTTCGGCGTTCTGAGTACCGCCTGAGTACGCGGGCGGATGTGGTCGCGGACCCGTCCGCCGATGCTGGTCCGCATGAGCGAGACACCGGTCAAGCAGCAGAGTACGGCCGCCTTCTACGGCCAGGCCGTCGCGTCGTTCGGCGTCGCCCTGGGGGCCACCGCCGTGGGCATCTACAACCTGGAGACGGACGCGTGGGTGCGGGGGTTTCTGAGCATCGCGGTTCTGTATCTGGTCACGTCGGCGTTCACCCTGGCCAAGGTCATCCGTGACCGGCAGGAGGCGGGGCAGATCGTGAACAGGGTGGATCAGGCGCGGCTGGAGAAGCTGTTGGCTGAGCATGATCCGTTGCAGAAGCTGTGACGTCAGGGCGCGGGAGTATCAGGTGCCCGGTGCCTGTGCGGGCCGGGGGTGTTGGCGCAACTCGGCGCCGGCGAGGTGCCGCCCACCGGTGTCGGTGTTGCCGCCCGCGGCGGGGAGGGGTCGGGGTGGGGGTGGGCGCCCGCAGCGGCTGGCGCGTCCGCGCCCTTGACCATTCAAGCGACCCAATCGCGCCAGACCGAGGACGTCCACCCCCGCCGCGGCCCCGCACCACCCACCCCCCGTAGGCGCCACGCGCACCCCCACCGGACAGTGCGTTGCAAACGAGGCGTCTCGGAAGCTGCCCGGAGGGCAGGCTAAGCGCTCGCTCACCCTTGCCGGTAGGATGGCGACCCTGTCAGCGAATGGGGTGAGCGATGAGTACGGCGGAGGAGACGGCCGGCGGTGACACGCAGCCGTGGGGTGAGGTCACGCCCGACGCGGCCCGGCGGCTGCTGCTCGCCGCCGTGGAGGCCTTCGCGGAGCGCGGCTACCACGCCACGACGACCCGCGACATCGCGGGCCGCGCCGGGATGAGCCCGGCCGCGCTCTACATCCACTACAAGACCAAGGAAGAGCTGCTCCACCGCATCAGCCGCATCGGGCACGAGAAGGCGCTGGACATCCTGCGCACCGCGGCCCGCGGGGAGGGCGCCGCGACCGAGCGGCTCGCCGACGCGGTCAGCTCCTTCGTCCGCTGGCACGCGCGCGGCCGCACCACCGCCCGGGTCGTGCAGTACGAACTCGACTCGCTGGGCCCCGACGCCCGCGCGGAGATCGTCGGCCTGCGCCGGCAGGTGGACGCCGAGGTGCGCGGCATCATCGAGGACGGCGTCCGCTCCGGCGAGTTCGACGTCCCGGACGTGCCGGGCACCACGCTCGCCGTGCTCTCCCTGTGCATCGACGTGGCCCGCTGGTTCAACGTCGACGGGCCCCGCACCCCGGAGCAGGTCGGCGAGCTCTACGCCGACCTCGTGCTCCGGATGGTGGGGGCCAAGAACGCCGAGACTGCCTAGAGGTAGTAGCGGGCCACCGACTCGGCCACGCACACCGGCTTGTCGCCGCCCTCGCGCTCCACGGTGAAGGCGGTGGCGACCTGCACGCCTCCCCGCACCTCCTCCACGCCGCTGATCGTCGCCGTGGCGCGCAGCCGCGAGCCGACCGGGACGGGGGCGGGGAAGCGGACCTTGTTGGTGCCGTAGTTGACGCCCATCGTCACGCCCTCGACGGACAGCAGCTGCGGGCCGAACAGCGGCAGCAGCGACAGCGTCAGATAGCCGTGCGCGATGGTCGTGCCGAACGGGCCCTTCGCGGCCTTCTCCGGGTCCACGTGGATCCACTGGTGGTCACCGGTGGCCTCGGCGAACAGATCGATCCGCTTCTGGTCGATCTCCAGCCAGTCGGTGTACCCCAGCTGCTCGCCCACCGCCGCCTTCAGGTCGTCGACGGACGTGAAGATCCTCGGCTCTGCCATGTCCCGGCCTCTCGCGTCACGTAGTCGCAGGCGCATCCGCGTGCGCATGCCTAAGCAACTGCTTAGCATGGTCGGCCGGGCGGCACCTGTCAACGGACCGGCCGCCGTACGGGGTCGGTAGGCTTCGAGGGGTGCACCGGATTCCAGAGAAGATCCACGAGCTCACGGTCGGGCAGCTCTCCGCCCGCAGCGGGGCCGCCGTGTCGGCCCTGCACTTCTACGAGTCCAAGGGGCTGATCAGCAGCCGGCGCACCTCGGGCAATCAGCGCCGCTACACCCGCGACACCCTGCGCCGGGTCGCCTTCATCCGCGCCGCCCAGCGCGTCGGCATCCCGCTCGCCACGATCCGCGAGGCGCTCGCCGAACTGCCCGAGGAGCGCACGCCCACGCGGGACGACTGGGCGCGGCTCTCCGAGGCGTGGCGCTCCGAACTGGACGAGCGCATCCGGCAGCTGAACCGGCTGCGCGACCACCTGACCGACTGCATCGGCTGCGGCTGCCTCTCGCTGGAAGGCTGCGTGCTGTCCAACCCCGACGACGTCGTCGGCGAGCGCCTCACCGGCTCCCGGCTGATGGCGGTGAGCCGCGGGAAGTCGGCCGACGGCTGAACCCAGCCGCTGCAGGCATCCGACGGCTGACCCCGGAGAGCCGCCGCAAGGCCTCCAGCAGCTGATGGCGGTGAGCCGCCGGAAGAGGTCGGGCGGCCGATCGCGGTGAGCCGCCGGAAGCCCTCCCGCGGCTGCGGCGGGAAAGCCGCCCCAAAGCCTCCCGCGCCTATGGCGGGAAGCCGCCCCGAGCCCTCGCGCGGCTGCGGCAGCGAGCCGCCGGAAGGGCTCGGGCGGCTTGGTGGCGGCGAGCCGCCGCAGAACCTCCCGCCGCTGTGGCGGAGAACCGCCGCAAAACCTCCCGCCGCTGTGGCGGAGAGCCGCCGCAAAACTTCCCGCCGCTGTGGCGGCGAGCCGCCGCAAAACCTCCCGCCACGGAAGGCGCCACGGGCGGGCGGCACCCCGCCGCCCGCCCGTCCTCACTCGTACTCCGTGCCCCCCTTGCGGGTCAGATACGCCGGGCTCACCGCCTTGGCGATGGCCCGCCCGCCCGTCACCGGGCTGTGCCGCTCGGTCACCGGGCGGACGACCACGCCCTCCCGGATGTGCAGCTCCCGGCCGGACACCGTCTCCCGGCCGCCGGCCAGCTCCAGCACGCGTTCGCTGTCGTACGGGCCGGTCCAGAGGCGGGGCACCAGCGGCAGCCGGCCCTCCAGCAGCTCCGCCGCGTCCAGCCAGCGCACCTGGCCGTCGATCTCCGCGGACACGTCGAACACGGCGTACCCCAGGGTGTCGCGCCGCCCGTCCGCGCCGTACGACAGGTCCTGCACGCCCTCGCCGTACACCTCGCCGAAGACGCCGACCCGCGTGGCGCCCAGCCGGGCGGCGAGTTCGGCGGCCGCCTCGGCGACGCCGTGGCCGCGCACCGCGCGCCAGTACAGGTTGCGCGGGTCCTCCGTCAGCGCGAGGGACTTCGCCCCGAAGCCCTTGGAGGAGACGTACACCCGGTCCTCCTCCGCTGAGTACGTCAGCAGGCAGGCCGTGCCGTGCAGCTTCTCGGTGACCACGACGGGCTCGCCGGGGGTGAAGATGCCGGGGTGGCGCTGGAGGTTCTCGATGTCGACCCAGGGGAGCAGGGCGGGCGCCGGCCCCACCTCGCCGCTCATGGTCGGCGGGACCGGCGGCACCCACTTGGTGATCCCGAGCAGCTCCGCGAAGTCGGTGCCGTCCGCGGCGGCCCGTACGAGGTCGACGTCCGCGACCGCCTTCGGCCGGCACACGATGCCCTGCGACAGCTCGCCGCGCAGCCGGACCGCCTTGACCCGGTCGTGGTTGCCGCCCGCCAGCCGGCCGGTCAGGCTCAGCTCGTCGATCAGGGCGGTCGGCAGCACGGACTGCTCGGGGATGTACACCGCGGCGTCGCCCGTGCGGTAGGCGCCCTTGGCGACGACGGCCCGGTACAGGCCCACCTGGGCCAGTTCCAGGGCGTCGGCGTTGGGATGAGGGTGGACGGTCAGGATCTCCGCGGTGACGCGCAGCGTCGACATGGGGTGTGCTCCCAGGATTCTCGGGTGGGTGTCATCACCCCCGACTGTCCTGAGAACAAAACCCTGGAGCGACCGGTTTACGGCCTGCTACCGTCCCGGGGCGCGGGGGGTGCGGCATCCCTGGCGCGCACCCCCGTGCCCCCGTTGCTCGTCACCGTGATCACGCGTCGCTCGCGGCGCCCTCGTCCTCCCCCGCGTCAGGCGGAGACCAGCAGCCTCGCACGGCGGGACTCCGCGAGGGCCGATGGGGTCAGCACGGGGCTGGGGACCAGAATGCCGCAGTCCGTGCACACCGGGCCCGCCGAGGGCTCATGATCCAGGTCATGGCGCCAGACGAGCCGCTCTCCCCGGCACACGGGGCACGACGAACCCGGCTCACGCTCCAGCGCGTCGATCAGCCGCCGCAGCACCTCCGCCAGGGGCTCCGTCGGGTGCACCCGCGGGTCGTCGCACCAGGCGACCCCGAAACCTCCCCAGGTCATCCGGTGCCAGTCGTCCACACTGCCCGGCCTGCGCAGACCGTCGTGCTTCTCCTTCCTGCGGCGCTCGGCGAACTCCACCTCGTACGCCAGCCAGACCGCCCGGGCCTCCTCCAGCTCGTCCAGTGCGGCCACGAGCCGCGCCGGGTCGACGGAGCGGTCCTCGGGATCGAACCCGGCCCGCGAGCACAAGTGGTCCCAGGTCGCCCGGTGCCCGTAGGGGGCGAACCGCTCCAGGCACTTGCGCAGCGAGTAGCGCCGCAGCGCCAGATCGCACCGGGGATCTCGGACCTGTCTCGCCAGACTCCGGAAACCGGCCATCGTCCTGCACCTCCGTCACACCTGCACCTGTAATCCGGTCACTTCGGCGTCGTCGAACGGACGTCGCCGAATAGACGTGTCGGCACGCGATTCGGCTCCATCCTTTTTCCGATGGCCCCCTCAGCCGGCCGCGGGAACGCCGGGCCAACTGCCTTGGCCCGCGCTTCAGTTGTCGTCGTCGCGGGGATACCGGCGGTAACGGGCCCGCTGTCCCTCCCGGTCCTTCCCGGTGGAGGAGCGGCCCTTTCCCGACGCTCTGAGAACTCCCCGCGGCTTCCACGGGTTCCTGAACGCCCCGCCGATATGCACACCGATCACCGACCGTCGGCCGAGAAACCCCGCATGGAGCGGACGGGAGCGGTGAAAACGCAGGTCACAGGAGTGGGCGGAGGGGGAAACGGGGCGTGAACGCGACGGCGGCGGGTCGCCGTGCCGTCCGCGACCCGCCGCAGTTCCATGCCCCGCCGCCGTTCCGTGCCCCGCGGGCCCGCCGCCTACCGGTAGAGCAGGTGCTCGCGCCGCTTCCGGCGGAACGCCGCCAGCTCGCCCTGCCAGCCGGCCACCACCTCGTCCGTGTCCGCGCCCGCGTCGATCATCGTGCGCACCTGGGTGGAACCGGTGAGCTTGTCGATCCAGTTGTCCGCGCGCCAGGCGAAGCCGTCCCACGACCGCTTCGCCGTGACCAGCAGGCCGATGCCGGTCCGCACCGGGTCGAACCGCTCCCGGTCGTGCACATGCAGCTGCACGCCCCCGATGGTCTTCCCCTGGAACTTGGAGAACGTGGGCGCGAAGTACGCCTCACGGAACCGCACGCCAGGCAGGCCCAGCTCGTTCGCCGCGGCCGCCCAGCGCCCGTCGATCCCCTCCGCGCCCAGCAGCTCGAACGGCCGGGTGGTGCCGCGCCCCTCCGACAGGTTCGTGCCCTCGAACAGGCAGGTCCCCGAGTACACCAGTGCCGTCTCCGGCGTCGGCATGTTCGGGCTCGGCGGCACCCACGGCAGCCCGGACGCGTCGTAGAAGTCCGACCGCCTCCAGCCCGACATCCGTACGGTCTCCAGGGGGACGGGCGTGGCCAGGAACTCCGCGTTGAACAGCAGCGCCAGCTCCGCCACCGTCATCCCGTGCGCCTGGGAGATCGGCTGCCGTCCGACGAACGTCGCGAACTCCTTGTGCAGCACCGGACCGAGCGCCGCCCGCCCGGTCATCGGGTTCGGCCGGTCCAGGACCACGAACGACAGGCCCGCGAGCTGCGCCGCCTCCATGCAGTCGAAGAGCGTCCAGATGTAGGTGTAGAAGCGGGCGCCGACGTCCTGGATGTCGAAGACGACCGTGTCCACGCCGGACGCCGTGAAGATGCCGGCGAGGTCCTGTCCGCTCTTCAGGTAGGTGTCGTAGACGGGCAGGCCGGTCGCGGGGTCGTCGTAACGGCCCTCCGAGCCGCCCGCCTGCGCGGTGCCCCGGAAGCCGTGCTCGGGGCCGAAGACCGCGGTCAGGCCCACTCTGCCGTCGGCGTGCATGACGTCGACGATGTGCCGCACGTCCCGGGTGATGCCGGTGGGGTTGGTGACCACGCCGACCCGGCGGCCGTCGAGCAGCGCGTAGCCGTCCGCCGCGAGCCGGTCGAACCCGGTGCGCAGGGTGCGGCCCCCGCCGTGCCCCGCCCCGGAGGCGGCGGCGGCCGGTGCGGCGGAGGCCGCGACCGCGGCCGTGGTGGTGGCGAGCAGGCTCCGTCGGGACAGCCTCATGCGGTGACCTCCGTGATCGCGGAACGTGTCATGGCCACGCACGCTAGCGCGCCGGACCGCCCCGGGGAACGCGCCGGACCGACACCACGCGGAACGCCCCTTCCTCCCCGCATACCGACCGGTTAGTCTGACGCGGTCAGGCGTTCACGAGCCGCGTCGGAGGAGACCGATGGTGCAAGCCGTGCAGGGTGCGAAGGTGGTCGTCACGGGAGCCGGGGGCGGCATCGGAGCGGCGCTGGCCCGCCGTTTCGCCGCGCAGGGGGCGCGGGTCGTGGTCAACGACCTGGACGCCGGCCGCGCCAAGGCCGTCGCCGAGGAGATCGGCGGCCTCGCCGTGGCGGGTGACGCCTCCTCGATCGTCGGTGAGGCCCGGGACGCGCTCGGCGGGACCGTCGACGTCTGGTGCGCCAACGCCGGGGTCGGCCGCGACGGCGGGGAGCCCGGCGAGCCGCTGCGCGAGGAGGACTGGGCCCTGTCCTGGGACGTCAACGTGATGGCGCACGTCCGCGCGGCGCACGCGCTGCTCCCGGAGTGGCTGGAGCGCGGCAGCGGGCGTTTCGTCTCCACCGTCTCCGCCGCCGGACTGCTCACCATGATCGGCACCGCCCCCTACAGCGTCACCAAGCACGGCGCCTACGCCTTCGCCGAGTGGCTGTCGCTGACGTACCGGCACCGCGGGGTGAAGGTGCACGCGATCTGCCCGCAGGGCGTGCGCACCGACATGCTCGACGCCAGCGGCAGCGCCGGTGACCTGGTGCTGCGGCCCACCGCGATCGAGCCGGAGGACGTGGCCGACGCCCTGTTCGACGGCATCGAGAACGACCGCTTCCTGATCCTGCCGCACCCCGAGGTCGCCGAGTACTACCGGGCCCGCGCGACCGACCCCGAGCGCTGGCTCGGCGGCATGAACCGCGTCCAGCGGCAGTGGGAGACCACCCGCTGACCGACGGCACCGGCACCCGCCCGGACCACCGGGCGGGATCCGCCGGAAACCCGCCCACGCCGACCCGCGGAACCGGGCGGGGAGGTGGCGCCCGAGGCGGCGGTTCCGTGAAGTGGGAAGATCTCCCGGCGGGGACGGCGTTCCCTGGACGCACGACGACCGACAGCGACACGGAAAGGCGGGTGGCGGCAGTGCCCAGAACGACGGACGGTGACGGAACCCCCGTGCCGCAGCGGCTGCTGGCCGCCGCCACCCGGCTCTTCGCCGAGCAGGGCTACGACCGCACCTCGGTGCAGGAGATCGTCGAGGCGGCCGGCGTCACCAAGGGGGCGCTGTACCACTACTTCGGCTCCAAGGACGACCTGCTGCACGAGGTGTACGCGCGCGTGCTGCGCCTCCAGCAGGAGCGCCTGGACCAGTTCGCCGACGCCGACGAGCCGATCGAGAAGCGGGTGCGCGGCGCGGCCGCCGACGTCGTCGTCACCACCATCGACAACCTCGACGACGCGTCGATCTTCTTCCGCTCCATGCACCATCTCAGCCCGGAGAAGAACAAGCAGGTCCGCTCCGAGCGCCGCCGCTACCACGAGCGGTTCCGCGCGCTGATCGAGGAGGGCCAGCGCGAGGGCGTCTTCTCCACGGCGACCCCGGCCGACCTGGTCGTCGACTACCACTTCGGCTCGGTGCACCACCTGTCCACCTGGTACCGCCCCGACGGCCCGCTCAGCCCCCAGCAGGTCGCCGACCACCTCGCCGACCTCCTGCTGCGCGCCCTGCGGCCGTAGCGCCGTGCGGCCGACGCCGCGCCCCCGGCTCGCCGGGCGCCCTCAGGGCCGCCCGGCGAGCCGGTCCTCGTCTACAGGTACTTCTTGATCTCCCGGCGGGCCAGCGACCGCTGGTGCACCTCGTCCGGGCCGTCCGCGATCATCAGCGTGCGCGCGCCCGCGTACAGCTCGGCCAGCGGATAGTCCTGGCTCACCCCGCCCGCGCCGTAGAGCTGGATCGCCCGGTCGAGGATGCCGACGACCGTGCGCGGGGTGGCGATCTTGATGGCCTGGATCTCGGTGTGCGCGCCCCGGTTGCCGACGGTGTCCATCATCCAGGCGGTCTTCAGCACCAGCAGCCGCAGCTGCTCGACCGCGACCCGCGCGTCCGCGATCCAGTTCTGCACCACGCCCTGCTGGGCGAGCGCCTTGCCGAACGCGTCCCGCGACACCGCCCGCCGGCACATCAGCTCGATGGCCCGCTCGGCCATGCCGATCAGCCGCATGCAGTGGTGGATCCGGCCCGGACCGAGGCGCGCCTGCGCGATGGCGAACCCGCCGCCCTCCTCGCCGATCAGGTTCGACACCGGCACCCGCGCCTCGTCGAAGATCACCTCGGCGTGGCCGCCGTGGTAGTGGTCCTCGTAGCCGAAGACCCGCATCGCCCGCTTCACGGTGACGCCCGGGGTGTCGCGCGGGACCAGGACCATGGACTGCTGGCGGCGGATGTCCGGCCCGTCCGGGTCGGTCTTGCCCATCACGATGAAGATTCTGCAGTCCGGGTGCATGGCCCCGGAGATGTACCACTTGCGGCCCGAGATGACGTACTCGTCGCCTTCGCGCCGGATGTGCGTGGTGATGTTGGTGGCGTCCGAGGAGGCCACGTCCGGCTCGGTCATCGCGAACGCCGAACGGATCTCGCCCGCGAGCAGCGGCTCCAGCCACTGCTTGCGCTGCCGCTCGTCGCCGAACTGCGCCAGCACCTCCATGTTGCCGGTGTCGGGCGCCGCGCAGTTGGTGGCGGTCGGCGCGAGCTGCGGGGACCGGCCGGTGATCTCGGCGAGGGGGGCGTACTGGAGGTTGGTGAGTCCGGCGCCGTACTCGGCGTCGGGCAGGAACAGGTTCCACAGGCCCTGCCGGCGCGCCTCCGCCTTCAGCTCCTCCACCACCGGCGGGTTCTCCCACGGCGAGGACAGCAGCTCGCGCTGCTCGTGCGCGACCTGCTCGGCGGGGTACACGTGCTCGTCCATGAAGGCCAGGAGCCGGGCGCGCAGCTCCTCGGTGCGCGCGTCGAACGCGAAGTCCATGTCTCGTCAGCCTTCCTGAAGGGTGGTCAGACCGTGCTCGATGAAGACCGGGACCAGATCTCCGATGCGGTCGAACCCGGCTCCGACCGTCTGGCCCAGCGTGTACCGGTAGTGGATGCCCTCGAGGATCACGGCGAGCTTGAACCACGCGAACGCCGTGTACCAGGACACCGATGTCACGTCCCGCCCCGACCGGGCCGCGTACCGCTCGATCAGCTCGGCCGGCGTCGGATGGCCGGGGGCCTCGGCGGTCGTGGAGACGGGGGAGTCGGGCATGCCCAGCGGGCTGCTGTACATCACGAGCAGCCCGAGGTCCGTCAGCGGGTCGCCCAGCGTGGACATCTCCCAGTCCAGGACGGCGCGGACCGACTCGTCGTCGCTGATCAGCGCGTTGTCCAGGCGGTAGTCGCCGTGGACGACGGTGGGCGCGGGGGAGACGGGCAGCGCACGGCCGAGCGCGGCGTGCAGCTCGTCGATGCCGGCCAGCTCCCGGTTGCGGGAGGCGTCGAGCTGCTTGCCCCAGCGCCGCAGCTGCCGGTCCAGGAAGCCCTCGGGGCGCCCGAAGTCCTCGAGCCCGACCTCGGCGGGGTCGACCGCGTGCAGCTCGACCAGCGTGTCGACCAGGTTCAGCACGGCCTTGCGGGTGCGCTCGGGGCCCAGCGGGACGAGCTGCCCGGCGGTGCGGTACGGGGTGCCCTCGACATACTCCATGACGTAGAAGGGCGCGCCCAGCACCTCCTCGTCCTCGCACAGCAGCACCGGACGCGGCACCGGCACGCTGGTCGGGTGCAGGGCGCTGATCACCCGGTGCTCGCGCCTCATGTCGTGCGCGGTGGCCAGGACATGGCCGAGCGGCGGGCGCCGCACCACCCAGGTCGCCGTGCCGTCGGTGACCGTGTAGGTGAGGTTCGACCTGCCGCCCTCGATCAGCCGTCCGGAGAGCGGGCCGCCGAGCAGCCCGGGCCGCTCGCGTTCGAGCAGCGCGCGCAGCCGGTCGAGATCGAGTCCGGGCGGGTGGTCGGGGCTCATCGTCGCTCCTGTGGGCAGACGGACAGTACCCGCCCATGATGCCGACCGGTCGGTATGCCGTCCAGACCGGGGGCGAAACGTGATCGGGTCCACGATAGGGGGAGCGCCCCCGCGCCGTCGGCCCCGCCGGTGACGCGAACGGCGTACATCGGGCCATTCGGCTTGCACGAGGTGGGCCGACCCCGGAGGGTCGACGCATGAAGGCGATCAGCTACGCACGGTACGGCGGCCCCGAGGTCCTCGAGTACGGCGAGGTCGACGACCCGAAACTCGGCCCCGACTCGGTGCTCGTCCGGGTCCGCGCGGCGTCCGTCAACCCGGTCGACTGGAAGGCCCGCCAGGGTCACCTCGACGCGGCCCTCCCGGCCGTCTTCCCGGTGATCCCCGGCTGGGACCTCGCGGGCGTGGTCGTCCGTACCGGGCCGGCGGTCCCCGAGTTCTCCGAGGGCGACGAGGTGATCGGCTACGTCCGCGAGGACGTCCTCTCCTTCGGCACCTGCGCCGAGTACGTGGCCGCCCCGGTACGCACCATCGCGCCCAAGCCGCGCCGCCTCGGCTTCGAGGAGGCGGCCGGCCTCCCCCTCGGCGGGCTCACCGCGTACCAGGTGCTCCACCGCGTCCTCGGGGTGCGCCGGGGCGAGACCGTGCTGGTGCACGCGGCGGCCGGCGGGGTCGGCTCCGTCGCCGTCCAGCTGGCCGCCCACCTCGGCGCCCGGGTCATCGGCACGGCGAGCGCACGCAACCACGACTTCGTCCGCGGTCTCGGCGCCGAACCGGTAGCCTACGGCGAGGGCCTGGCCGAACGCGTCCGTGGCCTCGCCCCCGAGGGGGTGGACGCGGTCTTCGACACGGTCGGCGGGGACGCCCTCAAGGCCTCCGCGAACCTCGTGGTGCCGGAGGGCCGCCTGGCGTCGATCGTCGACCCGGCGGTGACCGACTACGGCGGCGCCTACTGGTTCGTCCGCCCCGACCCCACGGACCTCCGCAAACTCTCCGACCTGGCCGACCAGGGCGTCGTGACGATCCACGTGGAGGAGACGTACCCCCTCGCCCGCACGGCGGACGCCCACCGCCGCAGCGAGGAGGGCCACGTACGCGGCAAGATCGCGATCACGGTGCCGCACCCCTAGCCCCTCCGGCGCTTGAGGAGCGGGTTCCGGGGCGGGAGAGACGCCCCTAGCCCCTCCGGCGTTTGAGGAGCGGGGTCCGGGGCGGAGCCCCGGGTCGGGACGGGAAGGGGCGGCGGGGGCGAAGAAACTCAGCGCAACACCACCCCCACCCCACCCCCCACCGTCACCAGCACGCACACCACAAAGGCCACCGCGTCCCGAAACGCGAGCCGCGACGGCTCCCCCGCGCCCACCCCCGCCAACCCCCGAATCCGCCGATGGGCGACCACCAACACCCCCACCCACCCCGCACAGCACACAACCCCCGCCGCCAACAGCCCCACCGACGCGCCCCCCGCCACCCCCGCCTTCCCGGCCAGCACAGCCACCACCGTGCTCGCCAGAGTCGTCCGCCGCCACGCCAGCCGGGTCCGCTCGGGCTGCAACCCCGGGTCCCGTTCGCCGGCGACCCCGGGCGTCACCCCTCCCACCCCACCAGCACCACCACGACCATCACCACCGCCACCCCCGCCACCACCACGCTCAGCAGCGCGGGGAACCGCGACACCGGCAGATCCTCGCCCCGCCGCATCGCCCGCTCGCACCGCACCCAGTGGTTGACCGCCCGCAGCGCGCACAGCGCCCCCGCCGCCAGCAGCGCCAGGGCCAGCCCGACCCGCAACCCCCACCGCAGATCGGGCAGGAACTGGTCCACCGCGAACCCGCCGCCGATCAGCGCGAGCGCGGTCCGCAGCCAGGCGAGGAACGTCCGCTCGTTCGCCAGCGAGAAGCGGTAGTCGGGGGTCTCCCCGTAGTCCCGCACCTCGGCGGGGGCGAACCACAACCGGACGTTCCGTGCGAAGTCGATCACGGGGGCGACCCTACCGGTCGCCCCCCCCCCCCCC